>DATCLS010000098.1:0-39095 GCA_036563805.1 Acidimicrobiales bacterium | reverse complement strand
CTCCTCGAACGCCATCGCCTGCACCGAAGGGTTGGCCTCCGCCAACACCTTCGTGATCGCCGCCGTCAACGTCGTCTTCCCATGGTCGATATGACCCATCGTGCCGACGTTCAGATGCGGCTTGGTCCGCTCGAACTTCTCTTTGGCCATGGTCTCGGGGACTCCTCGTGCGGAGGATCGGGGTCGTGTGGCGGCGGCGGGACTCGAACCCGCGACAACTCGATTATGAGCCGAGTGCTCTGACCAACTGAGCTACGCCGCCCCTGCTGTGGAGCCCCCTGTCGGAATCGAACCGACGACACCAGCCTTACCATGGCTGTGCTCTGCCGACTGAGCTAAGGGGGCAGGACGCGGCCGGGGCCGCGACCGAGCGAGACAGCGTACCCGCGCGAGCGACGGGAGCCAAACGCGGCGCTCGCCACGGGCCGTGGCGCTGCCGCTTCGCCACGCAGTGAGGTCGCCCCACGGGGTCGGCCGACCACGGAGGGTGAGCTCGTCGCCTGTTCGCCACACTTTCGTAAAGAAGTTGCTCAAGTCGCGGGGGCAACGAGCCGATACTCCCCACGTGCTGGTGGAACGCTTGATCGTAGAAGGCGAAGGCACCGCTGCGTCCGTGGACTTCCATCCGCGGCTGACCGTGATGGGAGGCATGCCGGCCGACGCCCGGGCGGCGTTCGCCAGCCTCATGGCCGGCGCGCTGCACGGCACGGCGCAGGGCGTGCACGCCGAGGCCATCGACGACGCCGGCCGCCGGCTCGTCGTCCTCCGCCCGGTCTCGGGTCCCCACCGGGTCATCGACGTCAACACGTCGACCGAGGTCACCGACCAGTTCCGGGGCTACGACGGCAACGTCGACATGCTCACCGGGCCCTACGGCCGGGCCACCATCACCCGCATCACCGCCGCCGACCTCCACGACCGCTCGCCGCGCAACGACGCGGTCCGGGCGCTGTCGGCGGTCGACCAGGTGGCGCTGTGGGGGGCGGCCGACGCCCTGCTCGACGGGTCGCCGCACGCCGATCCCGCCGCGTGGCACCAGCTCGCCGGCGACATCGACGTCGGCTGGGCGGCTGAGCACCGCACCGAGATCCAGGCCGCCGCCCGGCTGCGCCAGCACATCGCCGCGCTGCGGTCGCTGTCCTCCAGCGCACCCGACCTGTCCGACGACGACGCCGTCGCCCTGGCACACGCCATCGTCTCCCAGCTCAACGCGGCCACCAAGAACACGGGCGCCCGGCCGCCCGTGCTGCTCGACGAGACGTTCGACCAGCTCGAGCCCGCCGTCGTGCCGCTGCTGCTCGAGCTGCTGCCCGGCCTCGTCGGCGACCTGCAGGTCATGCTCCTCACCGAGGACGAGGCGATCGCCAGCTGGGCCCGCCTCGAGGCGCTGGCCGGCGAGCTGTCGCTCGTCGAGCCGGCGCTGGCCAACGACTGAACCTCGCGGAGGGCACTGAGTTGGCGGTCGCCCTCCGGCTGGCGCGCCCTGACGACGCCGAGGCGACGCGGGAGATCTACAACCTCGAGGTCACGACCTCCACGGTCACCTTCGACCTCGTGCCGCGCTCGCTCGAGGAGCAGCGCCGGTGGATCGAGGCCCGCAGCGGCGCTCACGCCGTCGTCGTGGCCGAGGAGGACGGCGAGATCGTCGGCTTCGGCTCACTGTCACCTTGGCGCGACCGCCCGGCCTACGCCACGAGCGTCGAGGACTCGGTCTACGTGCGCCGCGACCGCCAGGGCCGCGGCGTCGGCCGCACGATCCTGACCGAGCTCGTGCGGGTCGGGCGGGCCCACGGCTTCCACGCCATCTTCGCCCGCATCGTCGGCGGGCACGAGTCGTCCGTCGCCCTCCACCGGTCCCTCGGGTTCGAGGTGGTCGGCACCGAGCGCGAGGTCGGCCGCAAGTTCGGCCGGTGGCTCGACGTCATCGTGATGGAGCTGCTGCTCACCTGAGCGGCTCCGAGATCCGGGCGTCGCAGGCGCCCGTCGTTCACCGGTGGCGCCGGAGCAGGTCGTGCGCCTCGAACAGGCGACGCAAGCGCCCCGCGCCCCGGTAGGGGTGGGCGATCCAGCCCCGGTGGGCGGCGGCCCGCACGCAGTCGCCGTCGTCGTCGACGTACAGCAGCGCCTGGGCCCGGACCCCGATGTGCTTGGCGGCGGCGGAGTACGCCTCGGCGGCCGGCTTGGTGGCCCCCAGCCGCCACGAGAGCAGCACGGTGTCGAAGGCGAAGCCGACGACCGCCAGCTCGCGCTGGAGGCAGTCCTCGGTGATCGGACCGTTGTTGGAGAACAGGACGGTCGGCCGGTCGAGCGCCCGCACCAGCGCCAGGACCTCCTCGTCCGGTTCGAAGGCGGCCGCCCACGCCACCCGCAGGTCGGTGGCGGTCAGCTTGCCGTCCAGGCGGTCTAGCACCTGGACGTAGGCCTCGTCGTGCTCGAGGTCGCCCGCGTCGGCCCGGGCGTCGAGGCCCGACGCCCACAGGGTGGCGTGGATGTCGCTGGCCGGCACGCCGGTCATGCGTGACAGCGCCTGGAGGCGTCGGTCGGGCGCGAACCGGCAGACGACACCCCCCAGGTCCAGGACCACCGCCTCGATCGGCGAGCTCACGCGCTCATGGCCGCCTCATGACCGGTTTCATGTCCGGTCATCGTGCCTCTGCGAACCCTGTTCGCGCACGTTCGCCGGCGGCTCAGCCGGGCGGGGCGCGCCGCTCCCCCGCCACCGACCCGTAGTCGCCCGCATCCGGGGAGCCGGCGGCGGCGTCCTCGGGGCCCTCGACCAGCCGGTCGAACAGCGCCCGGGCCCGCAGGAACGCCTCCCGGAGGGCGTCGACGCCCGCCCCGTCGACCTGCCCGGCCGGGCGGGCCGACCGGTAGTCGGCCACCAGCTGAGGGTGGTCGGCGGCCACGAGGGCCAAGCGGTCGTCCTCCCGGTCGCCGCCGCCGACGCTTCCGGCGGTCGGGGCGTCGGGCCGGGCGCGGGAGCCGGCGTCGACGTCGGCCCGGGGACCGGCGAGCGCCTCGGCAGGTGCGCCGGCGTCGACCGCCGCCTCCGCGCCGCCGTCCGGGGCGTAGCCCCTCTCCCGCAGGACCTCGTGAACCAGCGCGTCGGCCTGGCGCACGGCGCCGGCCGGCTCGTCGACGAAGCCGAGCTGGGTCTGGCGCCAGCGCTCGGCGTACCGGGCCCGCTCGGGCCGCTCCAGCTGCCGCACGTCGAGCGCGTCCCGCCGCTTGGCCACCGCCCGCAGGCTGGCCTCGGCCCGCCGCCGGTCGCCGCCGTGGGCCGCGACCGCCCGGTCGTACTCCGGGCCGAAGCGCCGCTCGAGCGCGGCCCGCCGCGATCGACGGTGCGCCCCCAGCGCGGCGATGGCGGCCACGACGCCGACGGCGACGAGCGCCACGATCAACCACGTCATCGGTTGTCTCCTCCCCTGAGGTCTCCCCTCCGCGTACCCGCGGTCGGGGGTGGGGATACGGCGACGCGGCGCTCGCTGTGTGGTGGGCCGGGGAGGATTCGAACCTCCGTAGGCAGTGCCGGCAGATTTACAGTCTGCTCCCTTTGGCCACTCGGGCACCGACCCTGGGAGGTGGCACTCTAGTGCCTCGGATCGGGTCCTCACCACATGTAACGTGAGGCGCCATGCCCAGCTTCGACGTCGTCTCCGAGATCGACATGCAGGAGGTCCGCAACGCCGTCGACCAGGCGTCGCGGGAGGTCGCCAACCGGTACGACTTCAAGGGCACCGACAGCTCGATCGAGCTCGGCGACAACCAGATCACGATGCGGTCCGTCTCCGAGGACCGGCTAAATGCCCTGCGCCAGGTGCTCGAGGAGAAGCTCGTCCGGCGCAAGGTGTCCCTCAAGGCGCTCGACTACGGCAAGGTCGAGGAGGCCGCCGGCGGCACGGCCCGCCAGGTCGCCAACCTCGTCGCCGGCATCTCGAGCGAGAAGGCCAAGGCCATCAACAAGTTCATCAAGGGCCTCGGCCTCAAGGGCGTGCAGAGCCAGGTCCAGGGCGACCAGCTGCGGGTGTCGGGCAAGAAGCGCGACGACCTGCAGACGGCCATCAAGTCGCTCCGCGAGGAGGACTTCGGCATCCCCCTGCAGTTCACCAACTTCCGCGACTGACCGGGCGGCGGCCGGGCGCCCGGCTCGCCCCGCGACCGATGGTCAGGCCCGCCGGCGAGCGGGCCCGCAAGGCGCAGGCCCGCCGCCTGCGCCTCAGGCCCGCCGGGCCGTCACCGCGCCCACTCGCGGGACCGCAGGCGGGCGACCCGGTCCTCGGTGGACGGGTGGGTGCGCCACAGGTTGGCGAAGTTCATCTTCCGCCCGGTGAGCGGGTTGACGATGAACGCCGACGCGTGGGCCGGGTCGATGTCCATGGGGATCTGCCGGGCGCCGGCCTCGAGCTTGAGCAGCGCCCGGGCCAGCGGCTCGCCGTCGCCGATGATCTTGGCGCCGGTGCGGTCGGCCTCGAACTCGCGGCTGCGGCTGATGGCCATCTGCAGCAGGCCGGCGGCGATGGGGGCGAGGAGGGCGAGCGCCAGGAGGGCGATGGGGTTGGCGCCGTCGTCGTCGTCGCCCCCGCCGAAGAAGGCGGAGAACTGCAGGAAGTTGGCCACCATCGTGATGCCCATGGCGATGGCGGCCGCCACCGAGCCGATGAGGATGTCACGGTTGCCGACGTGGCTGATCTCGTGCGCCAGCACGCCCCGCAACTCCTCCCAGTCGAGGATGCGCAGGATGCCCCGGGTGACGGCCACGGCGGCGTGCTCGGGGTTGCGGCCGGTGGCGAAGGCGTTGGGCTGCTCGTCGGGGGTGACGTAGAGCTTGGGCATGGGCATGCCCTGCTTCTGCGTCAGCTCGCGGACGATGGCGTAGTACTCGGGCATCTGCTGCTCGGTCACGGGCTGGGCCCGTGCGGCGCGGATGGCGAGCTTGTCGCTGTTCCAGTACGAGAAGCCGACGAACGCCAAGCCGATCGCCAGGCCGATGATGGCGCCAGCACCGCCGAAGACGAGCTGGCCGATGATGACCAGCAGCCCGCCGAGGCCAGCGAGCAGGACGAACGTCTTGAAGGTGTTCTTCACGGGGCCGAGTGTATGGCGGTTGTCTGGGAACCACCTGAGAGCGCCTGAGAGCCCGCGGCCCGACGAGCCGCCGGCTACAGCGAGCGGATGTAGCAGACCTCGTCGACGCCGGCGATCTCGGTCTGGCGGGTGGGTGCCGACCGCCACCCCCACCGCTCGAACATGGCTCGGGCCCGCACGTTGGCCTCGATGACCCACAACACGGCCACCCGGAACCCGGCGGCCCGCAGGTGGTCGAGCGCAGCGTCGTGCAGGGCGCGGCCGACCCCGCGGCCCCAGTGTCCGGGGTCGACGTACAGGGCCTGGAGGTGGCCCCGGGTCGACTCCTCGGCGTCGGGGACGGCCGCCACCGTGCCGACCACCGTGTGCTCGGGCGTGGCGTCGCAGGCCACGAAGTAGGCGGCGCGACCCCAGGGCTGGGTGATGGCCTGGTGCCACTCCTCGGCCACCGCCTCGACCGCGGGCATGGGCGTCCCGGGCGGGAAGATGCCCTCGTAGCCGATGAGGGCGGCCCGGAGCCAGACCGACCCCATCGCCGGGGTGTCCTCGGGCTGGGCGGGCCGGATCAGAACATCCAGCTGGGCCTCCCCGCGTGCTCAGTCTTCCTGGGGCTGGGCGGCGGCCCGGTTGCGTATCTCCTCCACGACCTTGGGGTCGGCCAGGGTGGTGGTGTCGCCCAGCTCGCGGCCCTCGGCGACGTCGCGCAGCAGGCGGCGCATGATCTTCCCCGAGCGGGTCTTGGGCAGCTCGTCGGTGAAGATGATGGTCTTGGGCCGCGCCGTGGGGCCGATCTTGGTGGCCACGTGACGCCGCAGCTCCTCGCCCAGCTCGGGGGTGGCCTCGTTGCCGCCTCGCACGGTCACGTAGGCGATGATGGCCTGGCCGGTGACCGGGTCGGTGGCGCCGCACACGGCCGACTCGGCGACGGCCGGGTGGTCGACCAGCGCGGACTCGACCTCGGTGGTGGAGATGCGGTGGCCGGAGACGTTCATGACGTCGTCGACCCGGCCCAGCAACCACAGGTAGCCGTCGTCGTCGAGCTTGCAGCCGTCGCCGGCGAAGTAGCGGTCGCCGAACCGGTCCCAGTAGGTCTTGCGGTAGCGCTCGGGATCGCCCCAGATGCCCCGCAGCATCGCCGGCCAGGGGCGGGTAAGGGTCAGGTAGCCGCCGCCCTTCTCGATCGGGCGGCCCTCGTCGTCGACCACCTCGGCGGCGATGCCGGGCAGCGGGAACGTGGCCGAACCGGGCTTGAGCGTCGTCGCCCCCGGCAGCGGGGAGATCATGATGGCGCCGGTCTCGGTCTGCCACCAGGTGTCGACGATCGGGCAGCGGCCCCCGCCGATGTGGGTCCAGTACCACATCCAGGCCTCGGGGTTGATGGGCTCGCCCACCGACCCCAGCAGCCGCAGCGACGACAGGTCGTGGCGCTCGGGCTCCTGGGTGCCCCACTTCATGAACGTCCGGATGGCGGTGGGGGCCGTGTAGAGGATCGTGACCTTGTAGCGCTCGGCGATGTCCCACAGCCGGTCCTTGCCCGGCGTGTCGGGCGTGCCCTCGTAGATCACGCTCGTGGCCCCGTTGGCGAGCGGCCCGTAGACGATGTAGCTGTGGCCGGTCACCCACCCGATGTCGGCCGCGCACCAGTACACGTCGGTCTCCGGGTGGAGGTCGAAGACGTAGCGGTGCGTGTAGGCGACCTGGGTCAGGTAGCCGCCCGTCGTGTGCATGATGCCCTTGGGCTTGGCCGTCGTGCCCGACGTGTACAGGAGGTAGAGCAGGTCCTCGCTGTCCATCTGCTCGGGCGGGCACTCGGGCTCGGCCTCGGCCATCAGCTCGTGGTACCAGTGGTCGCGCCCCTCGACCATCTCGACGTGCTCGTCGACCCGCTTGACGACGACCACGCTCTCGATCGAGGGCGTGTCGGCCAGCGCCACGTCGGCCGTCGGCTTCAGCAGGTGGGCGGCGCCCCGCCGGTAGCCGCCGTCGGCGGTGACCAGCACCTTGCACGAGGCGTCGTTGATGCGATCGGACAGCGAGTCGGCCGAGAAGCCACCGAACACCACCGAGTGCGGGGCGCCGATGCGGGCGCAGGCCAGCATCGCCACCGGCAGCTCGGGGATCATCGGCATGTAGATGGCCACCCGGTCGCCGCGCTGGACGCCCAGGCCCTTGAGCACGTTGGCGAAGCGCTGGACCTCGTCGAGCAGCTCGGCGTACGTGATGGTGCGGGTGTCGCCGGGCTCGCCCTCCCAGTGGTAGGCGACCCGGTCGCCCCGGCCGGCGGCCACGTGCCGGTCGAGGCAGTTGTAGGACACGTTGAGCTTGCCGCCGACGAACCACTTGGCGAACGGTAGGTCCCACTCCAGGATCGTGTCCCAGGGCTCGTACCAGTCGAGCAGCTCGGACGCCTGCCGGGCCCAGAACCCCTGCCAGTCCTGCTCGGCCTCCTCGTAGACCTCGGCGCCGGTGATCAGAGCGTCCTTCTTGAAGCCCTCGGGCGGCGGGAACGTCCGGCTCTCTACCAGGTAGTCCTCGATCGCAGCAGAAGCGGCGGTCTGCTCGTCGGCCATGGGATCTCCCCCCTCGGGACGGTCGGGTTCGCAGGGCCGACCGCCACCCTAGTCAGGGGCGGTTCCTGGCCGGACAACGTTCGGACATGACATGGTGGCGGTGATGCCTCCCCGGACCCGGGCCGGCCTCTCGCGGGAGCGAGTGCTGCGGACCGCTCTCGAGCTGGTGGATCGAGAGGGCGTCGACGCGCTCACGATGCGCCGCCTCGGGCGCGAGCTGGGCGTCGAGGCGATGTCGCTCTACAGCTACGTCGAGAACAAGCAGGACCTGATCGAGGGCGTGGTCGAGCAGGTCTTCAAGGAGATGCCGCTCATCGTCCCCGGGCCCGGGCCGTGGCAGGAGCGGCTGCGCAACCACGCCCGAGCGTTCCGGGCGACGCTGCTGCGCCACCCTCGCGCCCTGCGGCTGGTGGCGGGCCGGCCGATCGTGACCGAGGGGACGACGGCGTTCGTCGAGTCCGCGCTGGTCGAGCTGCGCTCGATCGGGCTCGACCTGGCCACCGCCGACCGGGTGCTCGAGGTGATCGCCAGCTTCACGCTCGGCCACGTGGCCGAGTGGGTGGAGGACGACGTCCGCCAGGGCCAGCGCCGGCTGAGCGGCCGGCACGGGATCGACCGCGAGCGGTTCCCCAACGTGGCGACGGTGCAGGAGGAGCTGCCCTCCGACCCCGACGCCGAGTTCGAGCTCGGCCTCGACCTGCTGGTGGCCGGGCTGGAGCGCCTGCTCGAGTCCGGGCCGGCGGCGGGCGGGACCGCGGCCGACGGCGCCGCGGCCTCCGGGCCGGCGCCCGAGGGCCCGGAGCGCGACCCGGCCGACACGACCGACGCGACGGACGCGGCCGGCGCAGCCGGCGAGGACGAGCTGGGCGAGGCGACCGGCTAGGGACCCGCCGGCGGGTCGAGCCCGAGGGGCGCGGCTACGCCCACTCGACCACCCGGAACCCCCCGAGCCCGGACTCGTCGGCCAGGGCGCGGGCCTCGGTGACCCGGCTGCGGGCCTTGAGCGCGGCCAGGTCGCCGACGTGGGCCCGCTCGGTCCACGCCGCCCCGGCGTCGGCCACCAGCTCGTCCAGCCCCCAGGCCCGCAGCCACTCGGCCTGGCTCCGCTCGGTGGCCGGGGCCCGGACCACGGCCAGCTGGTCGAACGCCACCTCGACGGTCACGTCCTGGGTGCCCAGCCCCTCGAGCCAGCCGCCGCCCCGGGAGTGGCCCCGGTAGGTGCGCAGCCATTCGGACGGCGGCCGCCGGGCCAGCTCGGCCGTCGTGGTCCCGTAGTCGAGGACCACGACCCGCCCGCCGGCGCCGACGCCGGCCAGCGCCAGGGCGTCGCGCAGCCACGCCCGCGCCGCGTCCTGGAGCGGGACGCGGGCGCCCTCGGGCGCGTCGGGCGCCAGCCGGTCGAGCAGCGCGGCCCGGTCGTCGTCGAGGGGCACCGCCCGCTCGACGAACCGGCCGCGCCCGCCGGCGGGGGCTTCCTCCCAGCCGACGCGGACCTCGCACCACCGTCCGTCCCGCCGGTCGGCCAAGCCGAAGGGCAGGTTGTCGAGCAGCTCGTTGGCCAGCACGACGGCCGGGCCGCTCACCCGGGGCAGCTCGGCCAGGCTCACGCAGATCGGTCCCGCCGGCGAGCCGGTGATCGGCCGCTCGGTGTCGGGGTCGACCGGGGCGAAGGCGAGCGCCGGGTCCTCGAGGTGGAGGGTCTCGGCGTGGCGGCGGCGCTGGGCGGCCGACCGCTCGACCAGGACGTACCGCAACGCCCCCAGGCAGGCGGGTCGGGCGGCCAGGACCGACCGGCACAGCGTGCCCGGCCCTGCCCCGGCCTCGACGACGACGTAGGGGTCGGGCGAGCCCAGCGCCCGCCACCACCCGTCGAGCGCCCGGGCCACGACGGCCCCGAACAGCGGGCCGACCTCGGGGCTGGTGAGGAAGTCGCCGCCTCGACCGCCGGCCGCGCCGCCTGCTTCGTAGAACCCGACGCCGGGAGCGTACAGCGCCGCCTCGATGACGTCCTCGACCGGCAGGGGCCCGTGCCGGCGGACCTCGGCGACCAGCGTCGCCTCGACCGGCGTGAGGTCGGTCAGGGCCCGACCGTCGCCAGGAAGTCGGCCGCGTCGCCCAGCGACGTCGCCCACCGGGTCACCCCGAAGGCCAGCGTGAGCACGACCGTGATGGCCAGCGCCGCGCTCAGCGACACCGGCACCTTGATCGGCGCCCGGTCGCCGTCGGGCGGCGGGTTCATCCACATCTCGCGGGCCACGTTGGCGTAGTAGGCGAGCGAGATCACCGAGTTGACGGCCATGACCACGGCCAGCACGTAGGCCCAGGCCGTGCCGCCGTCGACGACGGCCCGGAACGCCACGAACTTGGCCAGCCACCCGGCCAGCGGCGGGATGCCGGCCAGCGCGAACAGGAACACGGTCATGGCCACGGCCAGCGTCGGGGCGTACTCGAACAGGCCGCCGAAGCTCTTGATCTCGCCGCTGCCAGTCTTGCGGGCCACCGCCATGACGACGGTGAACGCCCCCAGGTTCATGGCCGCGTAGATCAGCAGGTAGGTGAGGATCGACCGCAGGGCGCCGTCGCCGATGTCGCCCACCACCGCCAGCGGGGCCAGCATGAACCCGGCCTGCGAGATGCCGGAGTAGGCCAGCATCCGCACGACGTTGGTCTGGCGCAGCGCCACGACGTTGCCGATCGTCATGGTCAGGGCGGCCAGCACCCACATGAACGGCTGGACCACGTCGGGCCGGCCCTCGAAGCCGATCAGGATCAGCGACAGCAGCGCCACGAACCCGGCGGCCTTCGACGACACCGACAGGAAGGCGGTGATCGGCGTCGGCGCGCCCTCGTAGGTGTCGGGCGCCCACGTGTGGAACGGCACGGCCGAGACCTTGAACGCGAACCCGGCGATGCAGAACACGACCGCCAGCGAGACGAGCGGGATCGACTCGCCACCGGCCAGCGCCTCGCCGATGTCGGCCAGGTGGGTGCTGCCCGCCAGCCCGTAGAGCAGCGACATGCCGTAGAGCAGCACCGCCGTGGCGAACACGCCCATCAGGTAGTACTTGGCACCGGCCTCGTTGCCCTTGAGGTCGGTCTTGCGCCAGCCGGCCAGCAGGTAGGCGGGGATCGACAGCAGCTCGAGCGCCACGAAGATCGACACCAGGTCGCGGGCCGAGGCGATGATCGTCATGCCGAGGATCGACGAGAGCAGCAGCACGTAGTACTCGCCCTCGGCGTAGTCGCCCTCGGCGATGTAGTTCGTCGACAGCAGCACGACGACGTACCCGGCCACCAGGAACAGCGCCTTGGCCAGCAGCGCGTAGTTGTCGACGGCGTAGGCGCCGCCGAACATCACGCGGTCGGTGCCGTCGAGCGTGAGGCTCAGCACCGGGATCAGGGCCCCGAGCAGGCCGAGGCCGGCCAGCGACGGCAGCACGCCCTTGCGGTCCTCGGGCAGGAACAGGTCGGCGACCAGCACCAGGCTCAGCGTCGCCACCACGACGATGTCGGGGGCGAGCGCATGCCAGTCGACCTCCGGCCGGACGAAGCCGTCGGCGGCCTGCTGGGCGACGCTGGCGATCGTGGCGTGGAGGGCGGTCACCGCGGCCTAACCCCCGATGGCGGCCAGCGCCTGGGCCACCGCGCTCATCTGGCCGTCGGTCACCCGGAACACCAGGTTGGGGTAGACGCCGACGGCGAGGATCAACACGAGGAGCGGCGTCCACGCGATCCACTCGGGGATCGACACGTCGGGGATGTCCTCGTCGGCGAACTCGTCGGTGGGCGTGCCGAACGCCGTCCGTTGGTACAGCCACAGCAGGTAGCCGGCGGCGAACACCGTGCCGATGGCGGCGACCACCATGTAGACCCGGAACGTCGTCTCCGACAGCCCGGCGCCCGGGTTGTAGGTCGACAGGATGGCCGGGAACTCGCCCCAGAACCCGGCCAGGCCGGGTAGGCCGAGCGAGGCCATGGCCGTATAGCCGAGGATCCAGCCCATGCGGGGCGCCTTGACGAGGATGCCGCCCAGCCGCCGGATCTCGAGCGTGTGGTAGCGGTCCTTCACCGACCCGGCCAGGAAGAACGGCATGCCGGTGATGAGGCCGTGGGCGACCATGCCCATGACCGCGGCGTTGAGGCCGAAGTCGGTGAGCGTGGCGATGCCCAGCATGGTGAAGCCCATGTGCGCCACCGACGAGAAGGCGATGAGCCGCTTCATGTCGGTCTGGGCCAGGCAGGCCAGCGCGCCGTAGATGATGCCGATGACCGCCAGCAGGCCGATCCACGGGGCCCACTCGATGGCGGCCTCGGGCAGGATCGGCAGCGCCACCCGCACGAAGCCGTAGGTGCCCAGCTTCAGCAGCACGGCGGCCAGGATCACCGAGCCGACCGTGGGCGCCTGGGTGTGGGCGTCGGGCAGCCAGGTGTGGAACGGGAACATCGGCACCTTGATGCCGAAGCCCATGAACATGCCGCCGAAGATCAGCACCTGGGTCGACAGCGGGATGGCGTCGATGCCGAACCGGGCGGGCTCGGCCACGCGCTCGGCGAGCTCGACCATCGAGAACGTCTCGGCCCCGGTCACGAAGAACAGGGCGAGGAAGCTCACGATCATGAGCGCCGAGCCGAACAGCGTGAACAGGAAGAACTTGATCGCCGCGTACTGCCGCTGCTCACCGCCCCACACGCCGATGATGAAGTACATCGGCAGCAGGACGACCTCGAAGAACACGAAGAACAGGATCAGGTCCTGCGCCACGAAGCTGCCCAGCATGCCGGTGTGCAGCACCAGCAGCAGGATCAGGAACGCCTTGGCGTTGTGGGGCTCGGGCAGGTGGTTCCAGCTGTAGATGACGCACAGCGGGACGATCAGCAGCGTCAGGGCGATGAGCGGTACCGCCAGCCCGTCGATGCCGACGATGTACCGACTGGCGATCACGTCGATCCACCGGGCGTTCACGACGAACTGCAACCGGTCGGTGTGGTCGTAGTCGAAGTCGGCCAGCACCGCCGCGCCCATGCCGGCCGTCGCCAGGGCCGTCACGAGGGCGATCGCCTTGTGGGCCTGCTCCTGTGCCTTGGGCACGAGCAGCATCAGGAGCGCTCCTGCCAGAGGCAGGAACACCATGATCGACAGGCCCCAATCGGTCAGGAACTGGTTGTTGTCCATCGGTGAACCTTCAGACGAAGAGGATGAGCGCGCCGGCGAACACGGCCACGGCTCCGAAGAGGAGGGCGCCGTACTGCTGGACCTTCCCGGTGGTGATTCGGCGGGCCGCCTGGCCGCCGCGCCGGGCCGCGGCGGCCGAACCCAGGACGGTGCCGTCGACGACCTGCTGGTCGAACCGGGCGTACACGAACCGACCGAAGGCGGTGGCCAGGCGCCCGGCGCCGTTGACCACGCCGTCGATCACGTTCTGGTTCACCCAGTAGACGGCCCGGGCCACCGGGCCCTTGGTGCCGCCGGCGACGACGTCGGTGTAGAGGTGGTCGAAGTAGTACTTGTTGGCCAGCACCGTGTAGCCGGCCCGGGCCGCCCGCGACCTCTCGGTGATGCCGTGCGGGCCCTTGCCCAGCCAGTACCAGGCGTAGACGGCGAGGATGCTGCCGACCGCCACGACCGTGCTGACGATGGCGATCACGATGTCGAACTCGGGGTGGCTGAACGCCGGCAGCTCGCTCGGGAAGTAGGGGCCGACCGGCTCGTAGAAGTGCTCGAACCGCAGGGCCACGCTCTCGGGGACCCAGCTGAGCGCCCCGGTGTCGGGCAGGTTGGCGAAGCCGGCCACGACGGCCAGCGCCGTGAGGATGTAGAGCGGCACCACGATGCGGGGGCCCGACTCGTGCGGGTGCCCGTGGCCCCGGTACTCGCCGTAGAAAGTGAGGTAGATGACCCGGGTCATGTAGGCCGCGGTCATCAGGGCGCCGATCGTGCCCACCACGAGGAAGGCGTCGTAGCCGGCCCCGAGCTGGGAGGCGCCGGCCAGGATCTCGTCCTTCGACCAGAAGCCGGCCAGCGGGAACAGGCCGATCAGCGCCGCCGTGCACACGAGGAACGTGCGGAACGTGTGCGGCATCCACTTCCGCAGGCCGCCCATGTCCTTCTTCATGTCGAAGCTGTGCACGGCGTGGCTCACGGAGCCCGAACCGAGGAACAGCCCCGCCTTGAAGAAGGCGTGGGTGAACAGGTGGAAGAAGGCGGCCGTCCACGCCCCCACGCCCAGCGCCATGACCATGTAGCCGAGCTGGCTGACGGTCGAGTAGGCGAGGACCTTCTTGATGTCGTTCTGGACGAACGCCAGCCCGGCCCCGCCGATCACGGTCACGCCGCCGACGACGGCGAGCAGGTTGACGCTGGACGTGCCGATGTCGAGGCCCTGGAAGAAGACGCCGTAGAGCCGGCCGACCATGTAGATGCCGGCCACGACCATCGTCGCCGCGTGGATCAGGGCGGACACCGGGGTGGGGCCGGCCATGGCGTCGGGCAGCCAGGTGTGGAGCACGAACTGGCCCGACTTGGACATGACCGCGGCGATCAGCGAGCAGGCCGCCACGGTGAGGGCCGTCTCGCTCACGGCCCCCTCGACCGCTGCCGTGTTGATCTCGAGGATGTCGAACGTCCCGCCGGCCGCGAAGAACAGGATGACCACGCCGCAGATCAGGCCGACGTCGCCCACGCGGTTGGTGATGAACGCCTTCAGGGCGGCGTCGCTGTTGGGCTTCTCCTCCCACCAGTGGCCGATGAGGGCGAACGAGCAGAGCCCCACCAGCTCCCACAGCACGAGCAGCTGCAGCGTGGAGGCGGCCATGACCAGCCCGAGCATCGAGGCGGTGAACAACGACAGGAAGGCGAAGAAGTGCGTGTAGCGCCGATCGCCCGCCACGTAGTCGGTCGAGTACACGTGCACGAGCAGCGACACCAGCGTGACGACGAACAGCATCATCACGGCCGGGCCGTCGAGGAGCATGCCGACCTCGATGTCGACGCCGCCGTTCTGGAACCAGGTCCACTGGCGGGTCACCGGCTCGACGGCGTGATGCTCTTCCTCGTCCTCGGCGGACGGCGCGGCCTCGGCGGACGCGGCGCGGGAGGCGGCGGGGGCGGCCGACTCGCCGGCGGCGAGGGCGTGCTCCTCCTCCCCGGCCGGCTCGACCTGCTCGGTCTCGTGCTCGGCGGGCTCGTTCGGGTTGTTGACGTGGTCGAACCACTGGACGTTGACGACGAGCGCCAGCACGAAGGCGATGGCGACGGCGGCGATGCCGATCTCGCTGCCCTTGCGGGGCATGCGCTTCCCGAAGAAGAGGATCAGGAAGAACGACGCCGCAGGCAGGAGCGGGATGATCCAGGCGTTCTCGAGCATCGGCCGCGCCCTACCCCTTCATCATGCTGGCGTCGTCGAGGTCGACGCTCTGGCGGTTGCGGTAGATGATCAGCACGATCGCCAAGCCGACACCGACCTCGGCCGCGGCCACGGCGATCACGAACAGCGCGAACACGGCGCCGGCCGGGTCGCCGGCGTTCGCTCCGAAGGCCAGCAGGTTGATGTTGACCGCGTTGAGGATCAGCTCGATCGACATCAGCACCATGACGGCCGACCGCTTGGCCAGCGCGCCGTAGACACCGATGCAGAACAGCACGGCCCCCAGGAGCAGGAACTGGTTGAGCATCAGGGAGTCCACCGCTACCGGTCCTTCCGTGCGATCACGATGGCGCCGACCAGCGCCGCCAGCAGCAGCACCGACACCGCCTCGAACGGGATCAGGTACTGCGAGAAGATGGCGTCGCTCACCGTGGCGGTGTTGCTGCCGGCCACCTGGTCGAGCCGCAGGTCGTCGGGCAGCTTGTCGTCGCCGAAGTGGTCGATCAGGGCGTAGGCCATGACCGCCAGCAGCAGCACCGAGGTCAGCAGGCCCACGGCCCAGTTGGCGTTGGTGAGGTTGACCTCCTGGCCGATCTTGGCCCGGGTCAGCATGATGCCGAACAGCATCAGGACCATGATCGCCCCGATGTAGATCAGCACCTGGGTGACGGCGACGAACTCGGCGGTCAGCAGCAGGTACTGCGCCGAGACGCCGGCGAACACCACGATCAGGTACAGGGCACCCCGCACCACGTTCTTGGTCGTCACGACGGCGATGGCGGAAGCCACCATCACCGCGGCGAACAGGTAGAAGAAGATGTTCTGGGCCACCATGTCGCTTCCCTCGGCCCTACCGCGGGACCTTCCGCACCTTCTGCTCCGACCCGGCCTCGTAGGGCTCGAAGTCGGGCACGGCCTGCATCCACTCGCCGAGCCGCTCCTTGTCGTGGAGCAGGTCGGCCAACCGCAGCTCGGAGTACTCGTACTCGGGACTCCAGAACAGGGCGTCGAACGGGCAGACCTCGACGCAGATCCCGCAGTACATGCACAGCGCGTAGTCGATGTCGAACCGGTCGAGCTTGTTGACCGTCCGGGGCTTGCCGCCCGGCCGGCGCGGCGGGGCCGTGTCCTTGTGGCCCTCGATGTAGATGCACCAGTCGGGGCAGCTGCGCGCGCACAGCATGCAGACCGTGCAGTTGTCCTCCTTGAGGGCGATGACGCCGCGGGCCCGGGGGGCCGGCGTCTCCTTCTCGTGGGGGTACTGCACGGTCGCCGCGCCCTTGGAGGGCGCCGGGATCAGCGTCTTGATGCCCCGCGACGGGAACGTCGTGCGGGCCATCGTCTTGAGCGTCACGCCCAGGCCCTTGACCAGGCCGGGCACCTTGGAGCCGGGGAGCTTGGCCATCAGAAGGCCACCTTCAGGACCATGGTCGCCAGGATGTTCACCAGCGACAGGGGGATCAGGATCTTCCAGGCGAGCTGCTGGAGCTGGTCCTCACGGAAGCGCGGGTAGGTGAACCGCACCCAGAAGATGAGGAACGCCACCAGCATCATCTTCGCCAGCAGCACGATGGGGCCGATTACGTTCATGTAGTCGGCGTCGAGGTCGACCCACGGCAGGCTCCAGCCGCCCAGGAACAGGGTGGCGGCCACCGCCGAGAACGCACCGGCGGTGGCGAACTCGGCGATGAAGAACAGCAGGAACCGCATGCCGCTGTACTCGGTCATGTAGCCCGAGACCAGCTCGGACTCGGCGATCGGCATGTCGAACGGCGTCTGCGTGAGCTCGGCCTGCGTGGCAACCAGGAAGATGAAGAACCCGACGAGCTGGGTGAGGATGTACGGGTTGCCGATGAAGCCCCAGCCGAAGATCTCACCCTCGTGCTGGGCGGCCACGATGTCCTGCAGGTTCAGCGTGCCGGCCTGGATGACCACGCCGAGCACCGCCAGCACCATCGGCAGCTCGTAGGCGATGAGCTGACCGGCCGCCCGCAGGCCGCCGAGCAGCGAGTACTTGTTGGCCGACGCCCAACCGGCGATGAGGATGCCGACGACCGAGATCGACGACACGGCCATGATCCAGAACACGCCGGTGTCGAGGTTGGTGAACCAGGCGTCGGGCCCGAACGGCACGACCAGGTAGATCAGGAACACCGACAGGACGACCACGTACGGCGCCAAGGCGAAGAGCTTGCGGTCGGCCCGCCAGGGCACCAGGTCTTCCTTCTGGATCCACTTGCCGACCTCGGCGAGGAGCTGCATGGAGCCGTAGGGCCCGGCCTCCATGGGCCCGAGCCGGCTCTGCATGAAGCTCATCATCTTGAACAGGAAGACGTAGACGAGCGTGCCCGCTGGGATCAGCACGGCCACGAGGACGCCGATCGAGCGCAGCACGGTCTGCTGCCACCAGGACAGCTCGACGGCGGTCATGAGGGCGGTGGCGAGGGGGGCGCCGCTCATCGGTCGATGTCACCCAGGATGAAGTAGAGGCTGGCCAGGATCGTGATGATGTCGGGCACGTACACGCCCCGCAGCAGCCACGGCACGATCGACACGTTGGAGAAGCTGGCCGAGCGGATCTTGGTGCGGAACGGCCCGAGGTCGCCCTTGGACACGATGTAGTAGCCCATGGCGCCGAGCGGGTTCTCGGTCTCGACGTAGGCCTCGCCCGCCGGGACCTTGATGATGCGCGGGACCTTGGCCATGATCGGCCCGCTGGGCAGGCCGTCGCACAGCTGGTCGACGATCTTCGTGGCCTCGCGGGTCTCCTGCAGGCGGACCCAGCACCGGGCGAAGCTGTCACCGTCCGGGTGCGTCCACACCCTCCAGTCGACGTCGCGATGGGCGAGCCCGACGTCCGGCCCGTCGCGGCGCAGGTCCCAGTCGACGCCCGAGGCCCGGATGTTGGCCCCGGTCAGCCCGTAGGACAGGCCGACGTCGGCCGGCACGACACCGATGCCCCGCGTCCGGGCCTCGAAGATCTCGTTGCCGAACAGCAGGTCCTCGATCTCGTCGCAGAAGCTGCGGATCCGGACCATGACGGCCTTGGTGTCGGCGATCCAGCCCTTGGGCAGGTCGTCCTTCAGGCCGCCGATGCGGTCGAAGTTGGGATGGAACCGGCCGCCCGTGACCGCCTCGATCTGGTCGAGCACGTGCTCGCGATCGCGGAACGCGTAGAACGCCGGCGTGACCGCCCCGAGCTGGACCCCGAGGTCGCCGAGGAACAGCACGATGTTGGCGATGCGCGCCATCTCGAAGAGGATCGTGCGGATGTAGCGGGCCCGGGGCGGGGCCTCGATCTCCATCAGCTTCTCGGCCGCCAGGATGAACGGCACCTCGTTGGCGAAGCTGCCCAGCCAGTCGATGCGGTTGATCAGCGTCGTGACCTGGGGGTAGGTCCGCACCTCGGTGAGCTTCTCGTAGCCCCGGTGCATGTAGCCGGGGGCCACGTCGGCCCACACCACCTGCTCGCCGTCGAGCTTGGCGATCAGGCGCAGCGTCCCGTGCGTGGCCGGGTGCTGGGGCCCGATGTTAAGGGTCATGCCCTCGTCGGTCTCGAGCTCGACGCTGACCCGGACCTCCGCCGCCTGGCGCTCGGCGTAGGCGAGCTGCTGGCGCTCGGTGATGGCGGTCATGCGTCACCTCCCTCTGTGTCGCCCCCGCCGTCGCCGTCGCCGCCGCCGTTCGCGCCGGCCTCCTCGGGCATGGGCTCGACGTCGACGATGCCGGGCCACGGCTTGACCAGCCGGGCGAGGAGCGGGAAGTCCTTGCGGAGCGGGTGCCCCTCGAACTCGGCCGGCAGGTACAGGTGGCGGAGGGCCGGGTGGCCCTCGAACGTGATGCCAAACATCTCCCAGCACTCGCGCTCGTGCCAGTTGGCGCCCCCGTACAGGGGCACGAGGCTGTCGATGCGCAGGTCGTCCTCGGGGACGTCGGCCTTGAGGATCACGGCGTGGTGCGGGGGCCGCCGCACCTTGGCCAGACGGCAGAACACCTGGAACCGGGTGTCGCCGCCGGCGTAGCCGGTCTCGATCGGGGCGTCGGGGTCGGGCACGGGGATGGGGTCGTCGACGCCGGCGGCGTCCTCGTAACGACCCCAGGGCGACGGCATCCAGTCGATGCCCGACAGGAAGTCGAAGAACGTGCAGTCGAGCTTGTCGCGGACGAACCGGGCGGCCTCCCGCCAGGCCTCGCGCCTCACCCGCACCCACAAGGCGTGGCCGGGCGCGATGTGGCTGCCGACGATGGCGTCGCCCAGGCCCTCCGTCATCCGATCGAGCAGACCCTGGTGGAGCTCGTCGGTCTCCTGCTCGGGCGCCTGGTCCTCCGGTGCCTCGGTGGTCGCCGTCTCGTCGGCCATCAGGACACCACGATCGGGTCGCCGCGCCAGCGCGACGCCATGTCTTCGGACCCGATGCGCTGCTGCAGCAGGACGATGCCCTCGAGCAGCGCTTCGGGCCGGGGCGGGCAGCCGGGCACGTACACGTCGACGGGCACGATCTGGTCGATCCCCTTGGTGACCGAGTAGCTGTCCCAGTACGGGCCGCCGCAGTTGGTGCACGACCCCATCGAGATCACGTACTTGGGGTCGGCCATCTGCTCGTAGAGCCGCTTGATCGCCGGGACCATCTTGTCGGTCACCGTGCCGGAGATGACCACGACGTCGGCCTGGCGGGGGCTGGCCGGCAGCGGGATCACGCCCAGGCGCATGACGTCGTAGCGCGGGGAGGCGAACGCCGCGCCCATCTCGATGGCGCAGCAGGCCAGGCCCCACTGGTAGGCCCAGAGGCTGTACTTGCGGGCCGTGTTGAGGAGCGAGGTGAGGGGCTTGGGAAGCTTGCCGCTCTCGACGAGCCCCATGTCAGGACGTTCCCTTGGCGGTCTTGGTCATCGTGGGCATCAGATCCAGCGGAGAACCTTCTTCTTCCAGGCGTAGAGCAACCCCAGGGCCAGGATCACCACGAACACGCCCGCCTCGACCGCACCGAACCAGTCGTAGGCCTCGGCTCGGGTGGCGAAGGGGAAGAGGAAGACGGCCTCCACATCGAAGAGGACGAACAGGAGTGCGAACAGGTAGTAGCGGACCTGCGTCTGGCCCCAGCCGGACCCGGCGGGGTCGACGCCCGACTCGTAGTTGATGTACTTCTCGGGCTGCGGGCGGTTGGGCCGGATGAGCCGGCCGAGCCCCATGACGGCGGCCACGAGCGCCACCGCCACGCCCAAGAAGACACCGGCGGTGAGGTACGAGCGGAGGAGTTCCGACACGTGGCGGGAGCCTAGTGATCGTTCGCACGAGGGGCCAAGATGGCCGCCAGGCTGCGATTTTTCGCGTCGGGTGAGGCCGGGCCCGCCGGGTCGGGCGGCTCGTCGTGGCGGGGCCGGCCGTCAGGCCGGACAGCCCTCCGGGTAGCCGATCAGGTCGGTGGCGCCGACCGCGATGCGGTTCACGGTCAGGCCGTCGGTCATGATCGCGATGCCGTTCTCGCTGTCCGGCGGATCGACCGTGAACACGTGCCCGACCCCGTACGGGTGGTCGCTCTCGGTCATGTTCTCGGGGTAGGCGGCCCGCACGTCGTCCTCGGTGGCGCCCAGCCCGATGCCGGCCTCGGTGGTGCGCAGCGACCCGAGCTGGGGGTCGACCGCGATCGCCTCGAGGACGGCCTCGTTCGGGTCGTCGATGCCCACGCCCGGGTCGGGGCTCCGGAAGTGCAGCACCAGGTCGCCCACGCCGCTGACCCGGGCGTCGAAGCACGTGCCGCCCGAGGCGTCGAACGTCGTCCGGTCGACCACGATCGGCGGGGCCCCGGCCGCCGGCAGATCGCGCAGCGGGGTCCCGATGGCCAGCGGCCCGACGCCGTCGGCCCGCAGCGGCGCGGTCGGGTCGATCGTCGGGGCCTCGGTGGCCGGCGCCTCCCCGCCCTCGCCGCCGGGCGCCGTCGTCGTGGTCGCCTCGTCGGCGCGGACGTCCTCGCCCGCGTCGTCGCGGTTGGCGAGCGCCACCGCGATGACGGCGATCGACAGGGCGATCGCCACCAGCCAGACCACGACCCGGCGGCGCCGCTTCTTGCGCGACCGGCCGCGAGGGCGCAGGTCGCCCCCGTCGTCGAACGGGAGCCGGTCGTCGATTACCGGCGGCGGCTGGGTGATGGGCCGGACCGCGGCACGGGGCCGCAGGCGGAGCTGCGGCTCGTCGGCGAGCTGGGCGGCGAGGTCGCCCCAGAAGGCGTCGTCGTGGTCGGGGACGGCGATCGTCCGCAGCGCCCCGGCCACGACCGGGTCGGCGTCGGCCTCGACGGCAGGGCTGGCCGTGCTGGCGGCGGCCGGCCGCTCACCGTCGGCGCCGGTGCTCGAGCCGGCGCGGGCGCCCGCGCCAGCCGGGGCCCGCTCGGCGCCGTCCTTGCCGTCGGCGCCCGCGCCGCTGTCGGCCACACTCGCCGCCGGGGCGGCGGCCGGCACCCGGTCGTCGTTCCCGGCGGGCGTGCCCGGTGGCGCGCCACCGTCGGCCGCGCCGTCGGCGCCGCCATCCCCGGCGGTCGCACGGTCCCGGGCCGCGGCCGGCTCGCCCGAGCCGTCGGCACCCGCGGGCGCCGGGGCCGCCCGCTCGCCAGCGGTGGCCTCGGCCTGCTCAGCGGCCGCCGCCTCGGGGGCGTCGTCGGGAGCACCCGCGGGCGCCGGGGCGGCTGCGGCGGGCGCGGGTGAGCCGTCGGCACCCGCCTCGGCCGAGCCAGCCCGCCCGGCGGCGGGCGGCGAGGCGTCGGCGGCGGTCGAGGACGCCCGCGGCCGGGCCGGTTCGGGGCCGGGCGCGGGTGAGCCGTCAGCGCCCGCATCGGATCGGGCTGCTGCGGTGGCGCCGGTGCCACCCGACTCGCCGGTGGCACCCGCCCCGGCCGAGCCAGCCCGCTCGGCGCCCCTGTCGGTCCGGGTGGTGTCGGGCCGGTCGGCACCACCGCTGCCAGCCGGCCCCGAGGCGGCGGACGCCGGTGGCGCATCCGCCGCGGCCGAGCCGGCCCGCCCCGCGGCCGGGCCATCGCCAGAGGAACCTGCGCGCCCGGCCACGCCGGCCTGCCCGGCGGCGGGCGCGGTCACGTCGGCCTCAGCGCGCTCGGATGAGCCGTCGGCGCCCGCCGCGGCCGAGCCGGCCCGCCCCGCGGCCGGGCCATCGCCAGAGGAACCTGCGGGCGCGGGCGCACCGGCCCACCCGGCGGCGGGGGCGCCGTCCCGGGCAGCGGCCAGCTCGCCGGCCTGCCCGGCGTCACTGTCCGGCCGGTTCGTGGCGGGCTGCGTGGCGCCGTCGGCGCCATCCGACCCCGAGGCGGCGGACGCCGGTGGCGCATCCGCCGCGGCCGAGCCGGCCCGCCCCGCGGCCGGGGCGGGCTCAGCGAGCGGCAGGGTCTGCTGGGCCGCGGCGCGGTCGGGCGGCGGGGCGGCCGGCGCGTTCGCCGCGGCGGGCGGGGCGGCCGATGCGTCGGCGGCGCCGGGTGCCTCAGGGACCGGCGGGGGCGGCGACGCCGGGCTCGGCGCCTTGGCCCGCGCCTCCGCGGCCTGCGCCTCCGCGGCCCGCGCCTCGTCGGCCGGGACGTCCCCGGCCGGCGGCTCGTCCGGGCGCGACCGCTCCGGCTGCGAATCGCCGGCCGGCGGCCCGTCCGGGCGCGACCGCTCCGGCTGCGAATCGGCGGCCGGCGGCTCGGGCTCGGCGGGTCTCACGACCGACACCGACTCCTCGACGACCGACACCGCCTCGTCGACCGGGATGGGGTCGGTGGCGTTGGGGACGCCCGGCACCGCCTTGGTGCTGCCGTCCTTGGGGGGCAGGCGCAGCCCGGCGTCACGGAGGCGGCGGGCGCGGCGCTTGCGGCTCACCGGGGCAGGCTCCCCGGGGGCGGGGGCACCTGGCCGGCGCCCGCGGGACCCGGCGGGGGCACCGGCGGCGGTGCCGCGGCCGGCGGCGACGCCGGCGGCGCCGGCGACGAGGTGGGCGGCGAATCGGGCCCGGCCGGCCCCGCCGGGACGGCGGGCGTCGGGCCGGCGGCCGCCGCCCGCGGCCGGTCACCCGACGGGGCCGCACCCGGCTTGCTCGACCCGGACGGGCTCGGACCTCCGGGGCGCCGGGCGGCGGCCTCGGGCCGCGGGCGCCGACGCGGCCGTGCCTCCGGGCCAACCGCGTCGGGCCGGGGCCGGGGACGCGGGCCCGTGCCCGGTCGCCGGCCGGCGCCCGGGTGGGGCCGGGCCTCGGCGGTTGTGGCCGCGGGATCGGGGGCCGGGCGGCGACGCCGGGGACGGCCACCCTGGTCGGCGCCCGCGGCGGCGCGGCGCCGACGCGGCCGTCCCTCGGGCCCGCCGGCGTCGGGCCGGGGCCGGGGACGCGGCCGCGGGCGGGGCCGGCGGGCCGCGGCGTGGGCCAGGGCGGTGCGGGCGGGCGCCAGCCGACGGTCGAGCGTCTCGCGATCGATCCCGAGGATGCGGGCGGCGCCGGCCCGGCTGAACCCCTCGCGATCGACCAGCACCACGGCGACCCGCTGCTCGGGCGGGAGCTCGGCCAAGGCGTCGACCACCGGGTCGCCGCTCGTGCCGGCTTCGTCCCCGCCACTGCCGTCCTGGCCGCCGCCCTTCCCCGGCTGCGGCTCGCGCCGCAGCTCGTCGATGCAGGCGTTGTACACGGTGCGGTACAGCCAGACCCCGGCGTCGTCGTCCGGGTCGGTGCGCACGACGTCGCGCCACGCCTTCAGGTAGGCGCCGCGCAGCACCCGGCGTGTCGCCTCGGGGTTCACCACCAGCGAGTACGCCAGCCCCCGCAATCGCTCGTCGTAGCGCTGGACGAGCGCGGCGAAGGCATCCCGGTCGCCCTGCTGCGATCGGCGGATCAGGCGTGAATCACTGAGGCGATGGATGGGCACGGCGAGAGGTGCTCCCCGTGAGCGGGTGCTTCACTCACATTATGAGGACAGTCCCGGCGCGAAGCGCCGAGGCCCCGAAGGGCGGTACGAGCTGGTTTTATTCGTGTCGGCAGCGCGCCGGGAATTCCATCACACTCGCGCCGCGGCCATTGCCGGCGGTGGACCCCGCCGGGGCCCGGGCACCCCGCAGGGGCCCCGGGGTCACCCGAGGGCGCTCAGCACCGGCACGGCGTCCTGCGCCACCTCGGTCAGGAGGCCCGGCCACACGCCGATGCCGATGGTGACCACGAGGCACAGGAACAGCGCCACGCCGGCCGGCGCCGGGACCCGGATGCCGGCCAGGCGGTCACCGGCGTCGCCCGAGTCGCCCGAGTTCGAGTCCGGCTCCGACATGTACATGCTGGCCACGATCCGCAGGTAGAGGAACGCAGCCACCACGGCGGCGAGCATGGCGACGATGGCCAGCCCGACCGACCCGGCGTCGACCGCGGCCGAGATCACGTAGAACTTGCCGAAGAAGCCGGACGTGAACGGCACCCCGGCCTGGGCGAACAGGAACACGGCCAGCAGCACCGCCAGCACGGGCCGCTCGCGCCCGAGGCCCCGGTAGTCGTCGAGGGCGTGCCGGCTGTCGCCGGTGCGTCCCACGAGCGTCACCACGCCGAACGACCCGGCGACGAGGAAGGCGTAGGTGCCCAGGTAGAACAGCGCTGACTGGACCCCGTCCTGCGTGGCCGCCTGCACGCCGACGAGCACGTAGCCGGCATGCGCGATCGAGCTGTAGGCCAGCATGCGCTTCACGTCCGTCTGGACGACGGCGAGGATCGACCCGGCCACCAGCGTGGCGATGGCCAGCGCATAGACCATGGGCTGCCAGTCGGTGCGGTAGGCCTGGAACGCCAGCACGTAGACCCGGATGAGGCCGGCGAAGCCGGCGACCTTCACGCCCGAGGCCATCCACGTGACCATGGCGGTGGGGGCGCCCTGGTACACGTCCGGCGTCCAGAAGTGGAACGGCACGGCCGCCACCTTGAACCCGAGCCCGACGAGCATGAGCGCCAGGCCGGCGAGCACGAGCCCGT
Organism: Acidimicrobiales bacterium; assembly: GCA_036563805.1. Classification (GTDB taxonomy): domain Bacteria; phylum Actinomycetota; class Acidimicrobiia; order Acidimicrobiales; family VFJN01; genus DATCLS01. The sequence continues at coordinate 14,097 of DATCLS010000098.1, read as the reverse complement.
CCTCGGTCAGCGTGCTGGTGCTGAACAGCTCGACGATGCGGACCAGGTTGGTGGTCCCGGTGCCGCCGTAGATCATGGCGATGCCGTACAGGAAGAAGGCCGACGAGAAGGCGCCGAGCACGAAGTACTTCATGCCCGCCTCCTGCGACGACAGCCGCCGGTGGTGGAGGGCCGCCATGACGTACACGGCGATCGACAGCACCTCGAGCCCGAGGAAGAGGATGATGAGGTCGTTGGCCGCCGCCATGACCACGCCGCCGGCGGCGGACAGCAGCAGGAGCGCGAAGGGCTCGGCGCGCGGCAGGTCCTCGCGCCGCACGTAGTCGTGGATGAACAGGGCGGCGAGGATGACCGAGGCGGCGATGACGACCGTGAGGAAGACCTCGGTGCCGTCGACCCCGACGGCCCCCTCGAACGTCGTGAACGGCCCGCGCTCGGGGTCCTGCACCTCGCGCCACAGCGGGATGGAGACGCCGACGACGCCCAGCCCGGCCAGGCAGGTGATGGCGGCGTAGGCGACGGCCGCCCCGCGGCCCCGCACGAACGAGGAGATCAGCATCAGCACCAGGGCGGCGCCGGCCAGGATCAGGACGGGCGAGATGGCCAGCCAGTCGACGCTGGGCGACGGCAGCTTCTGGGGCTCTTGGGGAAGGGGCTGGAACAGGGCACCCATGGTGGCGATCATTCGCCCGCCTCCGCTTCGACGACGTCGGCGTCGCTCGACCCGCGGGCCTCGTCGGCCCCGCCGGAGCCGTTGTCGGCGGCGACGGCCGGCTGCTCGTGGTCGCTGTTGTCCTCGACGTGCTGGATGAGCCGGTCGACCGACGGTTCCATCCGCTCGAGCACCGGCTTGGGGTAGAGCCCGAGGAACACGATGGCGGCCAGCAGCGGCGCCATCACCAGGCCCTCGCGCCAGGTCAGCTCGGCGAAGCCGGTGTTCTCGCCCTCGGGCTCGCCGTGGAACACCCGCTGGTAGGCCCACAGCAGGTAGAGGGCGGCGAGGATGACGCCGGCGGCGGCCACGACCGTCCACCACCGGGCGGTGAGGAACGAGCCGACCAGCACCAGGAACTCGCCGACGAACCCGTTGAGGCCCGGCAGGCCGATCGACGACATCATCACGACCGTGAACACGGCGGCGAAGACGGGCGCCACCTTCTGCAGGCCGTTGAGCGCCGCGATCTCACGGGTGTGGCGGCGGTCGGAGATCCAGCCGACCAGGAGGAACAGCGCCCCGGTCGAGATGCCGTGGTTGATGTTCTGGAGCAGGCCGCCCTGCAGCCCCTGGGTCGTGATGGCGAACGTGCCGAGCACGATGAACCCGAGGTGGGCGACCGACGAGTAGGCGACCAGCCGCTTGAGGTCCTTCTGCATCGCCGCGCAGATGGCACCGTAGATGATGCCGACGACGCCGAGCGTGATGAGCGCCGGGGCGAAGAACGAGGCCGCGTCCGGGAACAGGTAGAGCCCGAACCGGAGCAGGCCGTAGGTCCCCAGCTTCAGCAGCACCCCGGCCAGGATCACCGACCCGGCGGTCGGCGCCTCGGTGTGGGCGTCGGGCAGCCACGTGTGCAGCGGGAACAGCGGCACCTTCACCGCGAAGGCGACGGCGAACGCCAGGAACAGCCACCGGGCCGCCGACCAGTCGATCGGGTTGGCGCTGGTGGAGTCGTCGACGACCGTGCGGGACTCGGCGATCTCGACCAGGTCGAACGTGAGCGGCACGTCCTCGCGCAGCTCGGCGAACCGCTCCTCGGTCGCGGCGTCGACCCCGCCGGGATCGGACCGCGCCTCGGCCACCAGCTCCCGCGCCTCCGCCTGCCGCTCGTCCTGGACGGCGTCGCGGTGCAGGAAGGCGAGGCCGACGATGCCGACCAGCATGAGCGCCGAGCCGAACATCGTGAACAGGAAGAACTTGAGCGCGGCGTAGACCCGCTTGCCGTAGCCCCACCGGCCGATGAGGAAGTACATCGGCACGAGCACGATCTCGAACATCACGAAGAACAGGAAGAGATCGAGCGCCACGAACACGCCCAGGCAGCCGGCCTCGAGCAGCAGCAGCCAGGCGTAGTAGGGCTTGGCGTCGTGGTGGGGCTCGGTGCCGAGCAGGGCGATCGGGAACAGCACCGCGGTCAGCACGACGAGGAACAGCGAGATGCCGTCGACCCCGAGGTGCCAGGAGATGCCGAAGTCGGCGACCCACGACCGGTCGATCTCGAACTGGTAGCCGCTCTCCCCCGCCTCGAACGCGGCCAGGAGGTAGACGGCCAGCGCCGCGGTGACCACCGAGAACAGGACCGCGGTGAACCGGTGGAGCTCGCCCCGCGACCGGGGCACGGCCGCGACGACCAGCGCCCCGACGGCGGGCACGAGGATCAGGGCGGTGAGGATCGGGAAGTCCGGGGCGTGCCCGGCCCCCTCGGCCGCAGCGAGAAAGGCAGACGACATCAGAAGTTGACCCTCGTGAGGAAGTAACCGAGGAGGATGACCACGCCGACGCCCACCCCCAGCGCGTACGACCGGACGAAGCCAGTCTGGACGTGGCGGAGCCCCCGGCCGACCAGCGCCACGAGCCGGCCGAGGCCCACGGCGCCGCCGTCGATGACGGTCCGGTCGAAGGCGGCGATGCCCTCGAAGCCGGCCTCGCCGGGGCCGCCGACGAAGGCGGCGAGCGCCTCGTCGTAGTACCAGGCGTGGGCCAGCACGGCGGGCTCGGCCGGGCGGGTGCGGCGCCGCAGGTAGAGCGCCCAGGCCGCGGCGATGCCGACCAGGGCGGAGGCCACGGCGACGACCGCCAGGGCGACCTTGGCGCCGGTGGCCACGGTGATGTGGACCTCGTTCTCGCCGATCACCGGGTGCAGCCAGTGCTCGAGGACCTTGGTGTCGTCGGTGAACGGCAGGTTGAGGCCGCCGCCGAGGACCGAGAGCACGGCCAGCACCACCAACGGCACGGTCATGATCCAGGGCGACTCGTGCGGCTCGGCGTGGGCGTCGCCGTGGGCGGCGGCCGGCGCCGACTCGGCCGGCGCCTCGGCCTCCTCGCCGGCGTGCTCGCCGGACGCGGCGTGGTCCTCGGCGTCGCCGTGCTCCTCCGACTCGGCCCAGGCCGCCTTGCCGTAGAAGACCATGAACACCTGGCGGCTCATGTAGAAGCCGGTGAGCAGGGCGGTCACCAGGCCGATGGCCCACAGCGCCTTGCCGGTGTCGCCGTTGTTCCAGGCGGCGAGCAGGATCTCGTCCTTCGACCAGAAGCCGGCGAGCGGTGGGACGCCGGCGATGGCCAGCCAGCCGACGATGAACGTCGCCGAGGTGATCGGCATGAGCTTGCGCAGCGCGCCCATGCGCCGCATGTCCTGCTCGTCGTGCATCCCGTGGATGACCGAGCCGGCCCCGAGGAACAGCAGCGCCTTGAAGAAGGCGTGCGTGACCATGTGGAAGATGGCGGCCACGTAGGCGCCCGACCCGACGGCCAGGAACATGTAGCCGAGCTGGCTCACCGTCGAGTAGGCGAGGACCTTCTTGATGTCGTTCTGGGCCACCGCCACGGTGGCGGCCGCCAGGGCGGTGACGACGCCGACCCAGGCGATGACGTCGGGGGCCCAGTCGTAGCTGGCCGCCAGGATCGGGTTGATCCGGGTCATGAGGAACACGCCGGCCGTGACCATGGTGGCGGCGTGGATGAGCGCCGAGACCGGGGTGGGGCCGGCCATGGCGTCGGGCAGCCACACCGACAGCGGCAGCTGGGCCGACTTGCCGACCGCGCCGACGAACAGCAGCAGGGCGATGCCGGTGGCGGTGACGGCGGCGAGCTCCTCGCTGCTGGCCAGCAGCTCGCCGTAGTCGATGGTCCCGACCGAGGCGAAGGCCAGGAACATGGCCAGCATGAAGCCCCAGTCGCCGATGCGGTTGGTGACGAACGCCTTCTTGCCCGCGCTGGCGTTGGCCTTGTCGGTGAACCAGAACGAGATCAGCCAGTAGCTGCAGGCGCCGACGCCCTCCCAGCCCAGGAACGTCACCAGGAGGTTCCGCCCCAGCACCAGCATGAGCATCGAGAAGACGAAGAGGTTCAGGTAGACGAAGAACTTGGGGAACTTCTCGTCACCGTGCATGTAGCCGATCGAGTAGAGGTGGATCAGCGTCCCCACGCCGGTGACGAAGAGGGCCATCGTGATCGACAGCGGGTCGACCAGGAAGCCCATGTCGACCTGGAAGCCGCCGACCGGGATCCACTCGAACAGCGTCTGGGTGAAGTGCCGCTCCTCCTCGTGCTCGCCGAGGAGGCCGGCGTAGACGATCACGGTGGCGATGAAGCTCCCGCCGCACGCCACGGTGGCCAGCCAGCCGGCGTTGGGCTCGCCGAGACGGCGGCCGAACGCCAGCAGCACCAGGAAGCCGGCGAGCGGCAGGGCGGGGATGAGCCAGACCAGATCCAACACGGGAACTCCCCCGTCAGCCTTCGAGCAGGGCGGCGGTGTCCGCCGTCGCCCCGGGCCGCTTGCGGAGCAGGGCGACGATGATGGCCAGGCCGACCACGACCTCGGCGGCGGCCACCACCAGGACGAACACGACGGTCGACTGTCCGCTGATGTCGTCGAGCATGCGGGCGAACGTCACGAACGTGAGCGTGACGGCGTTGAGCATGAGCTCGATGCACATGAACATGACCAGCGGGTTGCGGCGGACCAGCAGGCCGACCGTCCCGATGGCGAACAGCGCGGCCCCCAGGACCAGGTACCAGGCGGGCGTGACCTCGATGGCGGCGATCACGACCCGACCTCCTCGTGCTCGGACTCGTGCTCGTGCTCGGACTCGCCCGCCTCGGCGCTGGCGACCGCCTCGCCCCGGGCCCGGGCCTCGGCGCGCGCCTCGCGGGCCGCGATCTCGGCCTCCTCCTCGGCCTGGCCGGGGTCGACGATCTCGTCGTTGCGCTTGGGCCGGCGGGCCAGGATCACGGCGCCGACGATGGCGATGACCAGCAGAAGCGACGTGATCTCGAAGGCGTACAGGTAGTCGCGGAACAGCGACTCGCCGAGCTGGTCGATGTCGGGCCGGTCGGGGTCGAACGCCCCGGCCACGCCGGTGACCTCGAAGTCGGTGCTGGCCATGGCCGTGACCGACAGGGCGAGCACGGCGAGCCCGACGAGCCCGGCGGCCACCCGCTGGCCGACCAGCGGCTCGACCTTGAGGTTCTCGGCTCGGTCGACGCCCAGCAGCATGATCACGAACAGGAACAGCACGACGATGGCGCCGGCGTACACGATGACCTGCACGGCGGCCAGGAAGTTGGCCTCCTGGGCGATGAACAGCACGGCGATGCCGAACAGCGTCCCGACCAGCGCCAGCGCGGAGTGGACCGGGTTGCGGCTCAGCACCACGCCGAGGGCGCCGGCCAGGCAGGCGGCGCCCGCCACCACGAAGACGATCAGCTCGATCACGGCTTGGCTCCGTGCGCCTCGTCGTCGCCCGCCACCGGGCCGTGCGGGACGTGGGGGTGTTCGAAGATGGCGGCCGATTCCTCCTCGCCGGGCGTGCGCTCGCCCTCGGCGGTCTGCCCCAGCTCGGGGGCCCGCACGCCGAAGCCGAGCTCGCCCGACCAGGCCGTCCGCCCCTCGTAGGCGGCGTTGCCCGACGGCGAGGTGGCCCGCATCCAGGCCGAGGTGTTGCTCTCGACCGCCTCGAGGTCGCTCCAGTCCTCCCACGGCAGGCGCCGGGGGCGACCGTCGTCGCCGACCACCAGCTCGGCCTTCGTGTAGATGGCGTCCTGGCGGTTGGTGAAGCTGAACTCGAACAGCTTCGACTCGGTGATCGCCTCGGTCGGGCAGGCCTCCACGCACAGGTCGCAGTGGATGCACCGCAGGTAGTTGATCTCGTAGATGTAGCCGTAGCGCTCGCCGGGCGACACGGGGTCGTCGGGCGGGTTGTCGGCGCCGCGCACGTAGATGCAGCGGGCCGGGCAGACGCCGGCGCACAGCTCGCACCCGATGCACTTCTCCATGCCGTCCTCGTAGCGGTTGAGGACGTGCCGGCCGTGGAGGCGGACGGGCTTGACCCGCTTGCCGCCGCGGTCCTTCGTGTAGTCCCGGGTCAGCCGCTCCTCGAACAGCTTCCGGAACGTGACCTTGAACCCGTCGAGGTAGCCCATCAGGTCACAAGCTCCTCTTCCGTCTCGCGGCGGCGCTGGGCGACGTTGACGGCGGCGGCCAGGGCCGACCAGCCCGCCACCAGCACGACGAACCCACCGGCGACGACGGCGACCAGGTTCCAGCCCTCGTCGCGGGCGATGTTGATGGTCGCCAGCAGCAGCAGCCACCCCAGGGCCAGGGGGATCAGCACCCGCCAGCCGATGTTCATGAGCTGGTCGTAGCGGAAGCGGGGCAGCGTGGCCCGGACCCACACCAGCGCGAACAGGAACACGAACAGCTTGAGCGAGAACCAGACGATGCCCCACAGCCACGCCGGCCCCACGAGCGTCGGGCCCGCCGGACCGCCGAGGAACAGCGTGACGATGATCGCCGACATCGTGATCGAGCTCATGAACTCGGCCAGGTAGAACAGCGCGAACCGGAACGACGAGTACTCGGTCGAGTAGCCGCCGACCAGCTCCTGCTCGGCCTCCACGAGGTCGAACGGCGGCCGGTTCAGCTCGGCGGTGGCCGCCAGGTAGAAGATGACGAACGGCACGAAGCCGGTGGTGATGAGGTTCCAGCCCGGCACGATGCCGCCGTAGCCGTCGCCGGACTGCTGCAGCACGATCTCGTGCGTCGACAGCGAGCCGGTCATGAGCACGACCGTGACCACCGACAGGCCCAGCGCCGCCTCGTAGGAGATCATCTGGGCCGAGCCCCGGACGGCGCCGAGCAGCGGGTACTTCGAGCCCGACGACCAGCCGGCCAGCAGCACGCCGTACACGGCGATCGACGACATGGCCAGCATGAGCAGCACGCCGATGGGCGGATCCGCCAGCTGGAGGAACGTCGTGTGGCCGAACATCTCGACCGTGCCGTCGTGCTCGCCGTCGAACCCGCCGCCGATCGGCACGATGGCGAACGTCACGAAGGCGGGGATGGCCGACAGGTAGGGCGCCAGCACGAAGGCGCGGCGGTCGGCCTTGTCGGGGATGAGGTCCTCCTTGAGGATCAGCTTCATCCCGTCGGCCACGGTCTGGAGCAGGCCGAACGGCCCGGCCTTGTTGGGCCCGACCCGGTTCTGCAGGTCGCCGAGGACCTTGCGCTCGAACCAGATCATGAGGATGACGCTGACCAGCAGCAGGCCGAAGGCGACGAGGGTCTTGCCGAGCACGATGGCGACCACGCCGCCGTCGACGTGCCCGCCGAGCAGCGGGTCGTAGAACTGAGCCAGCATCACGGACGCTCCACGCGGACGTCGGTCACGGGGGCGCTGGCGTCGATCAGCCCGCTGGCCCGCCCCCCGGCCCGGTTGTGGGGCAAGGCGGCGACGCCGCGGGGGACGCCGGGGTCGGGCCGGACCGGCACGGTGATGTGGCCCCGGCTGGAGGTCACGCGGACCTCGTCGCCGGCGGCGACGCCGAGCCGGTCGAAGTCGGCCGGGTTGAGCCGCAGGGTGGCCGGCCCGCCCAGCTCGGCCAGCGACGGCGAGTTGCGGACCAGCGTGCCCCGGTCGTACAGCGAGCGGGACACGACGAGCCGCAGCGAGTAGGCGTCGAGGGACGGCGGGCTGATGACCGTCCGCCCCGGCACCGGAACCCAGGGGTCGGGGGCGCCGTCGGTGGCGCGCCGCTCGGGCAGCGGCACGACGACGCCGTCGCGCCCGTCGGGGCCGGTGAGCAGGTCGTGGGTGGCGCCGGCGAAGGCGGGCGCCACGGCCTCGATCTCCTTCCAGATCTGCTCCACCGACTCGAGGCCGAGGTCGAGGCTCAGGCGGTCGGCCAGGTCGGCGGCGATCACCCAGTCGGGTTGGGCGGTGCCGGGCGGGGTGACCTTCTGGGTCAGCACGCTGACCCGACCCTCGAGGTTGGTGGTCGTGCCCGACACCTCGGCGTAGCCGGCGGCCGGCAGGACCACGTCGGCCTGGCGGACCGACTCGGTGAGGAACTGGTCGACCGCGATCACGGTGCGGGCGCCGGCCAGGCCCCGCTCGGCCAGGTAGCGGTCGGGGAAGTCGGCCAGCGGGTCGGCGCCCAGCAGGATCAGCGTGTCGATGCGGCCGTCGGCCGCGGCCCGCAGGACGCCGGCCGTGTCGAGGCCCGTCTCGGCCGGGACCGAGCCCCAGCGGTCGGTGAACCAGTCGCGCCCGACGTCCAGCAGGACCCGCCCGGGCAGCAGGCCGGGGGCCATGCCCAGCTCGAGCGCGCCGTGGATGTTGGCCCGCCGCAGCCCCGACAGGAACCGGGCCTCGGGCCGGGCCTCGTGCAGCGTCGTCGCCGAGACCATCAGCGGCGCCGCCGACTCGGCCACGCTGTGCCGGCCGAGCAGCACCGTGATCGGCCCGCTCTCGAGCAGGGCGGCGGCCGCCCGGATCTCGTCGCCGTCGACGCCGGCGACCTCACCGCCGGTCCACCGGGAGACGAGCGCCCGCACGAGCTGGGCCTGCTCGCCCGGCCGGTGCCGCAGCGACACCGTGGCCAGCGGGGTCATGCCGGTGGCGGTCGGCGCCAGCTCGACCACCTTGACCCCGTCGTTGAGCACGGCGTGGCGCAAGCGGAGGAAGAGGACCGGCAGCTCCTCCTTGGGGTCGGGCCCGAGCAGCAGCACGGTCCCGCCCGGCCGGCAGGCGTCGTCGATCGTGGCCCGGGGCAGGCCCAGCACCACCTCGGGGGGCAGGCCGTCGCCCATCTGGGCGTCGACGTTGTCGGACCCGAGCAGGCCCTTGGTCAGCTTGGTCCAGGCGTAGGCCGACTCGTTGGTGAGCCGGGCGCCGCCCAGCACGGCCAGCGCCTTGGGGCCGCCGCGGTCGAGCCCCTCACGGATGGCGCCCGCAGCCCGGCGCAGGGCGTCGGACCAGGCGGCCGGCTTGAGCAGCAGGCCCTCGTCGCGCACCAACGGCTGGCCCAGGCGCTCGGCCGAGTTGACGGCCTCGAAGTCGAACCGGCCCTTGTCGCACAGCCAGCCCCAGTTCACGGGGTCGACGTCGGCGCCCTGGTAGCGCAGGACCTTGTTGCGGCTCGACTGGACCACCACCCGGCAGCCGACCGAGCAGCTGGTGCACGTCGACTCGACCTGCTCGAGGTCCCAGGGGCGGGCCTTGAACCGGTACGGCGTCGCGGTCAGCGCCCCCACCGGGCAGATCTGCACGGTGTTGCCGCTGAAGTAGCTGGCGAACGGGTCGCCGGGGAACGTGTTGACCTGGGTCTCGGCGCCCCGGTCGATGAAGTGGATGAGCGGGTCGCCCGCCACCTCCTTGGCGAACCGCGTGCAGCGGTCGCAGAGGATGCAGCGCTCGCGGTCGAGCAGGACCAGGTCGCTGACCGGGATCGGCTTCTCGAAGTGGCGCTTCTCCTCGACGAACCGGCTCTCGCCCGGGCCGTAGGACATGGTCTGGTCCTGCAGCGGGCACTCGCCGCCCTTGTCGCAGACCGGGCAGTCGAGCGGGTGGTTGGCGAGGAGGAACTCGAGCACGCCCTCCTGGGCCTTCTTGGTGACCCCCGAGGCGGTGTCGACCGTCATCCCGTCGGTGCACTCGATCATGCACGACGGCTGGAGCGCCGGCCCCCGGCCCGTGTCGATCTCGACGATGCACATCCGGCACATGCCGACCGGCCGCATCCGCGGGTGGTAGCAGAAGCGCGGGATGTACACGCCGTGGCGCTCAGCGGCCTCGATGACCAGCTCGCCCTTGCGGGCGGTGATCTCGCGGCCGTCGATGGTGACCTTCAGGGCGTCTTCGCTCATGACGAGGCTCCGACGGCGTCAGGGGCGGAGGGGGTCGAGAGGTAGGCCTTGCCCGACACCGGGACCGTGACCTCGCCGCCGCCGCAGTAGGCGTAGAACTCGTCGCGGAACCGCATGATCGCCGAGGCGATCGGCGACACCGCGGAGGGGCCCAGCGGGCAGATCGTCGTCTGCTTGGGGGGCCAGGCGATCTGCGGGCTGATGTTGTCGCAGATGTCGAGCAGCTTGTCGACGTCGCTGGGCCGGCCCCGGCCGTCGAGGATGCGGCGCAGGATCTTCTCCAGCCAGCTGGTGCCCTCGCGGCACGGCGTGCACTTGCCGCACGACTCGCGGGCGAAGAACCGCACGACCCGCCAGGCGGCCTTCACCGCGTCGGTCGTCTCGTCCATCACCACGATGGCGCCGGAGCCGAGCATCGACCCGGCGGCGCCGACCGCCCCCGCCTCGAGCGGCAGCGACAGGTGCTCCTCGTAGAACCAGGGCGCCGACGCCCCGCCGGGGATGAACGCCTTGAGCTTGCGGTCGGCCCGGATGCCGTTGCCGTACTCGGGCGAGTACAGGAGGTCGCGGAACGTCGTCTTGCCGAACTCGACCTCGAACACCCCGGGGTTGTTCACGTGGCCCGACACGGCGAACAGCCGGGTGCCGAGGCTGCGCTCGGCGCCCAGCGCGGCGAAGGCGGCGCCGCCGTTGGCCACGATCCACGGCAGGTTCGACAGGGTCTCGACGTTGTTGACGACCGTGGGCTGCATGTAGAGGCCCTTGGCCGCCGGGAAGTACGGGGGCTTGAGCCGGGGCATGCCCCGGTTGCCTTCCAGCGACTCGATGAGGGCGGTCTCCTCGCCGACGATGTAGGCGCCGGCGCCCCAGTGGAGCACCACGTCGACCGAGAAGTCGGTGCCGAAGATGCGCTTGCCGATCAGCCCTGCCTCATAGGCGTCGTTGAGGGCCTGGGCGATGCGCTCCTGGGCGAGCGCCATCTCACCCCGCACGTACAGGAAGGCCTGGCTGGCGCCGATGGCGTAGCAGGCGATCAGCACCCCCTCGATGAGCTGGTGCGGATCGCGCTCCATGAGGATGCGGTCCTTGTACGTGCCCGGCTCCGACTCGTCGCCGTTGACCACCAGGTAGCGGGGGAACACGCCCGGCGGGCAGAAGCCCCACTTGACGCCGGCCGGGAAGCCGGCGCCGCCCCGGCCCAGGAGGCTGGCGGCCTTGACCTGCTCGGCCACCTCGTCGGGCGTCATGGTGGTGACGGCCGTGCGCAGGGCCTCGTAGCCGCCGGTCTCGCGGTAGCGCTTCAGCGTGTAGCCGTCGTCGAGGTCCCAGCGGGAGCTGACGATGCGGGGGATGTCGCTCACGAGCCACCCCCGTCCGCGCTCTGCTCGTTGCGGGCCAGCCAGGCCGGCTCGGTGCCGTCCTCCGGCAAGGCCACGCCGGCCCGGCGGTCCTCGGGGATCCGCTGGCGGATGCGGCTGAGCACGCCGTGGCGCGGCACCTCGTCGGCCTTGCGCCCGGCCCGCAGGTCGTCGATCAGCACGTCGGCCTCGCTGGGGGACACCCGGTGGAAGTAGCGGTAGTTGACCTGGAGGCACGGGGCCTCGGTGCAGGCCGCGATGCACTCGACGTCCTCGAGCGTGAACTTGCCGTCGGCCGTCGTGTTGCCGGCCTTGATCCCCAGCTTGCGCTCGAGCGCGTGCAGCAGCTCCTCGCCGCCCATGAGCAGGCACGAGATGTTGGTGCACACGTTGATGACGTACTCGCCGACCGGCTCGCGCTTGAACATCTCGTAGAACGAGGCGGTCCCGAGCACCTCGGCCGGGGTGATGCCGATCAGCTCGGCCACGTGCTCCATGGCCTCCTCGGTCAGGTACCCGTCCTGCTCCTGGGCCAGGTGCAGCAGCGGGATCAGCGCCGAGCGGGGCCGCGGGTAGCGGCTGATGATCTCGGTGGCGATCGCCACGTTGTCGGGCGTGAGGCGCGCCATTACCGGTCCACCTCGCCCATGATCGGGTCGACGGACGAGATGACGGCGACGGCGTCCGCGATCAGGCCGCCGCGCAGCATGTGGGGCATGGTCTGGAGGTTCACGAACGACGGCCCCCGGATGTGCATGCGATAGGGCACCGGCCCGCCGTCGGAGACCATGTAGCAGCCGAGCTCGCCCCGCGGGCTCTCGACGGCCCGGTAGACCTCGCCGGCCGGCACCTTGAAGCCCTCGGTGAAGATCTTGAAGTGGTGGATGAGGGCCTCCATCGACTCGTCGATGCGGGCCCGCGGCGGCGGCGTGACCTTGCGGTCCTGGATGCGGTAGTCGCCGGGCGGCATCTGGTCGAGGATCTGGCGGACGATCGAGATCGACTCGCGCACCTCGTTGAGCCGGATGGCGTACCGGTCGAAGCAGTCGCCGTAGCTGCCGACCACGACGTTGAAGTCGACCTGGTCGTAGTAGAGGTAGGGCATCTCCTTGCGGAGGTCCCACGGCAGCCCGGTCGACCGCAGGATGGGCCCGGTGGCGCCCAGCGCCAGGGCCTCCTCGGTGGTGATGACGCCGACGCCCTGCAGGCGCTCCCGCCAGATGGGCTGGCCGGTCATCAGCGTGTCGTACTCCTCGAGGCGGGGCGACACGAGGTCGAGCACCCGCAGCACGGCGTCGCGCCAGCCGTCGGGCAGGTCGGCGGCGACGCCCCCGGGCCGGATGAAGTTGTGGTTCATCCGCAGGCCCGTGAACATCTCGAGCAGGCGGAGCACCTCCTCGCGCTCGCGCCAGCCGTAGATCATCATCGACACCGCACCGAGGTCCATGCCGTTGGTGGCGAGGAACAGCAGGTGCGACGACATCCGGTTCAGCTCGGTGAGGAGCATCCGGATCCACTGGGCCCGGGGAGGGATCTCCTCGTCGATCCCGAGCAGCGTCTCAGTGGCGAGGGAGAAGACCAGCTCGTTGAAGAGCGGGGACGCGTAGTCCATGCGGGTGACGTTCGTCGGCCCCTGCAGGTACGTGAGCGTCTCGCCCGTCTTCTCCATGCCGGTGTGCAGGTAGCCGATGATCGGCTTCGTCCGCAGCACCGTCTCGCCCTCGAGCTCGAGCATGAGCCGCAGCACCCCGTGGGTGGAGGGGTGCACCGGGCCCATGTTGATGATCATCGTCTGGGCGTCGTCATCGGGGACCTCGTCGGCCAGCGCGGCGGCGTCGGCCTCGGACAGCCGGAGCACCGACCCCACCTCGCGCAGGACCTCGCGGGCGTCGGCCCCCGAGCGGGGGCCCATCTCCTGCGGGCCCTCGGACGTGTCGGCCGCCGTGAGGTTGGACGTCATCGCCATGGGGTCACCTCGCGTTCTGCACGCCCTTGAACTGGACCGGGATGGCGCCGACCGGGTGGTCCTTGCGCAGCGGGTGGCCGTCCCAGTCCTCGGGCATGAGGATGCGGGTCAGGTCGGGATGGCCCTCGAAGGTGATCCCGAACATGTCGAAGACCTCGCGCTCGAGGGCCTCGGTCCCCGGGTGGACGTCGAACAGCGACGGGCAGGTCGGGTCGCTCTCGGGCACCTGGACGCGCAGGCGCAGGCGCTCGCGGGTCTGCAGCGACAGCAGGCCGATGACGACCTCGAACCGCTCGGGCTGGACGCCCGCCGGGAGGTCCCGGGGCGCGTCGTAGGTCAGGTAGTCGACCGCGGTGACGTCCACGCACACGAGGAAGCCCTCCTCGTCGCGCAGCCGGCGCACCAGGTCGACCAGCTCGTCGCGCGCCGGGTGGAGCACGGCCTGGCCGCGGCTCTCGGTGAACAGCACGCCGTAGCGGGTAGGCGCCTCGAAGCCGCTCTCGGCCGGAGCCTCCTCGACCTCGGAGCCCTCGGCGGTGAGCGGTGCCTCGGCGCCGGCCTCTTTGCCGGTGTCAGTCATGGTCAGCGCTGCCCCGTCGTGGCGACGGCCGGTGCCGGCTGGCCGTCGCGCTGGCCGACGTGCACGCCCGCGCCGCGGCCCGACTGCTGGCGGCGGCGCAGCACCTCACCGGACTCGATGAGCTCGTGCAGCGTGTTGATGGCGTGGATGAGCGTCTCGGGCCCGGGCGGGCAGCCGGGGGCGTAGACGTCGACCGGCACGATCTCGTCGACGCCCTGCACCAGCGCGTAGTTGTTGAACATGCCGCCCGAGCTGGCGCACACGCCCATGGAGATGACCCACTTGGGCTCCATCATCTGGTCGTGGATCTGGCGCAGCACGGGG
>DATCLS010000097.1:0-2438 GCA_036563805.1 Acidimicrobiales bacterium | reverse complement strand
CGGCCGACCCGCCTCCGGCCGACCCGCCTCCGGCCGACCCGCCTCCGGCCGACCCGCCTCCGGCCGACCCGCCTCCGGCCGACCCGCCTCCGGCCGACCCGCCTCCGGCCGACCCGCCTCCGGCCGGCTCGCCCGGGGCCGTCGTCCTCGACGGCCGGCGGCGCCTGCTCCGGCTGCTCACGACCGTCCTGTCCAGCCCCGGGGACGGAGAGGGCGACGGCGGCTGCACCTGCCTCGCCCGCGCCGCCGAGATCGAGCTGGCGCTCCGGCGCCAGGCCGAGCTCGAGGCGTCGCTGCGCGGGGCCCGGCGGTAGTCCCGGCCGGCTGCCCGCAGCCCCACCGGCCTCCCTCAGCACGCCCCGCGAAACCCGCCGGGGCGCGCGTCGGCGCGCCGGGGCGCGAGGCCCCGCCGGCGGGGCGGGTGGTCAGCGGGCGGGGGTCCCGGTCGGGGTGGGGTCGTCGAGGGCGGCCAACACGATCTCGGCAGCCTCGCCGACGGCGTCGAGCTGCTCCGGGGTGAGCCGGTCGACGAACAGGCGGCGCACGGCCGCCACGTGCCCGGGGGCCGCCGCCTCGATCGCCCGGCGGCCCCGCTCGGTGACGACGACGTAGGCGCCCCGGCGGTCGTCGTCGCACGTCTCCTTGGCGACCAGCCCCCGCTTGACCATGCGGCCGACGTGGTGGGAGGCCCGGCTCTTCTCCCACCCGAGGACGCCGGCCAGCTCGTAGAGGCGCAGCCGCCCATCCGGCCGGTCGGTCAGCGCCACCAGCACGAGGTAGTCGGGGTAGGAGAGGCCCGACTCGGCGGCCAGCTGGCGGGCGAGCGCGGCCTCGAGACGCATCTGCATGAACTGCAGCGCCCGCCACGCCCGCTCCTCGCGCTCGGTGAGCCATCGCACCTCGGCCATGGGCTCAGCGTACGGGCGGAATAGTTGACATGTCCACCATGTTGGTTGACGCGTCAACAAAACTTCGGCAAGAGGAGACCGAGCATGACCGCCACCGCCCCTGCCACGCTCACCGGCACCTACGCCATCGACCCGGCCCACAGCCGCATCGGTTTCGTGGCCCGCCACGCCATGGTCACCAAGGTGCGCGGCGCGTTCGACGAGTTCGAGGGCTCCGGCTACTTCGACGTCGAGAACCCCGCCGCCTCGCACCTGGCCCTGAGCATCCGGGCCGCCAGCATCGACACCCGCAACGCCGACCGCGACGGCCACCTCCGGGGCGGCGACTTCCTCGACGTCGAGGCGCACCCGGAGATCACGTTCGCCTCCACCGCCGTCGAGCGGGTGGGCCCCGAGACCTATCGGGTCACGGGCGACCTCACGATCAAGGGCGTCACCAAGCCGGTCACGTTCGACCTCGAGCACACCGGCAGCGCCGTCGACCCGTTCGGCCACCAGCGGATCGGCTTCGAGGGCCGGGCGACGATCAACCGCAAGGACTGGGGCGTGAGCTGGAACGCCGCCCTGGAGACCGGCGGCGTCCTGGTCAGCGACAAGGTGACGCTCGAGTTCGACGTCTCGGCCATCCGCTCGGACGCCAGCTGACCCGGCGCTGACCGCCCGGCGCCGATCACGGGCCGACCCCGGTGCGATCGCCCCGCGCCGATCGCCGGCCGCCCGGTGCGATCGCCGGCGCTGACCGCCCCCGACCGTCGACGCATCCCGAGGAGGGCTCCGATGTCGATCTCCCCCGTCCGCCTCAACCACGCCGTCCTGTTCGTGGCCGACCTCGAGCGCTCGGTGCGCTTCTACACCGACGTGTTCGGCATGGAGGTCATCGCCCGCGAGCCCCGGGCCAACGCCGCCTTCCTGCGCCTGCCCCGGTCCGGCAACCACCACGACCTCGGGCTGTTCGGGGTCGGCCCCCCCGCCAGCCCGCGAGGCCGGGCCCGGGGTGGCCGGCCCGCGACGGGCCTCTACCACCTGGCCTGGCAGCTCGACACGATCGACGAGCTCGCCGCCGCCCGCACCGCGCTGCTCGACGCCCACGCCTACACGGGCGAGTCCAGCCACGGCGCCACCAAGAGCGTGTACGGCGTCGACCCCGACGGCAACGAGTTCGAGCTGATGTGGATGCTGCCCCGCGACGCCTGGGGCCCCTACGCCCACGCCGCCCCGATCGACCGCCTCGACCTCGCCGCCGAGGTCGAACGGTGGTCGGGCGTGCGCACGGCCGGCGCCCTCGCCCCCGACGCCGAGGCCCCCGAACAGGCGCGGGCGTGACCCGGCGCCCCGGCCGGCGTGCCCCGAGAACGACGAAGGCCCCGCTCCTGGTCGGTGCGGGGCCTTTACCTGGGGGCTCGTCGTGGATGCCGAAGATGTGGTCTGCGCGCTCGGAGGGACTCGAACCCCCAACCTTCTGATCCGTAGTCAGATGCTCTATCCAATTGAGCTACGAGCGCCGGGTTGGACGAGAAAGCCTACCGCAAC
>DATCLS010000095.1:0-21876 GCA_036563805.1 Acidimicrobiales bacterium | reverse complement strand
CGTCCGGCTCTTGGCCCGGCGCAGGATGGCCCAGGCCGTGTCGGCCAGGGGCACGCCCAGGATCAGCAGCGGCAGGAACAGCGGGGCGAAGAAGAAGTAGGTCTGG
Source organism: Acidimicrobiales bacterium (assembly GCA_036563805.1). Classification (GTDB taxonomy): domain Bacteria; phylum Actinomycetota; class Acidimicrobiia; order Acidimicrobiales; family VFJN01; genus DATCLS01. Next base: position 21,770 of record DATCLS010000095.1, on the reverse strand, counting down.
CCCGTGACCTGCACGTCGGAGTTGCCCCCGATGGCGATCGTCACCGCCGCCATCGACAGGCCCAGCGTCAGCGCCCCGGCGTCGCCCATGAAGATCTTGGCCGGGTGGAAGTTCCAGGGCAGGTAGCCCAGGCACGCCCCGAGCACGGCGGCGGCCAGCAGCGGCCCGATGTTGGCCTGGTCGATGCCACCCAGGTCGTCGAGGTGCTCACCGTAGAGGATGAACGACCCGGCGGCGATGGCCACCACCCCGGCAGCCAGGCCGTCGAGGCCGTCGATGAAGTTGATGGCGTTGGCCATGCCCGCCACCCAGATGACGGTGACGAGGGCCGACAGGTCGGGGGCCAGCGCGTACAGGCCGAAGAACGGGATGCGGAAGAAGATGATGCTCACGCCGGCCAGCGACAGGATGCTGCCGGCCAGCACGATGCCCGACATCTTGGCGGGGGGCGACAGCTCGCGGAGGTCGTCGAGCTGACCCACCGTGTACACGGCGGTGGCGGCCAGCGCCACGCCGATCGGCGGCGTGATCGTGCGGAAGACCTCGGCGAACTCGCCGCTCAGCCAGGCCACCAGCAGGCCGCACAGCAGCCCGGCCAGGATGCCGGGGCCGCCCAGCACCGGCGTCGGTTGGGTGTGGACCCGCCGGGGGTCGGGCTTGTCGATGGCGCCCACCCGCCAGGCCAGCCGGCGCAGGATCGGCATGCTCGCGAACGACACGATGAACGCCGCGACGATGACGATCAGGTAGCCGGCGACCCCGGGCCCGTGCCCCGCGCCCACGCGGCGTCAGCCCCCCACGGCCGCGGCCCAGCGGCCGTGGCGGCCGGCGGCCGACCCGCCCCGCCGGGACGCCGGCCCCGCGCTCACTTCGGGTACGGCTCGAACTTCGAGCACAGGGCCACCACCTCGTCGCGCACGGCGGCCACCTCGGCCTCGTCGTCGCGGCCCCGCAGCACGCGGTCGATGAGCGAGGCGATCGTCGCCATCTCGGCCTCGGTCATGCCCTGGGTGGTGACCGCCGGCGTGCCGATGCGCAGGCCGCTCGTGATGTAGGGCGGGCGGGGGTCGTCGGGCACGGTGTTCTCGTTGAGGCTGATGCCGGCCCGGTCGAGCGCCAGGCGGGCCTTCTTGCCCGACAGCTCCTCGTCGAAGCTGCGCAGGTCGACGAGCATGAGATGGTTGTCGGTACCGCCCGACACCAGCCGCAACCCCGCCCCCGCCAGGCCCTCGGCCAGCGCCGTGGCGTTGGCCACGATCTGGCGGGCGTAGTCCTTGAACTCGGGTTGGGCCGCCTCGTGGAACGCCACCGCCTTGGCCGCGATCACGTGGTCGAGCGGGCCGCCCTGGAGGCCCGGGAACACGGCCTTGTCGATCTGCTGGGCTAGCTCGGCCCGGCACAGGATGGCGCCGGCCCGCGGGCCCCGCAGGGTCTTGTGCGTGGTGAGCGTGACGACGTCGGCGTGGGGGACGGGGTTGGGGTGCACGCCGCCGGCGATGAGCCCGGCGATGTGGGCGGCGTCGAACATGAACAACGCCCCCACCTCGTCCGCGATGGCGCGGAACGGCTCGGGGTCGATGATGCGGGGATAGGCGGTGGCCCCGGTGACGATCAGCTTGGGCCGGTGCTCGTGCGCCAGGTCGCGGACCTGGTCGAGGTCGATGCGCTCGTCGCTCGTCGTCACCCCGTACGACACGAACCGGTAGAGGCGCCCGCTGGCGTTGACGGGCGAGCCGTGGGTCAGGTGGCCCCCCTGGTCGAGCCGGAGGCCGAGCACGGTGTCGCCGGGCTCGAGCAGCGCCATGTAGACGGCCATGTTGGCGTTGGCGCCGGCGTGGGGCTGCACGTTGGCGTGCTCGGCGCCGAAAAGCGCCTTGGCCCGCTCGCGGGCGAGCTCCTCGACCTCGTCGATCACCTCGTTGCCGCCGTAGTAGCGCTTGGTCGGGTAGCCCTCGCTGTACTTGTTGGTGAGGACCGACCCGGTGGCGGCCAGGACCGCGGGCGAGGTGAAGTTCTCGCTAGCGATCAGCTGGAGTGTGGTGTTCTGCCGTGCGACCTCACGGTCGATGAGGGCGAACAGCTCGTCGTCGTGAAGGGATGGCCAGGGCACCCCACGAGCGTAGTGCTACGCGCCCTGGGTCTCGATCTCAGCGATCTGGGCCACGCGGCGCTCGTGGCGGCCGCCCTCGAACCCGGTGAGCAACCACAGGGTCAGGATCTCGTCGGCCAGGGCGGGGGCCACGATGCGGGCGCCCATCGACAGCACGTTGGCGTCGTTGTGCTCGCGGGACATACGGGCCGTGTACAAGTCGTTGCACAGGGCGGCCCGGATGCCGCGGACCTTGTTGGCCGCGATCTGCTCGCCCTGGCCCGAGCCGCCGAGGACGACGCCCCGGTCGGCCTCGCCCCTCGCCACGGCGCGGGCCACGGCCGCGCAGATGGGCGGGTAGTCGACCGACGAGTCGCTGTCGGTGCCGAAGTCGACGACCTCGTGGCCGAGCGACTTCAGCGTCTCGATCAGGTGCTCCTTGAGCGCGAACCCGGCGTGGTCGGAACCGATGGCCACCCGCACGCCGCCGCTACCTCCCGCGGTCGGCGTGCCCGCCGTAGCTGTCCGCGAACGGCCGCTCGACCTGCTGGCGGGGCAGGGCGCGGTACTCGCCGCTGGTCGGCCCGGGGCGCTGCACCGGCCGCCCGACCAGCAGGCGCACCAGGCGGGCCAGCAGGTCCTCGAGCTCGAGGACCGTGCGCTCGTACATCTCGCGGGGCTTGCCCACGGGGTCGGCCACGTCGTCGGCCGGATCGTTGCCCAGCAGGTCGGACGTCTGGCGCCCGGCGCCCACCCGGCGCAGCCAGGCCGACACGGTCTCGCCCTCGGCCCGCGGCCCGGCCTGCTCGCCCCGGCGCACGAGCTCCTTGAGCGTGAACGTGCGGGCGATGGGCGCCCCGTAGGTCACGCAGGCCTCGCGCACGTGCTGGCGGGTCATGCCGATGATCAACGGCGTGCCCTGGGCGATGGCGGCGTTGAGCTGGCGGCTGCGGTGGCCGCGGATGTCGATGCCGCGCATCGCCATCACGGCGATGGCGTCGTCTGTGGCCGGAGCACCCCCGGGCAGGAGGCCTGCGGACCCGACGGAGGCGGGCACGCCCGCCTGCGCCAGGTAACTGCGCAGCACGCCTTCGGCCATGGGGGAACGGCACTGGTTGGCTGTGCAGACCAGAAGGATGTCGATGGCATGAGTGTAGGTGGCGATGCGGCACTCCCGTCACCGCCGGAGAACGTCCTTCTAGACTTGACCCGTCGGTCAATCCCCAGGAGCCGCCCCGTCATGCCCCTCGACCCCCGCACCCCCGTCCTCGTCGGCGCCGGCCAGTGGAGCAACCGCGTCGACCGCGGCGAGCCCCCGGTGGAGCCCGCCGAGCTGGCGGCGGGGGCGCTGCGGCGGGCCGCCGACGACACCGGCGCCCGCGGCGACGTGCTCGGGCGCCTCGACGCCGTCCGGTTCGTGTCGAGCTTCTCGGGCCGGTACCGCAACCCCGCCGCCCTCGTGGCCGAACGGGTCGGGGCCACGCCCCGCGACCTGGCCCTCAGCCCGGTCGGCGGCAACGAGCCCCAGGCCCTGGTGGCCGAGGCCTGCCTCGACATCGCCGCCGGCCGCGCCGATCTGGTGGCCATCTGCGGCGCCGAGGCCTGGCGCAGCCGCAGCCGGGTCAAGGCCGGCGAGGACCTGGGCTGGACCGAGCAGGACGCCTCGGTCGAGCCGCCCCGGTTGACCCGGCCCGAGGCCGAGCTGTTCCACCACCACGAGCTGGCTCGGCGGGTCGTGTCCCCCACGCAGGTGTACCCGCTGTTCGAGCAGGCGCTGCGCCACGCCGCCGGCCGCTCGATCGACGAGTGGCTCGACCACCTGGGCCGCCTGTGGGCCGGATTCAGCGCGGTGGCCGCCGCCAACCCCCACGCCTGGATCCAGGAGCGGTGGACCGCCGAGCGGATCCGCACGCCGGCGCCCGACAACCGCTGGATCTGCTGGCCGTACACCAAGGTCATGAACGCCAACAACGCGGTCGAGCAGGGGGCGGCGGTGCTGCTGTGCTCGGCGGAGCGGGCCGAGGCCCTGGGCGTCCCCCGCGACCGCTGGGTGTTCCCGGTGGCCAACGCCGAGGCCCACGACACCTACGCGGTGTCCCACCGCCTCGACCTGCGGTCGTCGCCCGCCATCCGGATGGCCGGGCGCCGCCTGTTCGAGCTGGCCGGGCTGGGCGTCGACGACGTCGCCCACGTCGACCTCTACTCCTGCTTCCCCTCGGTCGTGCAGATCGCCGCGGCCGAGCTGGGCCTGGGCCTCGACCGCCAGCTCACGGTCACCGGCGGCCTGTCGTTCGCCGGCGGCCCCTGGAACAACTACGTCACCCACTCGATCGCCACCATGGCCGGCGTGCTGCGGGCCGACCCCGGGTCGGTCGGGCTCGTCGGCGCCAACGGCGGCTACGTGACCAAGCACGCCCTCGGCCTGTACGCCACCGAGCCGCCGACCGGCGGCTTCCGCAGCGACGACGTCCAGCCGGCCGTCGACGCCCTCGGGAGCCGGGAGCTGTGCGAGGAGCCCGACGGGGAGGCGACGGTCGAGTCGTGGGTGGTCGAGCACGACCGGTCCGGCGAGCCGACGCGGGTGATCGCCACGTGCCTGCTGGACGATGGGCGGCGGGCCTGGGGCATCTCGGAGGACGCGGACGTCGTGGCCGAGATGCGGTCGGGCGCCGAGCAGATCGGCCGCACCGTGAAGCTGACACCCGACGGCTCCATCGCCCTCTGATCGGCACTCGCGGCCCGATTGTGCTGGTCGACAAACAGTCGACCAGCTCGGTCGGCCGCAGGTGAGCACCGATCGCACCGTGCCGAGCACGGGAGCGGGGGACGACATCGCGCTGGGGGCGGCCCCCGAGGTGGGGCGGCTCGGCTTCCCCGTGGTGGCCGCGGTGCCGTGCCCGAGCCTGGAGGACGGCGTCCACCGGCTCCGCGCCCGCCTCACCCGCGCCGTCGGCAACCTCTGACCCGAACCTCCAGCTGGCGGCCGCCGCGGGCCGGTTCCGGGCGCGGGGGCGGGAGTGGCAGCCTGACGCCGTGGAAAGTCACGACGCGATCGTGGTCGGCGCCGGCCCCAACGGCCTGGTGGCCGCCAACCTGCTGGCGGACGCCGGGTGGGACGTCCTCGTGTTGGAGGCGGCCGACCAGCCCGGCGGCGCCGTCCGCACGGCCGAGGTCACCGCCCCCGGGTTCCGCAACGACCTGTTCAGCGCGTTCTACCCGCTGGCGGCCACCATGTCGCCGGTCAACCGGCTCGGCCTCGACCGTTACGGGCTGCGCTGGGCCCACGCCCCCGCCGTCGTGGCCAACCCCGTGGCCGACGGCCCGGCCGCCGTGCTGTACCGGTCACCGGATCGGACGGCGGCCTCGCTCGAGCAGTTCGCGCCCGGCGACGGCCAGGCTTGGCTCGACCTGTACGCCCGTTGGCGCCGGGTCCGGGGACCCCTGCTCGGGGCGCTGCTCGGCCCGTTCCCGCCGGTGCGGGCGGCGCTGGGCCTGGGCGTGAAGCTCGGACCCCGGGGCCTGCTGCCGTTCGCCCGGTTCGCGCTGCTGCCGGTGCGGCGCCTGGCCGAGGAGACGTTCCGGGGGCCGGGCGGCGGCCTGCTGCTGGCGGGCTGCGCTCTGCACAGCGACGTGTCGCCCGAGGCGCCGCCCAGCGCCTTCGCCGGGTGGCTGCTCGCCTCGCTCGGCCAGGACGTCGGGTGGCCGTCGCCGGTGGGCGGGGCCGGCGAGCTGGCCGCCGCGCTGGTCCGCCGCCTGGAGGACCGGGGCGGCGCGGTCCGGTGCGGGGCCCGGGTCGAACGGGTGCTCGTCGAGCGGGGCCGGGCCCGGGGCGTCACCGTGGCCGGCACTGCGGTGGGCGCCCGGCGGGCCGTGCTGGCCGACGTCGACGCCGTCGCCCTGTTCCGCCAGCTCGTCGACCGCGAGCACCTGGCGCCGACGTTCCTGTCCCGGCTCGACGGCTTCCAGCGGGGCTGGGGGACGGTCAAGGTCGACTGGGCGCTGCGGGCCCCCATCCCCTGGACCGGCCCGGCCGTCCGGGAGGGCGGCACCGTGCACATCGGGTCCACGATGGACGAGCTGACGCTGGCCTCGGCCGAGCTGGCCGCCGGGCGGCTCCCCACCGAGCCGCTGGTGGTGCTCGGCCAGATGACCACGACCGACCCGACCCGGTCGCCGGCCGGCACCGAGTCGGCCTGGGCCTACACGCACGTGCCGGCCCGGATCCGGGGGGACGGCCACGGCGGGGCGGGGCGCCCGCTGACCGGCGCGGACGTGGCCGAGGTGGTGCGGCGGCTCGAGCGCCGGATCGAGGAGCTGGCGCCCGGGTTCGGCGACCTCGTGCTGGCCCGGCGGGTGGCCGGCCCGGCCGACCTCGAGGCGGCCAACGCCAACCTGGTCGGCGGCGACATCGGCGCCGGCACCTACCAGCTCCACCAGCAGCTGGTGTTCCGACCCTGGCCGGGGCTGGGGCGGGCCGAGACGCCGGTCCGTGGGCTCTACCTGGCCTCCGCCTCGGCGCACCCCGGTGGCGGGGTGCACGGGGCCTGCGGGGCCAACGCCGCCCGGGCCGCCCTCGCCCACGACCGCGCCGGCCGGGCCGTGGTGGCGCTCAGCGGCCGCCGCTGACCCCGCCCGCCGGGACCGGGCTCGGGTCCGGCGCGACGGCGGGCGGAGCGGTCAGCTGGCCGAGCCCCGGCGCAGGGCGGCCCGCACCTGGTCGGGGTCGTCGAGGTCGACCGAATCGGGGTCTATGCCCATGTCCGCCAGGTGGTCGCGCAGCAGCTCGTCGGACGGCCGGACGACCGCCCCGGGCGGCGCGCTGAACTCGTCGCGGGCCACCGGGGCGTCGATCACCAGGTCGGTCAGCTCGATCGTCGTGCACAGCTCGCCGTCGACCGAGCCCTCGTGGCGCAGGACGATGCCGGTGGCGGCGTCGAACCAGAACCGGTGCTCGACCCCGACGAACTCGCTGAGCCGACGGCCGACGGACAGGGCGAGGGCGGCCAGTGACCGGGTCTCGGCCAGTGGCCGGGGGCGGGCCGGCACCGACCAGCACGGGCGCCCCTCGACCTCGGCCTCCTCGGCGGGGCCGAACGTGAGCCCGCCGACCAGCCGGCCCGGGTATAGGCAGATGCCGAGCACCCCGGCCTCGCTGATGGGGACCGGCTCGCCCCGCGACTCGGTGACGAGCGTGCCCGTCCCCGACCAGCTCCGGACGCCGTCGCACACCTCGATGTGACCGCGCTCGACGATCCGCCACCGGTCGGGCAGTTGGGCCACCACGTAGGACGTCGACTCGATCTCCGGCGAGTCGCCGCCGGGCACCGGGCGGGCGTCGGTCAGGTCGTGGCCGAACCTGGCCGCCAGACGCTCCCGGACGGCCTCGGCCCGGGGCCGGTGCATCCAGGTCGTGATGGCGCCGGCCAGCGTCTTCAGCTGCCCGGGCGCACGGTGGACGAGAGCGTGCAGGTCGCCCATCGATCGGACAGTACGCAGCCCCGGGGCGCTCTGCGCTGATAACGACAGAAGGTGCACAAAACCCCACTCTACGTACCAGCTGTGGCCTAAATATTCGCCGTACGCGCCCAACGCCCACGTGCTGGCCATCCCGGCACCACGTCCCGCGAACACCGTGCGCCCGGCCGGGGTCACGGCGTCGTCGGGGTCGGACGCCACCGCCGTCCCCGGGGCCTCGCGGGCCCGCCCCGTGGTCGCCCACGCCGGCACCGGCCTCGGCCCCTGGACCGGGTTGCGGCCCGGTGGCCGTCAGGCGGGGGTGGTCTCCAGCGAGACGACGACGGGCTCGTGCTGCTGCTTGACCGCGGCGGCCAGGGGCTGGCCGCACACGGGAACCGGCTTGGCGCGGTCGGTGACCTCCGCTGTCCAGGCCCGGCGCGTGCCGTCGGGGCCCTCCCCGACGACCCGGACCCGCCCATCGGCCAGCTCTTCACCCCAGCGCCGCCACTCCAGCCACTCCCAGCCGACCTCAGCGAACGCCGCCCGCTCAACGGCCTGCAAGCCCGGCGAGCCGATGGCGGTGGAGCCCCGGTAATGCCCCAACACCGCCGCCACCTCCCCCTGGCGCAGCACGATCCGGGCCAACAGCTCCGCATCCAAAAACGCCCACATCGTGCCCTCCGGCAACACGATGGCCGTGGGCGCGAACCGGTGACCGCCCGTGTGACTCGTGCGGGCCACCCGATAGCCCGCCCCAGCGATGGCGGCATCCGTGGCCATCTGCATCACCAGCGCCGTGCCATGCCGCCCACAACACGCATCCCGCCGCCCATGCGTACAGATCAACACCTCACCCCGGCCCCCACCACCAGCGGGGTCGGCGGGCGGCGTCGCCTCGCCACCCACCAGCTCGACCGCGGCGTCGACCACCCCATCGGGCGCCACCCGCCGCTCGATCCGCTCATAACAAACGAAACCCGCATCCGCCGAGCCCACCGGCCGCCGGTACAGCACCACCCGGCGCTCGTCCCGCTCCGTCGGCACCACACCCTGCAACCGCAACCCGGTGCCCGCCAACGCCGCCACCAGCGGCCCCAATGCCGGAACCTCGGCCAGATCCGGCGGCCACGGCAACGGCCACTCGACCAACACGAAACCCCGATAATGACCCGCAGTACCCAGGGGATCCAGACCCTCGTCCCGGGCCACCGTGGCGCAACGCAGCTCGCTCATCCGCCCTTCCTCACGCTGGATGTGTAAGGGCACCTAACAATCAGTGGCTAGGTGCGCTCACGCTAACGGGCTGGACGCGCCTCCAGCAACGCGGCAGCGTGCGCTCGACCGGGGTGATCGAGAATTCGCGTCACGTTCCCGCGTCCGTCGGACGCGGGCGTGCGGCCCGCCGGGGCGGGCCGCACGGCGCAGCGTCCTCAGTCGTGCTCGGCGGGGATGCGCCCCATGAGCCCCCGCTGGAAGTCCTCGAACGCCTGGGCCAGCTCCTCTCGGGTGTTCATCACGAACGGCCCGTAGTGGGCGACCGGCTCGCGGATCGGCCGGCCGCCGAGGACCAGCACGTCGAGGTCGCCGGTCGGACCTTCGCTGGCCCGGTCGCCGGCCACGGTCACGACGTCGCCGGCGCCGAACACGGCCAGCTGGCCGGAGGCGATCGGCCGGCGCTCGGCGCCCACGGTCCCCGAGCCCGACAGCACGTAGACCAGGGCGTTGAAGTCGGCCCGCCACGGCAGCCGGACCTGGGCGCCGGGGGACAGCGTGGCGTGGAGCAGGGTGATCGGCGTGTGCGTCCGCCCCGGCCCGGCGTGGCCGTCGACCTCGCCGGCGATCAGCCGGAGCAGGGTCCCGCCGTCGGGCGACGCCACCAGCGCCACGTTGCCGGCGCCGATGTCCTGGTAGCGGGGTGGCGTCATCTTCTTGGCCGCCGGCAGGTTGACCCACAGCTGGATGCCGTGGAACAGGCCGCCGGTGACGACCAGCTCCTCCGGGGGCTTCTCGATGTGGAGGATGCCGGCGCCGGCCGTCATCCACTGGGTGTCGCCGTTGGTGATGAGCCCGCCGCCGCCGGTCGAGTCCTGGTGCTCGAACGTGCCGTCGATCATGTAGGTGACGGTCTCGAAGCCCCGGTGCGGGTGCCAGGGCGTGCCCTTGGGCTCGCCGGGCGCGTACTCGACCTCGCCCATCTGGTCCATGTGGATGAAGGGGTCGAGCGCGGCGATGGGGACGCCGGCGAACGCCCGCCGCACGGGAAAGCCCTCGCCCTCGAAACCCCGGGGCGCAGTGGTCACCGACACGACCGGCCGGTCGACCGCGGTCGCCGGGTCGGGCTCGTGCAGGCGGGGCAGCGTGAGGATGTCGTCGACGGTTACCGCAGGCATGGCGCCTCCCTTGATCTACGCCCCCGCCAACGATAGTTGCGCGCGCAATATTCCGCTCGGCTCCGTCACGGCTTGGCCGCCTCCTCCACCGCCGTCAGAGGGATCTCGCCGGCGCGGAGCACGCGCCACGCGCTGCCGGTGGCGTCGACCACCGTGGACGGCGGCTGATCGCACCGGCCGCCGTCGAGCACGACGGCGACGCCGTCGCCGAACAGCGCCTCGACCTCGGGGGCCGTCGGCGGCGTCGGCTCGCCGTGACGGTTGGCGCTGGTCGTGGCGATCGGGCCCACCGCGGCGGCCAGCGCCCGCACCAGGCCGTGGTCGGGGCAGCGCACGCCCACCGTGTGGCGGGGCTCGCCCAGCGGAAGGTCGAGGCCGGGCCGGCGGGGCAACACGAGCGTGAGCGGGCCGGGCCACAGGCGCTCGGCGATGCGCTCGACGTCCTCGCCGATCTGCGACCGGTCGGCCAGCGCCAGCGCCTGGCCGGCGTCCGCGCACAGCACGGCCAGGGGCACGTCGGCGCCGCGTCCCTTCAGCGCGAACAGCCGGTCGGTGGCGCCGGCGACGCCGGGGAGCGCGGCGATGCCGTAGACGGTGTCGGTCGGCAAGGCCACGACGAGCCCGTCCCGCAGGGCCGCGACGGCAGCCTCCACGGCCGTGGCCTGGTCACGGGCGTCGATGCGCATCCCTCGATGCTACGGCGTGGCCCGGGGCGTCCCGCCGGGGTCGGTCCGCCGCCCCTCCCTCCGCCGCCCCCCGGATCCGCCGGCCCGTCGACCGTCGGCCCGGCCGGGCCGGGATCCGGCCGTCAGCGGCGGGCCAGGACGATGCGGTCGCGGCCGGCCAGGTCGGGCCACACGGTGACGGCCGAGAAGCCGGCCTCACGGGCCAGCCGGGCGGTCGGTGCCGCCTGGTGGGGCGCCAGCTCGATCAGCAGCGCGCCGGGGCGGGCCAGCCACGCGGGCGCCTCGGCCACGATCCGCTCGATGTCCTCGAGCCCGGTCGGCCCGGCTACCAGGGCCTGGCGCGGCTCCCAGCGCCGCACGTCGTCGGGCAGGTCGGGGACCTCGTGCTCGGCCACGTACGGCGGGTTGGTCACGATGACGTCGACGCGGCCCCGCAGCTCGGCCGGCAGGGCGGCGAACCACTCCCCCGCCACCAGCCGCACCCGGCCGCCGGCGCGGCCCAGGCCGCTGCAGTTGGCCCGGGCCACGGCCAGCGCGTCCTCGGAGGCGTCGGTCCCCCACACCTCGAGGCCCGGCCGCTCGACGGCCATGGCCAGGGCGATGGCGCCCGAGCCGGTGCCGAGGTCGACGGCCACCCGGGCGTCGAGCCGGGCGCACTCGTCGAGGGCTTGGCCGGCCAGCACCTCGGTCTCGGGCCGGGGGATGAGGACCCGGCGGTCGACGTAGAGCTCGAGCGTCCGGAACGACCAGCGCCCCAGCACGTACTGGAGCGGCTCGCCGGCGACCCGGCGCTCCAGCATCTGGAAGAAGAACGTGGCGCTGCGGACGGTCGCCGGGTCGTCGAGGGCCAGCACCAGCTCGGCCGGCTCGAAGCCGCCGGCCCGCTGGGCCAGCCACCGGGCCTCCTGGGCGGCGTTCTCGACGCCGGCGGCGGCCAGGCGGGCGGAGGCCTCGGCCACCAGCGCCCGCCACGGCACCGGCTCGCCCTCGCCGCCGCCCGCAGCCGCGGCGCCGCCGGGACCGGGCGAGCGTCGGCCGCCCGGGGTCGCCGCCCCCGGGGCGGGCGGGGTTTCGCCGTCGCCCCCGGGGACCGCGGGGTCGGGGCTCACGTCGCCTCGGCCAGCCGGCGGGCCTGCTCGTCCGCCACCAGGGCGTCGCTCAGCTCGTCGAGCTCGCCGGCCAGCACCTTGTCGAGCTTGTGCAGCGTGAGGCCGATGCGGTGGTCGGTGACCCGGTTCTCCTTGAAGTTGTAGGTCCGCACCTTCTCGGACCGGCCGCCGCCCCCGATCTGGTCGCGCCGGGCGGCTGAGGCCTCGGCGGTCTGCCGGTCCTGCTCGGCCTTCAGCAGCCGCGACCTCAGCACCTGCATCGCCTTGGCCCGGTTCTGGATCTGGCTCTTCTCGTCCTGCATCGACACGACGATCCCGGTGGGCAGGTGGGTGATCCGCACGGCCGAGTCGGTGGTGTTGACGCTCTGGCCGCCCGGCCCCGACGACCGGTACACGTCGATGCGCAGGTCGGCCGGGTCGATCTGAACGTCGACCTCCTCGGCCTCGGGCAGCACGGTGACCGTGGCCGACGAGGTGTGGATGCGGCCCTGGCTCTCGGTGACCGGCACCCGCTGAACCCGGTGGGGCCCGGCCTCGTGGTGCATCCGGGCCCACACCCCGTCGCCCTTGAGGGCGAACGTCACCTCGTTGAAGCCGCCCAGGTCGGACGGATCGCTGCTCAGCACCTCGACCTTCCAGCCCTGGCGGGCGGCGAACGCCCGGTACATCTCGAACAGGTCGCGGGCGAACAGGTTGGCCTCCTCGCCGCCCTCGGCCCCTCGGATCTCGACGATGACGTTCCGCTCGTCGTTGGGGTCTCTGGGCAGGAGGAGCAGCCGGATCTCGTCGGTCAGGCGAGCGATGGCCGCCTCGGCCGACTCGATCTCGGCCCGGAGCATCTCGCGGTCGTCGCCCTCGGCGTCGCGCAGCATCTCGCGGGCGGTCTCGAGGTCCTCCCGGCGCTGGCGCAGCTCCCGCGCCCGCTCGACGATGGGCTCGAGCTCGCGGTAGCGCTTGGCCACCTGCTGGTAGCGGGGCTGGTCGGCGATCAGTGCCGGGTCGCCGAGGCGCGCTTCGACCTCGCCGTACTCCCGCTCCAGCTCACCGAGGCGCTCCAACACGGGTGGTGAGGGTACCGGCCTCCGATCACCGCCGGTCGCCGATCACCGCCAGTCGCCGGTCACCGGCACCACCTCGGCGGGGGCCCGCAGCCGGCCGGCCAGGCGGCGGTTGCCGGCCAGGTCGTCGCGCTCGGGCACGGCCAGCAGCAGCCGGGCGTCGGGGTCGACGGCCGCCCGGGCGTCGGCGGCCAGGGGCACGAGGTCGAGCGCGCCGCCCACCGAGCACACGACCACGACCGGCTCGCCGTGGGGGTCGGTGCCGGTGGCGACCGCGACGTCGCGGTCGCGCAGGTTGGGGCGGGGCCGGGCGCCCTCGGCGGGGCGCAGGTCGGACAGGCCGATGCGGCCCGGGTCGCGGCACAGCGTGGCCCGCAGCCAGCGCTCGGGGACGAGCTGGTTGAGCGGGTGGGGTGGGGCGTCGGCGTGGCGGTGGCGGCGCACGATCTCGACGACGCGCTCGAGCTGGTCGACCGGCGCCAGCTCGCCGTGGAGCATCGCCGTCAGCTCGCGGTCGGCCTTCCCCACCCCAACCTCGAGCAAGGGCGCGTCGATCGGCACGCCCGCCGTGGTCTGGCCGGCCACGATGCGGGCCACCTCCAGCCCGTTGATCTCGCCCCGCACGACGCCGCCCTCGACCACGACCTCGAGCCCGGCGTCGATCAGCAGGTCGATCAGCTCGGGCGGGGCGGGCGCTGGGACCCGGGGCGGAAACGGCGCCGGCTCGGCGGGCGCCAGCGCCGTCCCGTCGATCCGCAGCACCTCGGGGGCGGGGTCGGCGAACTGGGCCGCCTGGCGGGCCAGCGTGCCGGCGACCTCGTCCTCGGCCAGCACGCGCACCCGGTCGGCCCCCTGGCGCTCGGCCCACAGCAGGGCCGGGCCCAGCGACCGCTCGGGGCTGGCGTCGGGCAGCACCCAGGCGGCGGTGGCGCCGTCGGTGTCGGGGTCGGGGCCGGTCAGCGCCGCGCCCGAGCCGAACGGGTGCGAGGCGCGTTCGCCGTCGCGTCCCCACCGGGACGCGACGAGGGCCGCCAGCTTGGCGGCGTTCAGCCGCTGCCGGCGGGCCTCGGTCGACGGGCTCGACTGGTCGGCGGTGCCGGCCAGCCCCTCGCGGCTCACGGCCGCGCCCGGCTCACTTCTTGCGCTTGCCGTAGCGGCGCTCGAACCGGTCGATGCGGCCGCCGGTGTCGACCAGCTTCTGCTTGCCCGTGTAGAAGGGGTGGCACTCGCTGCACAGCTCGACCCGCAGGTCGCCCGCAGTCGACCGGGTGGTGAACTCGTTGCCGCACGAGCACCGCACGGTGGCCACCTTGTACTCGGGATGGATGCCTGCCTTCATGGCACGATCTCCGTTGCGTCGGGGAGGAACTGCGTAAGCCTAGGGGGTCCCCGGGGGGCGACCAACCCGGCCGTCCCGCGGGGCGACGGGCCGTCCTCCGGCGGGGCGACGGGCCGTCCTCGGGCGCCGGCCCGACAGACGGTCGGGCCGCCAGCTGGTCAGCCTGCGATGATGCGACCGCCGGCTAGCTGACCAGCATCACGATGCCGGCCACCAGGGCGTAGGCAACGACCGCCCGCCGCAGCAGGACCGGGTTCAGCCGGGTCGACACGGCGCCGCCCGCCAGGCCGCCGGCCAGGCTGGCCGGCGCGCCGAGCGCCACCGTGGGCCAGTCCACCGGGGCGAAGCCGATGAACGCCACCAGCGCCACGGTGTTGATCACCAGCGACAGGACGTTCTTGACCGCGTTCATCTGGCGCAGCTCGCCGCCCACGAACGCGTTGAGCAGGCCCAGGAGCACCACGCCCAGCGCCCCGCCGAAGTAGGCGCCGTAGGCGCCGCCGACGGCCAGGGCGCCGCTGGCCGCGCGCTTGCGCAGCCCGCCGTCCTCGTGGCGGAGGCGGACCAGCCACCGCGCCGGGACGGCCAGCAGCACCGCGGCCAGCAGCACCAGGTAGGGCACGAGGGCGTCGAACACCTCGGCGTCGGCCACCAGCAGGGCCCCCGACCCCGCCACCGCCCCGACCAGGGCGGCCGGCAGCACCACGCGCAGCAGGTCGCCGCTGCGCCCGGCGTCGCGGGCCAGCGACGCGGCGCCCCCGGCGTAGCCCGGCCACAGGGCGAGGGTGTTGGACACGTTGGCCGTCAGCGCCGACAGGCCCGTGGCCACCAGCGCCGGGAACGACACCAGCGACCCGCCCCCGGCGACCGCGTTGAGCACACCGGCGGCGAAGCAGGCCAGGACGACGACGGCCGCGTCGCCGCCGGTCACGGTCGGGGATCAGCCGGCCGCCAGCCGGTTCTTCGCCACCTCCGCGAGAAACTCGTCGTTGGTGCGGAACGTCTTCATCCGGTCCATGAGCAGGTCGAGCGCCGCGCCGTTCCCGCCCTCGCTCGACGACAGGCCCGACAGCACCCGGCGCAGCGCCCACACGAGGTTGAGCTGGTGGCGCGGGAACAGCAGCTCCTCGTGGCGGGTGGAGCTGGCCTCGACGTCGATGGCCGGGTAGATGCGCCGCTCGGCCAGGCGCCGGTCGAGCCGGAGCTCCATGTTGCCGGTGCCCTTGAACTCCTCGAAGATGACCTCGTCCATCTTCGAGCCGGTCTCGATCAGGGCCGTGGCCAGGATGGTGAGCGAGCCGCCCTCCTCGACGTTGCGGGCCGCCCCGAAGAACCGCTTCGGCGGGTACAGGGCCCCGGAGTCCACACCGCCCGACATGATCCGGCCGGTGGCCGGCGCGGCCAGGTTGTAGGCCCGGGCCAGGCGGGTGATGCCATCGAGGATGATGCAGACGTCCTTGCCGTCTTCGACCAGGCGCTTGGCCCGCTCGATGGTCAGCTCGGCCACCTGGGCGTGCTCGTCGGCCGGCCGGTCGAACGTCGAGGCCACGACCTCGCTGGTCTCGTTCTTCAGCCACCGACGCATGTCGGTGACCTCCTCGGGGCGCTCGTCGACGAGCAGGACGATGAGCTTGACCTCGGGGTTGTTGACCTCGATCGACCGGGCGATCTGCTTCATGATCGTGGTCTTGCCGGCCTTGGGCGGCGACACGATCAGGCCCCGCTGACCCTTGCCGATCGGCGAGATGATGTCGACGATCCGCGCCGTCATGTTGCTCGGGTCGTCGGCCGTCTCGAGGCGCAGCTTCTCGTCCGGGAACAGCGGGGTCAGGTCCTCGAACTTGCGCCGGTTGCGCGCCTGCTCGGGGTCGCCGCCGTTGACGGCGTCGATGCGGAGCAGCGCCGGGTTCTTCTCGTTGCGCAGGGCCGGGCGGCTGGCGCCCTTGACGTAGTCGCCCTTGCGCAGCCCGAACTGCCGGACCTGCTTGACCGAGACGTAGATGTCCTCCTTGGAGGGCAGATAGCCCTTGACCCGGAGGAAGCCGTAGCCCTCGTCGCGCAGGTCGAGCAGACCCTCGACCTCGACCGGCTCGCCCGTGTACTCCTCGGCCGGGCGCTCCTGCTCGCCGCCGCCCCGGCGGCCCCGCCGGCGACGCCGGCGGCCGCTGGTCTCGCCGGCCTGCTGCTGTTGCTGCTGTTGCTGCGGCTGGGCCTGCTGTTGCGGCTGGGCCTGCTGTTGCGGCGGGGCCTGGTCGGTCTTGCCCTGGTCGTCGCGGGCCTGAGCGTCGCCGTCGGCCTTGGCCTCGGCCTGCTTGCCGTCGGCCTGCTGAGCGTCCGCCTTGGCCTCGGCCTGCTTGCCGTCGGCTTTGTCGTCCGCCTTGCCGGCCGCCTGCTGGGCGTCGGCGGGCGGCTCGCCGGTGCGGGGACCGGGCGACTGGCCCCGGCCGTTGGCCGCCCGGGCCGGCCCCCGGGCGGCGGACGCCGCGGCGCGCCCGCCGCCGCCGTCGCCGGCGGCCGAGCCGCCGCTCGCGGGCTCGGGGGACGCCGCCTCGTCGCCCAGGGCCAGCTCCCACTCGGCGGGCGGCTCGCCGGCGGCGACGCTCGCCTCCTGCCCGGCGCCGGGGTCCTGGCCCTCCGCCGCCGCCTCGGCGCCGGCCTGGTCGCTCGCGGCCCCCGATGGGCTCGCCGCCGAGGCGGCGGCCTCCTCGGGACCATCCTTGCCGTCGGTCGGGTCCACTGTCGGCTCCTCTCCGCCGCCGCCGGACCGGCGCCCCTTGCCGGCCCGCGGGGCCTGACTCGCCGCCCCGGCGCCGGCGTCGCGACCGGCGTCGTCCTTGCCGGCGTCGTCCTTGCCGGCGTCCTTCCCGGACTTCTCGGCGTCGGCCACCCCGGTGAGCTCGAGGATGAGCTGCACGATCTCGGCCTTGCGCGCACGCGACGGCGGCTTGGCACCGAGCGCCGTGGCGATGGTCGTGAGCTCCTCACGGTCTTTGCGTTCGAGAGCCGACCGTTCGAGGGTGGTGGAGTCCACGCTCATCGGGGCGTTCACCTCACTATCTGGCTGGGGAGACCCGACACCTGGCCACGAACGGGCAGACGGCCAGGCGCGTCAGGGGTTGGAGGGGGTCGGTCGAGGCCGGGTTCGAGAATCCGTTGCGAAGATCCTTGCGAAGGGATCGGCGCCTTGACGGTGCGGCCCGCTCGTCGTTGTGCGGTGCCCCCCGGCCGAACGCCTCAGACTGTAGCGCGACAACCACCGCTACATGAACTCTACGGGCGGTGGGAGCTGGGCGGGGAGGAGCGGCGCGGGCGCAGGTCAGCGGGACAGCAACGCCCCCAGCAACTCGTGTCCGGGCACCGGATCGCCGCCCCGCGTCGCGGGCTCGGAGTAGACCCCGCCGGGCCCGTCCTGCTCGCTGTCGACGAGCAGATACGGGACGGACTCGGACGTGTGCGTCCGCAGCGCGATCGGCGTCGGGTGGTCGGGCAGGAGCAACAGGCGCCACGGCCCCATCTCGTCGAGGCCGGCGACCAGCCCGGCGAGGATGCGGCTGTCCCACGCTTCGAGCGCCTTGATCTTCTCGTCGAGGTCGCCGGCGTGGCCCGCCTCGTCGGTGGCCTCGACGTGGACGACGAACACGTCGGCCCCGTCGGCCAGCGTGCGGAGGGCGGCGTCGCGCTTGGCTTCGTAGTCGGTGTCGTACCAGCCGGTGGCACCGGGGACCTCGACGACCTCCATGCCCGTGAGCACGCCCAGCCCTCGGACCAGGTCGACCGCGGTCACGAGCGCCCCCGTCTTGCCGGTCGCCTCGGTGAACGACGGCAGCTGGGGCTGGTGGCCCTGGCCCCACAGCCACACCTGGTTGGCGGCCAGGCCTGACGCGGCGACGATCTCGCGGCTGGCGTCCATCAGCTCGATGAGCTGGGGCGCCGCCGCTCCTCGGGGCAGCATGGCAGGCTTGCCGGTCAGGTCGTGGGGCGGGGTGCAGGTGGCGTCGGCCCACGACTCGGGGGCGACGACCACGTGGCGGTACTGCACGCCGGGGTGGAAGGAGACCTCGGCGCCGGCGCCCGCGCCCAGCTTGGCGTCGAGCTCCTTGATGACCTCGGCGGCCTCCTCCGACGACGGGTGGCCGCCGGCGAAGTCGACCATCGTGCCGTCCGACCCGACCGTCACCAGGTTGCAGCGGTAGGCGACCTGGTCGGGCCGGAGCCGCAGGCCCAGGGCGGCGGCCTCGATCGGGGCGCGGCCGGTGTGGTAGCGGGCCGGGTCGTAGCCGAGGATCGACATGTTCCCGACGTCGCTGCCCGGCGGCATCTTCGGCGGGATCACCGCCGCCCGCCCCACGACGCCGCGGGCCGCCAGGCGGGCCAGCGTCGGCATCGCCGCGACCTCGAGCGGCGTGCGGCCGCCGAGCTCGTCGATCGGCTCGTCGGCGCATCCGTCGGGGACGCAGATCACGTACTTCACGCCCCGTATCTTCGCATCACCGCGCGCACCCTCCGAATCGCTGTCCGGGGGCGGGCTTCGGGGCGGGCCGAGCGCGTCGGCCCTGGTGCGGGCGGGGGCGGCGGCCGCCGCTCGGTAGGAGTCGGTGGGTGGGTGCCGCCCGTGGGCGCCGGCGGGCCGGGCCTTCAGCGCGGGGGCCGGCCCAAGCGGCGGCGGGCCCGGTCGGTGCTGCGGGCCCGACGGGCCATCCCGGACCACGGGTCCGGCCGCTCCAGCAGCGCCGGCACGTCGCCGATGCGGTAGCGGCGGCTGGTGAGCTCCGGGTCCTCCAGCTCGCCCCAGTCCAGCGGGACGGCCACCGGCGCGCCCGGCTTCGGCCGCAGCGACCACGGCGCCACGGCCGTCTGGGAGTACTGGTTGCGCATCCAGTCGATGTAGACGCGGCCCCGGCGCTGGGCCTTGCGGGCCTCGACCGTGTAACGGTCGGGCTCGCGCTCGGCCACCGCCCGGGCCACGGCCTCGGCCAGCGGGGCGATCTCGTCGAACGGCTCGGTGCCGGCGATCGGCGTGACGACGTGGAGCCCCCGGGAGCCGGTCGTCATCAGATAGGGCACGAGCCCGAGGTCGTCGAGCAGCTCGCGCAGCAGGCGGGCGCCGTCACGGACCGCCTCGAATTCGTCGTCGCCGGACGGGTCGAGGTCGAACACCATCCGGTCCGGCCGGTCGACGTGGGCGGCCGGGGCCAGCGCCACGTGCACCGCGATCGCCCCCTGGTCGGCCAGGTACACGAGGTCGGCGGCCCGCTGGATCACGACGTGCTCGACCGTGCCGCCCGCCTTGGGGACCGTGACCCGCTCGATCCAGTCGGGGAAATGGTTCGACGCGTGCTTCTGGAAGAAGCCGCCCGCCCCGATGCCGTCGGGGAACCGCTGGATCGTGACCGGGCGCCCGCCGGCGTGTTGCACCATGGCGGGCGCCACCCGCCGGTAGTGCTCGACGAGGTCGAGCTTGGTCAGGCCGTCGCCCGGGAACAGCACCTTGTCCGGGTTGCCGACGGACACCGTGTAACGGCCGAAGCGCAACTCCACGCGGTCACCCGTGGGCGCCCGGCTCATCGGATGTCGCCGCGGGCGGACGATCCGTCCCGCCGGTCGTGGACGCCGTCGACCCCACACATCGGGCACAGGGTAGGGCCGCGTTTCCCGCCCGGCCCGCGGTCCGGCCGGGCGGGGCGCTCGGTCGTGACGGAGACACGTTGAGTGTGGACGCACCGTGACAGAGGTCGCGCCTCGAACGACTTTGGGTAGTGCCATCCCTCCCATTTGTGGCAGAACCGGCCGTTCATATGTCATCCCCGTGACGGCCGGCGGCCATCCATTGACCGGTTCGGGGGCCGGATTCACGATGCCGTCATCGAGCCGGGCCGGGTCTGGGCGGACCCGTGCCGAGGGCGGTATGAGGACGTGCGGGCGGGAGGAGGGCAACTTGCCGGAACAGCACGCCAGGTCGACGCGCTCCCGGCGCCGCGCCGGGGACCGGGTCGCTGCTGGCCTGCTGGGGCGCGGTCCGGTCGGCCTCGCTCTCGCTCTCGTGGTCGGCGCGACGCTGGCGGCGGGCCCGGCCTCGACGTCGGCCGCCGCGCCGCCGGACGATCAGGCCCCGGCCCCCTCCGCCCACGGCTCGGTGACGCCGCCGTCCGAGCCACCGGTCGGCGCCGTCTCCACCGGCGGCGCCGACCGCAACCCCGCGGCCGGTCCTGGTGGGCCCGGCACCGCAGCGTCGGCCGGCCTGGCCGGGCTGGCGCTGGTCTCCCTCGGGCTCACCGGGATCGCGGCCGCGGGCGTCCGCCGCACCCTGCACACCTGGCGGGGGGCGGGGGCGGCGGCCGCGATCGAGTACGCCACCCCGGACGGGCCGCCGACCGCCTCGTTCTCGCTGGTCGTGCCGGCCCGTGGCGCCGGCGGGCGGCTGGGGCCGACGCTCGACCGGCTCGCCGCCCTGGACCATCCTCGGGTCGAGGTCCTGGCGGTCGTGCCGACGGACGATCCCGAGGGGCTGCGGACCGTCTGGGAGGCGGCTGACCGCCACCCCGGGCGGGTGCGGGTCGTCGTCGACCGCTCGCCGGGCGCGGCCGGGACGGCCGGGGCGGCCGGGGACCTCGCCGCGGCGCTCGAGGCCGCGCTCACCGCCTGCCGGGGCGACGTCGTCGGCCTGTTCCAGCCCGGGGACCGGCCCCGGGCCGGGCTGCTCCGGCACGTCGACGCCACGCTGGCCGCCACCGGGGCGTCCGCCCTGCAGGGCGGGGTCCGGCTGGGCGGCGGCGCCAACCGGTGGGCCGGCCTCCACCACGCCCTCGACCGCTACCTGTGGTTCCACAGCCGCATCCACGTCGACGCCCGGCAGGGGTTCGTGCCGCTGGCGCCGTCGACCGCGTTCGTCCGGGCCGACGTGGGCCGCCGGCTCGGGGCCCCGGACGGCGGCTGCGACGCCGGCATGCGCCTCGCCCTCGCCGGCGAGCCGGTGGCGGCGGCCGACGACCCGGCGCTCGCCACCGGCGTCGACGGGCCGGCGACGGTGGCGGCCGTGGCCCGGGCCGAGGCCGCCGGGTTCGCCGAGCTGGTGCGCACCGCCCGCCGGGGCGACTGGCGACGGCTGCCCACGCGGGGCCAGCGGCTCCGGGCCCGGTGGGCGCTGGCCCGGCCGCTGGTCGACGCCGTGCTCGGCGCCGCCCTCCCGCTCGCCGCCGGGGCCGTGGTGGCCGTGGGGGCGCCCGTGCCGGTGCTCGTCGCCGCGCTGGTGCCGCTGGCGCCGGTGGCGGTGGGGCTGGCGGTCGACGCCGCTGCGCTGGCCGAGCTGGGCCGCACGAGCGGCCAGCCCGCCCGGCTCCCGGACCAGCTCCGGCTCCTCGCCTCGGCCCTGCCCTACCGGGCCCTCCGGGCCGGTGCCGCCCTCGCCGCCCTCCGCCCCTCCCCGACCTCGGCCCGCACCCCGTCCCCGGCCACCGCGCCGGCGGCGGGCGGTGAGCCCGGCGGCAGCGCGGCCGCGGCCGGGGCTGCGGACGGGGAGGGCGCGTCCGGGGCGGCGGACGGCGCTGGTGAGGCGGTCGGCAGAGCCACGTCCGGGGCGGCGGACGGCGCTGGTGAGGCGGTCGGCAGAGCCACGTCCGGGGCGGCGGACGGCGCTGGTGAGGCG
>DATCLS010000089.1:0-114120 GCA_036563805.1 Acidimicrobiales bacterium | reverse complement strand
TACTTCTTCTTCGCCCCGTTGTTCCTGCCGCTGCTGATCCTGGGCGTGCCGCTGGCCGACACGGCGTGGGCGATCATGCGCCGGGCCAAGAGCCGGACGGGCGTGGCGATCGCCGACAAGGGCCACCTCCACCACCGGCTGATGGCGCTCGGCCACGGCCAGCGGCGCAGCGTGCTCATCCTCTGGACGTGGACGGCGCTGCTCTCGGCCGTCGTGCTGTTCCCCACCTACACGGGCCGGGGCGACGCGCTGATCCCCGCCGGCGTGGCCGCGCTGGCCGTCGTGCTCTACACGCTGTTCGGGCCGGGGCTCCGCAGCCGGCGGTCCGCCCAGCCGGGGCCGCCCCCCGCCCCCGATCAGCCCCGGGAGCCGGCCGCCCGCGCCTGACGTCGACCTGGTGGGACCCTGACGCCCGCCTGACGCGCCCCGGCGTGTGCCGGGCGCGCCCCGGCCGTCGGCGCCCCCCCGCCGGTCCTTCTCCCGGCCTCGGCTGGGCCCCGCTCCTGGTCACCCGCCTGCGCGTCCCCTGGCCGCCCCGGTGGGTGCCGGGATTTGCGTCAACGAAATCACAGGTTGCAGCCTTGCTAACCTCCCGCCGCGTGCGGTGCACCCGGCGATTTGCCGGACCGTAGTCGTGTTCCGCTAGATTGCGAAACAGTTCACAAGCAATGCCGGCCAGCCGGGTTTCCACCGACCAGACCGGGGACGACCGAGTGTTCGATCTCGCCGTGAGACGGCAGCTCAACAGGGGATACAGCGACGGCCTGTCCCGGGCCGTGGAGATCGTGGCGTCGCCGCTCCTGCTGGGCTGGGTCGGCTACGTGCTCGACGGCTGGATCGGCATCCGCCCCGTGCTGACGATCGTGCTCGGCACCCTGGGGGCGGCCGGTGTCTTCGTGAAGCTGTGGCTGGGCTACGACCGCGAGATGCGCCGGCTCGAGGCTGGCCGGCCGTGGGCCCGGTCCCGCCAGCCGGCAGGCGAGGCACCACCCGGTGGGGGAGCCGAGACGTGAGTGACGTCCTGGCCGCCAGCGACGCCGGCCCGGCCCCCGAGCGCCAGGTGGCGTTCGACATGGTCCGGCGGGCGCTGCCGTTCGTGCCCGTGATCGTCCTGCTGGCCGCCCTGCCCTGGGGCGTCGCCGGCGCGGCCTCGGCCGCCTACGCCATCGGCCTCGTCGTCGTGAACTTCCTGCTCGCCGCGTGGCTGCTCGGCGCCGCGGCCCGCATCAGCTACGCGCTGGTGATGGGCGCGGCGCTGTTCGGCTACCTGGTGCGCATCGCGCTGATCGGCGTGGCCGTCATGGCCGTGAAGGACGCCTCGTGGGTCGAGCCCCTGCCGCTCGGCCTCACCCTGATCGTGACCCATCTCGGGCTCCTCCTGTGGGAGCTCCGCTACGTATCCGCCTCTCTCGCTTTCCCGGGGCTCAAGCCGGGAGCGACGACCAAGGAGTCAGCGAGCCGGTGATCTTCGCCGAAGCCGAGTTCCCGCCCCTCAGCCACATCGTCAACTGGCCCGAGCTGTTCGGCGGCGACACGCTGGGCGTCAACAAGGTCGTGATCGTCTACGCCCTGGCGGCGCTGCTCACGATGCTCATCTTCATCGTGGGCAACAAGAAGCAGCTGGTCCCGACCGGGGCGCAGAACGTGGCCGAGCTGTCCGTCGAGTTCGTCGAGGACCAGATCGTCATGCCGACGATGGGCACCGACGGGCTCAAGTGGACGCCGTATCTGATCTCGCTGTTCTTCTTCATCTTCTTCTGCAACATCTTCGAGATCATCCCGGTCATCCAGATGCCGGCGACGGCCCGCATCGCGGTGCCGATGTTCCTGGCCCTGCTGACCTACGTGCTGTACCACGGCTCGGGCTTCAAGGAGCACGGCCCGATCGGCTACCTCAAGCACGCCCTCGTGCCCCCGGGCGTGCCGGCGGCGCTGCTGGTGCTCGTGGTGCCGATCGAGTTCATCTCCAAGTTCATCGTCCAGCCGTTCAGCCACACGGTCCGGCTCTTCGCCAACCTGCTGGCCGGCCACATCCTGCTGGTCACGTTCGCCGTGCTGTCCTCGGCGCTGTGGATCGCCAAGTGGAACGTGATCTTCCTGCCGCTGCCGGTGCTGGCCGTCATCTTCTTCACGGCCTTCGAGCTGCTGGTCTCGTTCCTGCAGGCGTACGTGTTCACGCTGCTGGCCGGCGTCTACATCGGTGCCGCCGTCTCGCACGAGCACTGACGAGCACGACGAGCGACGAGCACCGAGCCCCCGAACCATCGACCCGTCTGATTCGCTCAACCCGTCAACAGGAGAAAGAAGCCAACCAATGCTTGCCCACCTGTCAGTCCTGGCCCAGGAAGCCGCCAGCGGTGGCATCGACAACACCGGCCTGGCCGCCCTGACCTACGGCCTCGGCGCCATCGGCCCCGGCATCGGCATCGGCTACCTCGTGGGCCAGTCGGTCCAGGCCATGGCCCGCCAGCCCGAGGCGGCCGGCATGGTCCGCACGACCATGTTCCTCGGCATCGCCTTCGTCGAGGCGCTGGCGCTCATCGGCTTCGTCGTCTTCTTCCTCGGCCAGGGCTGAGGCGGGGGTCGACCGCACCATGCGACGCAAGAGGAGCTTGCTGCTGCTGGCAGCGCTCGGGATCGCCGTCCTGGCGGTGCTGGGGTTCGCCAACCCGGCCAGCGCCCAGGAGGGGGAGGGCGAGGCCGAGCTCGACCACGCCAACGAGGAGTGCATCCACATCCTCGAAGACGGCGGGGACATCGACGACTGCCAGGAGGCCCCCAACCCGCTGCTCCCCGAGATCAACGAGATCATCTGGGGCGCCGTCGGCTTCATCGTCGTGTTCTTCTTCGTGGCCAAGTTCGGTCTTCCGACGATCAAGAAGACCATGAACGACCGCACCGAGAAGATCCGCTCCGACATCGCCGCCGCCGAGTCGCAGCGCGAGGAGGCCGAGCAGCTGCTAGCCGAGTACCGGGCGCAGCTCAACGACGCCCGCGCCGAGGCCGGCCGCATCATCGAGGAGGCCCGCCAGACCGCCGATCAGCTGAAGCGCGACCAGGAGCAGCGCCTCCAGGCCGAGCTGGCCGAGATGCGCCAGCGGGCGGTCGCCGACATCGAGGCGGCGAAGGCCCAGGCCGTGAGCGACCTGCGGGGCGAGGTGGCCGACCTGGCCATCGGGGCGGCCGAGACCATCGTCCAGCAGAGCCTGGACCGGGCCACGCAGACCCAGCTCGTCGAGGACTACATCAACCGCGTGGCGGCGCAGCGCTCGTAAGGGGGCGCGCTGCCACCACCCACCAGGAGCGACGCCGACATGGCAGACGATCGCACACTTGCCTATGCAGAGGCGCTGTTCGCCGTGGCCCGAGCCGAGGGCACCCTCGGCGAGGTCGAAGACGAGCTGTTCCGGTTCAGCCAGACCCTGACGGGCAACGACGAGCTGCGCGACGCCCTGACCGACGCGCGCATCCCGGCGAGCCGGCGCCAGCAGATCGTCGAGGACCTGCTCGGCGGCAAGGCGTCCCCGACCACGGTGGCGCTGGTGTCGATGGTCGTCGGCACCGGGCGCGCCCGCGAGCTGCCGGCCATCATCCGCCAGCTGGTCGAGATGAGCGCGGTCGAGGCCCAGAAGGAGGTGGCCGAGGTGCGCTCGGCCGTGCCCCTGACCGAGGACCAGCGCAACCGGTTGGCGAAGGCCCTCAACGAGGCGACCGGCAAGCAGGTCGAGGTCAAGGTCGTCGTCGACCCGTCGGTCATCGGCGGCATCGTCGCCCAGGTCGGCGACACCGTCATCGACGGGTCGGTGCGGAGCCGCCTCGACCAGCTGCGCAACGCGCTGTGAGACACGAGTAACGAGGACGTACGAGAACGATGGCAGAGCTGACCATCAACACCAGCGACATCGCCGAGGCGCTGCGCAAGAACCTCGCCGACTTCAAGCCCGAGGTCGAGACCGCCCAGGTCGGCCGCGTCGTCGAGGTCGGTGACGGCATCGCCACGCTGTCGGGCCTGCCCGAGGTGGCCTACAACGAGCTGGTCGAGTTCGAGAGCGGGGCCGTCGGCCTGGCCCTGAACCTCGACGAGGACTCGATCGGTGCGGTCGTGCTCGGCGATGCCGCCGACGTCCGCGAGGGCGAGATCGTCAAGGCCACCGGCCGCATCCTGTCGGTCCCGGTCGGCGACGGCCTGCTCGGCCGCGTCGTCGACGCGCTGGGCAACCCGGTCGACGGCGGCGGCCCGATCACCAACGTGACCGAGCGCCGCATGGAGATCCAGGCGCCCGGCATCATGGGCCGCCAGCCGGTGAAGCAGCCGCTGCAGACCGGCATCAAGGCCATCGACGCCATGACGCCGATCGGCCGGGGCCAACGGGAGCTGATCATCGGCGACCGCAAGACCGGCAAGACGACGATCGCCATCGACACGATCATCAACCAGCGCGGGCTGGGCGTGAAGTGCATCTACGTGGCGGTCGGCCAGAAGGAGTCGACGGTCGCCAACACGGTGGCCACGCTCCAGGAGCACGGCGCGCTCGACTACACGGTGGTCGTCGTGGCCGGCGCCTCCGACCCCTCGCCGTTCAAGTACCTGGCCCCCTACGCCGGCTGCGCCATGGGCCAGCACTGGATGGAGAACGGCGACCACGCCCTCGTCGTGTACGACGACCTGTCGAAGCAGGCCGAGGCCTACCGGCAGATCTCGCTGCTGCTGCGGCGCCCGCCCGGTCGCGAGGCGTATCCGGGCGACGTCTTCTACCTGCACAGCCGACTGCTCGAGCGGGCGGCCAAGCTGTCCGACGAGAACGGCGGCGGCTCGCTGACCGCCCTGCCGGTGATCGAGACCAAGGCCGGCGACATCTCGGCCTACATCCCCACCAACGTGATCTCGATCACCGACGGCCAGATCTACCTGCAGGACGACCTGTTCAAGTCGGGCGTCCGGCCGGCCTTCGACACCGGCCTGTCGGTGTCCCGGGTGGGCGGCGACGCCCAGATCAAGGCCATGAAGAAGGCGGTCGGCACGCTCAAGGGCGACCTGTCGCAGTTCCGCGAGCTCGAGGCGTTCGCCTCGTTCGGCTCCGAGCTCGACAAGGTGTCGCAGGCCCAGCTCGACCGGGGCTACCGTCTGGTCGAGCTGCTGAAGCAGCCGCCGAACAGCCCGCTGCCGGTCGAGGAGCAGATCGTCGCCCTGTACGCCGGCACCAACGGCTACCTCGACCCCGTGCCGGTGGGCGAGGTGCGCCGGTTCGAGGCCGAGCTGCTCGAGTGGTTCCGGTCGCGGCACCGCGACCTGCTCGACCACATTCGGGAGACCGGCGACCTGCCCGACCAGGAGGCGTTCGAGGGCGCCATCCGCGCCTTCGCCGAGCAGTTCCGCTGGGAGGAGGCCGCGGACGAGGCGGCCGCCCGGCAGGCTGCCGAGTCGGAGCCCGCGGCCGACGCTGCCCAGGCCGCCGCCCCGAGCGGGGAGTAGCGGCCATGCCCGGCGGCAAGGAACGCGAGCTGCGCCGGCGCATCCGGTCGGTCCAGTCCACGAAGAAGATCACCAAGGCGATGGAGCTCATCGCCGCCAGCCGCATCGCCAAGGCCCAGGCCCGGGCCTCGGCCGCCCGCCCCTACAGCGACAAGCTGACCGAGGTCATCCGCAACCTGGCCGCGGCCGGGGCGGGCGGCGGCTCGCCGCTGCTCGAGGAGCGCGACGAGGTGCGGACGGTGGCCTACGTGGTCGTCGCGGCCGACCGGGGCCTGTGCGGGGCCTACAACAGCTCGGTGATCCGGACCGCCGAGCGGTCCATGCAGCGCCAGCAGGCCGAGGGCCGCACCACCCGGCTGATCACGGTGGGCAAGAAGGCCACCAGCTACTTCCGGTTCCGGGGGTGGGAGATCGACGGTCGGTTCGAGGGCTTCGCCGACCAGCCCGCCTACGAGGACGCCCGGGGCATCGCCGAGTTCCTCATCGAGCGGTTCACGGGCGGCGAGTACGACCTGGTCGAGCTGGTCTACACGCAGTTCCTGTCCGCGGCCTCGCAGCGGGTCGTCGTCCGGCGGTTCGTGCCCCTGGACGCGTCGATGCTCGAGGCCGCGGCCGACGGGCCGACCGCCGACTACGAGTTCGAGCCGAACCCGCAGGAGATCCTCGACCGGCTGCTGCCCCGCTACGCCGAGGCCCGCCTGTTCGCCGCCCTGCTGGACGGCGCGGCGTCGTTCCTGGCCGCCCAGCAGCGGGCGATGAAGTCGGCGACCGACAACGCCGAGGAGCTCATCACCCGCTACACGCGGGAGATGAACCGGGCCCGCCAGGACGCCATCACCACCGAGATCATGGAGATCGTCGGCGGCGCGGAGGCGCTGCGGGCCGCGCAGGCCAGCGAGGGCGACCTGCTCGCCGACCACGTCCTCATGTCCGCCGACATCCTGTCCGACCGTCTCGATCGGGCGCGCCGGTGAGCGCCGCCGCCCCCACCAGCCGCCAAGAGGAGCAACCATGACCGTCACCGAGTCCGCTGCCGGCACCGAGACCCCCCTCAAGGAGGGGCGGGTCGTCGCGATCGCCGGCCCGGTCGTCGATGTCGAGTTCCCGCCCGACGCCGTTCCCCCGATCAACACCGCCCTGGAGATGACCATCACGTCGGGCGGTGAGGAGATCCCGGTGCGGGCCGAGGTCGCCCAGCAGATCGGCGACTCCCGGGTCCGAGCCATCTGCCTCCGGCCCACCGACGGCCTGGTCCGGGGCACGACCGTCCGCAACCTGGGCACCGGCCTGACCATGCCGGTGGGCGACGGCGTGCTCGGCCACGTCCTCAACGTGATCGGCCAGCCTCTCGACGTCGCCGAGCTGGACGAGTCGAAGATCGACGCCTACCTGCCGATCCACCGCGAGGCCCCCGATTTCGACGCCCTCGAGCCCAAGAAGGAGGTGTTCGAGACCGGCATCAAGGTCATCGACCTCCTCACCCCCTACCTGCAGGGCGGCAAGATCGGCCTGTTCGGCGGGGCCGGTGTGGGCAAGACCGTGCTCATCCAGGAGATGATCCGCCGCGTGGCCGAGCAGCACGGCGGCGTGTCCGTGTTCGGCGGCGTGGGGGAGCGGACCCGCGAGGGCACCGACCTCTACCTCGAGATGGAAGAGTCCGGCGTCCTCCCCAAGACCGCCCTGGTCTTCGGGCAGATGGACGAGCCGCCGGGCGTCCGCCTGCGGGTCGCCCTCTCGGCGCTGACCATCGCCGAGTACTTCCGCGACCAGCGCGGCCTCGACGTGCTGCTGTTCATCGACAACATCTTCCGGTTCGTGCAGGCCGGCTCCGAGGTGTCGACGCTGCTGGGCCGCATGCCCTCGGCCGTGGGCTACCAGCCGACGCTGGCCGACGAGATGGGCGAGCTCCAGGAGCGGATCACCTCGACCCGCGGTCGGTCGATCACCTCGATGCAGGCCGTGTACGTGCCGGCCGACGACTACACCGACCCGGCGCCGTTCACGACGTTCACCCATCTCGACGCCACCACCGAGCTGTCCCGCGACATCGCCGCCCTGGGCATCTACCCGGCGGTCGATCCGCTGGCCTCGACGTCGACCATCCTCCAGCCCGACGTGGTGGGCGAACGGCACTACGCCATCGCCCGGCGCGTGCAGGAGATCCTCCAGCGCTACCGCGAGCTGCAGGACATCATCGCCATCCTCGGTCTCGACGAGCTGTCGGAGGAGGACAAGGTGACGGTGGCCCGGGCCCGCAAGATCCAGCGCTTCCTGTCGCAGCCGATGTTCATGGCCGAGAACTTCACCGGCCTGCCCGGCATCTTCACGCCGGTGAGCGAGACCGTCGACTCGTTCGAGCAGCTGGTCAACGGCGAGCTCGACGACCTCCCCGAGCAGGCGTTCCTCAACGTGGGCGGCGCCGACGACGTCCGCCGCAAGGCCGAGCAGCTGCGCAAGCAGTCGGGGAGCTGAGGTGCCGCTGCAGGTCGATCTCGTCTCGCCCGAGCGGATCCTCTACCAGGGCGAGGCCGAGATGGTCATCGCCCGGACCGTCGGCGGCGGCGACATCGCCTTCCTGGCCGGCCACGCGCCGTTCGTGGGGGCGCTGGAGATCGCCCAGGTCACCATCCGGACGGCGTCCGGCGACCAGGTGGCCGCCGTGCACGGCGGGTTCGTCGAGGTGTCGAACGACACCGTGACGATCCTGTCCGATGTCGCCGAGCTGTCCGACCAGATCGACGTGGAGCGGGCCCGCGACGCCAAGGCCCGGGCCGAGGCGACGCTGGCCCGCGAGCACGACGCCGAGGCCGAAGCCGCCATGCGGCGGGCGCACGTGCGCCTCGTCGCCGCCGGGGCGAGCCCGGCCGCCGGCTGAGAGCCGGCTGGGCCGCCTGCTCCCTCGGTCATCCGCCGCGTGCCACCCCGTCCCGCCCGCGGGCGGTCGGCGCGGCCGTCGGCAGGGTCTGGCCGGGCGACCCCCGCGTCCCGCCCACCCGGGGGTCGCCCGGCCACGGCATGGTGCCGGCGACGGGTCGTCGGGTCCGCCGCCCGATCCCGCCGCGCCCCAGCGTGGCACGGCCCGCCGGGCCGGTGGACCGGACCTCGGCGAACCGTGAACCGCCGCGCCCCGGTCTAGGTTGTCGCCATGCCCCGGATGCGGCTCGGCGTTGCGCTCCTGGTGCCCGGGCCGGCGGCCGCCGAGGTCGACGCGCTGCGGCGGGCGCTGGGCGACGGGGCGCTGGGGCGCATCCCGGCCCACCTGACGCTCGTCCCGCCGGTGAACGTGCCGGTCGACCGGCTTCCCGAGGCGCTGGGCGTGCTGCGGGCTGCGGCCGCCGCCTCGACGCCGCTGCGGCTGCGGCTCGGGCCGCCGGCCACGTTCCACCCGGTGACGCCGGTCGTGTACCTGGCGGTCGGCGGCGACGCCGAGGGCGTCGTGGCGCTGCGCGACCGGGTGTTCCGCCCGCCGCTGGCCCGGGCCCTGACCCACCCGTTCGTCCCTCACGTGACGCTGGCCGACGAGCTGGCGCCCGAGCGCATCCCGGCCGCCCTCGCCGCCCTGGCCGACGCCCGGCTCGACGTCACGGTCGACCGCCTCCACCTGCTGCGGGAGGAACGGGAGGAGACCGGCCGTGTGTGGCGGCCGATCGCGGACGCCCCGCTGGGCCCCGCTCCGGTGGTGGGCCGGGGCGGCCTGCCCTTGGAGCTGACCGTCGGCGTCCGCCCGGACCCCGAGGCGGCC
This sequence comes from Acidimicrobiales bacterium, assembly GCA_036563805.1. Classification (GTDB taxonomy): domain Bacteria; phylum Actinomycetota; class Acidimicrobiia; order Acidimicrobiales; family VFJN01; genus DATCLS01. The sequence continues at coordinate 104,905 of DATCLS010000089.1, read as the reverse complement.
CGCCTGCTGGCCTGGTCGCTGCGGGTGCCGGGGGAGCCACCGGCGGCGCCGACCCCGGTCGAGCCCCCGGTCGGACCCCCGGACGAGTCGCCGGCGGGTGCGGGGCCGGCCCTGGCGACGTCCGCGGGGCCGGCCGTGGGGGAGCCGGGGGCGGGGGAGCTGGCGGTCGGCGCCCGGCGGGACGGCGAGCTGGTGGGCGCCGCCCACGGCTGGACCGTGGGGCCGGTCACCCACCTCGCCTGGCTGGCCGTGGCCGAGGGCGCCCGCCGCCAGGGCGTCGGCGGCCGGTTGCTGGCCGCCGTGGAGTCCGAGGCCCGGACCCGGGGGTCCGCGGCCCTCGAGGCCGTGGCCCCCGAGACCCCGGACGCCACCGCCCTGCTGGCCGGCGCCGGCTGGCGGCCCACCGGCACGCCGGCGCCCGGCTGGCGGCGCTGGCATCGCCCGCTCGGGTAGGTGGGCGGGACGCGTCCGAGGCGTCCAGCTGTCTGGCCGCCCGGGGCGCCGGGTAGGCACCCTCCATGTCTCCCGATCAGACCAAGCAGGCCGCCGTCACCGCCGCCACCGAGGCGGCCGAGGAGTTCATGGTCCCGCAGACGGTGCCGGTCAACCTGTACGAGACCGACGCCGCCCTGGTGGTCGTGGCGCCCCTGCCCGCGGTCCAGCCCGAGGACGTGGCCATCGACGTCGGCCCGGGCCAGCTGCGGATCACGGCCCACCTCCGCTCGGCCGCCCCGCGCGACTACCTGATCCACGAGTGGGACTACGGGGGCTACGAGCGCGAGGTCGACCTGCCGCCCGGCTTCGGCGCCCACGCCGAGGCGTCGCTGGCCAACGGCCAGCTGGCGGTGCGGGTGCTGCGCGGCGACGCCACCGGCCGCCTGCGCATCACGCCGACGGGCCCGGACCTCGGCTGAGCCCGGCGCCCGCCGGGCGGCACGATCTACGCTGCCCGCGTGACCGACCCCAACCCTGCGACCGGCCGCGGGCGCGCCCCGGCGCCCTGGCGCACCGCCCTGATCACCGGGGCCTCCGCCGGCATCGGCCGGGAGATGGCCCGGCAGCTCGCCGCCCAGGGCACCCACATCGTGGCCGTCGCCCGCGACAAGGCCCGCCTGGAGGACCTGGCCCGCGAGGTGGCCGAGGCCGGCCACGGCGTCGAGGTCGAGGTCCTGCCGGCCGACCTGACCGACCCGGCCCAGCTGGCCGCCGTCGAGTCCCGCCTGGCCGAGACCGGGGAGTCGGGCGGCCGGCCGATCGACCTGCTGGTGAACAACGCCGGCTTCGGCACCTACGGCTCGTTCGTCGAGCTCGACCGCGACGGCGAGGAGCGGGAGATCCGGCTCAACGTCGTGGCGGTCGTCCGGCTCACCCACGCCGCCCTGGGCCCGATGATCGCCCGGGGCCGGGGCACGGTGATCAACGTGTCGTCGGTGGCCGGGCTCCAGTCGCGTCCCGGCAACGCCACCTATGGCGCCACCAAGGCGTTCGTGAGCCTGTTCAGCGAGGCCATCCACGCCGAGCTGGCCGGCACCGGCGTCACGCTCACGGTCGTCCACCCCGGCTTCACCCACACCGAGTTCCAGCAGCGGGCTGGCATCGAGGGCCGGCGCATCCCCGGCCCGCTCTGGCAGACGGCCGAGGAGTGCGTGCGCGAGACGCTGGCCGCCGCCCGGGCCGGCAAGCCCTGGGTGGTCACGGGCTGGCCCAACAAGGCGGTGGCCGCCGCCATCCCGCTCGCCCCCCGGGGCCTGCGGCGGCGGGTGGCGGCGCTGGTGTCGAGCCGGCTCTGAGCGCGGAGCGGCCCCCGAGCGGCCGGCTCCGAGCGCGGGCCGGCCGCTCGGGGTGCCTCGGCCGCGGTCAGTTGAAGTCGATGGCCGAGAACTCGGCCAGCTTCTCCAGCCGGTGGATGGCCTGGATGGTGCGGACCGTGCCCGACTTCGACCGCATGACCAACGACGAGGTCTGGGCGCCGTTGCGCCCGAACCGCACGCCCCGCAGCAGCTCGCCGTCGGTGATGCCGGTGGCGGCGAAGAAGCAGTTGTCGCCGCCCACCAGGTCGTCGGTGGTGAGCACCCGGTCGAGGTCGTAGCCGGCCTCGATGGCCGCCCGGCGCTCCTCGTCGTTGCGGGGCCACAGGCGCCCCTGCAGCTCGCCGCCCATGCACTTGAGGGCGGCGGCGCTGATGACGCCCTCGGGCGTGCCGCCGATGCCGTAGAGCATGTCGGCGCCCGACTCGGGCCAGGCCGTCTGGATGGCGCCGGCCACGTCGCCGTCGGGGATGAGCCGGATGCGGGCCCCGGTCGAGCGGATCTCGGCGATCAGGTCCTCGTGGCGGGGCCGGTCGAGGATGACGACCGTGATGTCGCGGACGTTCTCGCCCTTGGCCTCGGCGACGGCCGCCACGTTCTCGCTGGGCGATTTGGTGATGTCGATGGCTCCCTTGGCGGCGGGCCCGACCGCCACCTTCTCCATGTACACGCACGGGCCGGGATCGAACATCGTGCCCCGCTCGGACACGGCGATGACCGAGAGGGCGTTGCCCCGCCCGAGCGACGTCAGCGTCGTGCCGTCGATGGGGTCGACGGCGACGTCGGTGGCGGACGCGGAGCCGTCGCCCACCTTCTCACCGTTGTAGAGCATCGGCGCCTCGTCCTTCTCGCCCTCGCCGATGACGACGAGGCCGTCCATGGGCACCGAGTCGAGCACGATCCGCATGGCGTCGACGGCCGCGCCGTCGGCCCCGTTCTTGTCGCCGCGGCCCATCCACCGGGAGGCGGCGAGGGCGGCGGCTTCGGTGACCCGCACGAGCTCGAGGGCGAGGTTCCTGTCGGGACGCTGCTTCTCGGCCATGGTCGGACGATAGCCGTGTTGATGCCCCGCGCTCCTGGCCAGCCTGGTTGAATGGTCGGCCGTGGGCCAGCTCACCGATCCCTACAGCCAGGGCGAGGACGACGAGATCGGCATTGTCCTGTCGGGCCTCCCCGGCGAGCCGCTGGAGCCCGAGCCCGGCGGCCTCGAGGGCGGGGCCGACGCGCCCGAGGACGCCCACGACGAGCTGGTGTTCGAGCTCGAGACCTGGAGCGACATCGAGCGCGACGCGGTCACCGACCGGCTGCGCGAGGCCGGCATCCCCCACTGGTGGGTCGACACGGCGCTGCACGTGGCCGACGCCGACCGCGAGGCGGTCGAGGCGGTGCTCGACGCCGTCGAGGGCTCGGTCGACGATGGCGGCGAGGGCGACGACGATGACGTCGAGGTCGTCACGCTCGACCCCGACCGCGACCAGGTCGCCTACGACGTGTCCGAGTGGGACGACGATCGCGTGGCGGCGCTGACCGACCTGCTCGACGAGGCCGACATCGACTGGGGCTGGGACGGCGACGAGCTGTTCGTCTACGCGGACGACGAGGAGAAGGTCGACGAGCTGGTCGACAAGGCCGCCCATCCCCACGAGCTGCCGGCCGAGCCCGACGAGGGCGAGTCCGGCGCCGAGATCCTGGGCGAGCTGTTCGTGGCCGCCGACCGGCTGCGCACCGACCCCGAGGACCACGAGGCGTGGAGGCGGCTGCTCGACATGTCCGAGGCGGCCGAGGACAGCGACCCGCCCTACGGGCTCGACGCCCGCGACTGGGACCACCTGCGCGAGCGGGTCACCGCCCTGACCGACCTGCTCGACGAGGACCTCGACGCCATGGACACGCAGGCGGTCATGGCCGCGGCCAGCGGCCTCCGCACGTCGCTGCGTCCCTTCGTCTGAGCCCGTCGTCCGAGCCCGCACGTTCGAGCCCGGTCCGGCGGGGCGCCCGGCGGTCGGCGGTGCATCTCTCGGCCCCTCTCCGTCTGCGGTTCGGCGGGGGCGGCCGCCTAGGATGACGGCGATGATCCTCGCCCAGCTCGAGGTGTTCCACTCGAGGGCGATCGCACCGACCCGCCGAGTGGCCCTCGGCGAGCGGGAGCTGCCGGTCAGCCCTGCGCCCGGCTTCGGTGGCCTGCTGCTCGGCGGCGTGGTCGCTGCCCACATGCCCGGCCTCGACCCCGAGCTGTTCGACGACCTGCACCGGCTGACCGTCCAGCTCGAGCGGGGCCAGCGCATCCCCCAGCCCCGGCTGCGCCACCGTCTCCAGGTCGACCGCATCGGGCTCCAGCGCAGCGTGCACCGCCTGCGGGGCGAGGGCGAGGAGCTGGCGTTCGAGATCGACGACAAGGGCTCGCCGGCTCAGCACATCCTGGCCGCCGTGTACGCGGCGGGCGCCCTGCCGCTCGGCCCCCGCACCCCGGTCATGGCGGCCATCCGCAAGGCGATGCGGTGGAGCGGGGCGATCGACGGCACGCTGGTGGCCCACCTGTCCGGCCTGGCCAAGCACCACGACTGGTCGTCCGACGCCTACCGCGACCCGGTGGGCTGGGCCATCGGCGTCCTCGACCTGGCCCGCGACGGCCGCCGGCCCGAGCGGGCGGCCGTGCAGAAGCAGTTCCGCGACCTGGTCCGCCGCGCCCACCCCGACCACGGCGGTGACCGGTCCGACGCCGCCCGCCGCTTGGCCGAGCTGGCCGAGGCCCGCCGTATCCTGCTCGCCGGATGAGTCGAGCCGGCGCGGCCCTGCTGTTCCCCGGGGCGGGGAGCGATCGGGAGCACCCGTCGCTGGTCGCGCTCGAGAAGGCGCTGCCGGTGCCCGTGGTCCGGGCCGACTTCCCCTACCGGCGTGAGGGCCGCAAGGCCCCCGACCGGGCCCCCAAGCTCATCGCCTGCGTCCGGGAGGAGGCGGCGGCGCTGGCCGAGTCCGCCGGCGTCGCCCCCGACCGCATCGTGCTCGGCGGGCGGTCGATGGGCGGGCGCATGTGCTCGATGGCGGTCGCCGAGGGGCTGCCGGCCGCCGGGCTCGTGCTCGTGTCCTACCCGCTGCACCCGCCCGGCCGGCCCGACAAGCTGCGCATCGACCACCTGCCGGCGCTCGACGTGCCGTGCCTGTTCGTGTCGGGCACCCGCGACCCGTTCGGCTCGCCCGAGGAGCTCGAGCACCACACGGCCGCCATCCCCGGCCCGGTCACCCACGTGTGGATCGAGGGTGGGCGCCACGAGCTGAAGGGCGCCGACGAGAAGGTGGCCGAGGCCGTCGCCGCCTGGTTCGACCGGCTCTGAGCCCCCGCGGCGGGCTCCGGGACGCGCCGCCGGCGCCGCCCGGCGTCGGGTCAGGGGAGGATCTCGACCGGCGTCCCCAGCGGGAGCCCGATGCTGCCCACCAGCCGGTCGAGGTCGTCGGCCGCGATGGCCAGCGCCCCCCGGTCGGCGTCCCGGCCCAGCGTCGACTCGTCGTCCGTGCCGTGGATGGCGACGACGCCCGACCCGGCGGCGAAGTCCTCGGCCTGGGCGGTCGAGCCCGACAGCCCGTAGGCGTAGCGGCCGTAGGGGCCGGAGGGGTCGGGCGTCTCGATCAGGTCCTTGATGTAGAGGCCGTCGGCCGGCTCGGGGGCGTCGGGCCCGATGGCCACCGGCGTCTCGAGGGCCGACACCTCCCCGGCGTAGACGGTGAGCGTGTGGGCCGACCGGGACACCTCGATGCGGAACCGGTGGCGGCTGAGCGTGGCGTCATCGCGCCGGATCCACCCCGTCGTGCCGACCGGGTCGATGGGCAGGTAGACCTCGAGCCAGGTGGGCCCCAGCTCCTGCCTGACCAGCAGCACGACGTGGCCGCTGGGCTCGTCGTCGGCCCGCAGGGTGCGGGCGGGCTGGCCGGCCTCGACCGGCGTGTCCCAGACGTCGATCATCGCCCCCCGGGCCTGGGCCACGAGGCTGGTGAGGTCGTCGGGCTCCGCCTCGGGGGCGGTGGTCGTCGTGGTCTCGGAGGATGCGGTGGTCTCGGCGTCGCTCGACTCGTCGGCGGGCGCGTCAGGCGTGGCGACGTCGTCGTCATCGTCGCCGCCGGCACACCCCCCGAGGGCAGGCAGCGCCACGAGCACGAAGGCCGCGACCAGCGCCGCGAGCCCGTTCCGCCTGGGCATCGCCGTGATGTTACGCGCCTGAAGCCACCCGGCGGCGTCCGGGCGCCCCTAGCGGGGCTCGCCGGGGCCGTCGTCGCCCTCGTGGCGCTGCTCCTCGATGCGGGACGCCCGCCGGTTGGCCACGGCCAGCAGGCCGGCGAAGATGACGATGGGCACGACGACGAACAGGATCTCGTCCCAGCCGCCCTGGTGGGCGATGACGGTCGCGAGCACGCGGCCAGGTTCCCAGACCGGGCCGCCGCCCGGCGAACCGGGAACATCCCCTCGGGAACACCAGCGGGCGCCGATGTGTTGCCTCCAGTGTCGCAGGTCCGCGACCATGCTCCGAGCCCGTCCCCGAGGGAGTGCCGTGGCTGAGCTGTCCGCCGAATCCGAACCCGCCGCCATCGACCCTGCCAAGGTGCAGCAGGTCATCGAGGTCATCCGCCCGGCCATCCAGGCCGACGGCGGTGACATCTTCCTGCGCGACGTCGACGCCGAGCGCGGCGTCGTCACCGTGGAGCTGGTCGGGGCGTGCACGTCGTGTCCGGCGTCGACCGTGACGCTCAAGGCCGGCATCGAGCGGATCCTCAAGGACCGGGTGCCCGGCGTCACCGAGGTCGTCGACGCCGGCGCCGCCACCGAGACCGTCATCGGCCTCTGACCGGCGGCCCCGTCACGGGCGGTTCCCTCGGGCCGCGGTCGGCCCCGGACGGCCGGCGGGCGCGGCGCCGCTAGTTTCGTCGCCGTGGCTGCCTCCTCTCCCGGCGACCTGCTGGCCGCCGCCCGCGGTGGCGACCGGGCGGCGCTCGGCCGCCTGCTGTCGATCGTCGAGCGGGGCGGCGACGGCGCCCGCCAGGTGGGCCGCCTCACCCGGGGCTTGGGCGGCGACGCCTACACGATCGGCATCACCGGCTCGCCCGGTGCCGGCAAGTCGACCCTGACCAGCGCCCTGGTCGCCACCGTGCGGGGAACCGGCGACCGGGTGGCCGTGCTGGCCATCGACCCGTCGTCGCCGTTCTCGGGCGGCGCCATCCTCGGCGACCGGGTCCGCATGGGCGACCATGCCCTCGACGACGGCGTGTTCATCCGGTCCATGGCGTCCCGAGGCCACCTGGGCGGCCTGGCGGTCGCCGCCCCCGAGGCCGTGCGGCTGCTGACCGCGGTCGGCTTCCCGTGGGTGGTGCTGGAGACGGTGGGCGTCGGCCAGGTCGAGGTCGAGGTCGTGGGGCAGAGCGACACGACGGTCGTCGTGGTCACGCCCGGTTGGGGCGACGCCGTGCAGGCCAACAAAGCGGGGCTCATGGAGATCGCCGACGTGTTCGTCGTCAACAAGGCCGACCGGCCGGGGGCGGACGAGACCGTCCGCGACCTGGAGCGCATGCTCGACCTGGCCGGGTCCGGCGACGGCGGCTGGCGGCCCCCGGTCGTGGCCACGACGGCGACGACCGGCCGGGGCGTCGAGGAGGTGTGGCGGGCGATCGGCGCCCACCGCGCCCACCTGGAGGCCGGCGGCGGCCTGGCCGAGCGGCGCCGGCGGCGGGCGGCCGACGAGGTGACCCGGCTCGTCGTCGCGGCGCTGATGGCCCGGGCCCGGGCCGCCACCGACGGGCCGCGGGCCGCCGAGCTGGCCGAGGCGATCGCCCGCGGCAACGCCGACCCGTGGTCGGCGGCCGACGAGCTGCTCGGCGACCTCGACCCGGCGCCCGAGCCGCCCGGCTGAGCGGCGGGGCGCCCCGCCCGTCCGGCGGCCAGGCGGGCCCGACGCGGCCGGGAGCGCCCGAGCCGCCCGGCTGAACGGCGGCACCGGCCCGCGCCCGGGCGGCGGCACCGGGTCGCCCCGACTCGTAGCGGCGGCGGGCGCCCCCGTAGGGTTCAGGCATGTCTGGCGATCCGCTGGTGCGCACCGAGCGGCGCGACGACGGCGTGGCCGTCCTCCGCCTCGACAACCCCAAGGTCAACGCCCTGTCGCGGGCCCTGCTGGCCGAGCTCGAGGCTGCGGCGCGGGCCTTGACTGACGACCCGCCGGGGGCCGTTGTGATCACCGGCGGTGACCGCATCTTCGCCGCCGGGGCCGACATCTCCGAGTTCGGCGGGTCCGACGAGGCCCGCGCCGTCGGCGGCCGGTTCCTGGCGGCGCTCAACGCCGTGGCGACCATCCCCCGCTGCGTGATCGCCGCCATCGAGGGGTTCGCCCTCGGTGGCGGCTGCGAGCTGGCGCTGGCCTGCGACCTGCGGGTGGCGTCCGATCGGGCCAAGCTCGGGCAGCCCGAGATCCTGCTCGGCATCATCCCCGGGGGCGGCGGCACCCAGCGCCTCGCCCGGCTGGTCGGCCCGGCCCGGGCCAAGGACCTGGTGTTCACCGGCCGCCAGGTGCCGGCCGACGAGGCGCTCCGCATCGGCCTGGTCGACGAGGTCGTGCCGGCCGGCGAAGCCCTCGACCGGGCACTGGCGCGGGCCGCCGAGCTGGCCCGCGGCGCCGTCGTCGCCCAGGGCCTGGCCAAGCGGGCCATCGACGCCGGGCTCGACGGCTCGCTCGCCGACGGGCTGGCCCTCGAGCAGGAGCTGTTCGCCGAGGTGTTCGCCACCGAGGACGCCCGGATCGGCGTGGCGTCGTTCCTCGAGCACGGCCCCGGCAAGGCCACCTTCGTCGGCCGGTGATGCGGTGAGCGCCCTCCCTCCGCCGCCCGTCCCGTCGGGATCGCCGGGCCCGGCCCCCTACGCCCTCGGCATCCCCACCGGGCGGCGGCCGCAGCCGCTCCAGGGCCTGGCTCTGGCCGCGTCGATCGTGCTGGGCGTCACGGCCGTGGTGTGCCTCCTGGGCGTCGCCGGGTTCCTCGGCCGGGCGAGCGAGATCGACGACTTCCTGAACGGCGACGGGTTCGGGCTCGGTCAGCTCGCCGCCATCGACCGGGCCGACGACCGGGTGGCGGCCGTTACGCTGCTGTACGTGCTCGGAACGGTGGCCTCGGCGGCCGTCTTCATCCCCTGGCAGTTCCGCCACGCCCGGAACGCCGAGGCGCTGGGCGGGCGGCACGGCCTCGGCGCCGAATGGGCGATCGCCGGATGGTTCATCCCCTGCGCCAACTGGGTGCTGCCCGGCATACAGCTGTTCCAGTCGAGCAGGGCGTCGGACCCCCGCACCGCGCCCGCGGCCGGCCGGGGGGACCCGCTGGTCGTCGTCTGGGCGGTCGTCTACGGGATCGGGACCGCCCTGTTCGGCGTGAGCCAGGTGCTGTTCCCCGAGGACGACGAGCTGATCCGCGGCCGGGCCGCCGTCGAGGACGCCATCACGTCCGACCGGCTGGCGGCCGTGGCGTTCTTCGTGCTGGCGGCCGCGGCCGTGCTGGCGGCCGTCCTCGTCCAGGGGCTGAGCCGGCGCCAGGCGGCGAGGATCGCGGTCACGCCGGGCCTCGCCGGCCCGGGCGCCGGCCACCCCGGATCGGCCTACCCGGGATCCGGTTATCCGGGGTCCGGCTCCCCGGGGTCGGCCTACCCGGGCCCGCCGGGCGCGGGCACGGCCGGCCCGGGCGCCGGCCACCCCGGATCGGCCTACCCGGGATCCGGTTATCCGGGGGCCGGCTCCCCGGGGTCGGCCTACCCGGGGTCGGCCTACCCGGGCCCGCCGGGCGCGGGCACGGCCGGCCTGGGATCCGGCCATCCGGGCCCGCCGGGCGCGGGCACGGCCGGCCTGGGATCCGGCCATCCGGGCCCGCCGGGCGCGGGCACGGCCGGCCTGGGATCCGGCCATCCGGACGTGCCGCCGCCGGGCCCGCCGGGAGCGGCCGAGGCCTCGCCGCCGGCCCTCCCGCCCTCGGACGGGCCGGACCGCGGCTGGCCCACGGCCCCGGGCGCCGGCTAGCTGTCGCGGCGGCCACCGCCCCCGGGGCGCCCGGGCGGCCCGTCAGGCCCAAGCGGCGAGGCCCAGGTCGGTCTCGGCGATCAGGTCGGGGTGCCGGGGCACGATCCGTACCGTGAACCCGTAGCGACCCGCCCGCTCGCAGGCGAACGTCCCCTCGTAGCGGGCGTGGTCGGCGTCGGCCTCCGCCACCGGCACCATCGACACGGCCGTCCACTCGGTCAGCTCCTCGCCCGCGCCGACCGGGCCGTGCAGCAGCTGCACGTCGACGTCGTCGGACGTGAGCCCGCCGAGCGCGACGATGGCCGACACCGTGCGCCGGCCGCCCAGCTCGGCGATGGCGACCGCGTCGTCGACCAGCTGGCCGCCGGCCGGGGCTCCGGCGTGGCCGGCGGCCTCCTCGGTGTCGCCGCTGTCGCCGCCGCCCGTTTCGTCCACGGCCTCGACCCGGTCGACGTGCACGCCGTGCCACTCGTCGACCACGTGCTCCTTCCACCGGGCCAGCGCCACGGCCCGGGCGCAGCCGTCGGCGGTCAGGGCGTCGGCGTGGGCGGCGGTCGGCTCGTACAGGCGCTCGACGTAGTCGCCGACCATGCGGGAGGCGGTCACCCGGGGGCCCAGCGACGCCAGCGACGCCTTGACCTTCCGCAGCCAGCCATGCGGCACCGACGAGCCCGAGCGCTCGTAGAACAGCGGGACCACCTGCGACTCGAGCAGGTCGAACAGAGCGCTGGCCTCGAGCTCGTCGCGCCGGGCGAGGTCGGCGACGTCCTCGTAGGACGAGATCGCCCACCCGTTGTCGCCGTCGAACATCTCGTTCCACCACCCGTCGAGGATCGACAGGTTGAGGCCGCCGTTGAGCGCCGCCTTCATGCCGGAGGTGCCGCACGCCTCCTGCGGCCGGCGTGGGTTGTTCAGCCACACGTCGGCGCCCTGGTACAGGGCGCGGGCGACGGCGATGTCGTAGTCGTCGACGAACACGAACCGGTGGCGGATGGCCGGGTCGGACGAGAACTCGACGATCCGCTGGATCATCTCCTTGCCGGCCTGGTCGGCCGGATGGGCCTTGCCGGCGAACACGAGCTGCAGGGGCCGCTCCTCGTCGAGCAGCAACCGCCGGAGCCGGTCGGGCTGCGACAGCAGCAGCGTGGCCCGCTTGTAGGTGGCGAACCGGCGGGCGAACCCGACGGTCAGCACCCGGGGGTCGAGGACCTGGTCGGACCAGGCGACGTCGGAGCCCGAGAAGCCCCGGGCCTGGGCCCCCTCGCGCAGCCGGCGGCGCACGAAGCTGACCAGCCGCTCGCGCCCCTGCTCGCGGGCCCGCCACAGCTCGTCGTCGGGGGCGTCGGCGATGCGGGCCCAGCGGTCGGGGCCGGCCTCGTGCCACTCCGGCAGCACGTACCGGGTGAGCAGGTCGTCGATCTCGGGGGAGGTCCAGGTGTGGGCGTGGACGCCGTTGGTGATCGACCCGATCGGCGCCTCGTCGGCCGGGAAGTCGGGCCACAGGTCGCAGAACATGTCGCGGCTGACCCGGCCGTGCAGCTCGGCCACGCCGTTGGAGCGACCGGCCAGCTTCAGGCCCATGACGGCCATGTTGAAGCGCTCGTCGGCGGCGTCGCCGGGCCGGTGGCCGAGGTCCATGAGGTCGTCGAGCGTGACCCCGACCTCCTGGCACCACGAGCTGAAGTACTTCTCCATCAGCTCGCGGGGAAAGCGGTCGATGCCGGCCGGCACGGGCGTGTGGGTCGTGAAGATGCAGCCGGCCCGGACCGCCTCGATGGCCTCGCGGTAGCCGAGGCCGCCCTCGACGACGTGCTGGCGGATGCGCTCGAGCCCGAGGAACCCGGCGTGGCCCTCGTTGGTGTGGAACACCTGGGCGTCGACGCCCACCGCCTGGAGGGCCCGGACGCCGCCGATCCCGAGCAGGATCTCCTGGCGCAGCCGGTGCTCGGTGTCGCCGCCGTACAGGCGGTCGGTGACCTCCCGGCAGGCCGGCGAGTTCTCCTCCAGATCGGCGTCGAGGAAGTACAGCGGGACGCGACCCACCTCGGCCTTCCACACCCGGGCCACGAGCTGCTCGCCGGCCAGGTCGACCGTCACCCGCACGCCGGCGCAGGGCGTGAGCGCCATGACGTGGGGGTCGAGCAGCGGGTAGCGCTCCTGTTGCCAGCCCTCGGCGTCGAGGCTCTGGCGGAAGTAGCCGTGCCGGTAGAGCAGGCCGACGCCGACCAGCGGGACGCCCAGGTCGCTTGCCGACTTGAGGTGGTCGCCGGCCAGCACGCCCAGCCCGCCCGAGTACTGGGGGACCGCCTCGGCGATGCCGAACTCGGGGGAGAAGTAGGCGACCGATCGCAGGGGGCTGGCGCCCCGGGCCTGGAACCAGCGGTCGCCCTCCAGGTAGCGGCGCAGCTCCTCGCGCACCTCGCCGAGGAACCGCTTGAAGCCGGGGTCGGCGGCCAGCGCCTCGAACCGCTCGCGGCTGACCAGGCCCAGCATGCGGACCGGGTCGTGGACGCTGGCGTCCCACAGGTCGGGGTCGACCCAGCGGAACAGGTCGCGCGTCCGATCGTCCCAGGACCAGCGCAGGTTGAACGCCAGATCCTCCAGCGCCCTCAGCTCGGGGGGCAGCGAGGGGCGGACGGTGAAGCTGCGCAGCGCCTTCATCGGGCGCGCACGGTAGCCAGTCCCCGGGCGCCCGCGCGCCGCGAATCGGGGCGGCCGCTATCGACCCGAGCGACCAATGATGACACCCATCTCTCGTGCTCATCGACAGCGGGCCGCCACGCTAAACGCCGTCCGCCGGCGCTGCGAGCTGGTGCTGAGCGGCGCTGCGGCCTCACTGTCGACGCTCTGGTAGGCGGCCACCCGGCGGCCGACCGGCCGCCGGGTGGCGGCTCGGCCACCGCGGGCGGCCGCGTACGCTGACACGCGTGCTCGCCCGCATCGTGATCGACGACATCCACCCGCGCACGCCGTCGGGCCGGTACCCGGCCAAGGCGGTCGTCGGCGAGCGCGTCCCGGTCTCGGCGACGATCTTCAAGGACGGGCACGACCGGCTGGCGGCCCGGGTCCGCTGGCGCCGGGCCGGCAAGCGCACCTGGCACTCGGCCCCCCTGCGCGACGTCGGCAACGACCGGTGGGAGGGCGAGCTGACCCCGTCCGCCGTGGGCGCCCACGAGCTGGTGATCGAGGCCTGGCGCGACCGGTTCGCCACCTGGCGACACGACATCGAGATCCGGGTGGCGGCCGGCGACGACGTCGAGGTCGAGCTCGAGGAGGGGGCGCGGATCCTCGAGGCGCTGGCAAGCCAGCTGCCGGGGCGGGCGCGCAAGCGGGTGCTGGATGCCGCAGCCGGACTGCGCCGCACCAGCTGCAGCCTGCACGTCCGCCTCAACGCCGGGCTCGACGACCGGGTGGCCGAGCTGGTCGGTGACCTGCCCGACGCCGACCTGACGGCCAGCGAGCCGGTCGGCCTGTGGGTCGACCGCGAGCGGGCCGGGTTCTCTGCCTGGTACGAGTTCTTTCCCCGCAGCGAGGGCGGCTTCGTCGGGGCGATGGACCGCCTCCCCGCCATCGCCGAGATGGGCTTCGACGTCGTCTACCTGCCGCCCATCCACCCGATCGGCAAGACCGACCGCAAGGGCCGCAACAACACGCTCACGGTCGAGCCGGGCGACCCCGGCAGCCCGTGGGCCATCGGCTCGCCCGAGGGCGGGCACACCGCCATCCACCCCGAGTTGGGCACGATCGAGGACTTCCGCCGGTTCCGCGACCGGGCGTCCGAGCTGGGGCTGGAGGTGGCGCTCGACTACGCCCTCCAGTGCTCGCCCGACCACCCCTGGGTGACCGAGCACCCCGAGTGGTTCCACCGGCGGCCCGACGGCAGCATCCGCTTCGCCGAGAACCCGCCCAAGAAGTACCAGGACATCTACCCGATCAACTTCTGGCCGGAGCGCGACGCCGACCGGGTGGCGCTGTGGAAGGCCTGCCGGGACATCCTGCGGTACTGGATCGGCGAGGGCGTCCGCATCTTCCGGGTCGACAACCCCCACACCAAGCCGATCGCGTTCTGGGCGTGGCTCATCGAGCGGATCCACCGCAACCACCCCGACGTGATCTTCCTGTCCGAGGCGTTCACCCGCCCGGCGGTGATGGCCAAGCTGGCCGAGGTCGGCTTCACCCAGAGCTACACCTACTTCACGTGGCGCACCGAGCCCTGGGAGCTGCGCGAGTACGTCGAGGAGCTGGCCCACGGGCCGCTGGCCGAGTACATGCGGCCCAACTTCTGGCCCAACACGCCCGACATCCTGTCCGGGCCGCTGCGCCACGGGCCGCCCGCCGCCTTCCTACTGCGGTTCGTGCTGGCCGCCACGCTGGTCCCGTCGTACGGCATCTACAGCGGCTACGAGCTCTACGAGAACGAGCCGGCGAGCGACGAGAACGAGGAGTACCTCAACTCCGAGAAGTACGAGATCCGCCGGCGCGACTGGGGGCGACCCGACTCGATGGCCCCGTTCATCGCCCAGGTCAACGCCATCCGGCGGCGGCACCCAGCCTTCCGGTGGCTGCGCAACGTGCGCTTCCACCACTCGGCCAACGACCGGTTCCTCGTGTGGTCGCGGGGCCACGCCGCCGAGGGCGACCTCATGTTGGTCGTGGTCAACCTCGACCCGCACCACCCCCAGGAGACCGTGCTCGGCCTCGACCTGGCGGCCATCGGCATGCCGACCCATGGGCCCTACACGGCCGCCGACGAGCTGGGCGGCGAGACCTACACGTGGGACGGCCCGAACCCGTACGTCCGCCTCGACCCCACCCGGGGCCAGGTGGCGCACATCCTGACGCTCCAGGCCTGAGCTCGCCCACGTGATGTGACCTACGACCGCGCGCGGTAACAAGAGATACGCGCCCAGCTAATCTGCGCGGCTCCCGGCGATGACCCCCGTCCCGGGCCACCCACGGAGGTAGCTGTGTCAGTTCGCAAGCGTCCCGCGTCGCTGATCGGCTCAGCGGCGCTCGCCGGTCTGCTCGCCGTCGGCCTCGGAGCCTGCTCGGACGACGAGCCCGAGCGCGACGAGACGGGGCAGGTGACCGAGGGCGGGGATGAGAGCGTGTTCGACGTCGAGGTCGGCGACTGCATCGACAGCACCACGGAGGCCGGCCAAGTCGACTCCCTGCCGCTCGTGCCGTGCGACGAGCCGCACGACGGCGAGATCTACCACACGTACCAGGTGCCGGGGGACGAGTTCCCCGGCGACTTCACCCAGGTCACCGAGGAGCAGTGCGGGGGCGCGTTCGCGGATTTCGTCGGCGTGCCGTACGACCAGTCGGAGCTCGTCTACTCGACGCTCGAGCCGACCGCCGGGTCGTGGGAGCAAGGCGACCGCGAGCTGGTGTGCATCATCGCCGACCCGGCGGGGCAGACGACCGGGTCGCTGGAGGGCGCCAACCGCTGAGCGCGAACCCGTGATCGTCGCGGGCCGCTGATCGCGGCGGGCTCGTGGTCGCGGCAGGCTCGTGGTCGCGGCGGACCCCGCTCCGGGTGCGGATCCTGTGGCCGGATCGGCGCCCGGAGCGGGGCCGCCGACACCCGGGCCGGCCCGGTGCGCCGGATGGCGGGCGTCCGGGTCGTCAGGCGCCCGGCTCCAAGCGGTCGAGCGCGTCGCTGATCTCGCGGACGGCCTGGGCGGCCCGCCACAGGTGGTCCTCGGGGCCCACGGCGAAGCCCTTGTGCTCGCGCCGCCAGTCGCCGTCCCAGTAGCTGTCGAGCGTGGCGTCGAGGTGGCGGCGGGACACGTCGAGCTCCTTGCGCAGCTGGGCGGCCAGCTCGCCCGGCTCGGGCTCGACGACCGGCAGCCCGGCGACGTCGCCGGTGCGCAGGGCCTCGACCACCGGATCGTCGAGCCCGTCGGCCGCCGACCAGTAGCGGACGAGCCGGCGGTTCTCGTGGTTCCAGGCCGGCCAGGCGGTCGGGCGGCAGCTCCAGGCGAGCGGCCGCTTGGCCAGCCGCAGCCGGTCGCCGACGAAGGCGCTGGCCGGCGTGAGGGCCAGCCACGGCACCTCCTCGGCCGGCTCGTCGAGGACCAGCACGACCGCCCCGCCCTCCAGGTCGGAGGCGTCGGACAGCAGCTCGCCCGTCGCCCACAGCTCCTCGAGCGGCCAGCCGATCTCGCGCTCGCGGAAGCGCAACATGGCCGAGGAATCCTCGGCGATCTCGACCAGGTGCTCGACCGCGCTCGATCGCTCCATGACGATCATCATCGCGGCAGCCGCTGTGGCGCGCCCGGGGACCGCCGGCCACCTCGGCCGCAGCGCCGGCGCCGGCGCCCGCCGGGCCGCGGCGTTCATCGGGTCAGCCGCCGCCGGCCTCGGCCGGTCGCCTCAGGTCGCCCGGGAGCGCCCCGGACCCGCCGCCTGCTCAGGGACCCGGGCCGCGGCTCCGGCGGCTCGAATCGGAACGGTGGCATGCCGCTCATCACCGTGCTCGCTCGTCACGCCGCCAACTCGCGCCTCGCTTCGCGCCCGCTAACGCTGGTCCGTCACCATGCGGTCAGCTTCCACGCGGAGCACCTGGTGGGTCGCCGGCGGGCGGCGACCCACCAGCCGTTCTCCCGGCCGCCATCGAGACGAGAGCGATGGAAACCCGACTCGACGAGATCGCCGACGGCATCCACCGGATCTCCCGGCACCTGCCCGAGGGGGCCGTCCAGGCGCCGGGCGGCCTGACCGTCAGTCAGTTCCTGGTCCTCGCCGAGGAGCCGCTGCTGTTCCACGCCGGGCTGCGCTCGGGCTTCCCCGATCTCGTCACCAAGCTGCGGCGGCTGCTGCCGTTGGCCCGCCTGCGGTGGCTGTCGTTCGGGCACGTCGAGGCCGACGAGTGCGGGGCGCTCAACCTGATGCTGGCGGCCGCCCCGTTCGCCGAGGTGGCCGTCGTCGAGGCAGGGCCCCCGGGCTCGGTGCAGGACCTCGCCGACCGGACCCCGCGCCTGCTGGCGCCGGGCGAGGTCCTCGACCTGGGCGGGCGCCGGGTCGTGCCGGTGCCGACGCCGCACGCGCCGCACAACCGCGAGGCCCAGGTGCTGTTCGAGGAGACGACCGGCACGCTGCTGTGCGGCGACCTGTTCACCCAGCTGGCGCGCGGGCCGGCCGTCACCACGGGCGACGTGGTCGGCGCCGCCCTCGACGCCGAGACCGCCTGCCCCACGGCGGCGCCGGGCCCGGCCGTGCCGGCCGCGCTGCGGGCCCTGGCCCCGCTGCGGCCCCGCACGCTCGCCACCATGCACGGAAGCGCCTACGAGGGCGACGGCGCCGCTGCGCTGACGGCGCTGGCCGACGGGTGGGAGGCCAGGTTCTCGGCCGGAGACGACGACCGAGGCGGGCCCGACCCCGACGGTCGCGTAGTCTCCGGCCATGGATGAGACCGACGACCCGAGCGCAAACACGCAGATGTTCCGCGCCTTCGTCGAGCAGGGGACGCCGCCGCCGGCGACGGAGACGGCCACCAACCGGACGCCGTGGATCGTGGCCGGCATCGCCGCGGCCCTCATCGTCGTCGTCGTGGTCGCCCTCGCGATGCTCTGACGGGACGCACACCGCAGCACCGACAACCTCCGGGTGGCGGGCGTCGCGAGCGGGCGGCGCCCGCCACCGCCGTGCTCAGGCGCCCGCCAGCGCCCGGGCCAGGGCGTGCTCGACGAGCGTGATCAGGGTGGGGATCACGGAGTCGGGCTCGCGCGCGTCGCACTCGACGAGCGGGACGTCGGGCGGCAGGCTCAGCGCCTCGCGCAGCGTCGGCTCGTCGTAGCGGGCGGCGCCGTCGAACAGGTTCACGGCGACCACGAACGGCACCTGGCGGTCCTCGAAGAAGTCGATGGCGCCGAAGCCGTCGGCAATGCGCCGCGTGTCCATGAGGACGACGGCGCCGACCGCGCCCCGGGCGATGTCATCCCACATGAACCAGAACCGGTCCTGGCCGGGCGTGCCGAACAGGTAGAGGATCATCTCCTCGTCGATGGTCCGGCGCCCGAAGTCCATGGCCACGGTCGTGGTCGTCTTGCCGGCGACCGACGACAGGTCGTCGATGCCGGCCGACAGGTCGGTCATCACGGCCTCGGTCGTCAGCGGCGTGATCTCCGACACGGAGCCGACGAACGTGGTCTTGCCGACGCCGAACCCGCCGGCGACGACGATCTTGACGGGGATGGGTTCGCCCATGTCGCTCACTGGCTCTTGAGGCCGGTCAGCAGGCGCTCGAGGATCTCGGAGCGCGGCCGCCCGGCGTTGGTCAACGTCGGCAGGTGGATGACGAGCAAGCCCTCGGCGTACAGGTCGGACACGAGCACGCGGGCCACGCCGACGGGCACGCCCAGCTCGGCCGCCACCTCGACGATCGACACCGGCCGCCGGCACATGGCGATGATCCGCTCCTGCTCGAACCGCAGCCGCGGCAGCGCCGCCAGCCCGGCGGCCGTCGTGGTGATCAGCGTCTCCCACGGGAGGTCACGGCCCACCGATCGCGTCCGCCCGCCCGTCAGCGCGTAGACGGGGACGACGCGCGGCTCGTCGGGCCCGCTCATCGCCGTGGTGGGGTGGGGGTCGCCTGGAGCTCGGTGCGCAGGCCGGGAGACAGGACCTGGCCGATGCGGTCGACGAGCAGGCTCATCTCGTAGCCGATCAGGCCGATGTCGCAGTCGACCGTGCACATCACGGCCAGGGACGACCCGTCGCTGATCTGGGTCACGAACAGGAAACCCCCGGTCATCTCGACGATGACCTGGTTGACGACGCCCGAGTCGAAGCAGCGGGCAGCCCCGACGGTCAGGCTGGCGAGGCCGGACGTGACCGCGGCGAGCTGGTCGGCCGAGTCGCGGTCGATGCGCTCGGACATGGCCAGCACCAGGCCGTCGGACGAGACGACCACGGCGCTGGTGGCCCCCGGGATCCGGTCGACGAAGCTGGAGACGAGCCAGTCGAGGTCGCCCTGGTCGCGACCGCTGGCGCCCGGCTCGCTCACGGTGCCTCCCGGCGGGCGAGCCGGGCGGCGGCCGGGCCTGCGGCGCGGCGGGCGCCCGGCGCCCCTCTCGGGGCGCGGTGCGGCACGGTCTCACGGCTCCGGGGTGCGACGTGGTGGGCGCTCATTGTCCCTCCCGGCGTGTCTCGTGACGGGCGTCGTGGCCGGCGCGGGCGGCCTCGCGGCCGGCCCGTTGGTTCTCCTGGAAGCGGGACAGCATCGAGCGGACCCGCTGGCGGTCGCGGGGCGTGGCCGCGGGTGCGGCGGACGGGGCGGTGCCCGGCCGTCGGCGCAGCGCCGGCGCCAGCCCCGCACCGGGCACCCGGCGGGCCAGGCCGCTGGCGGTGGTCGGTGGGGTGCCGGCCGAGCCGGTGCCGGCGGCACCGGGCGGGGGACCGCCGGGCCCGGCCTGGCCCGGGCCCGGACCAGGCCCCGGCTGCGGGCGCTCCGGCGGCGCGGGCTGGCCCGCCGGGCTCTCGGCCGGTGGTGGCTCCGCCTGCGGGCCGTCGGACCCGGGGCCCGGTTGGGCGCGACCGGCTGCGGCGTCGGTGCCACCGGTGCCGGTTCCGGGGTCCGCCGGCGGGGCCGGGCTGGCCACCGGGGGCGCGGGCGGCGACCAGGCTCCGCCCGCCGGCTCGGGGGTGATGGCCGGGGCGGGCAGCTCGACCGGCCCCGGCGGCTGGTGCCAGCCGTTGAGGCGCTCGTGCGGCGCCCGGGCGGTGGCGCCGTCGGCGGGGCCGCCGCGGGTGATCGCGACCGCGCCCGGCCAGTCGGCCCGGCCGTCGACCCGGTGCCCGCCCAGGGCCACGGCGGCCGCGACGTGCGGGGCGGGCGATTCGACGATCTGGCTGGGGCGCCGCCCGAACGAGTCGGGGACCGAGCTCCGCCAGCCGTCGTCGAGGTCGTCGACGTCGCCCGGCTCGGGCACGTCGCCGAGAGACCGGCCGGCGGTGGCGCCGGCGGGCACCCGGGCCCGGCGCTCGCTGACGAGGTCGTCGGGCAGGGCGACGAGGGCGGTGAGGCCGCCGCCCGGCGTGCCGGCCAGGCGCACCTCGATGCCGTAGCGCTTGGCCAGCCGGGCCACGACGTGGAAGCCGAGCATCGACGAGCGGCGCAGGTCGACCTCGGGCGGCTCGGCCAGCAGCTCGTTGGCCGCCGCCATCTCGTCCGGCGCCATGCCGATGCCGGTGTCCTCGATGCTGAGGACGAACGTCGCCCGCTGGGCGGGGGCCAGGTGGCTGCGCACCCGCACCTCGGACGACGGCGGCGAGAACGTCGTGGCGTTCTCGATGAGCTCGGCCAGCAGGTGGGAGAGGTCGGCGACTGCCCGCCCGGCCACCTCGAGGTGCTCGTTGACCAGCACCTCCACCCGGCGGAAGTCCTCGACCTCGGCGGCCGCCGCCCGGACCACCTCGCTGAGCGGGACCGGCCGGCCCCAGCGCCGGGGCGGGTCGTCACCGGACAGGACCAGGAGCGACTCGGCGTTGCGCCGGATGCGGGTGGCCAGGTGGTCGAGCTGGAACAGGTCGCTGAGGCCCTCGGGGTCGCGCTCGCGCTGCTCGAGGTCGCCGATCAGCTCCAGCTGGCGGTCGAGAAGCGACTGATTGCGCCGCGCCAGGTTGACGAACAGCTCGGACACGGATTGCCGTTGTTCGACGTCGGCCTGGACGCGCGCCAGGTCGGCAGCCAGCTTGGCGTTGCGCTCCTGCTGGATCTCGGTGTGGCGCCAGAACACGATCGTCCCGACGCACGCCGCCAGCACGGAGACGCCGTGGATGCCGGCCCACAGCCAGGGCCGGTTCTGCCCCGCCGCATGGTTGTAGACCGAGTTGACGTCGACGACCGTGCCGATCCCGTGGGAGACCACGGTGAAGAACGCGTTCCAGAAGAACGGGACCCAGTCCTGGTAGAGGGCGATGAGGCCGACCAGGATGAAGAAGTGGAAGTGGGCCTCGATGCTGCCCGCCGAGAGGTGCACGAGCACCGACGAGCAGAAGACCAGGCCAGCGGTGACGAAGAAGGCGGCGACCCGGCGGTTGCGGGCCAGGCACCCGAACGCCAACAGCGCCACCGGCGTGGCGATCTCCAGCGCGCTGTGCGACGTCCCGTAGCCCCGCCATACGCCGAACGCGAAGAGTGCCGGTAGATGCAAAGCGAGCACCCAGCACAGGAAGCGATGGCGCTCGCGGAACACCTCGTCATCGAGGGTGTTTCCCCGCGGGAGGTAGTCGCGGAGCACGGTCAACGATCCCCGAAATCTGCGCCCCGTGTCAGAGTTTTTCACTGAGCGTGATTTCCGTTCGGCGGGTGCTGCGGCGTGTTGCGGGGACCGCGGCACCGCCGTCTCTTTGGGGCGCCTGCCACGCCGTTGTGCCCCTACCGGACCGCCGTGAAGCCGATCCTCCATAGGGTCACAAGTCCTACCCCATTTTCGGCGCGCTGCGAAAGGGTGTCACCACGAAACGTGCTGCTACCAGCGGTAGCGGCGCGGGGCGGGGTCGCGGGTGTGCGACTCTGTGGGCGTGGCCATGAGGATCGAGCCAGGCGACACGACCTGGTACCAGCGCGCGGTGTTCTACGAGGTGGCGGTCCGGGGGTTCTACGACTCGGACGGCGACGGCCACGGCGACTTCGTGGGGCTCACCGAGCGCCTCGACTACCTCGAGTGGCTCGGGGTCGACTGCCTGTGGCTGCTGCCCTTCTACCAGTCACCGCTCCGCGACGGCGGCTACGACATCAGCGACTTCCTGACGGTGCTGCCCGAGTCGGGCACCCTCGAGGACTGCGTCGCGTTCATCGAGGCCGCCCACAGCCGGGGCATCCGGGTGATCGCCGACCTGGTGATGAACCACACCTCCGACCAGCACCCCTGGTTCCAGGAGTCGCGCCAGAACCGCACCAACCCCCGGGCCGACTGGTACGTCTGGAGCGACGACAGCGAGCGCTACAGCGAGGCCCGGATCATCTTCGTCGACTCCGAGCCCTCGAACTGGACCTGGGACCCCGAGCGCGAGCAGTTCTACTGGCACCGGTTCTTCCACCACCAGCCCGACCTCAACTACGACAACCCCGACGTCGCCGAGGCCATGCTCGACGTCGTCCGGTGGTGGCTGCGGCTCGGGCTCGACGGGTTCCGCCTCGACGCCGTGCCCTACCTGTTCGAGCGCGACGGCACCAACTGCGAGAACCTGCCCGAGACCCACGAGTACCTCCGCCGGCTGCGCAAGACCGTCGACGCCGAGTTCCCCGGCAAGGTGCTCCTGGCCGAGGCCAACCAGTGGCCGTCGCAGGTCGTCGACTACTTCGGCGACGGCGACGAGTGCCACATGTGCTTCCACTTCCCGCTCATGCCGCGGATGTTCATGGCCGTCCGCAAGGAGCAGCGGCACCCGATCACCGAGATCCTGGCCCAGACGCCCGACATCCCCGAGGGCTGCCAGTGGGGGATCTTCCTGCGCAACCACGACGAGCTGACCCTGGAGATGGTCACCGACGAGGAGCGCGACTACATGTACTCCGAGTACGCGACCGATCCCCGGATGAAGCTCAACCTGGGCATCCGGCGCCGGCTGTTCCCCCTCCTCGACAACGACGAGCGCAAGGCCGAGCTGTTCCACGCCCTGCTGTTCTCGATGCCGGGCAGCCCGATCATGTACTACGGCGACGAGATCGGCATGGGCGACAACATCTACCTGGGCGACCGCGACGGCGTCCGCACCCCCATGCAGTGGAGCCCCGACCGCAACGCCGGGTTCTCCAAGGCCGACTTCGCCCAGCTCTACCTGCCCCCGCTGATGGACCCGGTGTACGGCTACCAGGCCGTCAACGTCGAGGCCCAGCAGCGCGACCCGTCGAGCTTCCTGCAGTGGATCCGGCGGATGCTGGCCGTGCGCAAGCAGCACCCCGTCCTCGCCATCGGACGCTTCGAGATGCTGCACGCCCAGAACCCGTCCGTCCTCGCCTACCTACGGCGGGGCCTGTCCGAAGATGGCCACGAGGACATCGTGCTGTGCGTCAACAACCTGTCCCGGTTCCCGCAGCCGTGCGAGCTCATGCTGGAGCAGCTCGCCGGCAAGGTGCCGATCGAGCTGACCGGCCGGATCCCGTTCCCGCCGATCGGCGAGCTGCCCTACTTCGTCACCCTCCCCCCGCACGGGTTCTACTGGTTCGAGCTGATCGACCAGGTCATGGACCAGGGATTGGCCACCACCGCCCAGTCGACGTCCGAAACGCCCACCGCGCCCAGCATTCGCGGCGTCGGCAAGGCGTGGTAGGACGGTGAGCGTGGCCGATCTCGAGGACTTCCCCGAGGGCTTCGCCGAGAAGGTGGCGCCGTTGCTGGCCGACTTCCTGCCGCGCCAGCGGTGGTTCACCGGCGACGAGCCCCCCACCCGGGTGGAGGTCTCGATCATCGACCAGCGGGCCGGCGACCCGGTGCTCGCCTGGCTGCTCGTCGACGTCACGCTGGTCGACGGCACCACCGCGACGTACCAGCTGGTGCTGGGCGGGCGGCGGGCCGACGACCCCCAGCAGTTCATGCGGGGCAAGGAGCGCATGACGGTCGGGCTCATCGACGACGTGCTCTACTACGACGCCCTCGTCGACCCCGAGCTGGCGCTGGTGGTGCTCGACAAGGTCGCCCCGGGCGAGCCCGCCAAGGTGGCCCGGCCGCTGCTCGTCGAGCAGTCGAACACGTCGGTGGTCTTCGACGAGCGCCTCATCCTCAAGTTCTTCCGCCGGGTCCACCCCGAGCCCAACCCCGACGTCGAGGTGAACCGGGTGTTGGGGCAGATGGGGTTCCCCCACGTCGTCCCCCAGCTCGAGCCCCTGCGCTACGAGGGGGCCGACCTGGCCGTCGTCCGCCAGTTCCTGCTCGGCGCCACCGACGCGTGGGACCTGGCGCACACGTCCCTGCGCGACCTTCTGGCCACGCCGGTGCCGCCCGAGGAGGCCGGCGGCGACTTCGCCCCCGAGGCCTTCGCGCTGGGCCGAGTGATCGCCGAGCTCCACCTCGTCCTCGCCGAGGCGTTCGGCACCCAGCCGGGCGACACCGAGCAGTGGCTCGCCGGCTTCCGGGCCCAGCTGGGCCGGCTGGCCTCCCATCCGCCGGCCGACCCGGGCACGCAGGGCGGGCCCCGCATCGCCCCGGCCGACGTCGTCGACGTGGCCGGCGTGGCCAAGGTGTTCGACAGCCTGGCCGGCGTGCGCGACCCGGGCGCCGCCATCCGGGTCCACGGCGACCTGCACCTCGGGCAGCTGCTGCTGGCCGACGCCGGCTGGTTCGTCATCGACTTCGAGGGCGAGCCGGCCCGGCCCGTGGCCGAGCGCATGCTGCCGTCCTCCCCGCTGCGCGACGTGGCCGGCATGCTCCGGTCGTTCCAGTACGCGGCCCGCACCGCCCTGGTCGAGCGGGGGCGCGACCTCGACGCCGAGCTGGTGGAGGTGGCCGACGCCTGGGAGGCCCGGGCGGTCGACGCCTTCTGGCAGGGCTACAGCCACGTCGAGGGCATCGAGGCGCTGCTGCCCGCCGACCCCGAGGACCGGTTCCAGCTGCTGCGGGGCTTCGAGCTCGACAAGGCGGTCTACGAGGTCGTGTACGAGCTCGGCCACCGGCCCGACTGGGTCGACGTCCCCGCCTCCGCGATCCGCCGCGCGCTCGCGCCCGTCGCCTGATGGGCGCCACGGGGGTGGCGGGCTTCCATCTGAACGCCGAGATCGAGGCGCTGGTGGCGGGCGCCGCCGTCGATCCCCACCGGATCCTCGGCGTCCACACGGTCGGCGGGGGCGCCGGCGGCGCCGGGGGCGGGGGTGCCGGCGGCGCCGGGCGCGCGGTCGTGCGGGCCTGGCGGCCCGACGCCGCGTCCGCCCACCTGGGCGGCCGGCCGATGCGGCGGATCCACGACGCCGGCGTGTTCGAGCTCGAGGTCGACGAGCCGCCCGCGCCCGGGTACCGGGTCACCTACCGGTGGGACGGCGGCGGCGAGCTGACCGTCGTCGAGCCGTGGAGCTTCTGGCCCACGCTCGGCGAGCTCGACCTCCACCTGATCGGCGAGGGCCGCCACGAGCGGCTGTGGACCGCGCTCGGGGCCCGGGTCATGTGCCACCAGGGCGTCGAGGGCACCGCCTTCGCGGTGTGGGCGCCCGCCGCCCGGTCCGTGCGGGTGGTGGGTGACTGGAACGGCTGGGACGGGCGCGTCCATCCCATGCGCACGCTGGGCAGCTCGGGGGTGTGGGAGCTGTTCGTGCCCGGGGTCGGGCCCGGCCAGCGCTACAAGTACGAGATCGTCGGGGCCGACGGATCGCTGCGGCTCAAGGCCGACCCCCTGGCCACCGCCACCGAGATGCCGCCGGCCAACGCCAGTGTCGTCCACCGCTCGACCTACGAGTGGGGCGACGGCGAGTGGATGGCCCAGCGGGCCACCCGGCGCCCGTTCGACGAGCGCATGTCGGTCTACGAGGTGCACCTCGGGTCGTGGCGTCGCCACCCCGACGGCCGCTTCCACTCCTACGAGGAGCTGGCCGACGGGCTGGCCGACCACGTCACCGACCTGGGCTTCACCCACGTCGAGCTGCTGCCGCCCACCGAGCACCCCTACGCCCCGTCGTGGGGCTACCAGGTCACCGGCTACTTCGCCCCCACGGCCCGCCACGGCGACCCCGACGGGTTCCGGGCGCTGGTCGACCGGCTCCACCAGCGGGGCATCGGCGTGATCGTCGACTGGGTGCCCGCCCATTTCCCGCGCGACGACTGGGCCCTGGCCCGGTTCGACGGCACCCACCTGTACGAGCACGCCGACCCCCGCCAGGGCGAGCACCCCGACTGGGGCACGCTCGTGTTCAACTTCGGCCGCAACGAGGTGCGCAACTTCCTCATCGCCAGCGCCCGGTTCTGGCTGGAGGAGATGCACGTCGACGGGCTGCGCGTCGACGCCGTCGCCTCGATGCTGTACCTCGACTACTCGCGCAACGAGGGCGAGTGGGTGCCGAACATCCACGGCGGGCGCGAGAACCTCGAGGCCATCGCCTTCCTCCAGGAGATGAACACGCTCGTCCACCGCGACTACCCGGGCGCCATCACGGTGGCCGAGGAGTCGACCGCCTGGGACGGCGTGTCCCGACCGGTCGACCAGGGCGGCCTCGGGTTCACCCAGAAGTGGAACATGGGCTGGATGCACGACACGCTCGAGTACTTCAAGCACGAGCCCGTGCACCGCCGCTGGCACCACGACCTGCTGACGTTCGGCCTCACCTACGCCTGGAGCGAGAACTACGTCCTGCCGCTCAGCCACGACGAGGTCGTCCACCTCAAGGGCTCGCTGCTCGGCAAGATGCCGGGCGACACCTGGCAGCGGTTCGCCAACCTGCGGGCGCTGTACGCCTGGATGTGGGCGCACCCCGGCAAGCAACTGCTGTTCATGGGCGGTGAGCTGGCCCAGGAGCGCGAGTGGACCGAGTCGGGCGAGGTCGACTGGTACCTGCTCGCCGACCGCAACCACGCCGGCGTGCGCGACCTGGTGCGCGAGCTGAACCGGCTCGAGGCGACGTACCCGGCCCTGTGGGCGCGCGACACCACCCCGGAGGGGTTCCGGTGGGTGGCGGCCGACGACCGCGAGCAGTCGGTGCTGTCGTTCCTGCGCCTCGGGCACGGCGAGGACGACGTGCTGGCCTGCGTGGCCAACTTCACGCCCGTGCCCCGGCACGGGTACCGGATCGGCCTGCCTCGGAGCGGGAGCTGGCGCGACGTGCTCAACACCGACGAGACCCGCTGGGGCGGCAGCGGCGTCACCCAGCCGGAGGTCCACTGCGACGGGACGCCTTGGCACGGCCAGCCCGACTCGGCGGTGCTGACGCTGCCGCCGCTGGCGGTGCGCTACCTCGTGCCCGGCTGACGGCCCCGGAGGCTGCTGGACCCGGCAGCCTTACTTGGTGCCGGAGTGCGCCGCCTCGGAGCCGTTGGAGCTCGGGGTGACCTCGGCGAGCCGGCGGTGCAGGCGCTCGCGCAGCTCGTCGGGGTCGTAGCGGTCGTGGGCCCGGCGCCGCCGGGCGATGACGGCCCCGGTGGCGGCCACGCCTGCGAGGCCGGCCAACCCCACCAGCTTCCAGCTCGGCTTGGGGATCTTGGGGCGGCGCACGATTTCGTACCCTACCGACCCGTGACCGCCGCCCCCGTCACCCTCGACGACGCCCTCGCCACGGCCGGCACCGGCGACCTGTGGCTGTTCCGAGGGCGGAGCCTGGCCGACCGGGCCATCCGGGCCGCCACCAACAGCCCGATCAACCACGTCGGCATGGTGGTGGCGCTCGACGACCTGCCGCCGCTCCTGTGGCACGCCTCGGCCGGCCGGGCCCTGCCCGACGTCTGGAGCGGGGAGCACAGCCGGGGCGTCCAGCTCCACGTACTGGCCGATGCGGTGGCGGTGTGGCGGGAGCGCTACGGGCAGCGGGCCTGGGTGCGGCTGCTGGAGGGCGGCGCGATCGAGCGCCATCACGAGGACCGGTTGATGGAGGTCATCGACCGGTTCGACGGCCGGCCGTTCCCCACCACGCCCGGGCTCGTCCGCCAGTGGCTGACCGGGCGGTTCCGGCGCTCCGCCTCCAACGAGGCGATCTACTGCGCCGAGCTGGTGGCCACCACCTACCAGCACATGGGCCTCCTGCCCCGCCGGCGGCCCGCCAACTGGTACGACCCCGGCCGTTTCTGGAGCGGCGACCGCCTCGAGCTGGAAGCGCCGTTCTCGCTGTCGGGCGAGATCGCCGTCGGCGAGCGGGCCTAGATCGGGTTCTCGGCCACGACCAGGCACCCGGCGTAGAAGGCGGCGGCGAGCGCCGCGCACACCACGACCGGCACGACCCGGCCCGGGCGTCCGCCGAGGCGGGGCCCCCACTCCCACAGCAGCACGGCGCCGAGGGCGCCGGCGACCAGGCCGCCCACGTGGCCGCCCACCGAGATGCCGCGGACCGAGAACGTGAGCAGCAGGTTGATCACGATCAGCGGCCCGATGCCGGTGCTGAACGGGTCGATGCCGCGGGAGCGCAGGGCGACGAAGGCGGCGCCCATCAGCCCGAACACCGCGCCCGACGCCCCCACGGTCGGCGAGCCGGGATCGAGGACCAGCACCAGGAGCGAGCCGCCGAGCAGGGACATCAGGTACAGGGCGAGGAAGCCCCACCACCGGATGGCCGGCTCGAGCAGGCGCCCGAGCTGGTACAGCAGGAACATGTTGAAGCCGAGGTGGATCACGCCCGAGTGGACGAACCCGGCGGTGATCGGGCGCCACCAGTCGCCGGCGGCCACGTAGGGGCCGTAGAGGGCACCGTCGGCCCCGACCTCGCCGACCCCGTTCATCAGGTTCTCGTTCGTCGGCAGGTCGGCCACGAGCACGGCCACGTTGACGGCGATGAGGGCGAGCGTCACCACCGGCCGGGAGCGCGCGAGCGAGCGGCCGGTGACCACCCGCTGGCGCCCGGACCGCGCGCAGACCGGGCAGTGGAAGCCGACGGACGCCTGGCGCATGCAGGCCGGGCAGATGGGCCGGTCGCATCGCTGACACCGCACGCCGGCCCGGCGGTCGGCGTGCTGGTAACAGGTCTGGATGCTCGTGGCCACGGGGGCCGAGCGTATCCAGGCTCGGGGCCGACGGTTCCCCGCCCGCGCCGGGGCGGCGGCGCGTCTGCGGGGTCGCCGTCGCGGCCCGCCGGCCGGCCGCTCAGGGCCGGGCGGCGACCCCGAGCAGCTCGGCCAGCGGCACGAGCCGGGCCCGGTCGGCGGGTGCCAGCTGGTCGTCGCTCACCGCGTCGTACACCAGCTCCTGGGCCACGCCCAGGTCGACGTCGAGGTCGAGCTCGCGGGCCAGCTCGACCAGGCCGATGGCGTCGGCCACCGCCTCGTCGGTCACCTGCGTGGACGCCTCGTCGACCGCCCGGGCCACCGCCCGGGCCAGCGTGGCCGCCGCGCCGGGGGAGGAGATGCGCAGGCCCTCCTCGCGGGCCTCGCGCACCACGGCCCGCGCCCCCTGGTAGGCGGCGGGGTCGGTGGCGCCGCCGGCCTCGCTCACCTCGGCCTCGAGCCGCCGGGCCAAAGCCGCCTCGAGCGGGCCCCGCAGCTCGGGCGGCAGCGGGGTCTCGGCGGTGGCCAGGGCGGCGAGCACGTCGTGGTTGGCGGCCCGCATCTGGTCGTAGACGGCGACGAACCGGTCGGCCAGCGACTCGGCGACGAGGCGGGCCACGTCGCCGCCCTCGCTGGGCAGCGCGCTGTCGAGCCCGAACTGCCGGGGCCCGAACCGGTCGACGACGTCGCGCAGCAGCTCGGTCACCAGCTGGCCGTCGCGGGCCGCCCCGACGAACGCGGCCACGTCGGCGGCGTCGGCCTCCGCCGCGTCCGCCCCCGGCCGCACCGCGCCCGTCACCTCCAGCCCGCCGAGGTGGAGGGCGCCGTAGGCCCACACGGTACGCCGCCGGGTCCGCCGGTGGGTGAGGGCGATGCGGCCGGCGCACACGGCGACGCCGCCCCGGTCGACGCCGTCGGCCACCTCGTGGTCGATGGCGTAACCGCCCAGCTCGCCGGCGGCCTCCTCGGCCTGGCCGAGGAGCTGGCTGAGCGCCAGGTGGGCGACGATCCGCCCGGGGTCGACCCGGGTCGGCTCCACGTAGCGGGCCCACACGGCCCGGCCGTCGCCCTGGTCGGGCCGGTTGGACCGGGCCTGGGCCAGCACGTCGAGGAACGCCTCGACCGGGGCGGGCTCGCCCAGCTCGTCGAGCAGGTCGAGGCAGCGGGCCGCGTAGCGCAGGATCTGGACGGTCTCGATGCCGGCCAGGTCGTTGAAGAACCAGCCGCACGACGTGTACATGAGCAGCGCGTGGCGCTGGGACTCGAGCAGGGTCAGCACCTCGACCGGGTCCGCGCCGGCGACGCCGTGGGCGGCGGCGAACGCCTCGGGGGCGACCCGTCCGAGCAGCACGTCGACGTACGCGTCGCGGGCGGCCCACGGGTCGCGCAGCACGGCTCCGCCCCGTCGCTCGAACACCTCGACCGCGGCGTCGCGCACCAGGTCGAGGGCCCGCCGCAGTGGGGCTCGCCAAGCCTGGTTCCAGCCCGGCTCGCCGCCCGTGTGGCAGCCGCAGTCGGCCTTCCAGCGGTCGACGCCGTGCGCGCACGACCAGGCCGACAGGCGGACCCGGGCCTCCTCGGTCGGCGGGTGCTCGGCCACCCAGTCGGCCAGCCGGGGGAGCTCGACGCCGCGGCGGGGCGCCTCGACGGTCAGGGCGTAGGCCACGCCCCGGTCGGCGAACCGGTGGTGGTGGCCGAACGTCTCGCCGTCGCAGGCCACGGCCACGAGCTGGCGGCCCGACCGGACGATCCGGTCGACGATGACCTGGCTCTGGAAGCCGCCGAACGCCACGTCGTGCGACAGCGGGCCGTCGTAGACGACCAGGTCGACGCCGAGGTCGGGGTCGTCCGGGTGGCGCCAGCGCAGGACGCTGGGCGTGCCGGCGCCCGACGGGTCGGCGGGCCGCCAGTCGCCGCCCGTCAGCGGGCGGATCTCGGCGATCTGGCCCGGGGCCAGGATCGTGAACCCGACGCCCTCCTCGGCCAGCACGGCGAGGACCCGGTCGTCGACGGCGGTCTCGGGCAGCCACATGCCCTCGGCGTCGCGGCCGAAGCGGTGGCGGAAGTCGGCCAGGCCCCACCGCACCTGCGTCCGCAGGTCGCGGTCGTTGCACAGCGGCAGGATGGCGTGCCCGTAGGCCTGGGCGATGGCCCGCCGGCTGGCCCGGTCGGCGGCCACGATGCGGGCGTAGGTGGCCGGGGCGTGCTCGTCCAGCCACGACAGCAGCGTGGGGCCGACGTTGAACGACAGCCGCTCGTAGTTGTCGACGATGGCGACGATGCGGCCCTGATCGTCGAACACCCGGGCCCAGCCGTTGGGTCGGTAGCTCTCGGCCGTGATGCGCTCGTTCCAGTCGTGGTACGGCGCGGCCGACGGCTCCCGCGGGACGACCTCGGTCCAGGGGTTCTCGCGGGGCGGTTGGTAGAAGTGCCCGTGGAGGACGAAGGCGACATCCGCCATCCCGCGAGGCTAGTTCCGTCGCTGACCCGGCCAGGCCGGCCGGGGGCGCCGCCGGGACCGGGTGGGGCCGAGGGCGGCCACGGCGGCGGGGGCGGTCACGAGGGTGGGCACGAGGGCGGGCACGATGCCGCTGGCCGTCGGCGCGGGCACGGCGCTCAGGGCGACGGCGCCGGGCGCGGCGGCTCCGGGTTGGGGGAAGCTGGGCTCGGGGAGCCGGGGCTGGCGGGTGCCGGGCGCGGCGGCTCCGGGTTGGGGAGTGCCGGGCTCGAAGACGCCGGGTCCGGCGATGGTGCGCTCGGCGCCGGCGCGGCCGCCCGGCCGGTGGTCACCGCCGGCTCGCGGCGCCGCCCGATGCGCCCCCGCAGCAGCCACTGGGCGGCCAGGCCGGCGATGGCCAGCGCCCCGGCGGCGGCGAAGCCCCCGCGCTCGCTGGTCAGCGACACGACGGCCCCGACCAGCGCGGCGCCGAAGCCCTGGGACAGATCGAAGAACACCGAGAACGTCCCGACCGCGTGCGACCGCTCGGACTCGGGGGCGGCCGCCATGACCGCCGTGAACAGCGACGGGTACAGCAACGACATGCCGACGGCGAGCCCCACGGCGGCGGCCCACAGCGAGGCGGCCGAACCCCACAGGGCCACGAGCAGGACGCCGGCCGTCACCGCCGTCAGCGCCAGCGTCGAGCCCCGCCGCCAGCCGATGCGGTCGGGCACGCGGGCGCCCACGATCCGCACGACCAGCACCAGGCCGGCGTAGAGGCCGAACACGGGGCCGACGGTGTCGACGCCGATGTCCTCGGCGTACAGCGGCACGAACGACGAGAAGGCCGTGAACGGGATGAGGCCGAGGAGCAGGATGACGCCGGGCCATACGGCGTCGGGCTGGAGGAACGACCGCCCGGCCTCGGTGGCCTCGACCGTCTTGCCCCGGGGCACGCCCAGGCTGACGATCGCCGCGAGCACCGCGCTGCCGGCGGCGAACCCCCACACGACCCCGAAGCCGTGGTCGGCCAGGGCCTCGCCGACCGGCGGGCCCACCGCCAGCCCGCCGTAGAGGGCGACGGAGAAGTAGGAGGCCGCCTCGCCCCGGCGGTGGTCGGGCGCCAGGTCCTGGGCGGCGGTGGCCAGCCCCACGAACCCGGCCGCCTCGCCGGCCCCGGTGAGCAGGCGGGCCACGACCAGCACGGCCAGCGACGACGCCACGTCGTAGGCGAGGATCGACACGGCCACGACGAGGGCGCCCCCGACGGCCAGGATCCGCCGGCCGCGCGTGTCGCCGAGCCGCCCGACCCAGGGCCGCAGCAGGGCCGCCGACACGGCGAAGGCACCGACGCCGATGCCGACCTGCAAGCCGTTGCCGCCCAGCTCGTCCTCCACGAAGCGGGGGATCGTGGGCAGCAGCGTGCCCATCGCCGTGAAGTAGGCGAAGGACGCCAGGATCACCACCGCGAAGCGGGGGGTCAGCAGGGTCGGGTCGGCGCGGTCGGAAGCTGGGGGAGGGACGTCGTCGATCACGGCGGTGCTTGCCTATCAACGCCGGCCGCGAATCACGACATCATTCTTCGCGTTTCCCGCCGACAAGAAGTGTCTCCTTGACAAGAGTTCTTTTCGGTCGCACGATGAGGCCGTGACCGTCACGGATCTCCAAGTGGTGGGCGACGGCGAGACCGCAGCGGCGATGCTCCACCCGACCCGCCTGCGCATCCTCCGGGCGCTGGCCGAGCCCGACTCGGCGGCCGGCCTGGCCCGCCGGCTCGGCGAACCTCGCCAGCGCCTCGGCTACCACCTGCGCCAGCTCGAGGCGGCCGGCCTGGTCGAGCTCGTCGAGGAGCGGCGGCGGGGCAACTGCACCGAGCGGGTGGTGCGGGCCTCGGCCCCCGCCTACGTCGTCGACCCGGCCGTGCTGGGCCCGGTGGCGGCCCACCCGGGCCGGGCCCGCCACGGGCTGCCCGTGTCGTACCTGGTGGCGGTGCTGACCCGGGGCGTGCGCGAGCTGGCCAAGCTGCGCCGCCTGGCCGGGCGGGCCGGCAAGCGGCTGCCGGTGCTCACGCTCGACACCGAGGTGACGTTCGCATCCCCCGAGGCCCAGGCCCGCTTCGCCGAGGAGCTGTCGACGGCCGTGTCCGAGGTCGTCGCCCGCCACCACGCCGGCGACGCCGCCGGCGGCCGCCGGTTCCGCCTGGTGGTGGGCGCCTACCCGATCCCGCCGGAGGCCGAGGGCGGCGAGCCCGGTGCCGACGGGGCCGACGCCGCTCCGTCCGACACGTCCGATCCCTCCGATCCGACCGACGCGTCCACGCCACGCACGTCCGACGCGTTCGACACGTCGGATCCCTCCGATCCGACCGACGCGTCCGACACGTCCGACCCCCACCCCGACGCCGACGAGGAGGCCGAGGCATGACCGAGTACGAGCGCGAGGCGGGCGCCCACGTGGAGAAGGTGGTCGAGATCGGGGCCCCGGTCGAGCGGGTGTGGGAGGCGCTGACCACCCCAGAGGGGCTCCGCAACTTCTACTGCGACTGGGCGACCGTGCAGCCCGGCGAGGGCGGCACCATCCAGATCGGCTGGCACGCCGGGGCGCTGCCGCCGGCCACGATCGAGGTCTGGGAGCCGAACCGGCGCCTGCGGCTCGTCCACCGGGGGGCGGGCGACGAGGCGGCCACTGTCGAGGAGTGGATCCTCGAGGGGTTGGGCGGCAGCACGGTCGTCCGGCTCGTGTACGAGGGCTTCGGGCCGGGCGACGACTGGGACGACTTCTACGACTCGTTCGACGCCACCGCCAGCCTGGTGGTCGACCTGCTGGCCACCTGGCTCGAGCGCCACGGCGGCCGGCCGCTGACCAAGCTGGCGGTCACCACCCCGACCGGCCTGTCCCGCGACGACCTGTGGGAGACGGTGCTGGGCCCGGCGTTCGCCGGGGCGGGTGGGGCCGCCGGTGGGGTCGGGACCGGTGGAGCCGGGGGCGCCGCCGGTGCGGTCCCGGCGCCCGGTACGCCGGTGACGGTCCCGCTGCCGGGCGGTGAGCCGCTGGCCGGCACCGTCGTCCACGTGGCGCCGGGCAACGAGGCCGCCGTCGAGCTGCCCGACTACGACGGCGCCCGGCTGGTCGTGTGCGTCCGGCCGGGCGCCGACACGCCGTCCCGCCTCATCGCCGAGATCTACACCTACGGCCTGCCCGAGGCCACGACCGACGCGCTGCAGCGCCGGCTCGACGCCGCGGCCGACGCCCTGTCCCCGACGAGGAGCACCGACATGTCCAACGAGACCCCGTCCAACCCGGCGCCGTCCGGCGCCGCCGCGCCCGACACCGGGCGGTACCAGCCCGCCGACTCCCACACCGTCGTGCCCTACCTGGCGGCCCACGACGCCGCCGCGGCCATCGACTTCTACGTCGACGTGCTCGGCGCCCGCGAGCAGGGCGAGCGCTTCGTCGGCCCCGACGGCAAGGTCGGCCACGCCGAGCTGAAGATCGGCGACTCGTTCGTCTACCTGTCCGACGAGTTCCCCGAGATGGGCGTGCTCAGCCCGAAGTCGCTGGGCGGCACGGCCTCCTCGCTCGTCGTGTACGTGCCCGACGTCGACGAGGCCGTGACCCGGGCCGTCCGGGCCGGGGCGACGATCGAGCGGGGCATCGAGGAGACGTTCTACGGCACCCGTCGGGCCACCATGATCGACCCCTTCGGCCACCGCTGGCTGATCGGCACCCACGTCCGGGACGTCTCCGAAGGCGAGTACCGCGCCGCGGTCGAGCGCTACCGCACCGGCGACGACGCGTAGCCGCCGTCAGCCGGCGCCCGCGCCGGCGGGCCCCGGGCCGGGCCCGGCCGCGCCCTCCACCCGGGCGGCCAGGCGGCGGAGGTTGCCGGCCCAGAGGCGACGGAGCACGGGGCGGGCCAGGGCGGCACCGACGGGGCCGCCGAGGTGCCACGGGAAGCGGAGGTCCTCGTCCCAGGTCACCTCGGTCCGCCGGCCGTCGGACGAGGCCCGCAGGGTGAACCGCCCGACGCCGGTGACCACCCCGCGGTGTCGCACGGCCAGCGCGGCCGGCGGCGACCACTCGGTGACCTCCATCCGGTCGACGGTGCGCAGGGGACCGACCCGGGTCTCGCAGTCGAACGCCGTCCCCTCGCCCCGCCGGCGCTCGCCCACGAACCGGATGGCGGCGGCGTCGGCCATCCAGGTCACGTGGTCCTCGATGTCGGCCAGGCGGTCCCAGACCGCCTCGGGCGGCCGCTCGACCACCTGGCGGACGTGGATGCGGGTCACGGCCCGGCCTCGCGGCGGGCGACGTGGCGGCGGCCGGTGCGGGGGTGGGTGCGCGTCACGGCCGCCCGGTCCGGCGGGGCCTCAGCCGCCCTCGCCGCTCTCGGCGCGGCCGCCGCCGTCGGCATCCCCGCCCTGGCCCAGGGCCTCGAGGATGCGGGGCGCCAGCCACGACGCCATCCGGCCGGCACCGGCCTCGGTGAGCGTGCGGCCGTCCTGGCGGTAGTCGGTGCTGAACTCGCCGCCCCGCGGCATCTGCTGCATGGCGGCCTGGAGGTCGACGATCTGGAACCCGTCATGCCCCTCCACCGTGTCGCGGATCAGCTCGTTGAGCCGGTCGACGCGGGCGGGGTCGTTGTCGTCGACCTGCGTCCAGTCGCCGTCGACGCCCGGCATCCGCACGTGGGGGACGGTGGCCCACAGCACGGGCACGTCCTGCTCGGCGAGCGTGTCGGCCAGGGCCTCGAGCCGGCCGGCCAGCCAGTCGTCGAAGAACGGGTCGCCGAGGTGGCGCCACTCGCGGTCGATCTGGCGCTCACCCACCTCGTCGATCCCGGCCACGACGACGATGGCGTCGGCCTCGGCCCGGTCGAGCAGGCGGGGGAGGCGGGGCTCCCAGCCCACGCAGTCGGTCTGCTCGCCCACGGTGTCGCCGCCCAGGTGGACGGGCCCACGGGCGCTGGTCGGGCAGTCCTCGGCCACGTGGGTGTGGACCCGCACCTGGCGGTCGGTCTCCCGGCCGTTCCAGGCCTCGAACCCGGGGGTCAGCGAGGCGGCGAGCGAGTCGCCGACCAGGGCGATCGTCGCCGCCTCCTCGCCCGAGGGGGCGACGGCGTCGAGGTCGCCCGGGCCGCTGCCGTCGTCGATCGTGAGGCTCACGTCGGGCGGCGGCTGGACCGGCAGCACGAGCACGGCGGCAACGATGACCACGGTGGCGCCGCCGAGCACGCCGGCCAGGTTGAGCCGGGGCATGCGCAGGCGCTCGCGGAACGGCTTCTCGACGGCGAGCGTGACCGCCACCGCCAAGGCCAGCGTCACCGCCACGCGCGGCACGAACAGGAGGTTCGTGTCGATGTCGAGGATGTCGGCGTCGATCGTCAGGTACACCGGCCAGTGGACGAGGTAGGCGGCGAAGCTGAACCGCCCGAGCGTCCGCAGCGGCCAGGCCCCGAGGAACGTCGACGCCGGCCCGGGCATCGTCGCCGCCAGCACCACCCAGACGGTGAGCAGGGCGTTGATCGCGGTGATCGGCCCCAGCAGGTTGGGGTCGCTCAGCGAGGTGGAGTGCCACAGCCAGGCCAGGGCCACGAGCGCCACCGAGGCGCCGTAGCGGATGGCCTTCTGCCCGAGCTCGGTCCCGATGATCCGCCGGAAGGCGGGGCTGAGCACCGCGTAGGCCAGCGCCACGCCGACCAGCAGCTCGCCGGCCCGGGTGTGGGTGCCGAAGAAGGCGATGCCGCCGTTGCCGTCCTGCTCGGCGGTGAGGCGGGCGGCCACGAACGAGGCCACCGCGCCCAGGGCGAACACGACGCCGGTGGCGCGCCAGTGGCGGCGGGTGACGGTCATGAGCCCGACGAACAGCAGCGGCACGATGACCAGCAGCTGGACCTCGAGCGCCACCGACCACAGGTGCTGGACCGGCGAAGCGTCGACGAAGATCGCCGAGATGTCGTGGCCGGCCAGGACCGCCCGCCAGTTGGTGGCGTAGGCCAGGGCCCACAGCACGTCGCCCCGGAAGCCGGGGCCCGACCCGACCCGCAGCACGAACTGCAGGACGACGATGCCCGCCAGCGTGGCCACGACGGCGGGGACGATGCGGCGGACGCGGCGCTCCCAGAACCGCCCCAGCGCCAGGCGGCCGGACTGCGACCACTCGGCCAGCGCCAGCGTGGCGACCAGGAAGCCCGACAGGGTGAAGAACGACGAGATGCCGAGGAACCCGCCCCGCGCCAGGTCGAAGCCCTGGTGGAAGGCGAGGACGGCGACCAGCGCCAGGCCCCGGAGGCCGTCGAACCCCGGGACCCGGGGGAGGCGGGGGCCGTCGTCGATGCCGTCGGACGTTGGGCGCCGGCCGTGCCGGGGGCCGGGCTCGGGCTCGGCCTGGGCCTCGTAGCCGGCGTCGTAGCCCGCCTCGTCGTAGGCGCCGGTGGCGTAGGGGTCGGCCGGCTCGGCGAGCGGCGGGGCCTCGAGCGGCGGGGCCTGGAGCAGCTGGGGGCCGGCCGAGGGCGGGGAGGTCGGGTCACCCCAGCCGGTGGGGGCGCCGGCCGGATCGCCGACGGGACCGCCGGCGGGATCGACCCAGTTGGCGGTCGGCGGTGCGTCGGAGAGGCCGGGCGCCATCGCCGTGTCGGGGGCGTCGGCCCACCCGGTGGAGGTGGCGGCGGCCGACGGGGCGCCGGCGGGGCCGGCCCACTCGCCGGTGGCGCCCTCGGACCAGCCGGTGGCGGCCGTGTCGGGCTCACCCCACTGCGCGGTCGGGGCGGGGGACGCGGCGTCCCACGGGCCGGTCGCCGGTCCGGCCGGGGTGGCTGCCGGGGCCTCGGTCCACTGGTCGGTCGCCGGCCCGCCGTCGCCCCACTGATCGGGGGCGGGGCCGGACGGGTCGGACCAGCCGGTGGCGGCCGTGTCGGGCTCACCCCACTGCCCGGTGGGGGCGGGGGACGCGGCGTCCCACGGGCCGGTCGCCGGCCCGGCGGGGGCTCCGGCCGGGGCGTCGGTCCACTGGCCCGTCGGGGGCCCGGCGGTGTCGGACCAGCCGGCGCCGTCGTCGGCGCCGCCCGACCACGACCGCCCGGGCGGCCCGGACTGCCCGTCGCCGGCCCCGCCGCGGCGGTACCACGACGAGCGGTCGGCACCCCGGCGGCCGCTGAGTCGGTCGTCGCCGGCGCCGCTCACGCCGGCGCCGCTCGCCCCGGCCCCGGCAGCGTCCTGTCCCCCGCGGCCCCCGGCGCCCCGGCCCCGTCGCTCGGCCAGGCGACCCCGCCAGTCGCCGGACGGCCGGTCGCCCGGGGCGCCCGCGGGATCGAAGCGGTCGGACGCGCCTGCGGCCCCCGACCACCGGCTCCCGGATCGATCGCCGAGACGATCGCCCAGCCGGCCGCTCGTGTGGTCTCCGGCCCGTCCGGTGACCCGCCCGGCCGGTGGGGGCTCCTGCCCGACGCTTGGGCCGGCCGCCCGGTCGCGCCAGGATCCGGCGCCGGGGTTGGTCTGGTCGCCGCGTCCGGTAGCCGGGTCGCGCCACGACCCGGCGCCCGGATCGGCGGCGTCGCCGCGGGCGGTGGCCCGGTCGCGCCAGGATCCGGCGCCCGGGTTCGTCGCATCGCTGCGTCCCGTGGCGCGCTCGCGCCACGAGCTCGTCCCGGGACTGGTCGTGTCGCCCCCGTCCGCGGCGCGGTCGCGCCAGGTTCCGGCGCCGGGGTCGGACTGGTCGCCGCGTCCGGCGGTCCGGCCGCGCCACGACCCGCCGGTGGCCGGCGTCGATCCGGTCGCCCCGGTCGCGGACGTCCCCGGCGCCCCGGTCGCGCCGGTCGGGCGCCGCCGCAGCGAGTCGGGCAGGCGGTCGCGCCACGAGCCGCCCGCCCCCTCCGCGGGGTCTTGGCCTCCGGGCCGCGCCGGGCGGCCCCCGGACGCCGCCGGCCCGCGGCCGCTCGGACCGTAGGCGCCGCTGCGCCACGACCGGCCGGCGGGACCCGACCGGCCCTCCGCCCCCTCGTCGGGGCCTGACCCCTCGTCGGCGGTCGGATCGGACGGCTCCTGGGGCGGCCGGCGCCGGCGCCCCCGCTCCTCGCCCCGGCGGGCCGCGGCCTGCCGCTCGGCGGCGGCCCAGTCGCGCAGGTGCGAGGCGGGGCGCTCGCCCCGGCCTCGATCGGCGGGATCGGGAGTGGGTCCAGGCGACGGCCGTCGCGGAGCGCTCAGTTCGTTCTCCTCCAGGTTGCGATCCCAGCGGCCCGCCGCTGCGAAGGGTGGCGGCTCCCTCGCGTCCCGCTCGTCGGTCGGGCCACATTACCGAGGGCCGTACGAGGCGCGACAAACAAACCCGCCGCCAAGACGCAGCACATTACTCCGTCGAGGCGGGCCCCGGCCGGCAGTACCCTGGCCTGCCGTGGCCCGCTTCTATGTGACGACCCCCATCTACTACGTCAACGACGTGCCCCACGTCGGCCACGCCTACACGACCGTCACCGCCGACGCCCTGGCCCGTTGGCACCGCCTGTGTGGCGACGAGACGTTCTTCCTGACCGGCACCGACGAGCACGGCTTGAAGGTCCAGCGTGCGGCCGAGGCGAACGGCGTCTCGCCCAAGGAGTGGGCCGACCGGACGAGCGAGCGCTTCCGCGACACGTGGAAGCTGCTCGACATCAGCAACGACGACTTCATCCGCACGACCGAGCCCCGGCACCACACCGCGGTGCAGACCTTCCTCCAGCGGGTGTACGACAACGGCCACATCGAGCTGGGCACGTACGAGGGCCTCTACTGCGTGTCGTGTGAGGCCTACTACACGGCCGACGAGCTGCTCGACGGCGAGCTGTGCCCGATCCACCGGCGGCCGGTCGAGCAGGTGCGCGAGGAGAACTATTTCTTCAAGCTGTCCCGTTTCACGCAGCCGCTGCTCGACTGGTACGCGGAGCATCCCGACTTCGTGAGGCCCGAGAGCAAGCGCAACGAGGCGCTCGGGTTCATCAAGGGCGGGCTCGACGACTTCTCGATCAGCCGCACGTCGATCTCGTGGGGCGTCCCCCTGCCGTGGGACCCGGCGCACGTCACCTACGTCTGGTACGACGCGCTGATCAACTACGTGACGGCCATCGGCTACGGCAGCGACGACGAGCGCTTCGGCGCCTGGTGGCCGTCGGTCCATCACCTCATCGGCAAGGACATCCTGCGGTTCCACTGCGTGTACTGGCCGGCCATGCTGCTGGCCGCGGGCATCGAGCCGCCCCACCGCATCGCGGTCCACGGCTACCTGCTGCTCGGCGGCGAGAAGCTGTCGAAGAGCACGCACGGGGCCGCGAAGCTGACCGACATCGTCCCGGCCCGGCTGGTCGACGACTTCGGGGTCGACGGCTTCCGCTACCACTTCCTGCGCGACGTGCCGTTCGGCCCCGACGGCGACTTCAGCTACGAGCGCATGGTCGACCGCTACAACACCGACCTGGCCAACAACTTCGGCAACCTCGTGTCCCGGGTGTGCACGGTGGTCGGGCGCAAGTGCGGGGGCGTCGGCCCCGCGCCCCAGAGCGACAGCCCGCTGGCCGAGGTGGCGGCCGAGGCGTACCGGGGCGCGGCCGAGGGGTGGGCCAACATCGCCCCGTCCGCCGCGCTCGAAGCCACGTGGAAGCTGATCCGCGAGACCAACGCCCACCTCGAGGCCAACGAGCCCTGGAAGCTCGACCCCGGGCCCAAGGTCGACGCCATCCTCGGCGACGCGCTCGAGGCGGTGCGCATCGTGTCGATCCTGGCCAGCCCGGCCATCCCCGGCGCCTGCCAGGAGGCCTGGCGCCGGATCGGCCTGCCCGGCTCGCCCACCGACCGGCTCCTCCCCGAGGCCGTGGAGTGGGGCGGCTACCCCGGCGGGCTCGAGGTCACCAAGGGCGCGCCGCTGTTCCCCCGCCTGTCGGGCTGAGGTCGGGGCGGGGCCATGGCGCTGCGCTGGACCGACGACCACTGCCACCTGGGGTTCGACGAGGTCTTCGACGCTCGTCGGGGTGGCGCCGAGGCCGGCGGGCGCGGCGCGGCCGACCCGGCGGACGCGCAGGTGGCCGACGCCCGGGAGGCGGGCGTCGAGCGTCTGATCACCGTCGGCACCGACGTCGAGCGGTCGCAGGCCGCCATCGCCGTCGCCCGCCGCCACCCGGGCACGGTGTGGGCCACGGCCGGCGTCCACCCCCACGAGGCCAAGCGGGGCCTCGACGGGCTGGCCGAGCTGCTCGACGAGCCCGAGGTCGTGGCCGTGGGCGAGTGCGGGCTCGACTACCACTACGACCACTCGCCCCGCGCCGTGCAGCGCGAGGTGTTCGCCGCCCAGATCGCCCTGGCGCACGAGCGCGACCTCACCCTGGTCATCCACACCCGCGAGGCGTGGGCCGACACGTTCGACGTCCTGGCCGCCGAGGGCGTCCCCGAGCGGACCGTGCTCCACTGCTTCACCGGCGGCCCCGACGAGGCCCGGCGCTGCCTCGACCTCGGCGGGTATCTGTCGTTCTCGGGCATCGTCACGTTCCCCTCGGCGTCCGAGCTGCGGGAGGCGGCCGCGCTCTGCCCCCGCGACCGGCTGCTGGTCGAGACCGACAGCCCCTACCTCGCCCCCGTGCCGCACCGGGGCCGGCGCAACCGGCCGGCGCTGGTCCCGCTGGTGGGGGCGGCCGTCGGCGAGGCCCAGGGCGTCGACGTGGCGGCGGTGGCCGAGGCCACGTGGGCCAACGCCGAGCGGGTGTACCGGCTGGCCCGGCCGTGAGGCCGGCCGAGCCGTCGGCCGTGCGGCCCGCTCGCCGGCGGCGGGCGCCCGCCCTGCCGCCGGCCGGGGTGCCCCGCGCGGTGACGCCCGCCGGTCGGTCTTTCGTGCACGCGGTCGTGGCGCCGGCTGCGACGCCCCCCGGGTCGCGGCCGCTCGGACCGCCCGCCGGGGTGCCGACCGTCGTGGTGCCGCCCGCCGGGGTGCCGACCGCCGGGGTGCCGACCGTCGTGGTGCCCCGCCGGCGGCTGGCGCCAGCGCGTGCCGCTGCGGGCGCTGGGTCCGTTGTGGCGCCCGCCCGGCCGCCGTTCGGGGCGCCGGCCGTGGCCCCCGGCGCGGGGCCCGCCGGGGGCTCGCCCACGTGCTTCCCGGGCACGGGTTCGGCCGGGGGCGCGGTGGTGCGGCCGGTCGGGGTGGCCGCCGTGGCGGTTCCGTGATGCTCACCCGCCGCGAGGTGCGGGCCCTGCTCGACGAGCACGGCCTGGCGCCGAGCCGGGCGCTCGGGCAGAACTTCGTGGCCGACCCCAACACGGTGCGGCGCATCGCCCGCCTGGCCGAGGTCGGGCCACGCGACCGGGTCGTGGAGGTCGGCCCCGGGCTCGGCTCGCTGACGCTGGCCCTGGCCGAGACCGGGGCGTCGGTGGTGGCGATCGAGCTGGACCGGCACCTGCTCCCCGTCCTGCGGGAGGTCGTGGCGCCGGCGGGGGAGCGGGTGCGGGTCGTCCACGGCGACGCCCTGACCCTGGACTGGGACGCGGTGCTGGGCGCCGGTGGCGACGCCGGGGCGTCCGCCGGCGCCGAGGGTCCGGCCGCCGGCCCCGGGCATGGCGCCTGGTCCCTGGTCGCCAACCTCCCCTACAACATCGCCACCCCGCTGGTGCTCGACCTGCTGGCCCGGGTGCCCGCCATCGGGCGGATGCTGGTCATGGTCCAGCGGGAGGTGGGCGAGCGCCTGGCCGCCGGCGTGGGCGACGACGCCTACGGCATCCCGTCGGTCAAGGTGGCGTACTGGGCCGAGGCGGCGGTGGTCGGCCGGGTGCCGGCGACCGTGTTCGTCCCCCAGCCCCGGGTCGAGTCGGTGCTGGTGCGGATCGTGCGGCGCCCCCGTCCCGCGGTCGACGCCGACCCGGACCGCCTGTTCCGCCTGGTCGACGCCGGGTTCAACCAGCGGCGCAAGATGGTGCGGCGGTCGCTGGCGGCGCTCGTCGACGCCGAAGGCTTCGCCCGGGCGGGCGTCCGGCCGGAAGCCCGGGCCGAGGAGCTGACGCTGGACGAATGGGCCCGGCTGGTGGCCGCCACGGATGGCGGCGGATGACCTGCGGCGCTGGGTGATCTGCGGCCGCCGGGCGGTCCGGGGCGCGACCGCCGATGTGGAAACCTGGCACGCCATGAGTGATCAGCCACCGCCGTCCGATCCCGCTGGGGGGCAGCCGGCTCCGGGGGCCGCTCCTGACGCCGGTGCCGTGCCGGGCACCGCTCCCGACGCCGCCGGACCAGCGCCCGGCGCCGCCGGTCCCGCCGCGGGCGCCGCAGGGACCCCGGGGGCCGGCGCCGGCCAGGCTGGCGGCGCCTACCAGCCGCCGCCCCAGCCGGGCTACGCCACGCAGTACCCGACCGGGTATCCCGCCGCGCCCCGCCAGCCGCTCGACCTCGCCAAGCTGGCCACGCTGGCCGCCTGGGTCGTGCTCGGCCTGTTCGCCCTCTACTACCTCTACTTCATCTCCAACGACGACAACGGCGGCGAGTTCGTCGACCGGTTCTTCGGTGGGATGGACCGGCTCGGCGAGGGCATCTTCTACGCGGGCATCCTGCACGCCGTGGGCGTATGGCTCCGCCGCAACCCGCCGGGATGAGCGCGCCGGCCGCCGCTGGGGTCGACGATGCGGTGACCGTGGCGGCGCCGGCCAAGCTGACCGTGTCGCTCCGGGTGACGGGGGTGCGGGACGACGGCTACCACCTGCTCGACGCCGAGATGGTCAGCCTCGACCTGGCCGACGAGCTGACGTTCCGCCCCGGCGACGGCCTGGAGGTCGTCGCGCCCCCGTCGTTCGGGCTGCCCGCCGAGCCCGGCGACAACCTGGTGTCCCGAGCGCTGCGGGCCGTGGGCCGGACGGCCTACGTGCGCCTGGTCAAGCGCATCCCCGTCGGCGGGGGGCTGGGCGGGGGGTCGGCCGACGCCGCCGCCGTCCTGCGGTGGGCGGGATGCGACGACGTCGAGGTGGCGTCGGCGCTGGGGGCCGACGTGCCGTTCTGCCTGCGGGGCGGTCGGGCGCGGGTGACCGGAACCGGCGAGGGCCTCGAGCCGCTGCCGTTCCAGCCCCGCACGTTCACGCTGCTCACCCCGCCGTTCGGGTGCTCGACCCCGGCCGTGTACCGGGCCTGGGACCGGCTCGGGGGCCCCCGGACCGACGGCCCCAACGACCTGGAGCCCGCCGCCCTGGCCGTCGAGCCCCGCCTCGCCGAGTGGCGGGACGCCCTGGCCGAGGCGACCGGCCGCACGCCCGTCCTCGCCGGCTCGGGCTCGACGTGGTTCGTCGAGGGCGCCTTCCCCGGCGAGGGTCGGATCGTGGCCCGCACGATCCCGGCCTACGCCTGAGGGGCGGCCGCGCCGCCCGCCGGCCCAGCGCAT
The DNA here is from genome assembly GCA_036563805.1 of Acidimicrobiales bacterium. Taxonomy (GTDB): domain Bacteria; phylum Actinomycetota; class Acidimicrobiia; order Acidimicrobiales; family VFJN01; genus DATCLS01. The sequence continues at coordinate 60,641 of DATCLS010000089.1, read as the reverse complement.
GCGTGCGGCCGGACGTGCCCGCGCCGGCCTGTCCGACGGGGCCGGCTCTTGGGCTGGCCTGGGCGTTGCGGGCGCCGGGCTCGGGCCGGCCGCCGGCGGGGCGCGGTTCGCCGGCGCCGGCTGATCTTGGACGGTGGCGCTTGCTCGCCCCGGCGCGCGGGAACGCCGGCGGCGTCAGGGGTCCGCCCGGGTGGGCCTGTCCGACGGGGCCGGCTCTTGGGTCGGCCTAACCCGTCGTCCGGCGAGCTGGAACGCCGACCCGCGGCACGTCGGCCGCTCACGCCGGTCTGCGGACCGGGCCGTGCCAGGTCGACCCCGTCCGGCCCTGGATCGAGTTGGGTCGCTCGCCCAACGACGCAGCGAGTCCGACCGGTACAGGACACAGCGGGCCCGCGGCGGCGCCGGCGCCAGCCGGCGTGTCAGCTGGTCGCTCGGCGGCCCCCGGAGGTCCGAGCCTGGCCGCGGGGCCAGCCCAGCCGGCGGATGGAGGCGCGCCGACCCGGCGTATCGGCCGTGGCGATGCCCGGCCGCGCGACGTCGACCCGCCCGGCGGAGCCGGCGGGGGTCGACACCCGTTCGCCCGGACGCGCAACGAGCGCTCGCATGGCGAGCGCTCGAGTCGGCGGCGACGATGTGTCGGCGGTCTACTTGCCTGCGGCGCGGCGCTGCCAGCGGGTGCGCTTGAGCATCTTCTTGTGCTTCTTCTTGCGCATGCGCTTGCGGCGCTTCTTGATCAACGAACCCATGAGGGGCGCAACCCTAGCGGCCGCCATCGCTCCCCTCCAAGCCGCGCCCCTCCGCTTTCGAGCACGGCCGCCCCCGCCGCCCGGCGCTACGGTGGGCGGCGCAATCGGGGGTAGTTCAATCGGCAGAACAGCGGCCTTTGGAGCCGAAAGTTGCAGGTTCGAGTCCTGCCCCCCGAGCTCCCCAAGCCCTGGTCAACGGGTACGGCCCGGCTGTCCCGGGCGTCCTGCGCTCCGGCGTCTGGTGCAGTGCAGCTGCGGCTCCCCCGGGCAGGCGATCGAGGACTTCGAGGCGAACCCGGGGGAGGCGGTCCGCTCGACCGCTCACGACGCGGCGACCTCGTCGGCCCGCGGCGGGGCCGAGGGCAGCATGGTGGTGAGCAGGTCGAGCATGGCCTCGGCCGGGCGGGTGCGGAACGGGGGGCGGGGGACGAGGGCGTAGAGGCGCCGGGTGGGGAGGCGCGGGTCGGTGGGCCGGAGTCGGATGTCCGGCCGGATCCCTGGCGCGGCGAGGCTGGGCACGAGCATGATGCCGGCCCCGCTGGCGACGAGCGCCTGCTTGCCGTTCCAGTCGTGGCAGGTGAAGCCGATCGTCGGTGGTGCGCCGAGGGCCTCGGTGAGCTGGGGGAGCGGGCCGAGGCAGTCGGGGTACGCGCCTTCGATCCACGTCTCGGCGGCCAGGGCGCGCAGGGCGATCACGTCTCGCCCCGCGAGGGGGTGGCCGTCGGGGAGGGCGACCTGGAACTCCTCGTCCAGCAGGGGGCGCAGTTCGAGGCCCTCGAGGGCCTCGGCGGGCAGGGCCGAGGGGTCCGGGTCGGTGCGCGCCGCCCACGGATCCGCGTAGAGCTGCCACGCGGTCAGCAGGGCGAGGTCGACGCGGCCCGCCTTCACCGCGTCGAGCGTCTCGGCGGGGTCGACGTGGAGCAGGGTGACGGTCACGCCGGGATGGGCGGCGTGGAAGCGCCGGATCGCGTCGGGCACGAACGACGTGTTGGCGCTCGCGAACGCCGCCAGGCGGAGCTGCCCGGCATCGAGCCCGGCGAAGGACGTCATGGTCGCCTCCATGGCGTCGAGCCGGGCGAGCACGCTGCGGGCCAGCTCGACCGCGGTGGCGCCTGCGGTCGTCGGCGTGACCCCGCGGGCGCCGCGGCGAAACAGGGGGACGCCGAACTGCTTCTCGAGGCTGGCGATCTGCCGGGACACGGCGGGCTGGGTGAGCACGAGGGCGTCACCGGCGGCCGAGAACGAGCCACGCTCGCCGACCTCGACGAGGACCCGCAGGCTCCACGTATCGAGCATGTCGCCAGGGTATGCGTCACGGGTATGGCAGGTAGTGGAGATCTGCAGTTGTGCTCATGTCATGGTGGGGTGAGGCTCGTCGCATGACCGAGACCGGCACGAAGGCGACCGAGACCGGCGCGAGGGCACCCCGGCCCGCCGGGTCATCGCCCCCTCCGCTCGCCAACGCCGACCAGGCCGCCGCATGGAACGGGCCCGAGGGGGCGAACTGGGCTGACAGCGCGGACACCAGGGCGATCGACGGCCTGGCCACGCCCCTGCTCGCCGCCGCCGACACCGCCGACGGGACCCGGCTGCTGGACATCGGCTGCGGTACCGGCGAGATGACCTGCCTCGCGGCGCAGATGGTCGGCGACGGGCACGCCGTGGGTGTCGACCTGTCGGCCCTGATGATCGATCGGGCGCGTGCCGCCGCGGCGGCGTCGGGGATCGGTAACGCCCACTTCGAGCACGGCGACGTCCAGGTCCACCCGTTCCGAACGGCTGCGTTCGACGTCGCCGTCAGCCACTTCGGGGTCATGTTCTTCGAAGACCCGGTCGCGGCTTTCGCCAACGTGGCCCGGGCGCTGCGGCCCGGCGGGACGCTCGCCTTCGTCTGTCCGCAGGCGATGGAGCGGTGCGACTGGTACGCGGTGCCGCTGACCGCGCTGCTCGGCCACCAGCCGACCCGCGCCGAGGCACCGTCGAAGATGTTCTCGCTGGCCGAGCCCTCCGACGTCGTGGCCGTGCTGCGTCGCGCCGGGTTCGTCGACGTCACGCTGAAGTCCGCGCCGGCCGCGTTGAGGTTCGGGGCCGACGTGGCGACGGCGACCCGCTTCTTCGTCGGCAGCGGGCCGGTCCGGGCCCAGCTGGAGCGCCGGCCGGAGCTCGACGACGCCCGGGCCCGCGCGCTGCTCGCCTGCGCACTGGAGCCATACACGGGTGACGACGGTGTGCGCATCCCGGGCGCGCACTGGCTGGTGACCGCGCGGCGGCCGGCCGTACTTGGCCGTCCGACGACCACCTTCGACGGCACCCGGTGGAGCCCGGCGTGAAGGCGCTCGTCCTCGGCGGCTATGGCGCCGTCGGGGCTCTCGTCGTCGATGCCGTGCGGAGCGCGCACGGCGTGGCCATCGCTGCGGGCCGGGACCCGGCGCGGGCGGACCGGGTCGTCGACCTCCGCGACCTGGACGGCCTGCGCGCGGCGGCAGCCGACGTAGACGTCGTCGTCAACGCCTCGGGGGTCGAGGAGCCCGGCGCGGTCGCCGCCCTGACCGAGGGCGGCGTCGGCGTCGTGGACGTCACCGCCACCGCCACCTACGTCGCCGCGCTGGAGCGGCTCGACCCCGCGGCCCCGGTGCTCCTGAGCGTCGGCCTGGCGCCCGGCCTGACCAACCTGCTGGCCGCCGCCGTGCACGACACGTCCCCGGCCGACCCCATCGACATCGCCATCGTGCTCGGCGCCGGCGAGCGGCACGGCGACGCCTCGACGCGGTGGGCGTACGGCCTGCTGGGACGCCACTTCCGCGATCCCGCCACCGGCGAGGACGTCCGCAACTACACCCAGCGGCGGCGCTTCGCGCTACCCGGATACGGAACGCGGCGGCTCGGACGCGCCGACTACGCCGACCAGCACGTGCTGACCCGCGACCTCGGCGTGCCCGTGCGCACCTGGTTCGGGCTCGACTCGCGGCTCGCCACCCTGGGGCTCGCAGCCCTGACGTGGGTGCCGGGCGCGTCGCGTGCGCCCCGCCGTCTTCCGCTGCCGGGCGGGGAACGGTGGCTCGTCCTGGCCCGCGCCCAGGGTGGCGTGACCCGCTGGGTCGCAGGACGCAGCGAAGCGCGGGCGACCGCGGAGGTCGCCGCCGCGGCGGCGCGGCTCGCGGGTCGCCTGCCGGCCGGCGTCCACCACCTCCACGCCGTGACCACCCTCGCCGAGCTCCTGGCCGAGCTGCCACTCGGGTCATCGATCCACCTGGGACCGTGAGGCTCATGCCACCGCGGGCGCGGCTACACGCCGGTCGCACTGCCCACCGGCGGGGCCGGGGTCGGTCGGCCGCAGCCCCGTCCGAGAGGGGGTGGGCGTCGTCCTCGGTGGCCGGCCGACGTCACGACCTCGGCGCCCACCGCCGGCTCGTCGGGGAGGCCCAGGTCGCCGTCGCCCATCCAGTCGAGACGCGGGCTCGGGAGGGGCGGGGCCAGCCAGCGGGTCGAGCGTCTCGACCGCGGAGAAGCCGTCGGTCAGCGTGCGGGCGTCGGTGCCGGCGGCGGACCCCCGCCCTCGCCGAGCCCGCCGCCCTCGCCGACCCCGCCGTCCTGGCCGTCCCCGCCCGGCCGGCGCGACGTGGTGGGGATGTAGAGCTCCCTCGAGTCCAGGCGGCCCAACGCCTCGAGGTCGGCGGCCGACTCGGGCACGGGCACCTCGGTGCCCGCGGGGACGAACGCCACGACGTACCCCTCGCCGTCCTGGCGGAAGCGGGCGGACGGGTCGACGCGCTCGGGCTCGGCATCGGCGTAGACGTCGGCCCATTGCAGCACGACGACCTCGGCTTCCTCACCGCCGCATGCATCGTCTCCCGCCCGGTAGGTCTCGTCGTCCACGACCAGCTCGTCGTCGGAGACCTCGATGCCCGCCCCCTCGAGGAACAGGCCGAGCGTGGCGTTGTCGCCGGCGCCGTCGCTCGTGAAGGGATGGATGTGGATGACGCCGTCGCCGTGGGTGTGGATGCCGTGCGGGCTGTCGAAGTCGGGTGGATTGGGCAGGAAGCGGTCGCAGACGTACACGCCGAAGGCGGCGTGCCAGTGGTCCTCGAGGACCACGGGTCCCGACAAGGCGTCCTCCGGGTCGGCCTCGTCCGCACAGCCGGCCACCGACACCACCAACGCCGCCCCCGCCGCGGCGGTCAGCACACGTCCCCACACGGGAGGGGTTCCTAGCACCGGCGGCCCGGCCTGTGGTCGCGGCCAGAGCGTCGCCGGGCCGGTCGTGCTAGTCCTCGATCCGGAACAGATACGAGCCGGCGGTGATGCGGCGGTCGCCGGCCCCCTCGTCGAAGATCTGCAGGCGGACGCCGACCGTGCCGACCGTGCCCCGGAACGGCTCGCCCTCGGTCCGGAACGGCCCGACCTTGCCGCGGGCCAGGAACATCACGTGCGACGCCAGCCCCTGGAGGCGGTGGGTCCCGGCGGCGTCGCCGGCCAGGTCGAGAGCGGCCGTCTCCAGCACCACGAACTGGGGGCCGATGTGCAGCGCGGCGTCGGGCGAGGCGAGCTCGACGGCCAGCTCCGGCAGCGCCCAGCGGCCGTCCTCCCGCCGGTGGGCGCCGAACACCTGCCAGAGCGGCGGCAGGTCCGGCGAGTCGGCCACCTCGATCGGGTCGGTCTCCATCCTCTCCAGGCCGGGCGGCGGGTCGCCGAGGCTGATGCCCTGCCCCTCGGTCAGCGCCAGCACCCGGCCCGGGTCGTCGGCGTCGACGATGCGGGAGCGGCTGTAGCCCATCTGCCGGCCCCGCCGGAGCACCTCGGAGTCGACCTCGATGCGGCGGACGTCGCGGCCCGGGTCGAGTATCTGGCAGGAGTGGACGACGGGGTTCGGCACCGCCTCGAGGTCGGACATGCCGCCACCCTCCGGCGAGGCGATCCCGAGGACGGCCAGCAGGATCCCGCCGGTGGCGTTGCGCATGTCGCGGCGCAGGGTGACCGTGTCGTCGACGGGGCCGACGTCCATGTTGGCGTAGCGGCGGCCGATGTAGCGGTAGCTCAGCAGGCCGCCCCACCGACGTCGCAGCTCCTCGGCGTACGCCGCCTGGTCGTCGGTCAGCTCCCGGATGTCGCGCAGCATGCGTGGTCCCTCCGTCCCCGGTGGGCCGGCCGGCCCGGCCTTACATATAAATATTTTAGGGCGGCCCAGGTGGCCCGATTTCGCCGGGCCCCACCACGACCGTCGGGCAGGCCCGGCGGCCGGCGGCCCCCACGGGCCGTCACCGTGCCTCGGCCGTCCCGGCCGGGCGGCGCCCCCGCGTCTCGGCGGTCGGGTGCCCCCGCGTCTCGGAGACGCCGCCAGGGGGTAAGCCAGACCGCCATGGGCGCGGCAACCATCCCGATCCGGCCGTTCCTGGTGGACCCCGCGAGCGCCCGTCGGGTGGCGGCCGCGTTCGCCGAGGCCCCCTCGGCGCCGCACGACCCGCTCGTGCGGGCGGCGTACGCTGACCTCAGCGCCCAGGCCGACCGGCTGTTCGCCCTGCTCACAGGCGCCGGGGCGGCGCACCGGGTGCGCGTCGCGCTCACCCGGCGCCCGGAGCCGTACGCGGACGCCGCCGAGCTGACGGAGTCGGTCCGGGCCCACCGCGTCCTCGAGGTCGAACCGGTCGCCGACGACCACGACCGGCGCCACCCGCTGCTCGACCCGGCTCCCGGTGGCGCCCACGACCGGTTCCGGGCGGTCCACGACATCCTCAGCCACGGCTGGGCGGGGCACGACTTCGGCCGCCACGGCGAGCTCTCGGCCTGGCTGAACGAGGACCGGCTCTACACGGGCCTCGCCCGGTGGGCCCTCGCCACCGAGCTGCACGCCCACCACAGCGTCCGGTGGACCACCGGCGAGCTCGCCCCCTACAAAGCGGCCCTGCTCGACCCCCGGATCCTGCGGGCGTCCCAGCGGGCCGCCCGCCACGCGCCCGCGGCCGCCCTCGCCTGACGGGCGGCCGCGGGCCGCACGCCCCTACGGCAGCACGCAGTCGATGACCGCGGGCCCGGGCCGGTCGAGGCTGGCGGCCAGCTGCTCGGCCAGCTCCTCGCACGTGGTGGCCCGGGACGCCGGAACGCCCATCGAGGCGGCCAGGCCGACCAGGTCGAGCTCGGGATCGTCGAGCCGGAGCATCGCCTTGGCCCGGGGGCCGCCGGCGGTCGCCCCGACCCGGTCGAGCTCCCGGTTGAGGACGGCATAGCTCCGGTTGTTGAGCAGCAGGGTGGTGACGTCCAGACGCTCGCGCGCCATCGTCCACCACGACTGCGGCGTGTACAGGGCGCTGCCGTCGGCCTGGAGCGCGATCACCCGCCGGTCGGGGCAGGCGACGGCGGCGCCGAGGGCGACGGGCAGGCCCTGCCCGATGGCGCCGCCGGTGAGGCACAGCCAGTCGTGGCGCGGGGCGCCGGCGGTGGACCGCGCCGCGTAGGCGCCGGCCGTGTTGCCCTCGTCGGAGACGATGGCGTTCTCGGGCAGGAGGTGCCCGAGAACGTCGGCGACGCCCCGCGGCGTCAGCGGCCCGGTCGGGAGGTCGGGCCGCCGGGCGGGCTGGGGGACCGCAGCGTCGGCGGGGGCGCCGACGACCTCGGCCAGACCCTCCAGGGCCGCGGCGGCGTCGTCGCCAGGCCCGGCGAGCACGTGGACCGCGCAGCCATCGGGCACGAGGTCGCTCGGCAGCCCCGGGTAGGCGAAGAACGACACGGGGTGCTTGGCGTCCACCAGGACCAGGTGCCGCAGGCCGTCGAGCTGCTTCGTCGCCTGCTCGGCCAGGTAGCCGAGCCGCTCGACCGGCGGGAGGCCGGCGCCCCGCTCCAGCCGGGCCGGGAACGTCTCGCACAGCAGCCGGGCCCCGGTCGTGGCGCCGACCCGGCCGGCGGCCCTGAGCGCCCGCGCCCGACACGCCGTCCCGCCCAGGAGCAGCGCGGCCGGCTCGCCGCCCGCCAGCGCGGCGGCGACGGCCGCCACCGCGTCGTCGGCCGGCGGGCGCGGCGCGGCCGGCGGCCGCGGGGTCGCCGGCTCCGCCCCGTCGGTCCAGCTCACGTCCGCCGGGAGGATCAGCGTGGCGACCTGGCCCGGCGGCCCGAGCGCGGCGGCGACGGCCTCGGCGGCGTCGGCGGCCACCTCCGCCGGCGAGCCCGAGGCCCGGACCCACGTCGAGACGTTGCGGGCGGCCGTCGGGATGTCGGAGTCGAGCGGCGCGTCGTAGCGCTTGTGGTGGGTGGCGTGGTCGCCGACGACGGCGACCACGGGGGAACCGGCCCGGCGGGCGTTGTGCAGGTTGGCGAGTCCGTTGCCGAGGCCGGGCCCGAGGTGGAGGAGGACCGCGGCCGGCCGGCCCGCCATCCGGGCGTAGCCGTCGGCGGCCCCGGTGGCGACGCCCTCGAACAGGGCGAGCACGCCGCGCATCTCGGGCACGTCGTCGAGGGCGGCGACGAAGTGCATCTCCGAGGTGCCCGGGTTCATGAAGCACACGTCGACCCCGGCGGCGACCAGCGTGCGCAGGAGGGCCCGGGCGCCGTTCATGCCGTTCGGGTCGCTCATACCCTTCCCACCGCTCATGGCGTCGTCGACGCCGCCGGCGCCGCGGCCGCCGCCTCCGCCGTCTCCGCCGCCGACTCCGAGAAGATTGCGCCGGGGTTGAGGATCCCCGCCGGGTCGAAGGACGCCTTGATCCGGCGGAACAAAGCGAGCTTGGTCGGGTCCTCGAGCTCCTCGTACCAGCGCCGCTTGGCCCGCCCGATGCCGTGCTCACCCGAGATGGCGCCGCCGAGCTCGCGACCCCGGACGAACAGGCGGCGGAGGAGCTCGTCGCGCACCGCGTCGTCGGGCTGGTACACGGACAGGTGCACGTTGCCGTCGCCGGCGTGTCCGCACGCCACGATCACGCTGCCGGTGGCCTCGCCGGCGGCGGCCACGGCGGCCATGTACTCGGGGATGCTGGCGCGGGGCACGACCACGTCGACGATGTCGTCGGCGCCGGCCGCCTTGGCCGTCCAGAACGCCCGCTCCCGGCCCTCGATCAGCTGGGCGCCCGCCTGGGCCGGGAGCACGTAGACGTCGAGCGCGCCGAGGTCGCTGGTGAGCGTCGCCAGCTCCTCGACGTCCTCCTCGAGCCGGTCGGCGCGCCGCTGTTCGAGCACCACCACCAGGTACGCCGCGGCGTGCGACTTGACGTCGGCGGGGACGCCGAGGTCGAGGCCGGAAGCCTTCACGATGCCGGCCATGGCCATGCGGTCGATGTACTCGACGATCAGCGGGCCGATGCCGCTGGCGACGATGCGGGGGACGGCCTCGGCGATCGCCTCGAGCGTGGTGAACGGCGCCAGCAGCGTGGCCGCGTGCGCCGGGCGGGGATAGAGCCGGAGGATCGCCTCGGTGACGAGCGCCAGCGTGCCCTCGGACCCGATGATGAGCTGGGTCAGGTCGTAGCCCGTCGTCGCCTTGACGAACTTGCCGCCGGTGCTCAGCGTCTCGCCGGTACCGAGCACGGCGGTGAGCCCGAGCACCTGGTGGCGGGTCACGCCGTACTTGACCGCCCGCATGCCCCCGGCGTTGGTGGCGACGTTCCCGCCCAGCGACGCGGAGCTCTCGCCGGGGAACACGGGATAGACGAGGCCGTGGGGCTGGAGCGCCTCGTCCAGCTGCTGCAGGGTCACGCCCGGCTGGACGACGGCGACGTGGTTGGTCGCGTCGATCTCGAGGATCGACGCCATCCGCTCGAACGAGACCACGACACCGCCCTCGACCGGGACGCAAGCGCCGGACAGCCCGGTGCCCGACCCGCGGGCCGTGACCGGCACCCGGCGCCGGTGGCACTCGGTGACGATGCCGGCCACCTCGTCGGTGGACGCCGGCCGGACGACCGCCGCCGGCCGGACCCCGGCCACCGTCAGGCACTCGTCGTGCGTGTCGTCCTCCCGGACCCGCTCGCCGACGTCGACGTTGTCGGCTCCGACCACGGCCGCCAGGGCGGCGTCGAGATCACTCATCGGTCACCCCCTTCGCGAGCGGACGCTACGCGGTCGGCCGGGGTGACGGCAGCTCGGTCGGGGGCGGGCGGCCGGGGTCCGGCCCCGGCGGCGGGCCAGGCCAGGTCGGGACACCCGCCACCGCGGAGCGTGGTCCGGTCGGCGGCGGGCCGGCGTCCCGGCGTCGACCTCGACACCGAGCACCGGCGGATGGCCGAGATCGCCGGCTCGGCGCCGCCGGGGTGGCCGGGCTGGCCCGGGCCGGGGTCGAGGCGTCGTCCGCCCCCGCGGCGCTGAAGCGGCCGCCGCTGGCGGAGATCGACGCGCGGCCGTGGGCGTGGTCGGCCGTGGGCGTCGACGTTCGTGGGCGTGGCCGCTCGACCGCGTGGCCGCTCGTGGGCGTGGTCGGCCGTCGACCCCCCGTCGCCGTGGGCTCGACGGCCGGCGCCGCCCGGCGCTACGCCGCCAACAGGCCGGCGTAGCGGTCGAGGTAGAGCGGCCAGCCGCCGTCGCCCTCGACGCCGTGGCGGATGTTCTCCCAGCCGGGACCGTGGCGGTCGATGTGGCGGTGCTCGAGCGTCACCACGGTCCGGTCGGGGCCGTCGGCGGTGAAGCGCACCTCGACCTCGCTGGCGTTGGCGGCGTCGGGCTCGAGCTGCCACGTCGGGCCGATGTCCCAGCTGAACACGACCCGGTCTGGCGGCTCGTAGGCCAGGATGCGGGCCCACCGGCACTCGCTGCCGTCCTCCGCCCGGTCGACGATGTGGCCGCCGACCCGGGGCTCGAACGTGGTCTCGACGATCGGGGCGCCGAGCAGGTTGTGCTCGCGGGGCTTGAAGTCGCCGAAGCGCTCGGTGAACGCCGTGAAGGCGCGCTCGACGGGCGCCGGGACCACGATCTCCTTGCGCACCACGGTGTCGGTTGCCTCCGTCATGTCTCACCCTCCGAGGGGTCGTCGTCGGTTGCTTCCTCGACCACCTGGCCGTAGTTCCGCAGGGCGCGCGTCCAGAAGGTGTCGAGCTGGTCGCGCAGCGCCCGCACGCCGGCGGGGTTGAGCCGGTAGATGCGCCGGGTGCCGGCCGTCTCGTCGTCGACGAGGCCCGACTGCTTGAGCACCTTCAGGTGCTGGGAGACCGCCGGCCGGCTGACCGGGAGCTCGGCGGCGAGCTCGCCGACCGCGCACGGCCGCTCGGCCAAGCGTTCGAGGATGGCGCGCCGGGTCGGGTCGCCCAGCGCGTTCCAGGCGCCGTCCGTCGATCCGTAAGTCGCCACGAACGGTAAGCTATCACTTACCAAGTGACGGTCAAGGGTGGGATGCCCGGTCGGATCGCAGCCCGGGCCCGGCGGATCCGACCAGCCCGGCGCCGATGAGTTCAGGGCCGGCGGCCCGTCTGAGCCGGCATGACCCGACCGTTCCGCTTTGGCGTGTCCGCCCCGCTCACGACCGATCTGCCAACGTGGCGGGACCAGGTCCGGCGCTTCGCCGACCGCGGCTTCTCGACGGCGCTGGTGCCCGACTTCCCGCAGACGCAGCCGGCGCCGGCGCCCCTGCTGGCCGTCGCCGCCAGCCTGGCCGACGTCCGGGTGGGCACCTGGGTGTACGCCGCACCGCTCCGTCCGGAGTGGGTCACGGCCTGGGAAGCGCACTCGCTGTCGGTGCTCACCGAGGGGCGGTTCGAGCTGGGCATCGGCACGGGCCGGCCCGGGATCGAGGACGAGCTGCGCGACCGGGGCATGCCGGTCGTCCCCCGGGACGAACGGCTGGGCCAGGTGCGCGAGGCGGTGGCGGCGCTGCGCGACCTCGATGGCCCCGACCGGCGCACGCCGGTGGTGATGGCCGTGCGTGGGGCCAAGGCTCAGGCGGTGGCGGCCGAGATCGCCGACACGGTCGCGTTCGCGCTCATGCCCGACGACGACCGGGCCGCGGTCACCCGGGTGGTGCGCGCCTTCCGCGCCCGCCACGGCGACGGCGCCGGCCGCGACCTCGAGCTGGCGCAGCAAGTGGCGGTGATCGGCGACACGGTCGCGCCCCACCTGGCCGTCCCCACCCTCGACCCGGCGGCGCTGAGGGCAGCGGACGCGCTGGAGACGCTGCCCGAGGACCCGGCGGCGGCCGCCGACGAGCTCCACCGGCGGCGGGAGGAGATCGGCTTCTCCTACTTCGTCTTCGGCGCCGTGCACGCCGACAGGCTCGCCCCGGTCGTCGCCGAGCTGGCGGGGCGGTAGGTCCGGCTGGTCCTGCAGCGGCTGCGGGGCGCGCCCGTCCCGCCGCGACGACGAGCCGGGGGCCGGCGCGACGAGCGGGCGTTGCCCATCTACGACTCACGACCCAGCTCGCCACGCTGGCGCCCCCCGCCCCCGGAGGTGCAGCAGTGCGCCTGGGGGTGTCGGTGTGGCGTGCCGTCGCCGTGGGTGGCCACCACCCTCGCGCCGGCGCCGCCGGGGCCCTCCCGGGCGCTGGTCTTCGGCAATCCGGGTTCCTCGTGTTGGATAGCCCGCACGATCCTCAAGGAGCCGTGGCGCACCCGGAGCGCTTGACCTCAAGTGAGGTTGAGGTCGCAGACTCGGCGGCGACGTCCCGACCACCCAGTCAGGAGCCGCGTCGATGGCCCAGCAGGCGAGCCCGCCCGACAGCGCCCGCCGTGCTCGTCCACGGCCGACCGGCTGGAAGACCCGGGTCGGTCAGAACACGCCTGTGCAGTAGGCGTCTCAAGGGGACCGTGCCGGCGGCGGCGAAGTCGGCGAAGTCCGTGACCCGGGGCTCGTCGGCCGCGGCCGCTCCCCGGGTGAACACGCTGACCTGGCCGATCGGCCGACCCTGTCGTACACGACGTCGAGCACCTCGCGGCCCTCGACGGTCATGGTCAGGCGCCGCGTCGGGCCGGTCACCGGGCCGGAAGGCGTCGACGACGATGCCCCAAGTCAGAGGGAGCCGGCGACGATGAAGATGCCGCCGTAGCCGGCGAGGATGGCCCGAAATGGGGGTCGTACGGAGGGTGGCGACGACGCCTAGTCGGCGAGGGCGGCGTCGCCGGCGCCGATCCAGGCGACGCCCGGTGCTCGCGCACGCCCTGCCGAACGAGCCAGGCGCCACGATCTCGGCGACCGCGGCGACGGCGACCAGGGCGAGCGTGCGCAACACCGACACGTGCGGAACGTACCGGGCCGCTCTCCGCCCCGCCCCTGCTCGGCCCGTCGCCCCACACGACCCGTCGGGCCGTCGGGCCGTCGACCAGGAGATGTAGCCGCCTCCTCCATCGGCCGAACGGCGCCCAACCTCGCACCACGGTCGATGGGTAAGGTCGAGACTTGGGGTCCATATGGCAGCGGCGGCGTCTCCTCAACCCATCCTCGGCCTGGTCCGCGATGTCGTGGTCGAGGTGATCGAAGCGATCGGTGACGAGCTGTCTGCATTGGCTGCCACGGACAGCTCCGCCGTCGATCTCCGCAACGGCCGGCCGGTGGCGCAAATCGGTACCCAGCGGCTCTGGTCCTTCGAGCTCGACGTCGTGTCGTCCGTCCCACCGGAGACGCCGGGCCGTCTGCTGATCGATGGCTGCGATCCGGTCAGGGCCACGGTCTTGGCGGTCGGTGACTTCGACATCGTTCTCGGCGTGGACGCCGAGCTGGGTGAAACGCTGCCGCACGCCGCCTTGTCGGTCCAGCCGTGGTTCATCCTGGATGCCCTGCGTGACCGGCTCACAGAGCTGCTCGAGGTTGGTGGCGATGTCGGCCTCGCTGAGGCCCTCCTCGATCTCGACGAACCGGCCCCGGTGGGCTCGCAGACACGGGCGGCCACGTGCGGTGGCACATACAACCCGCTGGACCTCAGCCGCGAGCAGCTTCGAGCCGCCGTCCACGCCTCCCGGCCCGGGCTGCGGTTCGTTTGGGGTCCTCCCGGTACCGGCAAGACCTCTACCCTGGCGGGCGCGGCCGCGCTTCTCGCTCATGAGCTTTCGAACCGGTCGGCTCCGGCGGAGGCGTTGCTCGGCGATCTCGAGGCCGACCAGTCCGGCGGCGGCACTGATCGGCGAGTCCTCGTCGTTGCCCACGCCAACGCGGCGGTCGACGTCGCGATGGCCCGGATCGCCGACGCGCTCGATGGATCGGGCCTCGTCGAGGCCGGCCGGGTGCTACGGGTCGGCACACCGCACCTGCCGATCGTGCGGGAACGCCCCGAGATCCTGCCGGACGAGATCATCGCCCGGGATCATCCCCAGCTCGTCCGCCGGCGCGACGAGCTCGAGGCGGAACGTCGAGCTCTGAGCGCTCGGCTCAAGGCGGCAGCCAGCGAGAGCAAACAGGAGACGCTCGCGAAGGATCTCGAAAGCGTCCGAGCGGAGCTGGCCCACATCGGGACCCAGCTCCGGGATGCGCGGGCTGCGTTGATCCGCGATGCCGCGGTCGTGGGTGCGACGCTGTCGAAGCTCGTGCTCGACGACTTGTTGTGGCGGCTGCCCACCAGCGCCGTCATCGTCGACGAGGCCAGCATGAGTGGACTCCCGTTCCTCTTGGCCACAGCGCTGCGCGGGGCCTCGACTCTGGCGTGCTTCGGTGACTTCCGGCAGCTACCGCCCATCGCCGTGTCCGAGCGTCAGAGCACACGTCAATGGTTCGGGCGGGACGTGTTCGAGGTCGCCGGTGTGCTCTCGCGTTTCGAGGCCGATGAGCCCGACGGCCGGCTCGCCATCCTGCACATGCAGCATCGGATGGGTGAGACGATCAGCTCCGTCGTCGGCAAGTTCGCCTACTTTGACCTGCTACACACGCATCCGGCGGCTGCCGAGCGGGCCCGGGACATCGCCGCGCTCCCACCTGCCGAGGGCGTCGAGATCGTGGTCATCGACACCTCGAGCCTCGCCACCTCGTGCCTGGTCGAGGCCGACCCCGACTCCTACTCGCGGGTCAACCTGCTAACCGCCGCGCTCACCACCTCGCTGGCGCATCTCCTTGCCGGTGCCGGAGCGACCAGTGTGGGCGTCGTCGCTCCCTATCGAGCTCAGGCCCGTCTTCTCGAGGCGGCGTTGCGCGGTCTACGTGTCGCGACGGCGGCGACCACCCATCGCTTCCAAGGCTCGGAGAGAGACGTGGTCATCGTCGACCTGGCCGACGCCGAACCGCAGAGCGGCCCGAGCCGGCTCACAGGGCGCGACCCCGAGCTCGCCTTGCGCCTGCTCAACGTCGGGGTGTCGCGGGCGAAGGGGAAGCTGTTGGTCGTTGCCGACCTTCGCTTTCTCACCGCGAAGCATCCAACCACGTCGCCGGCGCGGTCCTTGATCGACCTCGCAGCTCACCACGGGGCTGTCACGGTCGAGGCCGAAGCGCTGATACCGACGCTCGCGGGATCAGCGGCGATCGAGTGGGTGCCGAACTGGCCTACTGCTGCCGCACGTCTGGTCGAGAGACTGCCCGTCGATCCCACCTCCGTCGACGTGAACGTCGCAACCGAGGAACTGGCGGGTCCCTGGCTCGACCACGTCGCGAACCGCCTCCCCGCACTCGGCCATTCCGTCACTATCCGAGCACCGGTGGAGATCGCTTTGGATCTGGAGTCGTCGTCGGCAGACCTGAGACTTCGGACGCTCGGGCCGGCTCCTATAGCCTTTGGAGGCGAAACGGCGATGGCGGTCGGGAGCGCAGACCCGGCGAAGCCGGCTGCGTGCATCACCGACGAGGCAGTCGTGGTCGCGGCGCGTCGTCGGTTGCTGGTGGAGTGATTCGTACATGGCATTTCTGATCCCGGACAACCTCGGGAGCCGGAAGGACGTCTCAGAGGCAATTCGGCGGGTGGCGCGGGCGTTCGGGGTTGCGTTCGAGGACGACGCCACCGTTTGGTACGAGCCGCTGTTCGACCCCGAGGGTCGACACCCGCATCTCGTGGTGCTCGAGCCCCGCATCGGTGTCGTCGTGCTCGAGGTCCTCAAAGGTAAGGACCGATCGCGACTCCTGGGAGCGATCCGCGGCAAACTCCGCGTCGAGCTCGATGGCGAGGAACGGGAGCTCGACAACCCGCTCGAACGGGCCGAGGCTCTCGCGGGCACCCTGCGCCGGGTGCTGGCTGGCCACCGGTCTCTCGCGCATGTCCCGGTCGGCGCGGCCGCGGCGTTCTCGGGCGTCGACCGGGCCGAAGCGGAGCGCCTCGGGAT
Organism: Acidimicrobiales bacterium; assembly: GCA_036563805.1. GTDB lineage: Bacteria > Actinomycetota > Acidimicrobiia > Acidimicrobiales > VFJN01 > DATCLS01. Next base: position 44,761 of record DATCLS010000089.1, on the reverse strand, counting down.
CGGGAAGTTGGTCGACCTGGACGTCTGTGTCTTCAAGCCCGACCTGGACTCGGCCATCCAGGACGGCGAGAGTCGTCGGCTTCTGCGGCTGTTCGCCCACGCCGTCGGATCCCCGCTGGAGAACGAACTGACCGATCGTCAGGTCGCGGAGCTGCGAGGGGTCATCCACCCCGACGTCGTGATCCAGCCCAGCGCTCCGGCAGCACAAGGGTCCCTCTTCACGCCGGGCACGGGGAGGCCCGGGGACGATGTCAAGGTTCTCGACCGGCGCCAGGAAGCCTTTGCCAAGAGCCTCGGGAGCGGCCACCGGGTCATCCGTGGCGTGGCCGGCAGCGGTAAGACCTTGGTCCTCGTCCATCGGGCTCGGCTGCTCGCTCGCCTGCTCCCGAGCCGGAAGATCCTCGTCACCTGCTACACGCGCGCGCTCGCGAGCCTCATCCGGTCCCAGCTCGCGGACCTCCCCAACGTGGAGGTCGTGAACCTGGACAAGCTGATGGCACGAGCGATCCGTGCCGCTGGTGATCGGCACCCGGGCTACGATGGCGGCACGGCCCAGGTCGCCGCCGCGGCGCTCGATGCCCTTCGGAGGACCAACGGCCTCAAGTATCGAGCGGTCCTGGTGGACGAGGCCCAGGACTTCGACACGCAGGCGCTCCAGTTCTGCGTCGAGATGCTCGAGGCGGAGGATCCAGACCAGCAGGATCTGGTCATCGTCGCCGACTCGGCACAGAACATCTTCCGCAAGAACTTCCGCTGGAAAGATGCCGGGATCCGGGCGCAGGGGCGGACTCGTGTTCTGCGGGTCAACTACAGGAACACGCGGGAGATCCTGGAGTTTGCCCATGCGTTCCTCACCTCGGATCCGACCATCTCGGTCGACGAGGTCCCGGATCCCGAGGACGAGCTGTCGATCATCCCCGCCGAGTCGGCCGAACGGACCGGGCCCCTTCCTACGGTCACCATCGCCCGCGACCAGGACGACGAGGTCCGCCTCGTCGTGGATGCGGTGAAGCGCTGCTATTCGCCGCGGTCGCCCGCGCGGTCGATCGCTGTCCTCCACGGTGATCAGCAAGGCACGCCCGATTACCTGCCACGTCGGCTCGTCGATGCACTCGCGGAGGCGTCGATCCCCGCCTTCTGGGTGACCGATCCGAGCCAAAAGGCCAACAGGGATCTTGCTGGCTCGACCGATGCGCCGGTCATCGTGTCGACCATCCAATCGGCCAAGGGCTTGGAGTTCGCGAACGTCATCGCATGTGGTCTCGGCGCCCGTGACGACGACCTCACCACCGCCCGGAAGCTTCTCTACGTCGGCTTCACCAGGGCCGTCGACCAGCTCACCGTTGTCGCCACGGCGGACTCTCCGTTCCGTGCCGACGTCGAGCGTTCGGCATCCGAGCTGTCCTCGGTCAGGGGACCGCTCGACGCTTGAGGGCTGGGACGCGGCTGGGGTTCGGCGTTCGGTGAGGCCGTCGTGCGACCGTTTGACCGGCGTCTGACGGGCGTCGGCCAAACGGTCGACGCCGAGGGGCCGGGCGGGCCGCATTAGGCGGCGACGCTGCCCGACCCCGCAGCAGCCCGCCCACCGCCAGCGGCCCCGGGCCGAGCACGGCGATCAGGGCGAGCGCCCAGCAGAACATGGCCGCCGACTCGCCGCCGTTCTCCAGCGGGAACAGGGCGTCGCCCTGGTGCACGACGAAGTAGGCGTACGCCATCGACCCCGAGCACAGAGTGGCGGCGCTGCGGGTGGCGACCCCGAGGGTCACCAGTCCACCGCACACCAGCTGAATGGTGGCCGCGTACCAGTCGGGCCAGGACCCGACGTCGACCGTGCCCCCGCCGTAGGCGCCCCCCAGCACCCCGAACAGAGAGGCCGCACCGTGGCAGGCGAACAGGAAGCCCACGACGATGCGGAACAGCGACAGGAACGGTCCCGAGAGCCGGGCCAGCTGGCGTTCGAGCCCGCTTCCCGTGTCGGCCGGACGCGCGTTGATGATGGTCATCGGCGGTTCCCCCTCTCCCCAGCCGCCGCCCGGAAGCTGATAATAACATTACAATGTCACTCGAGCGAGAGTCGGTCGCGGGGCCGCGCCTGGTCCCGCGACGTTGGCCTGGCCCGCCCACGCAGTCGGCCGGGATGCCGGGGTGCCGGGGCCGCCGGGCCGGCCGCCCGGCCCGGCGCCGACCACGTGTCACCATGGCGGGCATGCCGGCCCCCGACGACCGCTTCGCCGCCACCGCCCTGGCGCGGCTGCGGGCGCTGACCGCGGACGACGGCGCCGGCTTCCGCGCCGGCCAGCTCGAGGCCATCCGCGACCTGGTCGTCGACCGGGCCCGGGTGCTGTGCGTGCAGCGCACGGGCTGGGGCAAGTCGGCCGTGTACTTCGTGGCCACCGCGCTGCTGCGGGAGGCCGGCGCCGGGCCGACGCTCATCGTCAGCCCCCTGCTGGCGCTCATGCGCAACCAGATCGCGGCGGCCGAGCGCCTCGGCCTGCGGGCCCACACGGTCAACAGCACCAACCGCGACGAGTGGGACGCCATCCGCGAGCGGCTCGCCGCCGACACGGTCGACCTGCTGCTGATCAGCCCGGAGCGGCTGAACAACCCGAAGTTCCGCGAGGCGATGCTCCCGCTGTTCGCCCGCTCGGTCGGCCTGCTGGTGATCGACGAGGCGCATTGCATCTCGGACTGGGGGCACGACTTCCGCCCCGACTACCGGCGGGTGAAGGACATGCTCGACGCCCTCCCGCCGGACGTGGCGGTCCTGGGCACGACGGCCACCGCCAACCAGCGCGTGGTGGCCGACGTCAGCGAGCAGCTCACGGCCCCGGGCGGCCCCGAGCTGCGCACCTACCGGGGCTCGCTGGCCCGCACCAGCCTTCGCCTGGAGGCCCTGGAGCTGCCGCAGCCGGCCCAGCGCCTGGCCTGGCTCGTCCAGCACCTGCCGACGCTGCCGGGCTCGGGCATCGTCTACACGCTCACCAAGCGTGACGCCGAGCAGGTGGCGACGTTCCTCGACGCCAACGGCATCGCCGCCGCCCCCTACAGCGGCGAGCAGGACCCGGCCGACCGGGTGGCCACCGAGACCCGCCTCCTCGACAACCAGCTCAAGGCCGTCGTCGCCACCAGCGCGCTGGGCATGGGCTACGACAAGGCCGACCTGACCTTCGTGGTGCACTACCAGGCGCCCGGCTCTGTCGTGTCGTACTACCAGCAGGTGGGGCGGGCCGGTCGGGGTGTCGAACACGCCGAGATCGTGCTGCTCCGGGGCGGCGAGGACCGCCGCATCCAGGACTTCTTCATCGAGCAGGCGTTCCCGTCCCGCGACCGGTTCGAGGCGGTGCTCCGCGAGCTGGACGCAGCCGGCGACACCGGGCTGACCACCCGCCAGCTCATGGGCCAGGTCAATCTCGGCATGGGCCGGATCGAGGCGATGCTGAAGATCCTCGACGTCGACGGGGCGGTGCGGCGTGAGGGCTCGCGCTGGGCGCTGGTGCCGGGCGCCCGGTGGGAGTACGACGCCGACCGCTACGCCCAGGTCACGGCGCTGCGCCGGGCCGAGCAGCAGGCGATGGCCGCGTTCGGCCGCGACGGCCGCTGCCTGATGCGCACCCTGCAGGAGGAGCTCGACGACCCCGAGGCCACCGACTGCGGGCGGTGCTCCGTGTGCGCCGGGCCCCGCTACGACGGGCCGCTCGACGAGGAGCTGGTCGAGCAGGCGGCCCGGTTCCTCCGCTCCCGGCCGGTGGAGATCGAGGCCAAGAAGATGGCGCCGGACCCCGAGGGCACGATGCGCAAGATCCCCGAGGACGCTCGGGTCGATCGGGGCTGGTCGCTGGCCCGGTTCGGCGACGGGGGCTGGTGGCCGGCGGTGGCCCGGGGCCTGGAGACGGGGGAGTTCGAGGACGACCTGGTCCGGGCGCTGGCCGACGCGGTCCGGGCGGTGGGCCCGGGCTGGATCACCAGCGTGCCCTCGACGAGCCTCGGCGGCACGCTCGTGGAGCTGGGCAAGCGGGTGGCGGCCGAGCTGGACGTGCCCTACCTCGACCTGGTGACCCGGCGCGAGGCCCGGCCGCCGCAGCGGGAGATGGCCAACGCCGTCCAGCAGGCGGCCAACGTGCGCGGCGCCTTCGCGGTCACCGGCGCGCCGCCGGCCACCACCGGCGTGCTGCTCGATGACCGCCGCCACTCGGGCTGGACGCTGGCGATGGTCGGCGGGCTCCTGCGCCGGGCCGGGGCGCCCCGCGTCGTCCCACTGGTGCTCGGGACCATCGCCGCGTAGGTCGATGCGCGGGCGTCGGCGGGCCATCCGGGCGGCGTGGGCCGCACGGGCTGTGGTGGCGGCGCTGGCCGTTCTGGCCGCCGCGGCGCCGGGGTGCTCGTCGGGCGGCCCGGGCGCCTCGGACGCCTCCGCGGGCTCGACGACGGCTCCGGGCGAGTCGACGGTGCCGGCCGAGACAGCGTCCCCCGAGCCCGAGGGGTCGCCGGTCGCCGCCGCCTTCGCCCGGCTGGAGGCCGCGCACGCCGCCCGCCTCGGCGTGTACGCCGTCGACACGGGCAGCGGCGAGACGGTCGAGTACCGGGCCGACGAGCGCTTCCCCTTCGCCTCCACCCACAAGGTGCTGTCGGCGGCGGCGGTGCTGCGGGACACGAGCGCCGCCGACCTGGACGAGGTGGTCCGCTACGAGCGGGCCGACCTCGTGAGCCACTCGCCGGTGACCGAGGCGCACGTCGACACGGGGCTGCGGCTGGGGGAGGTGATCCGGGCTGCGATCACGGTCAGCGACAACACGGCGGCCAACCTGCTGTTCGAGCGGCTGGGCGGCCCCGCCGGCCTGGAGGCCGTCGTCCGGGACTGGGGCGACGACACGACGTCGTTCGACCGGTGGGAACCGGAGCTGGGCGACTGGGCGCCGGGGGAGACGCGGGACACGAGCACGCCCCGGGTGATGGCGGCGCACCTGGAGGCCCTCGCCCTCGGGTCGGTCCTGGACGAGGAGGACCGGGCGTTCCTCGTCGACGCCCTGCGTGCCAGCACGACGGGGAGCGACCTGGTCCGGTCCGCCGTCCCCGACGGCTGGGTGGCGGGCGACAAGACCGGCACGAGCACCCACGGCGGCCGGAACGACATCGCGGTCGTCTGGCCGCCCGGCGGCGCCCCGATCGTGGTGGCCATCTACACCCACCGGCTCGACCCGGCGGCCGACCCGGCCAACGGCCTGATCGCCGAGGCCGCCGAGGTGGTGCTCGACCGGCTGGCGGACTGACGGCTCGCGCCTCTCCCTCCCGGGGTGGCGGTGCGGACGGCTGTTGCGACCAGCGCCCGCAGCTCCCGCAGGTGGCCCCGGGCGTTGGTCGGGGCGACGCAGCGCTTGTCCGGGCCGGGGCACGCGGCAGGTGCCGCAGGTGGCCCCGGGCGTTGGTCGGGGCGACGCAGCGCTTGTCCGGGCGACGCGCCGCTTGTCCGGGGCCGGGACACGCGGCAGCTCCGTGCCGCCGCCCCGTGGTCGGACGCGTGGTGGTGCATGTGCGGGGCCAGCTCAGCCGGCGCCGAACCAGGGGCGGCCCGCCAGCACGTCCCACCCGACCGGGTCGGCGACGACGGCGTCGACGTCGGCCGGCTCCAACGGCCCCGACGCCTGCCAGTCCCCGGTGCGGACCACGGTGATCTCGTGCGAGCCGTCGGTCAGCCGCCGGAAGGTCCCCGACACGACGCCGAGAACATGGTCGTCGAGGTCCTCGAGGACCTCCGCGGAGCCCCAGTCGCAGGCGTCGCAGCCGCAGTCGGGGAACCAGGCGACACAGACGGCCGGCGCGCCGACGCCGAGCGTGACGCCGGCGTCGGCGACCGGCCCGATCCGGCTGCGGGCCACGACCAGCGGGAGCGCCCCGGCGGCGTGGGGCACGGCCCGGGCGCTGCGGGCGATCTCCGTGGGCGGCGGCTCGGCCCAGGCGACCTCGGCCTGCGGCTCGACCGCCGCCAAGCCCAGGTCGGCGACGGCGGCGAGCCAGGCGTCGGCCCGGGCACCGACGATGCGCCACCGCTCGGGGGCGGTCAGGCGCGAGTACTCGTGGCCGAGCGGGGAGCGGCCCGCGTGGGGGTCCGGCCACGGCGCCAGGCCGCGACCCGTGACCGCGAAAGCGGCGTCGACGGCCGCGCACAGGTCGGATTCGGTGACCACGCCGCCATCCTCGCCGCCCGCCGACACGCCCGACAGGGATTTGTCACGGGCCCGTCAGGGGGTGGGCGATCTGGAAGACGTTGCCGAACGGGTCGCGCACCATGGCGCGGCGGACGCCGTAGGGGGTGTCGAGCGGCTCCTCGAGCACCTCGGCGCCGGCCGCCGCGGCGCGGCGGAAGGCGGCGTCGGCGTCGTACACGTACAGGAAGGCGGGGAACGGGTCGCGCTCGGCGGTCGAAGAGACCATGACGACCGCGGCGCCGATCCGCAGGTCGACCGGCCGGACCGGCTCGACCTCGCCGGCGGCGTCGAACACCTCCCGCAGGAACCGGACCTGCCCCGCCACGTCGTCCACGAAGATGCGGGGCGTCACCGACCGGTACCCCGCCCGCGGCTGTCTCTCGGCCACGCCGCAGTCTCGCATCTCACCGCGGGGCGAGGGCGGCGTCGGCCGGGCGGTGGCAGGATGGCGGCGTGCTCGACCACGTCTCGATCCAGTGCGCCGACCTCGACGCGAGCGCGGCGTTCTACGACACCGTCCTGGCCCCGCTCGGCGGCGAGCGGATCATGGAGCGCGACGACGTCGTCGGTTACGGCGTGCCGCCGAAGCCCAGCTTCTGGATCGGGCGGCAGCGCACCGGCGAGGGGTTCCGCGAGTCGCACATCGCCTTCGCGGCGCCCGACCGGGCCGCCGTGCGGGCGTTCTGCGAGGCCGGTCGGGCGGCGGGCGCCGAGGTGCTGCACGAGCCCCGGGTCTGGCCCGAGTACCACCCCTTCTACTACGGCGCCTTCCTGCGCGACCCCGACGGCAACAACGTCGAGGCGGTCTGCCACCGGCCCGAGTAGGGCCGCGTCCTCGACGCGGTGGGCGACATCCACGGTCGCCGACCGCGTCGAGAAATGAGGGGGAGCGGCCGACGGGTCGGGGGCAGTCGGGGGGCACGATGGGCCATGACCGCGCAGCCTGTGAACCTCCCCGAGGCCCTGGCCCGCTTCGACGACGTCTACAGCCCCCGGATCGTGGCCCGGGTCAACGACTACGACGTGCGCATCGCCCACGTCCGGGGCGAGCACGTCTGGCACGTCCACGACGACACCGACGAGTTCTTCCTGGTGCTCGACGGCCGGTTCGACATCGCCCTGCGCGACGGCGCCGGCGGCGAGCGGACGGTCACGCTGCGCCAAGGCGACACGTTCGTCGTGCCCCGGGGGACGGAGCACAAGCCGTCGTCGCCGGGCGGGTCGATCCTGATGTTCGAGCCCACCGGGACGTCGTCCACGGGCGATCGCCACGAGGGCGACATCCCCGACCACGTGGAGAGCACGGTCGGCCACGAGCTCTGAGCGCCGGGCCCCGGGAGTCGAGCGCCGGGCCCCGGCCCCCGGCGTCGAGCGCCGCACGTCCGGCCGGCACCGACGGTTGGGATGTGTGCCGGCAGACACAGCGGGTACACGACCCCCGGGCGGGGTCCCGCGGCGGGACCTGCCCACCCTCGGCAGGAGGGAGGCCCGATGAACGAGTTCGTGGTCGGTGTCGACGGCTCGGACCACAGCCGGCGAGCGCTGCGGTGGGCGGCGGCGGCCGCCGAGGCCGCGGGCGTGCCGGCCCGGGCCGTGCAGTCGTGGGCCCTCACCCACGAGGTGGCGGAGCCGCTCGGGTCCATCGCCTTCGAGCCGGACGAGATGGACGAGCGGGTGCAGCGGGCGCTCGCCGGCGCCGTCGCCGAGACCCTGGGGTCGCCGAGCGCGGTGGCGACCGAGGTGCTGCGGGGGCAGCCCGCCGGCGCGCTCCTCGGGGCGACGACCCCCGACAGCGTGCTCGTGCTCGGGGCCCGGGGGCTCGGCGGCTTCCGCGGGCTCCTGCTCGGCTCGGTGAGCCAGGAGTGCGTCGAGTACGCGTCGTGCCCGGTCGTCGTCGTGCGGACCGACCGGGCCTTCGCCCCGGGGAACGGCGGTGCGGGCGCCCTCGCCGCCGGCAGGGGCGCGGACGCCCCGGACGCGCCGGACGCCCCGGGCGACGAGGCCGGCGGCGATCCGGCCGACGGCGGCGACGTCTTCCTCGTCGGCAAGGACGGCAGCGAGGGCGCCCAGCGGGCGCTCGCCTGGGCCCAGGCCCTGGCCGACCGGACCGGCGCCCAGGTCCGGGCCGTCCATGCCTGGCGCGCCGTGGCGTCGGAGCGGCCCCCGGGCAAGACCGAGCGCCTGCGGTCCCGGGCGGCGGACGCGGTCCGGGGCTGGACCGAAGACGCCGGCGCCGATGTCGAGAGCGAGGAGGTCGAGGGCGACCCGCGGCGCGTCCTCGTCCAGGCGGCGGAGCGCCACGGTTCGGCGCTCACGGTCGTCGGCCGGCGCGGCGCCGGCGGGCTGCGGTCGATGCGCCTCGGCAGCACCGCCAACCACCTCGTCCGCCACGCCCCGAGCAACGTGGCCGTCGTCCCCGAGGGCTGATCCCGGCGACAGGGCGGCAGCGCCGGACCGCCCGAGGCGCCCTCCACGCCCGAAAGCCGGTCTCGTTAGAATCGACGTCTAATTCGAAAGTCGGGGCGCCCCCGCACGACGGCGACGACGAGCCGACCGGGGGAGAGAGGAGGGGGGATCGCCGTGACGACGTTCGCTGACCTGCTGCGCGCCCGGGCGGAGGACGACGGGACGGCGTTGCTGTACGAAGACCGGGCGTGGAGCTACCGCCGGCTCGTCGCGGAGGGGGAGCGGCGGGCGGCGCTGTTCGCCGAGCTCCACGAGGCCGGGCGCCCGCCGCACGTGGGCGTCCTGCTCCACAACGTCCCGGACTACCTGTTCTGGCTGACCGCCGGCGCCCTGTCCGGCACGGTGGTGGTCGGCATCAACTCCACCTACCGGGGCGAGCAGCTGGCCCAGCTGATCGCCCACACCGACTGCGAGGTCCTCGTGACCTCGTCCGACCTGCTGGACCTGGTGCGGGAGGCGCCCGAGGTGGTCCCGCCCGAGCGGGTGCTGGTGGTGGACGACCCCGCCTACGCCGAGCGGCTGGCGGCCAGTGGCCCGGCCGGCGGCCCGGACGGGGCCGCCGCCACGGGCGCGGCGATCGCCGAGGACGACCTCTTCCTCCTCATCTTCACGTCGGGCTCGACCGGGCTGCCCAAGGCGGTCCGGTGCACGCAGGGCCGGCTGGCCCGGACGGGCGCCCACGTGGCCGCGATCGCCGAGCTGACGGCCGGCGACGTGGTGTACTCGCCGCTGCCGTTTTTCCACTCGTCGTCGCTGTTCACCGGGTGGTCGTCGGCGGTCACGGTCGGCATCCCGATCGCCACCCGCCGGCGGTTCTCGGCGTCCAACACGCTCCCCGACATCCGGCGGTTCGGGGCGACGTTCCTGACCTACACCGGCAAGGTCCTCAACTACGTGCTGGCGGTGCCCGAGCGCCCCGACGACGCCGACAACCCGCTGCGGCTCGCCATCGGCAACGAGGCCTCCGAGCACGACATCCGCGCCTTCGCCCGGCGGTTCGGCTGCACCGTGCGCGACAGCTACGGCTCGACCGAGGGCATGATCATCATCCGGCGGCACCCGGCCATGCCGTCCGGCGCGCTCGGCCGCGCCGCCGACTCGGTCAAGGTCATGAACCCGGAGACGGGCGAGGAGTGCCCCCGCGCCGTGTTCGACGCCGCCGGGCGGGTGACCAACCTCGAGGAGGCCACGGGCGAGATCGTCGAGACCGCCCCGTCGTCGGGCTTCGAGGGCTACTACGAGAACGAGGAGGCCACCGCGACCCGGCTCCGGCGCGGCTGGTACTGGTCGGGCGACCTGGCCTACCGCGACCGGGACGGGTGGCTGTACTTCGCCGGCCGGTCCAACGACTGGCTCCGCGTCGACGGCGAGAACTTCGCCGCCGGGCCGGTGGAGGCCATCATCGCCCGCCACCCCGACGTCCGGTCGGTGGCCGTGTACGCCGTGCCGGACGACCCGGTCGGCGACCGCGTCATGGCCGCGCTCGAGCTGGTGGACGGCGCCACGTTCGACCCGGCGGGCTTCGACGCCTTCCTGCGCAGCCAGCCCGACCTCGGCCCCAAGTGGGTGCCGGCGTTCGTCCGGGTCTGCACGCCGCTGCCGACGCTGGCCAGCATGAAGGTGGACAAGACCCGGCTGCGGCGCGAGGCCTGGCGGGCGGACGGCGTGGTCTGGCGGCCGGGCAAGGGCGATCACCTGCGGCCGCTGACCGACGAGGACCGGCGGCGGCTCGACCGGCTGCTGGCCTGACGGCCCCGCCCCGCGCGGCACGGCGCCCCCTAGCGGTCGGGGCGGTCGGCGAGGCCGGCGGCGGTGAGGAACTGGCACCGGCAGCGGCGGATGCGCCAGCCGGCGTCGGTCTTGACCAGGTCGTCGGTGTAGAGGGCCCGCCGGTGGGGCTGATCGTCGAGGGGGACGAACAGCAGGTTGCGGTGGGCGGTGGCCCGGCCCGGGCCGGTGAGCTCGATGACGGGGACACCGCCGAGGTGGAGGCCGGGGGGCGCGGCCTCGGCCATGGCGCGCAGGCCGTCGTGGCCCTCCCAGGTGCGGCCGTAGACCTCGTACACGCCGTCGGACGTGAACAGGCCGACCCACCCGTCGATGTCCTGGCGGTCGAGGTAGAGGCAGTACCGGGCCAGGACCTGGCCGATGGCGAGCTGCTCGTCGCTCGGGCTGGCGGCGGCGCCCGCCGGGCCGGCGGCGGGCCCGGTCACGGGGCCACCCCCGCGGCGGCGCCCTCGGAGGCGGCCCGCCGCAGCCGGGGGCCGAGCGCCCGCGCCCGCCCCGCAGCGCCGGTCGGCGCGGTGAGCCTCAGCGCCATGTGGCGTGGCGGGCGGTGCCCCGGTCGGACCTCGGGCCGGGCCTCAGGCCGCGGGCAGGCCGAGGACGCGGGCGGCGACCAGGTTGCGCTGGATCTGGGCGGTGCCGCCCATCACGCTCTGGGCCCGGCTGTAGAGGTAGGTGCTCAGCCAGGCGGGGTCGGTGTCGCCGTCGCCGTGGGGGGCGCCGCCGACGGCCAGGGCGGCGTGGCCGACGGCCTGCTCGACCTCGGTCATGAGCAGCTTGTCGACCGAGCCCTCGGGGCCGTTGGGCACGCCGTCGAGCCGCTCCGACAGCCGCCGGGCCACGAGGCGCTGGAGCATGTCGGCCTCGACGACGGCCCAGGCCAGCGCGTCGCGCTGCTCGTGGTCGAGGTGGCCCCGCGACCGGGCCAGCTCGAGCAGCTGGCGGACGGACTTGGTGTAGCGGGCGGCGTTGCCCAGCTCCTGGGGCTCGCGCTCGTGGTTCACGACGGTCATGGCCACCCGCCACCCCTCGCCGGGCTGGCCGATCATGTCGGCGGCCGAGGCCCGGGCGCCGTCGAACACGACCTCGCCGAACTCGCGGGTGATGCCGTTGATCATGCGCAGCGGCCGCTGTTCGACGCCGGGCTGGTCCATGGGCACGGCCAGGATCGACAGGCCCTTGTGCTTGGCGACGTCCGGGTCGGTGCGGGCCAGCAGGAAGCACCAGTCGGCCAGGTCGGAGTAGCTGGTCCAGACCTTGTGGCCGGTGATCACGTACTCGTCGCCGTCGCGCACGGCCCGGGTGCGGAGCGACGCCAGGTCGGAGCCGGCGTCCGGCTCGCTGAAGCCCTGGCACCAGCGGTCGTCGCCGCTGATCAGGCCGGGCAGGAAGCGCCGCTTCACGTCCTCGTTGCCGTGGTTGAGGAACGCCTGGACCAGGTAGCCGAGGCTCGGCCGGGGCGGCGCCCCGGCCTCGGCCAGCTCCTCGTCGACGATCACGTCGTAGACGGTGGGCAGGCCGTGGCCGCCGTACTCCTGGGGCCACGACAGCCCGAAGAACCCGGCACGGTACAACGACCGGTGCCAGTCGGGCTGGCGCTCCCAGTACTCGTCGGAGGTCGACGAGGGCGGCAGGTGGGGGTTGTTGTCCACCAGCCACTCCCGGAGCCGCGCCCGGAACGCGGCCTCCTCCGGCGTGTCACGAAAGTCGACCATCACCCCATCCTCCCGCGTCCCGGTTTCGGAAGCAGAACCGGCCGCATGGCCCGGCTCACGACCTCGACGTAGGGCCCGCTCGTCCGGTGGTACGCGCACATGGGCGGCGCGTCGTCGGCCGGGGCGATCGTGGCCACCCGGGGCGCCCCGAGCCGGGCGAGCTCGGCCGACGCCGCGGCCACGTCGTCCACCCAGTAGCCCAGGTGGTGGGCCTGGCCGGGGGCGGCGGCGGTCCACACCGTGCCCGGCACCGCCTGGGCCAGCTCGATGTGGTGCGGACCCTCCTGCGACAGCGCGTAGGCCGCCCGCACGGTGCGGGCGCCGTCGTCGGTGAGCACCCGGACCTCGCCCCCGCCCTCGAACCACGTGACCCCGAACAGCCGGCCGAGCTCGTCCCTGGCCGCCTCCAGGTCGTCGACCACGATGCCGGTGTGGAACAGGTCGGCGTGCGGTAGCGGGCCGGGCAGCGGCCCTGCGCCGACCTCCGGGCCGGCCCCGGCCGCCGTCACAGTGCGCTCCGCAGCTCGCGCTTGAGCACCTTGCCCGACGGGTTGCGGGGCAGGGCGTCGAGGAACGTGATGGCCTTGGGCACCTTGAACCTGGCCAGCCGCTCCCGGCAGTGGGCGACCAGCTCGTCGGCCGTGGCCGTGGCGCCCTCGTGCAGCACGACGAAGGCCACGGGCACCTCGCCCCACCGCTCGTCGGGCCGGCCGACCACGGCCGCCTCCAGCACGGCGTCGTGCTCGTAGAGCACGCGCTCGACCTCGGAGCCGGCGATGTTCTCGCCGCCGGACACGATCATGTCCTTGAGGCGGTCGACGATGAACAGGTAGCCGTCCTCGTCGCGCACGCCGATGTCGCCGGTGTGGAACCAGCCGCCGGCGAACGCCTTGGCGGTGGCCTCGGAGTCGCGCCAGTAGCCCGGGAACACCTTGGGGCCGCGCAGCACGATCTCCCCCCGCTCGCCGGCCGGCACCGAGCGACCCTGCTCGTCCCAGATGTCGAGCTCGAGGAACAGGCAAGGCCGGCCCACGCTGCCGAGCTTGGTGATGATGCTGTCGCGGTCGAGGAACGTGTCGCCGGACACCGTCTCGGTCAGCCCGTAGGCGTCCGCGAACCAGGCGGAGGGGAAGGTGCGCTGGATCCGCTCGATGAGCGGGATCGGCATCTTCTCGCCGCCGTTGATGATCAGCCGCACCGACGACAGGTCGCGTGCCTCGACGTCGGGAAGCGCCATGATGGCGTTCACCATGGCCGGCGCCAGCCACACCGTCGTCACCCGCGATCGCTCCAGCTCGTCGACGACCGCGGCGGCGTCGAACGCCCGGTGGATGACGGTCGTGGCCCCGGCCGCGATCAGCGACGTCGTCGTCAGGTCGAGCGCGCCGACGTGGTAGAGCGGCCCGCAGGCCAGGCCCAGGTCGGCGCTGGTGAACCCGAACTCGACGATGTGGGCCAGGTTCTTCCAGGCCAGGTTGGCGTGGGTGAGCATCACGCCCTTGGGGCGGCCGGTCGTGCCCGACGTGTACATGAGCCGGTGGACGCCGTCGCCCGCCACCGGCACGCGCGGCGGCGCCTCGGCCGCCCGCAGGTCGGGCAGCGGCGTCCACCCCTCGGGCGCCTCGGGCGCCACGCACACCCGGACGAGCGCGTCCAAGCCCTTCGTCGCCTCGTCGGCCAGCTCGGTCAGCGCCCCGTCGCACACCAGGACCTTGGCCTCGGAGTGGTCGAGGATGTAGCGGACCTCCGGCGCTGCCAGCCGCCAGTTGATCGGCATGGCGATGGCGCCGAGGTGGTTGGCCGCGAAGATCGTCTCGAGGAACTCGGGGCAGTTGTACGACAGCAGCGCCACCACGTCGCCCTCGCCGACGCCGCGCTCGGCGAGCCCGCCGGCCAGCGCCCCGACGCGGGCCGCCATCTCCCCGTATGTAATGGTCTCGCCCTCGAAGATCGTCATCGCCCGGTCGGGGGCGCGCGTCGCGTGATGGGCGAGGACCTCGCACCAGCTAAGGTTTGCTTCCATGTTTGTACCGACCAGTCAGCCTATACCATCGAGGGGGCCGAGCTGAGCGGTGAACCGGCCCGGCGGGCCAAGTGGCAGGCCCGTCGCGACGCCATCATCGACACCTCCGCCCGCGTCTTCGCGCGGCGCGGGTACCACGCCACCGGCATCATGGAGCTCTGCGCCGCCAACGAGCTCGGCAAGGGCGCGCTCTACCACTACATCGGCTCCAAGGAGGAGCTGCTCGCCGCCATCCACGACCGGGTCATGGACGAGGTGATGGCGGGCGCCGACCGGGTCGCGGAGGCGGGTGGGTCGCCCTCGCAGCAGCTGGCCATGCTGGGCGAGGAGCTCCTCGACGTGATCCACCGCTACCCCGACCACGTGTGGGTGTTCCTCCACGAGTACCCGGCGCTGACCGGGGAGCGGGCCGAGCGGTTCCGCAAGCGGCGCCGCGAGTACGAGCGGCGGGTCGAGGCGGTGCTCGAGGCCGGCGTGCGGTCCGGCGAGTTCCGCGACCTCGACCCCTGGCTGACCGCCCGGGCCTGGCTCGGCATGCACAACTACACCTACCTGTGGCTGCGGCCCGGCGGCCGCCTGACGGCCCGCGACGTCGGCAAGCCGTTCGGCGAGATCTTCATGCGGGGGATCGCCCGCCGGTAGCTCCGGGCGGGCCGTTGCGCCCCGCGGATCAGGGCGCGGCGTACCCGCCGTCGACGACCAGCGCCGAGCCGGTCGTCCAGCGCGAGGCGTCGCTGGCCAGGTACGAGTAGGCGCCGACCAGGTCGTGCGGCGTGCCCAGGCCCAGCGGGTGCCGGGAGGCGATGGCGTCGATGGCCTCGCCGGGCAGGCCCTCGTGGATGCGGGACAGGAACGTCCCCGGGCACACGCAGTTCACCCGGATGCCGTCGCGGGCGTACTCCACCGCCGCCACCTTGGCCAGCTGGATGACCGCCGCCTTGGTGGCGCAGTAGGGGGCGGCGTGCGACCAGGCGGTGAGGCCGGCGACCGAGGCCGTCAGCACGATCGACCCGGAGCCCTGCCGGCGCATGATCGGCACGGCGGCGCGGATGCCGTTGGCGGCGCCCAGCACGTTGACCCGGAAGGCCCGCTCCCAGTCCTCGGTGGTGAGGTTGTGGATCCGGCCGTTGGGGGAGAGCACGCCGGCGTTGCTGACCAGCACGTCGAGGCGCCCGAACCGCTCGACCGCCCGGGCCGTGACGGCCTCGACCTGCTCGGGGTCGCTGACGTCGGCCAGCACGGTCTCGACCGCGGCCCCGGTCGGCCCCAGCCCGTGGACCGAGGCGTCGAGCGACGCCTGGCTCACGTCGCTGAGGACCAGGTCGGTGTCGGGCTCGCCGGCGAACCGGGCGCACAGGGCGGCGCCGAGCGTGCCGCCGGCGCCGGTGATGGCGATGACCCGGCGGGCGCCGGCCGGTCGGGCGTCGGCCCGCGGCTCGTCAGCGGGTCGGGCGTCGGCTCGCGGCTCGTCGGTCGGTCGATCAGCCATCGCCCGCTCACACCAGCAGGTAGCCGCCGTCGACGCTCAGCACCGCCCCGGTGATGAACGCCGAGGCGTCGGAGGCCAGGAACCGGTAGGCGCCGGCGAGGTCGGCGGGCTGGCCCCAGCGGCGCTGGGCCGTGTGGCACGTGATGGCCTCGGACAGCTTGGCGTTGCGCATCCACCCCTCCGCCAGCGGCGAGTCGAACCATCCCGGCGCCACCACGTTCACGGTGATGCCGTCCGGCGCCAGGTCGAGCGCCAGGCCCTTGGCCATGGCCACCAGGCCGGCCTTCGAGGCGCTGTAGGCCGCCAGGCCCTGGCGGGGCCGCTCGCCGAGCACCGAGCCGGTGAAGATGAGGCGCCCGCCCTCGCCCATCACCCGGGCCGCGGCCCGGGCGCCGAGGAAGGCGCCGGTGAGGTTCACGTCGAGGACCTGCCGCCAGACCGCCGGGTCGACGTCGCGGGGCGCGGCCACGATCGGCGAGATGCCGGCGTTGCAGATCCACACGTCGACGCCGCCCCACTGGGCGGCGGTGGCGTCGGCCACCGACTCGTTGAACGCCTCGTCGGTGACGTCGCCCGGGAGCACGAGCGAGGGCCCGGGCAGCTCGTCGGCCACCGCTCGCAGGTCGGCCTCGGTGCGGGCGACGAGCGCCACGCAGGCGCCGGCGTCGGAGAAGGCGTGGGCCAGCAGGGCGCCGAGGCCGCGGCTGGCACCGGTGAGCACCACCCGCTTGCCGGCCACCAGGCCGGGGTCGGGGAACGACTCGGGGATCTTGATCGCGGTGGTCATCGGGCATCCATTTGTACCGACCGGTACGATACACGACCCGTGGCCCGACCCGTGACTCCAGCCGAGACGCCCGGCGTGACGCCCGCCGCGATCCCGACCCTCGACGACGCTCTCGAGCAGTACCGGCGCATGCTCCTCATCCGGGGGTTCGAGCAGCGCGTGGCGGCGCTCTACCGCGACGGCGAGGTCCCCGGGTTCGTCCACCTCTCGATCGGCCAGGAGGCGGCTGCGGTCGGCGCCTGCTGGCCGCTCCGGGACGACGACGTGATCACCTCGACCCACCGGGGCCACGGCCACTGCCTGGCCAAGGGCCTCGACCCGTTCGGCATGTTCGCCGAGCTCATGGGCCGGGAGCAGGGCACGAACCGGGGACGGGGCGGCTCGATGCACATCGCCGATCCCCGGCGCGGCATCTTCGGCGCCAACGGGATCGTCGCGGCCGGCGTGCCGATCGCGGTGGGGGCGGCGGCCGCCGCCCGGCTCCGGCGCGACGGGACGGTGGCGGTGGCGTTCTTCGGCGACGGCGCCCCCGCCCAGGGCGCGTTCCACGAGGCGCTGAACCTGGCCGCGGTGTGGCGGCTGCCGGTCGTGTTCTTCTGCGAGAACAACGGCTACGCCGAGTTCTCGCCCACGGCCACCCAGCACGGCGCCCCGCTCGCGCGGCGGGCCGCCGGCTACGGCCTGCCGTTCGTGGCCGTCGACGGCAACGACGTGGTGGCCACGGCCGCCGCCATGACCGAGGCCGTCGCCGCGGCCCGGTCCGGCCGGGGTCCGACGGTGATCGAGGCCACGACGTACAGGTGGCACGGCCACTACGAGGGCGACCCCGAGCGCTACCGGACGCCGGAGGAGGTCGCCGAGTGGGAGGCGCGCGACCCGATCGGGCGCCACGAGGCGCTCCTGCGCCGGCTCGGGGCCGACGACGACCGGCTGAAGGCGGTGGCCGCGGTGGTGGCCGCCGAGCTGGACGAGGCCGTGGCCGCGGCCCGCCGCCTCCCGCCGCCGGCGCCCGAGACGCTGCACCACTTCGTGGTCCGGGAGCGGTCGGCGGTGCCCGAGCCGGCCCCGCCGCCGGCCGATGCGCCGGTGTTCCGCGTCATGGACGCCGTGCACACCGCGCTCGAGGCCGAGCTCGCGGCCGACGAGCGGGTGTTCGTGGCCGGCGTCGACGTGGGCGCCGGCGGCAACGTGTTTGGCCTGACCCGGGGGCTGGCCGACCGGTTCGCGGGGCGGGTGCTCGACACGCCGATCTCCGAGACCGCGGTCGTCGGGCTGGGGGTGGGGGCGGCCATGGCCGGCATGCACCCCGTGGTCGAGGTGATGTACCTCGACTTCCTCGGCGTCTGCTTCGACCAGCTGCTCAACCAGGCGGCCAAGCTGCCGTTCATGACCGGCGGGGGCGCGCCGATGGCGCTCACCGTGCGGACCCAGTTCGGCGCCGGCCGCTCGTCGGGCAGCCAGCACTCGCAGAGCCTGGAGGCGTTGCTGGCCCACGTGCCCGGCCTCACGGTCGTCATGCCGTCGACGCCGGCCGACACCTACGGGCTGCTGCGGGCGGCCATCCAGGACCCCAACCCGGTCGTGTTCATCGAGAACCGCCTGCTGTACGGCCGCAAGGGCCCCCAGCCGCCGCCCGACCACCTCGTGCCCATCGGCAAGGCGGCGGTCGTGCGGCCGGGGACCGACCTGACCGTCGTGTCGGTGTCGCGCCTGGTGTACGAGGCGCTCGCCGCCGCCGAGGCCGTGGCGGCCGAGGGCATCTCGGTCGAGGTGATCGACCTGCGGACGGTGGCGCCGCTCGATACGGCGTCGATCCTGGAGTCGGTGGCCAGGACGAGCCGGCTGCTGATCGCCCACGAGGCGGTCGTGCCGTTCGGCATCGGGGCGGAGATCGCCGCCGTCGTCGCCCGCGAGGCGTTCTGGGACCTGGACGCCCCGATCGAGCGGGTGGGGGCGGCGCCGACGCCGCCGCCCTACGCCCCCGACCTGGAGCGGGCCTGGCTCCCGGACCGCGACGACATCGCCGCCGCCATCCGCCGCCTCGCCGCGGCCTGACGCCCCGCCGCCGGTCGCGCTGTCGAGCGGCTCCGCCGCTCGACAGCGGTCACCGTCGCGGTCGCGCCGGAAGGGGGAGGGGGCCCTCCCCTCCGAGCTCAACAGCCCAAGGCGCGGGCGATGACGAGGTGCTGGATCTCGTTGGTGCCCTCGCCGATCTCCAGGACCTTGGCGTCGCAGTAGAAGCGAGCGACCGGCGTCTCGAGCATGTAGCCGAGGCCGCCGTGGATCTGCACGGCCTCGGAGGCGGCCCAGGCCGCCACGCGGCTGGCCTTGAGCTTGGCCATGGCCGCCTCCTTCTGGAACGGCTGGCCGGTGTCGCGCAGCCAGGCGGCCCGGTAGGTGAGCCAGCGGGCCGCCTCCAGCTCGGTGGCGATGTCGGCCAGCTTGAACTGCACCGCCTGGAACTTGGCGATGGGCTGGCCGAACTGGACCCGCTCCTTGGCGTAGGCGGCCGCCATGTCGAGCACCGCCTGGGTGAGGCTGAGCGACAGGGCGGCGATGGAGATGCGCCCGACCTCGAGGGTGCGCAGGAACTGGCCGAGCCCCATGCCGGGGTCGCCGACGAGGTGGTCGTCGGGCACCCACACGTCGTCGAAGACCAGCTCGCGGGTGTCGAGGCCGCGCCAGCCGATGCCCCGCATCTTCGGCCCCATCGTGAAGCCGGGCGTGTCCTTCTCGACGACGAACGTGGCGTAGCTCTCGTCGGTGCGGGCCAGCAGCGTCACGCCGAAGGACATGTCGGTGCCGGCGTTGGAGATGAACGTCTTGCGGCCGTTGATGAGCCACCCACCGTCGCGCCGCTCGGCCCTGGTGCGGATGCCCCGGGCGTCGGACCCGGCGTCGGGCTCAGTGAGCCCGAAGGCGCCGAGCGCCCGGCCCTCGGCCAGCGGCCGGAGCCAGCGCTCCCGCTGCTGGTCGTCCCCGAACAGCAGCAGCGGCAGCGACCCGATCGTCACGTGCGCCTGCCAGGCGGCGGCGACGGACTGGTCGGCCAGGCCGATCTGCTCCATGGCCGCCACGAAGCCGACCGTCGACATGCCGATGCCGCCCCACTCCTCGGGGACGAGCACGCCGAGCAGGCCCAGCTGGCCCATCTCCCGGAGCAGGTCGGTGGGGCAGCGGTTCTCCTCCCAGGCGGCCGGGGCCCGGGGGGCGATCTCCTTCTGGGCGAACTCGCGGCAGAGCTCGACGAGGTCGCGTTCGCGCTCGGTCAGCGAGAGGTCCATCAGCGGGCGGGGGCGAGGTGGGCGAGGAACCGCGTCGACCAGGCCATGAGGTCGGCGGGGACGTCGTAGCCGGACTCGTCGTTGATCGCCGCCCAGTGCTCGGCGACGTCCTCGACGGTGGGGTCGGGCCCCGGGTGGACGTACCCGGGGGTGGAGGCCAGGAACAGGCGGGCGAACCGGCCGGCCCCGGCGGTGTAGATCTCGCCGGTGACCGGGCAGTCCTCGTGGGCCAGGAAGGCGACCATCGGGGCGACGAGCTCGGGCGGCATCTCGGGGCCGCGGCCGCCGTCGCCGGCCATGCGGGTCGTGGCCGCCGGGGCGATGAGGTTGACCCGGATGTTGTGGGCGGCGCCGGCCGTGGCCAGGCTGCGGGCCAGGCCGATGACCCCGCCCTTGGCCACGGCGTACGCGGTGTTGCCCGGCAGGCCGAGCAGGCCGGTCGAGGTGGTGAGCACGATGCGGCCGTAGCCCCGCTCGACCATGTGGGGCCAGGCGGCCTGGGCGGTGAGGAACGAGCCGTGCACGTGAACGGCCACGTGCCGCTCGAGGTCCTCGAGCGGCACGTCGGGGAAGTCGGCCCACCGCATGATGCCGGCGTTGGCCACGAGGACGTCGAGGCGCCCGAACCGCTCGAGCGCGGTGGCGACGAGCGCCCGGGCGCCGGCGGGCGACGCCACGTCGTGGGTGTCGGCGACCGCCTCGCCGCCGGCGGCGACGATGCCGGTGGCGGCCTCGACGGCCAGGCCCTCGTCGGCCCCGGTCCCGTCCATGGCGCCCCCGAGGTCGTTGACGACGACCCGGGCGCCGCGCTCGGCCAGCAGCCGGGCGTAGGCCCGGCCGATGCCCCGGCCGCCGCCGGTGACGACGGCGACCCGCCCGTCGAAGCGGTGCACGACGCCCCCGCTCAGGCGGCCACCGGGGCCCGGTAGCCAAGGACCTCGCCGAGCGTGCCGCCCAGGATGGCCTTGCGCTCGTCGTCGGGGACGCCGGCGAACTGGGTGGCGATCAGCTCCTGGGAGCTGCCGAACGTGCCCTCGGCGTGCGGGTAGTCGTTGCCCCAGATGAGCGTCGACACGCCGGTGATGTGCCGGCAGGCGACGGCCACCGGGTCGTCCTGGAACTGGACGTGGAACTGGCGCTTGACGTACTCGCTGGGCATCAGCGGGTACGGCCACTTCTCGTTCAGCTTGAACAGCTGGGCCATGTCGGGCTGGTCGTGGGCGGGGCGGGAGTCGTCCCACCGCCCGAGCCACCAGTCGGCGTCCTGGCCGACGCCGGTGACCCAGCACTTGTCCATCCCGCCGACGAGCGACGACAGCCAGTGGGCGTTGAACTCGATGAGGAAGAAGTGGAGGTCGGGGTAGCGCTCGGGCACGCCGCCGCCCACCAGCTGGCAGATGAGCTGCTGGGGGACGAGCGTGCTGTAGACGGCCTGGGTGACCATCCGCTTGGCGGCCGCCTTCTCGGTCATCGGTTGGTTGACCTGGGCGGCGTTCTCGAGCACCACCTTCAGGGTGGTGGAGGTGGGGTCGTCGACCTTCACGCCGCCGGTCTGGGTGTGGAAGAAGGCGTGGAGCCCGTTGGCCTGCAGCGCCGCCCACACCGGGTCGAGGTCGCGGGTGTAGTAGCTGCGGGGCGGCGTGGCCGGGAGCAGCGCGGCCCGGAAGCCGGCGTTGGCCACCCGCTCGATCTCGGTGACGGCGTCGTCGACGTCGGTGATCGGGATGGGCGCCGTCGGGCAGATGCGGTCGAAGTAGGGCGTGAACCGCTCGACGACGTAGTCGTTGTAGACGCGGGCGTGCGCCATCGACAGCTCGTGGTCGTCGGAGTAGAGCCCGAACAGCGACAGGTTGGGGTGCATGACCTGGACGTCGATGCCGTCGCGGTCCATGTCCTCGAGGATGATCTCGGGCTCGCCCTCGGGCGTGCGGCCCTGCGTCTGCCGGTAGCGCGAGATGGTCCAGCCCTCGAAGCCGGGGGTGTGGAGGCGGCGAAACACCCGGGCGCCGCCCGGCACGAGCGGCTCGACCTCGAAGTCCTCCTCCCACACGGCCCGGTCCCGCAGGTGGGCGGGCAGGCGCGTCTTGAACAGGTCCGTCGGCTCGAGGAGATGTCCGTCTCCGGAGACGATGAAGTCCTTGTCCCCGCGGGGGCTGCTGTCACCGCTGGCGCCGTGAGCCATGTCGTCCATCCTTCCCTGCGCGAGCGCGACGATGATAGACCAACCGGTCGGTACATGTTCGAACGACGATCGCGCCGCGACCGAGCGGCGATCGAGGTGAGGAGGGGCCCGTGGCCAAGCGGTGGAAGCAGCGTCCGCCCGGTTCGACCTGGGGCGACTGGGGTGACGACGACGAGCTCGGGCGCGTCAACCTGCTGGGCCCCGAACAGGTCCTGGCCGGCGTGCGCGAGGTGCAGGCGGGCGTCAGCTTCTGCCTGAGCCTGCCGCTCGACTATCCGGGCGGGACGGCCCTCAACCAGCGGCGCCACCCGCCGAAGCTGGCGCCGACCGAGGACATGGAGGGCAACCCGGCGTCCTTCTACAACGTCCGGATGAGCGAGATGAAGGACTGGGGCGACCCCAAGTACATCGACGTGTGGGCCGACGACGTGGTCACGCTCTCGCTCCAGTACTCGACGCAATGGGACTCGCTCGCCCACGTCGGCGCCACGTTCGACGCGGACGGCGACGGCGTCGAGGAGGCCGTCTACTACAACGGCTACCGGGCCGGGACCGACCTCGTCGGGCCGTCCGACGACGCCGCCGGCGACGGCGTCGGGCACCGGTGCTTCGCCCACCACCTCGGGCTCGAGCACATGGCGTTCCATGGCATGCAGGGCCGCGGCGTGCTCGTCGACCTCCGCCACCACCTCGGCGACGAGTGGCGGGGCGTCGACCTGGCGCTGCTGCAGGAGATCATGGCGGCCGACGACGTGGTCGTGGAGCCCGGCGACATGCTGCTGCTCCACACCGGCTACGCCACCAAGATCCTGGAGTGGGGCAAGGAGGCCGACTTCCGGCAGCTGATGACCACGTCCTGCTGGCTCGACGCCCGCGACGAGGCGCTGCTCCAGTGGATCGCCGACTCGCAGATCTCGGCGCTGGTGGCCGACAACTACGCGGTGGAGGGGCTGCTGGGCAAGGACCGCGACCCGAGCCGGCACTCGTTCCTGCCCATCCATCACCTGTGCCTGTTCAAGCTCGGCGTGCCGCTTGGCGAGCTGTGGTACCTGCACGAGCTGGCGGCCTGGCTGCGCGAGCACAACCGCAGCCGGTTCCTGCTCACCGCCCCGCCGCTGCGCCTGCCCGGCGCGGTCGGCTCGCCGGTGACGCCGATCGCCACGGTCTGACCCGGGCTCACCTCCCGCCGGCGCCGGGCCGGCCCGGCGCCCGCCGCCCGGGCGCCGCCGGGCCGTCAGCCGGCCCGCTCAGCCGGCCCGCTCGGCCAGGTCGCGGGACGGCGAGAGGCCGAACGCCGCGTAGTCGCCCTCGACCACCTCGGCGAACATCTCCATCAGCTTCGGCCGGCCGGCGGCGTTGAGCAGGTAGCGCCGCGGCTTGCCCGGGATGTTGCCGCCGACGTACTGGCCGATCGTGCCGAACGGCGTGCGCTCGGCCGCCTTGTCCATCATCCGGGTCCACCGCTCCTCGGCCTCGGCCGTGGGCTCGATGACCGCGTCGCCCCGGCGGCGCGCCTCCTCCAGCAGCCGGGTGACGAAGTCGACCTGGTCGCTGTTGTAGCGGGGGTTGTTGCCGGCGGCGGCGTGGGGGCCGCCCGGGAAGAACAGGTTGGGGAAGCCCCGCGTCTGGAGGCCGAGGAACGTCGACGGGCCGTCGGCCCAGTGGTCCTCGAGGGCGCGGCCGCCGCGGCCCCGGATCCCCATGCGCAGCATGGCGCCGGTGCCGAAGTCGAAGCCGGTGGCCCACACGATGAGGTCGTGCTCGCGGACGCCGGCGGTCGTCTCGATCCCCGTCTCGGTCACCCGCACCATCGGCGTCTCCCGCACATCGACGAGCGTCACGTGCGGCCGGTTGAACGCCTCGTAGTAGCCGGCGACGTACGGCGGGCGCTTCTCGCCGTACCGGTGGTCCTTGGGGATCAGCCGCTCGGCCGTGTCGGGGTCCTTCACGATCGAGCGGATCTTGTCGGCGATGAACGCGCACCACTCCGCGTTCGCCTCCGGGTTCACGAGGATGTCGGCGTAGTTGCTCGTGAACTTCATGAACCCGGGGCTGGCCCACATCCGCTCGAAGAACGCCCGGCGCTCCTCGGGGGAGTCGTCGAAGGCCGAGCGGGGGTTCACGGGGTGGTGGAACCCGTGGATCGACGTGCTGAGCACCTCGCGCAGCTGGTCGAAGTTGGCCCGTAGCTCGGCCTGCTCCTCGGGGGTGATGGGCCGGTTGTTCAGCGGCGTGCACCAGTTGGCCGAGCGCTGGTACACGTCGAGCGCCGCCACCTCGTCGACGATGGCGGGCACGACCTGCACGCCGCTCGACGAGGTCCCGACCACGGCCACCCGCTTGCCGGCGACGTCCACCGGCTCGGCCGGCCACCGCCCGGTGTGGTGCTGCTCGCCCCGGAACCGGTCGCGGCCGGGGATGTCGGGGATGTAGGGCACCGACAGCACGCCGGTGGCCGAGACGAGGAAGCGGCACCGGCGCCGGGTGCCGTCGGCCGTGGTCACGGCCCAGGTGGCCGTGGCGTCGTCCCACACCGCGGCGGTGACCTTCTGCCCGAACCGCATGTGGCGCCGGAGGTCGAAGCGGTCGACGACGTGGTTGAGGTAGCGCTCGATCTCGGGCTGGGCGGCGAAGTGCTCCTGCCACTCCCACTCCTCGAACAGCTCGCGGGAGAACAGGTAGGCGTAGGTGTAGCTCTCGGAGTCGAAGCGGGCGCCCGGGTAGCGGTTCCAGAACCACGTGCCGCCCACGCCGGCGCCGGCCTCGAGCAGCTCGACCGAGAAGCCGGCCTCGCGGGCCGTGTAGAGCTGGTAGATGCCGGTGATGCCCGCGCCCACGACGAGCACGTCGATCGGCGCGTCGTTCGGCTCGGTCGGCACGCCGGCCCGCCCGTCCATCGCCACCGCGGGGACCGCTTCCCTGGCCATGGCCGCCAGTGTGGCATTGTACCGACCGGTTAGTCTAAGAATGGCGGCATGACCTACGCCGACGTGGTCGAGGGGGTGCGCGCCTGCCTGGCGGCCTACACGCAGGCGCTGGACGACGGGCGGACCGACGACGTCGTCGCCACGTTCTGCCCCGACGGCGGCATCGACATCCCGGGCCTCGGCGCCCACCGGGGCCACGAGGCCCTGCGGGCGGCCTACGCCGGCATCACACCCCGGCGGCCGCAGCGCCACCTGGTGCTGAACACCCTCCTCACGACGTGGAGCGACGAGGAGGCGACGGCGGTGAGCGACGTCGTGTTCCTGCTCCAGGGCAAGGATGGCTGGTCGATCCCCCTGGTGGGGCGCTACGAGGACACGCTGCGCAACCACGGCGGGACGTGGCGCTTCCTGCACCGGACCGCCAGCTTCGTCGGGGGCCCGGAGTGAGCGCGCCGGGCGGCGGCCAGCCGGCCGCGACGACCGACGAGCCCGACTTCTTCCGCGGCAACGACCTGGTCACCGACCCGTACCCATACTTCGACCGGCTGCGGGCCCGCTGCCCGGTCACCCGCGAGCCCCGGTACGGCGTCTACATGGTGACCGGCTACGAGGAGGCGTGCGCGGTCTACACCGACCCGGACACGTTCTCGTCGTGCAACTCGGTGACCGGGCCCTTCCCTGGCTTCCCGGTCCCGCTCGAGGGCCGGGACGAGCGCGAGGTCGACGAGCTGATCGAACGGCACCGCCACGAGCTGCCGTTCAGCGACCAGATCATCACGATGGACCCGCCCCGGCACCGGGACCACCGCCACCTCCTCATGCGCCAGCTGACCCCCAAGCGGCTGAAGGAGAACGAGGAGTTCGTCCGGCGGGCGGCCGACCGGCGCATCGCCGACCTGGTGGCCGCCGGCGCCTGCGAGCTCATCGCCGACTACGCCAACCCGTTCACGCTCGAGGTCATCGCCGACCTGCTCGGCGTCCCCGAGGAGGAGCACGGCGAGTTCCTCGAGGCGATGGCCCACCGGCCCCACGGCGACGCCCCGGGCAGCACCTCGGCGCAGATGTCGCAGAACCCGCTGGCCTGGCTGTACGACCGGTTCAGCCGCTACGTCGAGGACCGCCGGCGCCAGCCTCGCGACGACGTCCTCACCGCGCTGGCCACCACCACGTTCCCGAACGGCGAGCTGCCCGAGGTCATCGACGTCGTGCGGGTGGCGGCCAACGTGTTCGCCGCCGGGCAGGAGACGACCGTGCGGCTGCTCGGCTCGGCCCTCCAGCGCCTCGGCGACGACCCCGAGCTGCAGCTCCGGCTGCGCGACCAGCCGGAGCTGGTCGCCGACTTCGTGGAGGAGACGCTGCGCTCCGAGTCGCCGGTGAAGGGCGACTTCCGCCTGGCCCGTCGGACCACGACGGTCGGCGGCGTCGAGATCCCGGCCGGGGCCACCGTGATGGTGCTGAATGGCGCCGCCAACCGCGACCCCCGCCACTTCGCCGAGCCGGCCGACTTCCGGATCGACCGCCGCGAGGCCCGCGAGCACCTGGCCTTCGGCCGGGGCGTTCACAGCTGCCCGGGCGGCCCGCTGGCCCGCCTGGAGGCCCGGGTGAGCATCGAGCGGCTGCTCGAGCGCACGAGCGAGATCCGCATCTCGGAGGAGCACCACGGCCCGCCGGGTGCCCGCCGGTACCGGTACGTGCCCACCTACATCCTCCGGGGCCTGACCCGCCTCCACCTCGAGCTGCGGCCCGCCGACTTCGGGTCGGGCGGCCAGGTTCCGCAGGGGGCGTCGTGAGCCCCCGGATCGCGCCGTTGCCGCTGAAGGAGTGGCCGGGCGAGATGCGGGAGGCCCTGGCCGCCATGCGGCCGCCCGAGCCCCGCCACCCGCTGCCCACCACCGACGGCGGCCGGCCGAAGGCGCTGAACGCCCTCGGCACGATGGCCCGCTACCCGGCCCTGACCCGGGCCTACCACGTGTTCAGCGGGCACGTGCAGTACGCCACGACGCTGTCGGTCCCGCAGCGGGAGCGGCTCGTGCTCCGCGTCGCCGCCGTGCGGCGCTGCGCCTACGAGTGGATGCAGCACGTCGTCCTCGCCCGCGATGCTGGGCTCGGTGACGAGGAGATCGCCCGCATCGCCGAGGGCCCGGACGCGGCCGACTGGGCGCCGCTCGACCGGGCCCTGCTCCGGGCCGTCGACGAGCTGCTCGCCGACGCCGAGATCAGCGACGCCACGTGGGAGGCCCTGGCCCGCGAGCTCGACGAGCGCCAGCTGATGGACCTCGTCTTCACCGTGGGGGCCTACGACGCGCTGGCGATGGCGCTGCGGACGTTCGGCGTCGAGGCCGACGACGACCTGCTCCGTGCCGTGGCGGGAGGCCCCGAGCTCGAGGTGGAGGAGCGACCATGAGCGCGACGCACGACCGACTGTCCGACGCCCCCGGCGGCATGGCCGCCCACGGTTCGGGTGGCGTGACCGATGACGTGACCCCGGGGGAGCGCTTCTACCAGAGCCTGCTCGACCAGGACACCCGCGAGGTCCCGGTGAGCCTGCGGGCCACCTCGCCCGGGCACCTCGAGCAGACCGAGATCGCGCCGGAGCGCTACTACGACCCCGGCTTCCACGCCCTGGAGGTCGAGCGGATGTGGCGGCGGGTCTGGCAGATGGCCTGCCGCGAGGAGCAGATCCCCGAGGTCGGCGACTCGCTCGTCTACGAGATCGCCGACGCCTCGCTGATCGTCGTGCGCAGCGCGCCGGGGGAGATCAAGGCGTTCCACAACTCGTGCCTCCACCGGGGCACGCAGCTGCGGACCCGGTCCGGGCGCGTCACCAACTTCCGGTGCCCGTTCCACGGCTTCACCTACGACCTCGACGGCACGCTGTGCGAGGTCCCGTGCGCCTGGGACTTCCCCGACTTCGCCGTGGGGTCGACCAAGCTGCCCGAGGCCCGGGTGGCGACCTGGGGCGGCTTCGTGTTCGTCAACCTCGACCCCGAGGCCCCGCCGCTCGAGGACTACCTCGAGGTGCTGCCCGAGCACTTCGCGGCCTGGCCGCTGGAGGACCGGTACCTCAAGGCCCACATCGTCCGGACCATGCCCTGCAACTGGAAGGTGGCGCTCGAGGCGTTCATCGAGGCCTACCACACCAAGACCGTTCACCCGCAGCTGCTGCCGACCGCGGCCGACTCCATGACCGAGTACGACGTCTACGGCCGCCACGTCAGCCGCATGGTCACGGCGGTCGGCGTGCAGAGCGACCACCTCGACCGCAAGCTCGACGAGGCCGAGATCTTCGCGGCGATGGTCGAGCGCCGCGACGCCGAGGTGGCGCTCGATCCCGGGACGACCGCCCGCCGGGCGCTGGCCGACCGGGTGCGGGCCTCGCTGGCGCGCAAGACCGGCCGCGACTGCTCGCACCTCTCCGACGCCGAGACGCTCGACGGCATCGAGTACTTCCTGTTCCCCAACTTCATGCCGTGGGCGGGGGCCGGGACGCTGACGCCGTTCGCCTACCGGTTCCGGCCAGACGGCAACGACCCCGAGTCCTGCATCATCGACATCATGATCCTGGAGCCCGTCCCCGAGGGGGGCGAGCGCCCGCCGGCCGCCTCGACCCGGGTCCTCGGGCCCGACGAGTCGTGGGGCGACGTGCCCGAGCTCGGCGTCTTCGGCCGGGTCTTCAACCAGGACGGCGCCACGTTCTCCCGCATCCAGCGGGGTCTGCGGGCCTCGGCGCGGCCTAGCCTGACGCTCGGCCGCTACCAGGAGAGCCGGATCCGCCACCTCCACACCACGCTGGACGAGTACATCGCGGGGCGATGAGGACGCGGCGACGCCTGGAGGCGCGGCGTCTGGAGACGTCGTACTGGCCCGCCGACGAGAGCGAGCCGGTCCTCGACACGACCATCGCCGGCGTGCTGCGGGACGCGGCCGCCGCCGCACCGGACCGCCCCGCCATCGTCGCCGGCGTCCCCGACCCGGCGCAGCGCACCCGCCGCACCTACGCCGAAGCCGTGGCGGAGGCCGAGGCCGTGGCGCGCGTGCTCGCCTCCCGCTGCTCGCCCGGCGACCGGGTGGCGGTGCTGGCGCCGAGCATCCCCGAGTCGTACCTGCTGACGTTCGCGGCCGCCATGGCGCGCCTCGTGCTCATCCCGGTGAACCCCGCCCTGCGGGCCGCCGAGATCGAGCACATCCTCGGGACCGCCGGCGCCGCCGTGGCGTTCTGCGTGCCCGAGCACCGGGGCAACGACCTGGCCGGGCACCTCGCCGGGCTGGGGCCCCAGCTGCCGGCGCTCCGCGAGGTGATCGACTTCGCCGAGTGGCCGGCGCTGGTCGAGGCCGGGCGGGCCGACGACCGGCCGCTGCCCCCGCCCGACCCCGACGACGTGGCCCAGCTCGTCTTCACGTCGGGGACGACCGGGGCGCCCAAGGGCGCCATGCTCACCCACCGGGGGCTGACCAACCGGTCGCGGTTCAGCGGCACGCGGTTCGGCATCGGCCCCGGCGACGTCTACGTCAGCACGATCCCGCTCCACCACGTGGGCGGCCAGGCCCTCGTGCTCATGGTCGTGCAGGCCCGGGCGACCAACGTGCTCGTCACCCAGTTCGACGCCGGCCTGCAGCTCGAGCTGATCGAGTCCGAGCGGGCGACGCACACCGTCGGCGTGCCCACCATGTTCCAGGACGTGATCGACCACCCGACGTTCGGCGACCGCGATGTGTCGACGCTGCGGGCGCTCAGCACCGGGGGCTCGATGGTGCCGGTCGAGATCGTCCGCCACCTGGAGCGCAGCCTCGGCGTCCAGACCACGATCATCTTCGGGCAGACCGAGACCTGCGGCTACATCTCGCAGACGTTCCCCGACGACGACGCCGAGGACAAGTCCACGACCGTCGGCCCGCCGCTGCCCCAGCTCGAGGCCCGGGTGGTGGACCCGAACGGCGGCGGGATCGTGCCGGTCGGCGAGGTGGGCGAGCTGCAGGTCCGCGGCGTCGGCGTGACGGCCGGGTACTTCGACGACCCCGAGCAGACCGCCGCCGCCCTCGAGCCCGACGGGTGGCTGCACACCGGCGACCTCGTGACGATGGACGACCGCGGCTACCTGCGGGTGACCGGCCGGGTCAAGGAGATGATCGTCACGGGCGGGGTGAACGTGTACCCGGCCGAGATCGAGGCGGCGCTGGGGGCGCACCCGGCGGTCGCCCAGGTGGCGGTGATCGGGGTGCCCCACGAGCGGTGGGGGGAGGCCGTGGTGGCGGTGGTGCGGCCGGTCGCGGGCGCGGCGGCCGGCTCGTCGCCGGACCCGTCCGACCTGGAGGCGTTCGCCCGGGAGCGGCTGGCGCCCCACAAGATCCCCAAGAAGTGGGTGTTCGTCGACGAGCTGCCCGTGAACGCCTCCGGGAAGGTGCAGAAGTACCTGCTCCAGGAGACGGTGAGCCTGGAGGAGGCGCAGTGAGGTCCCTTCCGTCGTGAAGCTCTGCCTGATGACGCCGGTGGTGTCGCTGGTGCCCGGCGTCCATGCCGACTGGGAGCGCGACGGCACGCTCGACGACGTCGTCGCCATCGCCCGGGCGGCCGACCGCCTCGGCTACGACTACCTGACCTGCAGCGAGCACGTCGCCGTCCCCGCCGAGGGGGCGGACCTGCCGGGTCCCCGCTACTGGGACCCGCTGGCGACGTTCGGCTACCTGGCCGCCCACACCAGCCGGATCCGGCTGACGACGTGGGTGCTGGTGCTGCCCTACCACCACCCTTTGGAGGTGGCCAAGCGGTACGGGACGCTCGACCGGGTCTGCGGCGGCCGGCTCACGCTCGGCGTCGCCCCCGGCTACCTGGAGCAGGAGTTCCGGGTGCTCGGCGCGCCGTTCGAGGAGCGGGGGCCGGTGACCGACGACGCCATCCGGGCCCTGCGGGCGGCGTTCGGGCGGACGCGGCCGTCGTACGACGGGCCGTACTTCCGGTTCGACGGCCTGATCGTCGACCCCTGCGGGGTGCAGGAGCACGTCCCGATCTGGGTCGGTGGGCAGACGCAGCGGTCGCTGCGCCGGGCCGTGGCGCTGGGCGACGGGTGGTGCCCGTTCGCCATCTCGCCCCGGCGCGCCGCCCGGTGGCTGGCCGAGGCCCGCGCCACCGAGGCGTGGGAGCAGCGGACCCGGCCCCTGGAGGTGGTTCTGTCGACGCACCGCCCCCTCGACCCGGTGGGGGCGCCGCAGGAGGCCCTCGACCTGCTCGAGGACTGCCGGGCCGCCGGCATCACCACCGTCCCGCTCCGCTTCGTGCACCGCTCGCTAGCCCACTACCTCGAGCAGCTCGAGGCCCTGCGGGGGCTGGTCGCCGACTCGGACCTGGCGGCCGGCTCGAACCTGACCGCCGAGCCGGGCGTGGCCGACCCGGCCGCCACGGGCCCCTAGCCGGCGGGGCGGCCGCCGGTGCCTCCTCGACCGTTGGACGGTGGGCGGGGCCGCCGAGCGGGGTCAGTGGCGGAGGGCGTTGGCGGCGAGGCGGGTGTCGCGCCAGTCGGCGACGGCGCGACGGGCGGCGGAGACGAGGCCGGCCAGGTCGCCGTGGCTGAGCAGGAGGATGTCGTCGAGAACCTCGTCCGGCGGGGCGGGCTCGCCGTAGCAGTCGTGCCAGGCCAGGTCGACGAGCTCGAGCACGTCGAGCGCCGGCTCGGCCCGCGCCTCGCCGAGGGCCCGCACGACCCGCTCCCGCCTGCTCGCCCGTCGCTGCGCTCGGCCGACCACCACGGGCCCAGTCTGGCGGCCGCGGGGCGGGGTGAGGAGTAGAGGTCAGGGGGCGGCCGGGGCGCAGGAGCCGCGCTCGATGTAGCGGGCCTCCGTGGCGGGGCGGCGGGGGGACTCGACGCCGGCGATCGTGTCGAGCAGCGCGGCGGCCAGCGACCGCCCCTCGGCGAACGTGTCGCGGGCGACGACGCTGAGCGGCGGCGGGTGGGCCTGCGCCCAGTCGGAGTCGCCGTACACCACGACCGACAGGTCGTCGGGCACGCGCCGGCCGGCGTCCCGGGCGGCGATGAGCACGCTCGGCGCCACCAGCTGGTTGACGCAGACGAGGGCGGTGGGGGCGGCGCCTCGATCGCCGGTGCCGCCCGGCCCGTCGTCGCCGCCGGCGAGGAGGGCCCGCAGCTGGGCGCGGCACCCCTCCGGGTCGCGGTCGGGGTCGACGAGGGACACGCTGAGCTCGGCGCCGGCCTCCGCGAGGAGGCGCCACAGGGCCAGGACGCGGCCCCGCCGGAACCGCCCGCTGCCCGGCAGGGCGGGCGTGGACACGAGGGCGAACCGCCGGTGGCCGAGGTCGAGCAGGCGGCGCCCCATCTCGCGGGTGGCGTCGGCCTCGCCCTGCTCCCAGTGGCGGGCGAGGGCCCGCTCGTCGTCGGACACCGACGGCGAGATCGGCACGCCGTGCTGGAGGTGCAGGCGCAGGGCCTCGACCGGCACCGGCCCGCCCAGCACGAGGCCGTCGACGCCGTGCTCGAAGAACCGCTCGAGCACGGCGGCCTGGGTGTCGGCCGACCGCTGGCCGTCGGCGACCAGCACGACGTAGCCCCGCTCCTGGGCGACGTGCTCGACGCCGCGCAGCAGCGCCAGGTAGGACGGGTTGACCAGGTCGGGGACGAGCACGCCGATCGACCGGGACTGCGCCGTGCGCAAGCCCTGGGCCCGGGCGCTCGGGCGGTAGCCGAGCCGGGCGACCGCCTCGTCGACCCGGCGCCGGACCTCGGCGCTGCCCCGGCCGTTGAGCGCCTTCGAGACCGTGGACGGTCGCACGCCGGCGGCGCGGGCGACGTCGACGATCGTGACCCGGGCGGGACGCCCGGCGCGGGCGTCAGCCCCCGCCCGGCGCACGGACCCCTTGGCTCCCGTCGCCCTGGCCGATCCCGAGGTCCGGCCGCGCCCGGCGGCCGTCGCCGGCCCGCCGCCCCCCGGGCCCGCCCCCGGTTCCGCGGCATCGGGCGAGTCCGTGGCCCCAGCGGGCGTGACGGACGCCGCCGGGCCCGACCCGCTGGCGGCGCCATGCCCGGTCGGCCCCGGAGGGGCGGTGGGGCCCGGTGGCCTGGTCGGGTCCGTGAACCCCGTCGGCATGGGCGGATCGTAGCGAGAGGCGGCCGTGACGCCGCCAACGGTGCGCCGATTGGAAAACGTTTTCCATCGCCGCTACGGTACCGGCCGTGATCGATGGGGGGACCTGGGACGGGGGGTCGGCGGAGGCCCCCGCCGGTGCAGACGGCGGGACGGCCACCGAGGCATGGCAGGAGCTGCTCGACGCCCTGGCCGCTGCCGGCCGCACGGTCGCCGCCCTCGATCGCCCGGCCGCCGCGCCGGGCGGCGCGGATGTGGATGTCGCCGAGGGGTATCGGTACGTGCTCGACCTTCTGGCCGATCAGCTCGACCGGGCCGCGCTACGGGACTCGGGCCGGCCGCTGTTCCTGCCGGGCGTCACCCCGGTCCGCAAGCTGTTCTTCGACAACCCCGACGCCGCCTACGACACGGCGCTCATCACCGGCGACCGGACCTATCGCATCACCGGCACCCGGGGCACGGTCACCTACCTGTCGTTCTGCGTGTACGCCGGCGGTCCGGTCGAGGGCACGCGGGTCACGAATCTGGCCGACGCCGACATGGCGTTCGGGCCCGACGGCTCGTTCGAGCTGACGCTGTCGCCGGACGAGCCCCCCGGGCCCCCGGGCGGCGGCCCCTCCGGCACCAACTGGATCCGCCTCGACCCCGACGCCCACACGGTCATCGCCCGCCAGTACGTGCTCGACCCCGGCCGCGAGCAGCCCGCCCACTACCGCATCGAGGCGGTGGGCGGCCGCCGTCCCGACCCGCCGCTCGACGGCGCCCGCTTCGCCGCCCTCGCCCGGCGGACGGCCCGGTTCGTGACCGCCGCCACCGAGCTGGCCGTCCGCCGGGCGGAGCGGGCCCGGTCCCGCCCCAACCGGTTCGTCGAGGTCCCGGGCCACGGCGCCTACGGCACGCCCGATGCCGGGTACGTCGCCTGCTGGTACGACCTCGGGCCCGACGACGCCCTCGTCATCGAGGCCCGGCCGCCGCGCGGCCGCTACTGGGGCGTGCACCTGGCCAACCTCTGGGGCCAGTCGCTCGACCACCGGACCCGAACCACGGCGCTCAACGCCCACACCGCGGCCGCCGACCCCGACGGGACCGTCCGCATCGTCGTGAGCCCCACCGCGCCCGACGAACCCGGGGCCGCCAACTGGCTCGACACGGCCGGCCACGCCCAGGGCTGGGTCCTGTTCCGCTGGCTGCTCGCTGACGACGTGGTGATCCCGGACGCCCACGTCGTCACCCGCCCCCAGCCCGCCCACCGGGAGGACGGAGACCGTGCCGCTCGGCCGGCGTGAGCTCCTCCACGTGCTCCTGGGGGCGGCCGCCTGGGCGACGGCCGCGACGGCGGCCGCCGGCTGCTCCTCGACCGACGACGGCACCGGCGATGCGACCGACAGGGAGGACCACGACATGACCGACACCCCCGCCGGCCGGGCGCGCGACGCCTTCCTCGCCGGGTTCCCGCTGGTCACCACCGCCCGGACCATGCAGACGTTCGCCGATCTCATCGGCGTCAACCGGCTGTTCGTGACACCGGGCCTGGTCGACCCGCGGTCGCACCTGGTCGTGGGCCCCAACCGCGACACGGTCTACGCCCTGGCGGTCGTCGACCTGCGGGCCGGGCCGCAGGTGCTGTCGCTGCCCGCCATCCCCGACCGGTACCACGTCGTGCAGTTCCTCGACGCCTGGATGGGCGGATTCGGCCTGGTCGGCACCCGCACCACCGGCGGCCGGGCCGGTTCGTGGGCGATCGTGCCGCCCGACCACGACGGCCCGCTCCCCGAGGGCGCCGGCCGGCTGGAGTGCCCGACGGACCAGGCGTTCGTGCTCGCCCGGATCCGGGCCGTCGACGACGCCGACGCCGCCGACGCCGTCGCCGTCGGCCGCCGCATCGAGCTGCGGCCGCTCCCGCCGCCTCGGCGGGACGACCGAGCCGCGGAGCGCGCCGAGCCCCCGACCCTGCCCCCGCCTCCCGGCCGGCCGGAGGAGACCGGCGCCAACGGCGCCGCCTTCTTCGACGAGTTGGGCGACGCGCTGGCCGTCAACCGCCCGGTCACCCCCGAGCAGCGCGCTGCCATCGACGGGGCAGCCGCCCTCGGCGTCGGCCCCGGTCGCCACCCGGCCGCCGACGGGAACGAGGAGGACGTCGCCGTGCTCGAGCGCGCCGTGGCCGACGGCCTGCGCGAGCTGGAGCGCCAAGAGGGCGTCCCCGTCCGGGTGGTCAACGGCTGGGCGGTCAACCTGAATCTGGGCACGCCCGAGACCGACCGGGGGCTGAAGGAGCGGGCGATCGTCGCCCGCTACTTCTGGGGGCCGGTCCCCGCCGAGGAGGCCG
Source organism: Acidimicrobiales bacterium (assembly GCA_036563805.1). Taxonomy (GTDB): domain Bacteria; phylum Actinomycetota; class Acidimicrobiia; order Acidimicrobiales; family VFJN01; genus DATCLS01. Next base: position 9,483 of record DATCLS010000089.1, on the reverse strand, counting down.
TCTACCCGCGGGCGGTCGCCGACGCCGACGGCCGTCCCCTCGACGGCGCCCGCCGCTACCGCATCCGCTTCCCGGCCGGCGGGCTGCCGCCGGTGGAGGCCTTCTGGTCGCTCACCGTGTACGGCCCGGACATGTTCCTGGTGCCGAACCCGGCCGGCCGCTACTCGCTCAGCGGCGACACACCGGGCCTGGTCACCAACGCCGACGGCTCGCTCGACGTCCTGCTGCAGCGGGAGCCGCCCGCCGGCCGCGAGGCCAACTGGCTGCCCGTGCCGGACGGCCCGTTCAACCTGATCATGCGGCTCTACCTGCCCGGCGAGGCCGTCGTGGACGGCACCTACGAGTACCCGCCCGTCACCCCGATCGACTGACTCCACCGACCGCGTCCGAGCCCACCACCACGGAACCCACGGAGGCTGATCCCATGCGCCACGCGCCCGCGGCCCGCCGGCCCGCCGTCCGCCGGCCCGCCGTCCGCCGGGCCCTCGCCCTGCTGCTGGGGCTGGCGACCCTCGTCGCCCCGGCCTGCACGCCCGGCCCGGGGCCCGGCGACCCGCCGAGCACGACCGCGCCCCCGCCCGACCCCGGCGTCGTCTACCCCGGCGCCGAGTGGGAGCGGATCGACCCGGCGGAGGCCGGCTTCGACCCCGCCGCCCTCGACCGGATCGCCGCCGACGCCGAGGCGGCCAACTCCAACTGCCTGGTCGTCACCCGCCGCGGTCGCATCGTGGCCGAGTGGTACTGGAACGGCACCGACGCCTCCACCGTCCAGGAGGTGTTCTCGGTCACCAAGTCGGTCACGAGCACGCTCGTCGGGCTGGCCCAGGAGGACGGCGACCTGGCGGTCACCGACCCGGCGGCGACGTACATCACCGAGTGGTCCGGCACCCCCTCGGAGGCCGTGACCGTCGAGGACCTGATCAGCAACGACTCCGGCCGCCAGTGGTCGCTGCGGCTCGACTACGGCGACCTGGTCACCGCCCGCGACCGCACCGGCTTCGCCGTCGGCCTCGGCCAGGACGCCCCGCCCGGCGACGTGTGGGTCTACAACAACGCCGCCATCCAGACCCTGGACGCCGTGCTGGCGCGGGCGACGGGCGCCGAGCCGGCCGCCTACGCCGAGGACCGGCTCTTCGCCCCGATCGGCATGGCCGACACGGCGATGACCCGCGACGGCGCCGGCAACACCAACACGTTCTTCGGTCTGCGCTCGACGTGCGAGGACCTGGCCCGCTTCGGCTACCTGTTCCTGCGGGACGGCGAGTGGGACGGCACCCAGGTGGTCCCCGAGGACTGGGTCGAGGCCGCCACCGGCGGGGCGTCCCAGGACATCAACGCCGCCTACGGCTACCTGTGGTGGCTCAACCGCCGGGGCCCGGTCACCGACCCGCTCCACCCGCTCACCCGGGAGGAGGCCGAGACCGCGCCCGACCTCCAGCTCGCCCCGGGCGCCCCGGACGACATGTACTGGGCCCGGGGCCTGGGCGGCCAGGTCGTCCAAATCGACCCCGGCTCGGAGACGGTCGTCGTGCGGCTCGGACCGGGCGACGCCGGCGCCGACTACACCCAGGCCGACACGGCCCGGGTCGTCACCGAGGCCCTCGTCGACCGGGGCCCCGCTTCGTGACCCGACCCGTGGATCCGGGCCGACCCGTGCATCCGGGCCGTCCCAGGGGCCCGGCCCGCGCCGTGGGCCCGGGCCGGGCCGTCACCCGCCCGACCGCCCGGCCCGCGACCCGACTCGCCCAGCTGGCCGGCGCCCTCGTCCTCGTCGCCACGGCGTCGGCCGCCACCGCCTGCCGCCAGCCCGGCGGCGAGCCCGACCGCGAGCCCGGGCCCGAGGCCCCGGCGTCGCCCTACGCCCCCGGCTGGTCGGCCGTCCACGCCGATGCCGCCAACACCGACTACTCGCCGGTGGAGGGGGCCGCCGACGTCAGCCTGGCCTGGGACCGCGACCTCGAGGGCAGCGTCCACGTCGGCCCGCTGGAGTGGACGATCAACCTGGGCCCGACGATCGACCCCGAGGGCCGCGTGTACGTGACGTCCACGGTCGAGGGCTGCCACCTGCAGGCGCTCGACGGCCGGACCGGCGAGACGCTGTGGTGCTCGACCGAGCTCGACCGCTACGCCGTGTCGTCCTCCACGCTGCTCGACCGGGACGGCCGCCTGTTCGTCGCCGACGGCGAGGCCATGCACGCCCTCGACGCCGACGGCACGGTCCTGTGGGAGCGGCCGATCGTCGGCGTCCCGCTGTCCGCCCAGTTCACGCCCGAGGGCCGGCTCCTGTTCGTGACCCACGTCGGCGTCGTCTACGTCCTCGACCGGGAGACCGGCGAGCCGATGCTGCCCGCCCTCGAGCTGGTCCCCGGCGCCCGCTGGGACCCGGCGGCCGGCATGGCCGCCTGCGCCCGGGGCACCGAGGAGTGCCCGGCCGCCAACACCCTGGCCGTCGACCTGGCCACCGGGCGGTTCTTCTTCACGTTCTGGGAGCCGGGGGCGCCCCGGGCCGGCCTTCGGGCCATGCGGTACACCGAGGACCCCGAGCCCGCCCTCACCCCGCTGTGGACGAACGACGGGCTGCCCGGCGGGAGCGCGTCGAGCCCCGACCTGTCGCCCGACGGCACCCGGCTGTACGTCAACGACAACGTCGACGCCGTCCACGCCCTCGACGCCGCCACCGGCGAGGAGATCTGGAGCTTCCCGATCGGCTGGGCCTCGGGCGGCAGCCCGGCGACCTCGCCCGACGGGCTGATCCTGCCCGCCGGCGGGGCCACCAGCCCGGTGCTCGCCCTCCGCGACGCCGGCGACCACGCCGAGCTGGCCTGGCGGCGTGACGACCTGCTCAACCGCGGGATCCCCACCCAGGCGGCCGGCGGGCGGGTCTACGCCACCGTCGACCGGGGCCAGCGCCGGACCGACCTCGTCGTCCTCGACGCCGCGACCGGAGAGGAGCTCGACCGCGAGCCGATCCCGGGCGTCTCGGTGTTCAGCGTCGGCACCACGATCGGGTCCGATGGCACCGTCTTCGTCCCCACGATCGTGGGCGGCCTCGCCGCCTACCGCCCCGCCGGCGGCTGACCGCGGGCCCATCACGGGCGGGCCGGCCGGCGGTCGCCGCGGACCGGGCGGCCGGCGGCCCGCTTCTTGGCCCGGTCGCCGCACCACTCCATCGAGCACCAGCGGCGGGTGCCGGGCCGGGAGGCGTCGACGAACAGCAGGCCGCAGTCCTCGGCCGCGCACACCCGGACCCGCTCGGCGAGCGGGGAGGAGTAGAGGTCGATGGCGTCGCGGGCGATCGTGGACAGCGCCTGCCGGGCGGTGCCGGGCAGCAGGTGCCGGGAGCCGTCGTCCCCCAGCTGGGGGACGAGCGGCGGCTCGGCCGCCGCCGCGTTGATCACGTCGATCGTGCCCGGCGGCTCGGCGGCGCCGGCGACGCGGGACCGGGCCAGGTCGCTGATGGCCTGGCGCACCGCTCGGACCCGGTCCATGTCGGCCTCGTCGACCGCCGGGGGCTCGGACCCGACGATGATCCCGAGGAAGCGGGCGGCTTCGGCCGGCCCGTGGAGGATCTCCCACCGGGCCGCCTCGCCGGTGCCGCCGGTGTGGGTGAGGTCGAGGCACATGCGCCCGCTGCGGAACCGGCGCCGCAGCGCCGGGTCGAGATCCTCTCGCCGTTCCACGCACATCACCTCCTGTCGGCACCGGTATTACTGGTGTCGACACCACTATAATCAGTGCACATGGCCGAGCAGACGATCGAGACTCGCGAGATCCAGCACCTCAACCCCGAGTCCCTGCACCGCAGTCCGGCGTTCAGCCACGCCGTGCGGGTGCCGGCCGGCTACGACACGGTCCACGTGGGCGGGCAGAACGGCACCGGCCCCGACGGCACCCTGGTCGGTCCCGGCCTGGGCGAGCAGACCCGCCAGGCGCTGGAGAACGTGCGGGCCTGCCTCCGGGAGGCCGGGGCCGACCTCGCCGATGTGGTTAAGTGGACGATCCTGGTCGCCGACGGCGCCGACATCCGCGAGGGCTTCGCCGCCGCCCAGCAGGTCCTGCCCCGCGACGCCGCCCCGCCGGCGATCACGGTCGCCGTCGTCAGCGGGCTGGCCGTGCCCGGCTCCCTGGTCGAGATCGAGGCCGTCGCCGCCGTGCCGCCCGCCGCGGGGCGGCCCGCCGCCTGATCGGGCAGCACCCGGAGCGGCTGGCTCGGCTCGGCCGCGGCGACGCCACGAGCCGCACGCCGCCCCGGCCCCGGGCTCAGGCCGGCGCGAGCCGCACGGGCAGGGCCATCAGCCCCCGGAGCGACTGCGTCGGCTTGTACGTCACCCGGAACCCGGGCTCGAGCCGGACGTCCGAGAAGCGCCGGGCCAGCCCCTCGAAGGCGAGCCGACCCTCGAGCCGGGCGAGCTGGTTGCCCAGGCAGTAGTGGGTGCCGAAGGCGAACGCCAGGTGGGGGTTGGGGTCGCGGGTGAGGTCGAGCCGGTCGGGGTCGGGGAAGTGGTCGGCGTCCCGGTTGGCCGAGACGATCATGCCCAGCACGTGGCTCCCGGCCGGCAGGGTCGTGCCGTGCAGCTCGACGTCCTCGGTGAGGATGCGGTCGGCGCCGCAGGCGACGGGGCTGCAGAAGCGGAGCAGCTCGTCGACGGCGGTCGTCCCGGTCAGCTCCGGCCGCTCGTGCAGCAGGGCGAGCTGGTCGGGGTTCTCGAGCAGCGCCAGCGTGCCGGTGCTGATCAGGCCCGACGTCGTGTCGTGGCCGGCGAACAGCAACAGGAAGACCATGGCCACGATCTCGGCGTCGCTGAGCCGGTCGTCGTCCTCGTCGTGGGCCCGCACCAGGGCCGACACGATCCGGTCGTCGCGGTGGGCGCGCGCCTCGGCGATCATCCGCTCGAACATGCGCATGAGCCGCCGCCCGAGCGGCAACGCCTTGAGCCGCCCGACGCCGGTCGGCGGCAGCTCGGTGAACGCCCGCACCAGGGCGTGGAACTCGTCCCGGTCGCGCGCGGACACGCCGAGCATGCGGGCGATGACCGTGAGCGGCAGCGGGACGGCCAGCTCCTCGACGAGGTCCACCGCTTCGCCCCGCCGGGCCTTGGCCTCGATGGCGTCGAGCAGCTCGTCGCGCACGGCCCGGGCGTCCTCCTCCAAACTGGCCACCATCTTGGGGGTGAAGGCGCGGTTGACGAGCCGGCGCAGGCGCAGGTGGTCGGGGTCGTCCTTGAACACCATGCTGTCGAGCAGCAGGAACGCGAACTTCGGCAGCAGCCGGGCCCGGAGGCCGGTCGGCATGGGGTGCTGGCTCGAGAACCGCGGGTCCGTGTGGACCATCAGCACGTCGTCGTAGCGGGTCAGCAGCCAGGTGCCGGCGGGGCCGAGCGCGGTGCGGGCCCGCGACACCGGCGCCCGCTCGCGCAGCTCGCGGTAGCGCGGGTGGGGGTCGACGAACATGACCTCGTCGTAGAGGTCGGTGACGGTCTCGGGGCCGGCAACCGGGGGCGTCGGCGCCCGGCGGGCGCCGCGGCGCATGGCGGTGCGCATGGCGGTCACGTGAGGGCGCCGGCGATGCGGTGGCGGAGGATCTCGTCGTCGCTGAGCCCGGCGGCGCGCAGCAGGTCGTCGGCGTCGTCGTTGAAGCCCGGCGCTCGGCCGAGCGGGGGCGGGGTGCGGTCGATCTGGGCCGGCGAGCTCACCATCGGGAGCTGCACGCCGTCCTCGTAGGCGACGGGCTGCACGTAGCCGTTGGCCCGGGCCTGCGGGTCGTCGGGCAGCTCGAGCACGGTCTTCACGACGTCCCATTGGCCGGGCTGCGTGGCCAGGGCCTCGCGCCACTCGGCCAGCGTCCGGGTGGCGAACGTGGCGTCCAGCTCCGCGACGGCCTCGGCGGTGTGGCGGCTGCGGGCCTCGGGGTCGGCGAAGCGGGGGTCGGTGACCAGGTCGGGGCGGCCGATGGCCTCGCAGAGGCCGTCCCAGTACACGTCGCGCTGGAGCATGCACAGCGCCAGCCACCGCCTGTCGGCCGTCCGGTAGGTGTTCACCAGGGGGTTGGCGAGGGGGTTCGTGGCCTGGGGGGAGGAAGAGCCCGAGCCGTTGGGGGGTCCCGAGCCGCCCGAGCCGTCCGTCTCCCCCGTGGGGTCGTCCGGCTCGGTCGGGGCGGCGGCCGCCGCCGCGGCGGTCAGCACCGCGGCGCCGGCGATCGACATCTGCATGCACCACAGGGCGGTCCCGAGCAGCGACACGTCGACGACCGCCCCCTCGCCGGTCCGGGCCCGGCGCACGAGGGCGGCGGCCACGCCGCCGGCCAGCGCCATGCCGCTCAGCGAGTCGCCGAACGCGCCGGCCGGCTGGCCCACGGGCCGGCTGGTGCCGGGGGGCGTCGTGGACGCGGCCAGGCCGCCCCGGGCCCAGAAGCTGATGGCGTCGTAGCCGCCCTTGTCGGCCTCGTCGCCGGCGGGGCCGTGGCCGGTTCCGCAGGCGTAGACGATCCCGGGGTGGCGGGCTCGGACGTCGTCGACGTCGATGCCCAGCTTGCACCGGGTGGGCGCCAGGTAGCTGGTCAGGAACACGTCGGCGGTCTCGGCCAGGCGGAGCACCAGCTCCCGGCCGTCAGGGTGGCGGAGGTCGAGGCTGATGCTGCGCTTGCCCCGGTTCCAGATCTCCCAGGGGAACGACGGGCCGCCGGTGATGCCGCCCGTGACGAGGCCGCGCATCGGGTCGCCGTCCGGCGGCTCGACCTTGACGACCTCGGCCCCCCAGTCGGCGAGCACGGCGCCCGCCGAGGGCACGAACGCCCAAGCGGACACCTCGAGGACCTTCACCCCTTCGAGGACTCTCTCCATCGGTCCCATCCCCCTTGTCGACTCGGACCAGGACCCCGGTGGCCCCGATCGTCACACCCCCGTCCACAGCCCGGCCTCGCCGAGCGCCCGGACCACGGCCTCGGGCGCGAACGACTGGTCCTCGCCGTAGCCCTCGGCGCCGTCCCACTCCCAGCGGAAGTAGCCGGTGCCCAGGCCACGCTCGCCGTGGTGGCTGACCAGCGTGCCGACCGCGGTCAGCTCGCGGCCGTGCTGGTCGACCGCCTCGAGCACGATGCGGCGCATCCAGCCGCGCTCCGGGTCGAGCTCGGCCCGCCGTCGTCCCTCGACCAGCAGGCCGTAGATCCCGTCGCGCACGAGGTAGCCGGTCGTGACGTCGTCGCGGCCGCCGCCGTCGGCGATGCAGGGCAGCGTGTAGGCGAGGAACATGTCGTCGGCCGAGGCGGTGCCGAACACGTAGCCGACGCCGAACGGGCTGTACGGCGGCCGGGCGGCGGCCGCGGGCTCGGGCGGCGGCCGCCGGCGCCGGGCGCCCGTCCCCGAGTCGGCGCCCGCCCCCGATGCCGACCCGCCGCCCGGCGCCGGCCCGGGCCGGGGCCCCCACGAGCGGTCGCGCACCGACAGCGAGTCGACGTCGATGACCTCGCCGTCGAGGACGACCTGGCCGGTGACGTGCATCGCCTGGTCGAAGTGGCGGCCCTTCCAGAACGGCGCCACGCCCAGCGGGTGCGAGTGGGGCGGCCGCAGCGCCTCCAGGGTCACGTCGGCCTCGAACCGGCCGGGGTCGGAGTAGCGGACGCGGTAGCGGCGCAGCGGCTCGAGCGCTTGCAAGTGGTTGCCGGTGGGGAGCCGCACGTCGCGCAGGTCGAGCGTGTCCGGGTCGGGCAGGGGCAGCCCCCGGCGGTGGACCTCGTAGCGGGCGCCGGCGGGCGAGGCGTCCCACACCCAGGCGCCGCCGTGGCAGACCCCTTGGTTGAACTGGACCTGGTTGTAGAACCACCCGCCCATCGCCCGCTCCGGCACGTGGAACGACGCCCAGAACGTCTCGGTCTCGTACGGGTGGTCGCTGACGGGATGGAACCCGTCGTCGGCGGCGGTTATCGGGACGACCTCGGGCAGGGTCATTGAGGACACTGTATTGTGCCGGGGCATGGTGTGGAACTACGAGCTGTTCGTCGACGGGAAGTGGACCTCGGAAGGGGCCACCGGCGTCATCGACGTGGTCGACCCCGCGACGGAGGCGACGATCGGCTCGGTTCCCGAGGCGTCGGTGGCGGTCGCCCGGCGGGCGATCGAGTCCGCCCGCACCGCCTTCGACACCGGCCCCTGGCCGTGGATGAAGCCCGAGGAGCGGGCGGCGAGGCTCGTCCGCATGGCCGAGATCCTGGAGGGCCGGGGCGGCGAGCTGCGGGAGCTGATCGTCGCCGAGACCGGGTCGGTCGGGTTCCTCACCGACGCCATCCAGGCCGGCGGGTCGATCGGCATGTTCCGGTCGAACGCCGAGCTGGTGACCACGTCGTTCGGCTGGGTCGAGAACGGGCCGCCGACGGGCGGGCCGACGGGCATGGGCGGCAGCGCCATCGTGCGCGAGCCCATCGGCGTGGTGGCCGCCATCACGCCCTTCAACTTCCCGTTCATGCTGAACGTGGTGAAGGTCGCGCCGGCGCTGGCCGTCGGGTGCACGGTCGTGCTCAAGCCCCACCCCTGGACGCCGCTCGACGCCATGATGATCGCCGAGGCAGCCGCCGAGGCCGACATCCCGCCCGGCGTGCTCAACGTGATCACCGGCGGCGCCGAGGTCGGCGACGAGCTGACCGCGAACCCGATGGTCGACATGGTGGCGTTCACCGGCTCGACCGCCACCGGCCGGCGCATCATGGCCAACGCTGCGGCCACCGTGAAGAAGCTCCAGCTCGAGCTGGGCGGGAAGAGTGCCCAGGTCGTGCTCGGCGACGTGGGCGAGGACGTCGCGCGCTCGATCGGCTTCGGCGCCGTCCTCACCCACTGCGGCCAGGGGTGCGTGCTCCAGACCCGCCTCCTGCTGCCTGAGCACCTGCTCGACGCCTACAAGGAGGGCGTGGAGGCGGTGCGTCCGACCATCACGATCGGCGACCCCCGCGACGAGACGACCGTGCTCGGGCCGCTGATCCGCGAGCAGCAGCGCGAGCGGGTGGAGGGCTACGTGCGCTCCGGGCTCGACGAGGGGGCCGAGCTGCTGTGCGGCGGCCGGCGGCCCGACCGGCCCGAGAAGGGCTTCTTCTACGAGCCCACCGTGATGATCGGGCGCAACGACATGCGCATCGCCCAGGAGGAGATCTTCGGGCCCGTGCTCACCGTCATCCCCTACTCGGGGAAGGACGCCGACGCCGTCGCCCTGGCCAACGACACGATCTACGGCCTCGGCGGGGCGGTCGTCTCCGCCAGCACGGCCCGGGCCTTCAACGTCGCCCGCCAGGTGCGGGCCGGGCACGTGACCGTCACCGGCCTCGGCTCGCCGCCCGCGCCCGCCAGCCCCGGCAACGGCCAGGGCCCGGGCTGGGGCGAGGACGTGAAGGGCATCGGCCAGACCGGCGCCTTCGGCGGCTACAAGCAGTCGGGCCTCGGTCGCGAGTGGGGCCACGTCGGCCTCGAGGACTACTGCGAGATCAAGAACATCGTCTGGGGC
>DATCLS010000086.1:0-28990 GCA_036563805.1 Acidimicrobiales bacterium | reverse complement strand
CCCCTGACCGCCCCCTCGCCCCCCACCGATGCCGGGTTCGACCCCCCACCCGGCTCCGTGAGCCTCACGCTCGACGAGCTGGCCGAGGCCAGCGGCGTCGACCCCCGCGACCTGCGTGACCTCGAGCGCTTCGGCCTGCTCGAGGGCCACCAGGTCGGCGACGACACCTACTACGACGGCGACGCCCTGGTCGTGGCCCGGACGGCCGCCGGCTTCCTCGAGCACGGCATCCAGGCCCGGCACCTGCGCACCTACAAGGTGGCGGTCGACCGCGAGGCCGGCCTGTTCGAGCAGATCGTGCTGCCGCTGCTTAAGCAGCGGAACCCCGAGGCCCACCGCCGGGCGGCGCGGACCCTGGCCGAGCTCGTCCACCTCGGCGAGGTGCTCCGCGGCGTCCTGCTCCGGCGCGAGCTGCGCGACAACGTCGGCCCATGACCGGGGGCGCGTCCCGGGATGCCCGGTTCACGTCCCACTATGAGCGACGAAAACCGCCGGCCGGGGAGTAGGGTGGCGACCGATGACCGTCGAGATGGAACTCGTCAGCGTCGAGGCGCCAGAGCGTCCAACACGCACGCCGGTGGTCATCCTCCGTGAGCTCACAGGCCAGCGGCGCCTCCTGCCGATCTTCATCGGCACCCCCGAAGCGCAAGCCATCGCGCTGTCCATGCAGAACATCGAGACCCCCCGTCCGATGACGCACGACCTCCTCAAGAACATGCTCGAGGAGCTCGGTGCCCACGTTGAGCGCATCATCGTGACCGAGCTGCGTGAGGGCACGTTCTTCGCCGAGATCGTGGTCAGCGCGAACGGCGAGGTCCGCAGCGTGTCGAGCCGCCCGTCCGACGCCATCGCGCTGGCGGTGCGGATCGGCTCGCCCATCTACGCCGAGGAAGAGGTCCTCGACGAGGCGGGCCGCGTCGAGCAGCCGGACGAGGAGCAAGCCGAGCAGATGGTCGAGGAGTTCCGGGCCTTCATCGACCACGTCAACCCCGAAGACTTCGCCCTTTGAGCGGAGGCTCCGGGGCCCGCGGGCCCGGACGCGTTGCGAGCGCGTGTCACCACGACGCGCGCTGTTGACCCTTGCCGGTGGTGGTCGTAGCCTGCAAGCACACGTGACATCGGCGTAATTCCGCCCGTGTCACGTTCCCCTTACACCGGCGTGGGGGGCCCCGTCGACAAGCGAGGCAGGAGCACGTCGTGAGCGACACCGTCGAGCCCCTCGAGGACTTCAGCGGCAAGCGGGCCGCGGAGATCGTGGGGATCAGCTATCGCCAGCTCGACTACTGGGCGCGCACCGATCTGATCCGTCCCGAGGTGGCCGACGCCCGCGGCAGCGGCACCCGCCGGCGCTACAGCTACCGCAACCTGCTCGAGCTCAAGCTGGTCAAGACCTTGCTCGACAACGGGTTGAAGCTCGAGCAGGTGCGCAAGGCCTTCAGCTACCTGCGCGAGCACCTGGGCGAAGACATCACCGCGGCCAAGCTGGTCATCGCCGGCGAGAGCGCCGTCCTGGTGCGCGAGAACGACGACCTGGTGGACGTCGTCAACCGCTACCAGGGTCAGGGGGTGCTCAACCTGCTGGCGCTCGACGGGGTCAAGGAGCAGGTCGACAACGCCATCGAGCTGTTCCCCGACGACTCGGGCGAATCGGGTGGGTCGCGCTCGGCGCCCGGCACGTTGCGGCGCGCCGCGTCCGGGCCGTCCTGATCGCGCGCCACCGCAGCTCCATTAGGTTGGCGGCGTGAGCCTGCGCACGTCCCCTCTCGACGCCGTCCACCGCGCCCTCGGGGCGAAGATGGTGCCCTTCGGGGGCTGGGAGATGCCGATCCAGTACCCGACGGGCACGCTCGCCGAGCACCGGGCGTGTCGGACGGGCGCCGCCGTCTTCGACGTCAGCCACCTGGGCACGGTACGGGTTACCGGCGAGGGCGCCTTCGAGCGCCTTCAGCGCTCGCTGACCGCGGACCTGGGCAAGATCGGCCCGGGACGGACGCAGTACACGCACCTGCTCGACGAGGACGACGCCTCGGTGCTCGACGACATCATCGTCTGGTGGGTGGCGGAGGATCGGTTCGACGTCATGCCCAACGCCTCGAACACGAGCCGGGTCGTCGAGGCCGTGGGCGGCGAGGACGTGACCGCCACCCGGGCGATCCTGGCGGTCCAGGGGCCCGAGGCCCGCGACCGGCTGGCGACCATCTCCGCCGAGGCGGCCGCCGTGGGGCGGCGCCGGGTGGCCGAGGTCGATGTGCTGGGCCGCACGTGCGTCGTGGCCGGCACCGGCTACACCGGCGAGGACGGGGTCGAGGTGGCCGTCCCGGTCGACCACGCGGCCACCGTGTGGCAGGCCGTGGTCGACGCCGGCGCCGTGCCCGCCGGCCTCGGCGCCCGCGACACGCTCCGGCTCGAGGCCGGCCTGCCGCTCCACGGCCACGAGCTCGGCCCCGGAATCACGCCGCTGCAGGCCGGGCTCGGCTGGGTCGTGGGGTGGGACAAGGGCCCGTTCCGGGGCCGCGAGGCGCTGGTCGCCGAGCGCGAGCGGGGCGTCACCCGGCGGCTACGGGGCCTGGCGGTCGAGGGCCGGCGCCCGCCCCGGGCCGGCAACCAGGTCCGGCGCGACGGCAAGGTGGTGGGCGAGGTGACGAGCGGCAACTTCTCGCCCATGCTCGGCTACGGCATCGCGCTGGCGTTCGTCCCGCCCGACGTCGAGGAGGGCGACGCGCTCGAGATCGACCTGCGCGGCACGCCGGTCCCGGCCAAGGTCGTGCCGCTGCCGTTCACCAAGCTGGCAGAGTCGGCCTAGGGCACGCCCCGAACGCTGGACAGGCGTCCACGAAATCGCCGGAGAACCCTCGCTACCAGCGCCGCCGGCCGTAGCCTGAGGCGCACCCGACCAACCAGGGGGTTGTGTGATGACGCTGGCGCGCTTGGTCGAGCGAGTGCTCGGGCCCGACCTGCCCATCGCGGTCGAGGCCTACGACGGCAGTCGAGTCGGGCCTACCGAGGCACCCGCCACCTTGCAGATCCGCTCCCGCGATGCGCTGCTCCGCATCGTGACCGCACCCGGCGAGCTGGGCCTGGCCCGGGCGTACGTCGCCGGCGACCTCGACCTGGAGGGCGACATGTGGGCGCTGCTGGCCCTGCGCGACCGCATGCCCGATGTGCGCCTCGACCGCTCCGTGCTGCGCGAGCTGGTGCGCGAGCTGGGCGGGTGGCGACAGATCCGCCCCCTGCCCCCGCCGCCCGAGGAGGCCCGCCTCCGGGGCCGCCGGCACAGCAAGGACCGCGACGCCGCCGCCATCAGCCACCACTACGACGTCTCGAACGAGTTCTACCAGCTGGTCCTGGGGCCGAGCCTGACGTACTCGTGCGCGGTCTTCCACGACCCGTCCGACTCGCTGGAGCAGGCCCAGGCCAACAAGTACGAGCTGATCTGCCGCAAGCTCGGCCTCCAGCCGGGGATGCGGCTCCTCGACGTCGGGTGCGGCTGGGGCGGCATGGTCATGCACGCCGCCCAGCACCACGGCGTGCAGGCGGTCGGCGTGACCCTGTCGCGGGCCCAGGCCGAGCTGGCCGAGAAACGGGTGGCCGAGGCCGGGCTCAGCGGGCAGGTCGAGATCCGCGTGCAGGACTACCGCGACGTCGACGACGGGCCCTACGACGGGATCAGCTCGATCGGCATGTTCGAGCACGTCGGCGAGGCCCGGCTCGGCGAGTACTTCGACCGCCTGCGGGCGTTGGTGGCGCCGCACGGGCGCCTGCTCAACCACGGGATCAGCCGGCCGGCCGGGCAGCGGGCCCGCCTGCCGCACCGGAGCTTCATCAACCGCTACGTGTTCCCCGACGGCGAGCTGCACGAGGTCGGGCGCGTGGTGTCGGCCATCCAGAAGGCCGGCTTCGAGGTCCGCCACGTCGAGTCGCTGCGCGAGCACTACGCCCTCACGCTGCGGCGCTGGGTCGACAACCTGGAGCGCAACTGGGCCCAGGCGGTGGCCGAGGTGGGGGAGGGGCGCGCCCGGGTGTGGCGCCTCTACATGGCCGGCTCGGCCATCAACTTCGAGGCGGGCCGTACCAACGTCCACCAGATCCTGGCCACGCCGCTGACCGACGACGGCGTGTCGGGGCTGCCGCTGCGGCCGTCGTTCGAGGACGGGGCCGGTCGCGGACCCGCTGGGAGCTGAGCCGGGCTGGTCGGCGCCCCGCGCCCTCGACCGCCGGCCGTCGGCCGCCGGTCAGGCCAGCTGGCGGGCGATCGTGCCCGTGTCGTAGTAGCTGCGGGCGCCGACCAGCCGTTCGCCCTCGAACGAGAAGATCACCGCCATCCGGCACCGGAACGTCCGGCCCGTGGCCTCGAAGTCGCGGCCCGAGCCCATGTGGGTGCCCGACATCCACAGCTCGGCGATCACCGCGTCGTCGGCGTCGTGCCAGTCGATAACCTCGAAGCGCAGGTCGGGGAAGTAGTGCCGGGTCATCTCGTAGTACTTCCGGACCTCATCGGGCCCGTCGTAGACCCGGTTGTTGCCCACCAGCTCGTAGCGGGGGTGGTCGAAGCACGCCAGCGCCGCCTCGACGTCGCGGGCGTTCTGCGCGTCGAGCAGGCGGCGCAGCAGCGCCCTGCGCCGCTCGCCGAACTTGCTGCCGATGGAGGTCACACGCCCCGCCGCGTCGGTCATTCCAGGAGGTCGGGTTGCTCGGCGACGATCTTGTCGTACAGGGGCTGGAAGCTGAACCACCCGGCCAGCGACGAGCCCACCTGCGAGTGGGTGAGCCGGGCGTGCTCGGGGTCGATCGGGATGGGGTCACCGGCCGCCTCGGCCATGAGCTGGACGTGGCACGACCGGTCCATCGTGATGTACCACCAGGCTGCCTCGTCGACCGACTGGCCGACGGTCAGCAGGCCGTGGTTGCGCAGGATGCAGGCCTTGTTGTCGCCGAGGGCGTGGGCGATGCGCTTGCCCTCCTCGACGTCGAGCACGACGCCGGTGAAGTCGTCGAAGATGGCATGGTCCTCGTAGAAGGCGCAGGCGTCCTGGGTGAGGGGCAGCAGCGGCCGGCCCAGCGTGGAGAACGCCCGCCCGTAGGGCGAGTGGGTGTGAGCGGCGGCCTTCACGTCGGGCCGGGCTTCGTGCACCTGGCTGTGGATGGCGAACGCCGCGGTGTTGAGCGGCCAGTCGCCCTCGACGACGTTGCCCGAGCGGTCGACCAGGATCAGGTCGGACGCCCGGATCTGGCCGAAGCTCATGCCGAACGGGTTCACCCAGAACAGGTCGGGGTGCTCGGGGTCGCGGCCGGTCAGGTGGCCGGCGACGCCCTCGTTGAAGCCGAACTTGTCGAACAGGCGGAAGGCGGCGGCCATCCGCTGCTTCATGTACGTGCGCTCGTCGTCGACCGAGCCGAACGTGGGGATCGTGTGGGGTCTGCGGTCGGACATCTCTCGGGCCTCCCGGGCGACGGCGTGGGCGCGTACGACCTGGTCGCGACCTGACCACGACTGGCCGCACGGCCGGTCGTGTGACCTGTGCGCGACCCGAACCCAGTGTACGGACCGGTCAGGACACAGGCGGGACGATCTCGTCCCACATGGCCCGCAGCTCGCCGTCCGGGTCGTCGACGACGCCCGGGCTGCGGTCGAGCACGCAGGTGGCCCGGCGGTCGCGGTCGTAAGCCGGCCAGGGCAGGTCGTCGTGCTCGGGCGAGCCGGTGCGCGCCGTCGCCTGCCAGGCCCGGGAGCACCGGGCGGCCAGCAGCCGGGCGCCGTCGTCGATGCCACCCAGGAACAGCTCGACGCCGGCCCGGTCGAGGTTGTCGAACACGAACGGGATCTCGATGGCGTGGCAGGCGGCCAGGACGCCGCCGAACGCGGTCGACGGCAGGTCGAACCGGTACATCGATACCCGGGGGGCGTGGGGGAGCTGGGCCTCGGCCATGCGGATGGCCGGGATGCGGAACACCCGGTCGGTCATGAGCGCGCACACCAGGCTGTCGAGGTCGGCCGCCGGCCGGGCCCGCCGGTAGGCGTCGACCACGTCGTCGACACGGTCCTCGCCGACGAGCGTGGCCAGCCGGCGCCGCACCCGGCCCTCGTCCATCGGCCCCGACTGCCGGGCCCGGATGTGGAAGAGGTTCCACTCGTCGGCCGTCGTGCCGGTCACGAGCGGGATGCCGGCGGCGGAGCCGGCGGCGATGGCCTCGAGCGGGGGGCGGGGGAGCAGCGCGCCGTCAGGGCCGTCGCTGCCGACGGTGGGCTGGAAGGCGAGCCCCGCGCCCCCGGCCGTGACCGGCGGGCCCTGGCCGCGCATGACCTGGCCCTCCACGACGCCCTGGGCGCGCAGGATCTCCTCGACCGGCAGCTCGCGCACCCGGTCGGCCGTGGCGGGGGAGAGGCCCACCTCGGCCAGGAACCGCTCGGCGATCCACTCGGCCGCCTCGCGGGTGTGGGTGTTGGAGGCGGCGCCGCTCTGGGCGATCGCCCGGTGGAACAGCCCGGCGCCGGCGGCGGCCGGCGTGCCGAGCAGCGTGCCGACGCTCATGCCGCCGGCCGACTCGCCGAAGATCGTCACGTTGCCCGGGTCGCCACCGAAGGCGGCGATGTTGTCGCGCACCCACCGCAGCGCGGCCACCTGGTCGCCGAGGCCGTTGGCCCCCGACCCGCCCAGCTCGTCGACGAGGTGGCCGAGCTCGAGGAACCCGAGCGCCCCCAGCCGGTAGTTGATGGTCACGACGACGACGTCGCCGGTGCGGGCCAGGTTCGACCCGTCGTACCAGGGGATGTGGCCCGAGCCCGACACGAACCCGCCGCCGTGGATCCACACCATGACCGGTCGGGCGGCGTCGTCGGCGGCCGGGGTGTACACGTTGAGCACGAGGCAGTCCTCGTCCGACGGCTGGTCGCGGCCGCCGACCATCGTCTCGAGCGGGCCGGGCACCTGCGGCGCCGCCGGGCCGAACCGAGTGGCGTCGCGGACGTCGGACCAGGGCTCCGGCGGCCGGGCCGGCTTGAACCGCTCGGCCCGGGCGTAGGGCACGCCCCGGAACTGGAGCACGCCGCTCTTCTCGAGACCCTGCACCTTGCCCGCCGTCGTGGTCACGATCACGCCGCCCACGCTACTTGTCCTTGACCCTCCGGTCAGGCCCACCGGGGAACCGCCGTTGGCGGTCGACGTCGCGGCATTCAGTCTTGGGCAGCGTCGATCGACAGGGGCGGCGGGGGCGGCGGGTCGTCGCTCGTGCCGACCCGAGCGGTGGATCGGGCGGCGCCGATGGCGTCGTGGAGGTCCTCGGCGTCGGCGATCGGTTCGTCCGCCGCCCGCTCCGCCGGCCTGGCTGTTCGACGGGCCTGCGGCGGTCGGGCCGTCCACGGCGCCACCTGCTGGACGACGTCGCTGTAGAAGCTGGTGATGGCGTCGACCGTGCTCTCGATGAAGCCGGGGGAGCGCCCGCCGTCCTTGCGGTTCTGGCCCATCTCGGTCCGCCGGACGAGACGGAACCGCATGATCTCGCGACGTTCGCTGTCGAGGAGCACGTCCCGGTCCTCCTGCGCCGCGGCGAGGCCCGCAACGAGCGGCTGGCGGGCCTTGCGGGGCCACGACTCGATCGTCACGTCCGCGGGGGTGTCGGGCCCCAGCTGGCGGAGCAGCCACGTCACCCGGGCGCGGCTGCCGCGGTCGGTCGGAGCCGAGATGTCGGTGCTCATGCTGATCTGGCGTGCCCGCAGGTCGGCCGTCACGGCGAGGTCTCCGACGGCCCCCGGCACGCGGATGCAGCCGTCGAGCTGGCCGTCGGTGGTGAGACGGTCGGCGAGGTGGTTGAGCCGGACGATCGGGTCTGAGTGGGCACGGGCCACCACGGGCTGGACATCGGCCCCGGTGCTCGACCCGAGGCCGAGCGCCGCGAAGCGGATCAGCTGGTCCCACCGCTGAGCGATCTCCCGACACTCGGCCGAGTTTCGGCGCAGCGTGCCGGCGCGGACCGCATCCCGGGCCGCGGCCCAGTTCGGGCCCATGTCGTGCAGTTCCATCGCCCCCGAGGCGGGGTGTTCGAGGTAGCGGATCAACTCGCCCAAGATCCACGCCTGCTCGGGGTCGCTCACCCCACGGTGGACCTTCGCTTTCACGGCGTGGGCGAGCAGCTCGGTCCACGACAGGTGGCCGAGAAGCACCTTGGAGTTGGCCCGCACCCGGACCCCGTCACACGGGTGCTGCGCCCCGATGCCGATCTCGTTCGAGATCGTGAGCACGGCGTCGATCCCTTGCCGGCGGGCCACGTTGAGGTAGTTCGTGATCTGCTCGGCTTGGAGCAGGTTGCTGCCCGTCTTGACCTCGACGAGCGCCTTCCACACGGAGGACCCGTAGGTCACCTGGATGAGGCCGTCAGGCCGCACGACCGTGCCGTCGTCGAGCTTGAAGCTCGTCTCGATGAACGCTTCGACCGTCGCCTTCTTCGCCGTCGACGCCCCGAACGGAGACAGCACTGCGACCGAGAAGTCGCGCACGATCGTCAACACCGACAACAGCGCGGAGGTCGCCCGCATCTCCGCCTCGACGTTGTTGCTGATGCCGCTGACCGGGATCAGCCGCGCGATCTGAAAGCTCTCCGCCACGTGCCCGCCGTCCTCTCACCCGTCCGTCACGATTGCGTTCACACTGTACGCATCGGCCGTGACCGATGACGTGCACGTGGAGCTCAGGTCGACCCCCGTCGTCACAGCACCAGCACGAAACGCCCAGAATCCACGTTCTGTCAAGTAAACGGTTCCGGCGGGCCCGGTCCCGGGGGGGGTGCCGGTCGGGCCCTCCCGGCGGGCCTCCGGCTCTACGTGAACGGCGGACGGCCGGTCAGCGGGCGGGCCGCCTCCAGCAGGTGGTCCAGCGCGTCCCGGTGGTCGGCGATCGTCCGGGCGTCGGCCAGGTCGCGCTCGACGTCCTCGACGGCGGCCTCCAGCGCGTACAGCCGATCGTGCAGGTCATCGAGCTCGCGCCGCGACACGATGACCTGATCGTCGCCGAGCCCGACCTCGGCCGACCGCCGGCGGGCCTGGTAGTCGAGCTGGCGGCAGCTGTCGTTGCAGAACCGGCGCCGACGCCCCGGCCCTCCGGGCCGGACGGCCAACGGGCGCCCGCACCACCGGCACCGCTGCCCCGGCCCCAATTTCGTGAATTCACGTTTTTGGCGTGCGTCGGCCATCCGGGCGCCACGGTACCGTGCCCCTCATGACGGACCGGGCCGACATCGGCGTCACCGGGCTGGCGGTCATGGGCCGCAACCTGGCACGCAACCTCGCCCGCCACGGCTACGCCGTCGCGGTCCACAACCGCACCGAGGCCCGCACGCGGCAGCTGGTGGCCGACCACGGCGGCGACGGCGCGTTCGTGCCGGCGGCGACCATGGCCGACTTCGTGGCGGCGCTCGAGCGGCCCCGGCGGATCCTCGTCATGGTCAAGGCTGGCGCGCCGACCGACGCCGTGATCGACGAGCTGGTCCCGTTGCTGGACCCCGGCGACATCGTCGTGGACGGCGGCAACGCCCACTTCCTCGACACCCGACGTCGGGACACGGCATTAAGTAAGCATGGTTTACAATTCGTGGGGACGGGAGTCTCGGGTGGCGAGGAGGGGGCGCTCAACGGCCCCAGCCTCATGCCCGGCGGCTCGGACCAGGCGTACGCCGTGCTGGGCCCCATGCTCGAGCGCATCGCCGCCCAGGTCGACGGCGTGCCGTGCTGCACCCACGTCGGCGCCGACGGCGCCGGCCACTTCGTGAAGATGGTGCACAACGGCATCGAGTACGCGGACATGCAGCTCATCGCCGAGGCCTACGACCTGCTGCGGCACGGGCTCGGCCTCTCCCCCGCCGAGCTGGCCGCGGTCTTCGCCGGCTGGAACGCCGGCGACCTCGAGTCGTACCTGATCGAGATCACGGCCGAGGTCCTCGGCCACGTCGACGCGGCCACCGGCCGGCCGTTCGTCGATGTCGTGCTCGACAGAGCCGAGCAGAAGGGCACCGGGCGGTGGACGGTCCAGACTGCGCTCGAGCTCGGCGTCCCGGTCACCGGCATCGCCGAGGCCGTGTTCGCCCGGTCGCTGTCCGGCGCCGTCGGGTTGCGGGAGGCGGCCCGGGGGCTGCCGGGCCGGACGCCGAGTGGCGGGGCCCCGGGCGCCGGCCCCCCAGTCGACGCGGACGGTTTCGTCGACGACGTCCGCCGCGCCCTGTACGCCTCGAAGGTCGTGGCCTACGCGCAGGGGTTCGACCAGATCGCCGCGGGCGCCGCCGAGTACGGCTGGACGATCGACCTCGGCGCCCTGGCCACCATCTGGCGGGGTGGCTGCATCATCCGGGCCCGGTTCCTCGACCGGATCCGGGCCGCCTTTGCCGTCCGCCCCGACCTCCCGACGCTGCTGGCCGACGCCTATTTCGCCGACGCCGTGGCCGAGGCCCAGGACGCCTGGCGGCGGGTGGTGGCCACCGCGGCCCGCCTGGGCATCCCCACCCCCGGGTTCTCGACCGCCCTCGCCTACTACGACGGCATCCGGCGCGAGCGCTCCCCTGCCGC
This sequence comes from Acidimicrobiales bacterium, assembly GCA_036563805.1. Classification (GTDB taxonomy): domain Bacteria; phylum Actinomycetota; class Acidimicrobiia; order Acidimicrobiales; family VFJN01; genus DATCLS01. The sequence continues at coordinate 18,441 of DATCLS010000086.1, read as the reverse complement.
GCTGCTCCAGGGCCTGCGCGACCTGTTCGGCGCCCACACCTACCGACGGGTCGACCGGCCGGGCAGCTTCCACACCCGCTGGTCCGAGGACCGGGCCGAGGTCGAGACCTGACGGCCGCGGCGAGCCGGGCGGCAGTGCCCCCGCAGCGACCCTGCGGCGGGCTCGTCGTGACAGCGCCGTGACCCCGGTCGCCCCCGGCAGGGTGCCAGACTCGCCGGCGATGCACCCTCCGGTCCCTGCGGCGTCCCCTCCCCCGGTGCTGCGCGCCGGCGGACTGACGATGACATACCCGGGCGGCACGACGGCGCTGAACGCCCTCACGGTCGAGGTGCCCCGGGGCTCGGTCGGGCTGGTGGGGGCCAACGGCGCCGGCAAGACCACGCTCTTCCGCCTGATGCTCGGGCTGATGCCCCCGAGCGCTGGCTGGCTGGAGGTGGCCGGCCGGTCCGTCGCCCACGACCCCGTCGGCGTCCGCGGCCGGCTCGGCTACATGCCCGAGCACGACTGCCTGCCGCCCGACCAGACCGCGGCCGACGTGGTGGCCACGTTCGGCGAGATCGCCGGCCTACCGCCCCGGGCCGCCCGCCAGCGGGCGTCCGACATGCTCGACCTGGTCGGGCTCGACGAGGCCCGGTTCCGCCCCATCGGCGGGTTCTCGACCGGCATGCGCCAGCGGACCAAGCTCGCCCAGGCGCTGGTGGCCGACCCCGAGCTGGTCCTACTCGACGAGCCCACCGCCGGGCTCGACCCGGTCGGCCGGGAGGAGATGCTCGAGCTGGTCGGGCGCCTGGCCGGCTTCGGCATCTCGGCCATCGTCGCCACCCATCTGCTCGACGACGTCCAGCGGGTGTGCGAGTACGTCGTGATGATCGACCGGGGCCATCTGGTGCTGGCCGGGCCCATCGACCAGCTCACGCAACGGACCGGCGTGATGCGCGTCGAGGTCGGCGGCGCGCCCGGGGCGGTCGCGTCGCTGGTGGCGGCGCTGGCCGAGCGGGGTGTCGACGCCATCGCGCTCGACGCCCAGTCCCTCGACGTCGACACGGGCCGGTGCGGCGAGGACACGTTCGACGTGGTGCGGGACGCCGTCGCCGACCTCGGCCTGCGGCTCTACTCGCTGTCGACCCGGCACCGGTCGCTCGACGACCTGTTCCTCCAGCGGGCGGCGGAGGCGGCGCCGTGAGCCTGCTGCCGCCCGCGCTGCCGGGGGCCTCCGGCGCCGTCTACGACCGGGGCTACCGGCCCTACACCGGGCCCCGCGGCGGCCGACGGGAGGCCGCCTTCGCCGTGTGGCGCCTGTCGGTGCGCCGGGCCCTGGGGCTGCGGCGCTCCTGGCGGCAGAAGGTGTTCCCCTGGTCGCTGCTGGCCATCGCCACCGTTCCGGCGGTCGTGATGGTCGGCATCGCCTGGGTCCTGCGCGACCGCCCGCTGGACCTGGCCGACTTCCTGGCCGACGGGTTCCTCAGCTACCGGGAGTACGTCGGCGTGTCGACGGCGCTGCTGCTGTTCGTGGCGCTGAGCGCGCCCGACATGCTGTGTCCCGACCGCAGCCACCGGGTGCTGCCGCTGCTGTTCTCCCGGCCGCTCACCGGGCGTGACTACGTGTACGCCAAGCTGGGCGCCCTGGCCTTCATCGTGTTCGGCTTCGGGTTCCTGCCCCAGGTCGTGCTGTTCGTGGGCCGGATGCTGGTCAGCGACGGCGCCCTCGACTACCTCACAGACAACGCCGAGGTGCTGTGGCAGGTGCCGGCGGCCGTGGCCGTGCTGGCCGTGTACTACGCGGCGTTCGGGCTGGCGCTGGCCTCGCTGACCGACCGACGGATCGTCGGTGGGGTGGCGTTGCTCGGCACCGCCCTCGTGACCTCCACGGTCGCCAACATCATCCAGGAGGCGGCGGGCGACCCCGGCACGCCGCTCGCCGTGGTGAACCTGCTGGCGCTGCCGTTGGCCGTGCGCGACCTGATCTTCCTCGGCCACATCGGCACCGACTCCGACCTGACCGGCGTGGCCGGCGGCGGGGTCCTGGCGGTGTCCGCCTACGCGCTCGTCCTGCTCGGGTGCCTGGCGCTGCTCCAGCACCGGTACCGGAAGGTGGACCTGTGACCGCCGCGGGGACCCCGGCCGGGCCGCCGGTCCCTCCCCCTCCCCCGGGGCCGCCCGCTCCCCCGGCGGCCGCTCCGCCCTCCGTTCCTGCGGCGGCCGGTCCGGTCCCGGCGCCCGGCTCAGCGGCGCCCCCTTTTCCGCCGGCGGCGCCGCTCGACCCCGCCTTCGTGCCCGACGCCACGGTCGAGGTCCGGTCCGCGTCGGTGTGGTTCGGGCACAAGGTGGCGCTCACCGAGCTGTCCTGCTCGTTCGGTCCGGGCGTGACCGGCCTGCTGGGGCCGAACGGCGCCGGCAAGACCACGCTCATGCGGGCCATGACCGGGCTGCTCCGGCCCAACGAGGGCACCGTGCGGGTGTTGGGCGCCGACCCCCACACCGACCGGTCGGTGCAGGCCGCCATCTCGCTCGTCCCGGAGGACGAGGCGGTCCCGGCCGCGCTCACCGCCCGCCAGCTCGTGCGCTACACGGCCGCCCTCCACCGGGTGAGCGACCGGTCGTTGCCCGACCGGTGCCTCGCCACGGTCGGGCTGCTGGACGTCGCCGACCGGCGGGTGGGCGGGTTCTCCAAGGGCATGCGGCAGCGGGCCAAGGTGGCCGCCGCCCTGGTGACCGGGCCGCGCGTGCTCGTGCTCGACGAGCCGCTCAACGGCGCCGACCCCGTCCAGCGGGTGGCCCTCATCGAGCTGTTCCAGGCGCTCGGCCGGCAGGGGCGGACGGTCATCGTCAGCTCCCACGTCCTCCACGAGGTCGAGCGGCTGGCCGGCCGCCAGATCGTGATCATCCGGGGACGCCTGGCCGCGGCCGGCGACCACCGGGCCATCCGCGACGCCCTGGCGGACCGGCCCCGGTCCGTGCTCGTGCGGACGCCCGAGGCCCGCCGCCTGGCCGCCGGCCTCATGGGCCACGACGTCGTCCGGGGCGTCACGGTCGACGGCCACACGGTCGTCGTGTCCTCGGCCCGGGCCGGTGAGCTGGCCGCGGTGCTGCCCCGTGCCGCCCGCGCCGTCGGCGCCCGGCTCCACGAGGTGCGCCCGCTCGACGACTCGCTCGAGAGCGTGTTCCGGGAGCTGCTGCGGTGAGCGCCGGACCCGAGGACGCCACCCCGGCGGCCGGGGCGCCCGGGCCTGGGACCCGGCCGGGCCCGGCCCCGAGCCCGGCAGACCCGAGCCAGGTGGCCCCGGCGCCGGCGCCGGGCGGGCGGGGCCTGCCGTCGCCGTTCGCCGCCGTCGTCGGCTACACGCTGCGCAGCTGTCTGCCGGCCCGCCGGCGGCTGATCCTCGTCGCCATCTGCCTGGGGGGCGTCGCCCTCGGGCTGCTGACGCCGCTGATCGACGCCGAGTCCGGCGTGTCCACCGCCGAGGCGTTCGGCGTCGTCGCCGAGCAGGGGCTGTTCGGCCTGATCCTGCCGCTCACCTGCCTGGTCGTCGGCGACGCGGTCATGGGCGCCGACATCCGCGCCGGCACGTTCCCGCTGACCTGGCTGTCGCCGGTCCCGCTGCGCACGATCGCCGTCGGCCGGTGGCTCGGCGGCTGGCTGGTCGCCCTGCTCACCGTCGTCCCGGCGCTCACGGTCGCCGTCCTGGTGGCCGGCGTGCCGGACGCCGGCGCCGCGGCCGCCACCATGGCGCTGGCCGCCGCCACCGGGTCGGCCGCCTACATCGGGCTGTTCATCATGATCGGCGTCGTGGTCCGCCGGTCGGCCGTGTGGTCGCTGGCCCTCGTGTTCCTGGGCGAGCGCCTGCTGGGCGCCTCGCTGTCGGGCATCGCCCAGCTGTCGCCGCTGTGGGAGGCCCAGCAGGTCTACGCCGGGCTCGGGCCCGGCGGCGCCGAGCTGGTGCGCGATGGCACGCCGCAGGGCTGGGGCGCCGTCGCCCGCCTGGCGCTGATCCTCGTCGTCACGCTGGCGGTCGCCGGCCGCCGGCTGCGCCGGCTGACCCCGACCGGCGGGGACGAGTAGCCGGACCCGACGAATAGCCGGACCCGTCGGCCGAGCCCGGTCCGGCCGGCGCCATCGAGCCCGACCGGGCCGCCGCGGCGGCGGCCCGGCGGCGACGAAGTGGGCCGTCCCATCGGGGCCCGCCCGGGGCCGGCGGACAGGCGGCCCGGCGGCGAGCGGTCCGGGTCGGGTCGCTCCGGGGCTCAGGCCAAAGCGAGGACGACGGCCAGGGCCGCCCCGCCGGCGACCACGACGGCGGCCACGGCCACGGCGAGGCGCCGGGCCCACGAGCCGGTCCGACCGCTCCCGTCGAGCCCGAACGGGGGCTGCTCGGGCGGCCAGCCGGGCGTGCCGCCCGGGCGCGGGATGGGCCGGAGCGTGGTCCGGCGGTCGCCGGCCACCTCCTCCAGCTCGCGGAACGGGCTCGTGCGCGGATCCGAGCCCGCCGGCGGCGGGGGCGGAGGCGGGGGCGGCGGTGGCGGTGTCGGGGGTCGAAGAGGGGACGTCTGCGACACGGAAGCTCCCACGCTGGGTCAGGTCGTGATCACAGGCCCAGGATGACCACTACGGAGTGTGTTAAGGAAGCATCCTAAGTGGGAGGGTTCGGCGCGGCGGGGATGGCGCCACTAGCCTGAGCCGCGCTGACGACCTCCCGCGGGAGAGATCCGTCGGCGGCCCCGGCCGCCGCACGGGCGCCGAAGGGGCAACGACCCCGGAACCTCTCAGGCACCAGGGACCGTGGGGGCGAGGCGACTCTGGAGGCGTGACGGCGTCACGGCGACAGACGGGGGCCACTCGGACGACTCACTTCCGGAGGCTGCCGTGACCTTCGCCAACGAACCCGCCATCCCCGCCCCCGCCGAGTCGTTCGTCGACCGGCACGTCGGCCCGTCGCCCGACGACGTCGCCACCATGCTCGAGCGCCTCGGGCTGTCCTCGCTCGACGAGCTGCTCGACCAGGCCGTCCCCGGCACGATCCGCGACGGCAAGCCGCTCGAGCTCGAGGCCGCCCTGGGCGAGCCCGACGTCATCGCCCGGCTGCGGGCCCTGGCCGAGCGCAACCAGGTGTTCACGTCGCTCATCGGCCAGGGCTACTACGGCACCCACACGCCGGGTGTGATCAAGCGCAACGTGCTCGAGAACCCGGCCTGGTACACGGCGTACACGCCCTACCAGCCCGAGATCAGCCAGGGCCGGCTCGAGGCGCTGCTCAACTTCCAGACGATGGTCAGCGACCTCACCGGGCTCGAGATCGCCAACGCCTCGATGCTCGACGAGGGCACGGCGGCGGCCGAGGCCATGACGCTGACCCGCCGGGCCACCAAGCACGCCGGCAACGTGTTCTTCGTCGACGCCGAGTGCCACCCGCAGACGATCGCCGTGGTGGCCACCCGGGCCGAGCCCCTGGGCCTCGAGGTGGTGGTGGGCGACCCGGCCACCGACCTCTCCCCCGGCGACGCCTTCGGCGTCCTGCTCCAACACCCGGGCACGTCGGGCGTCGTGCGCGACCTGCGCCCGGTCATCGAGGCCGTGCACGAGGCCGGCGGCCTGGCCGTCGTCGCCACCGACCTGCTGGCCTGCACGCTGCTGGTCCCGCCGGGCGAGCTGGGCGCCGACGTGGCCGTCGGCTCGGCCCAGCGGTTCGGCGTGCCGATGGGCTTCGGTGGGCCGCACGCCGGGTTCCTCGCCACCCGCGACGCCTTCCGGCGCTCGCTGCCGGGCCGGCTCGTCGGCGTGTCGATCGACGCCGCCGGGCGGCCCGCCTACCGGCTGGCGCTGCAGACCCGCGAGCAGCACATCCGCCGCGAGAAGGCCACGTCCAACATCTGCACCGCCCAGGTGCTGCTGGCGGTCATGGCCTCGATGTACGCCGTCTACCACGGGCCCGACGGGCTCCGGGCCATCGCCGAGCGGGTCCACGCCACCACCACGGCGGTGGCTGCCCGACTGCGGGCCGCCGGCTTCGAGCTGGTCAACGACACCTGGTTCGACACGCTCACCGTGCGGGCGCCGGGCCAGGCGGCCGAGATCGCGGCGCGCGCCCAGGGCCAGCGCCTCAACCTGCGGCGGGTCGACGGCGACACGCTGGGCATCTCCCTCGACGAGACGACCGACCGTGACGTCGTGCGCCGGCTGCTGACCGCCTTCGCCGCCACCGGCGGCGACGGCGCCGGCGAGACCGGCACGGCCGGCTCCGGCGAGAGGGCCGGCGGGGGCATCCCCGCGGCCGAGCGGCGGACGAGCGACTACCTGACCCACCCCGTCTTCCACGAGCACCGCACCGAGACCGAGATGCTCCGCTACCTGCGCCGCCTCGCCGATCGCGACGTGGCGCTCGACCGGGCCATGATCCCGCTCGGCTCGTGCACGATGAAGCTCAACGCCACCACCGAGATGGAGCCGGTGACGTGGCCCGAGTTCGCCGACATCCACCCGTTCGCCCCCGACGAGCAGGTGGCCGGGTACCGCGAGCTGATCGCCGACCTCGAGCGGGCGCTGGTCGAGATCACCGGCTACGACGCCGTGTCGCTCCAGCCCAACGCCGGCTCCCAGGGCGAGCTGGCCGGGCTGCTGGCCATCCGCGCCTACCACCGCAGCCGGGGCGAGGCCGAGCGCGACGTGTGCCTGATCCCGGCCTCGGCCCACGGCACCAACGCCGCCTCGGCGGCCATGGCCGGCATGCGGGTCGTCGTCGTGGCGTGCGACGACGAGGGCAACATCGACGTCGACGACTTCCGGGCCAAGGCAGAGGAGCACGGCTCGCAGCTGGCCGCGCTCATGGTCACCTACCCCTCGACCCACGGGGTGTTCGAGGAGGCGATCACCGAGATCTGCGACATCGTCCACGAGCACGGCGGGCAGGTGTACGTCGACGGCGCCAACCTCAACGCCCTGGTCGGCGTCGCCCGCCCCGGCTGGTTCGGCGGCGACGTCAGCCACCTCAACCTGCACAAGACGTTCTGCATCCCCCACGGCGGCGGCGGGCCGGGGGTCGGTCCGGTCGCCGCCCGGTCGCACCTGGCGCCGTTCCTGCCCAACCACCCGCTGGCCCCGGCGGCCCGGCCGGAGACCGGGCCCGGGCCGGTGTCGGCCGCGCCCTGGGGGTCGGCCGGCATCCTGCCCATCAGCTGGGCCTACATCAAGCTCATGGGGCCCGAGGGCCTGCGGCGGGCGACGGCGGTGGCCGTCCTGTCGGCCAACTACGTGGCCGCCCGGCTGGCCGACCACTTCCCGGTGCTCTACACGGGCGCCAACGGCCGGGTGGCGCACGAGTGCATCGTCGACGTCCGGGCCATCACCAAGGCCACGGGCGTCACGGTCGACGACGTGGCCAAGCGGCTCATGGACTACGGCTTCCACGCCCCGACCATGAGCTTCCCGGTGGCCGGGACGCTGATGATCGAGCCCACCGAGTCGGAGTCGCTGGCCGAGCTCGACCGGTTCTGCGACGCCATGATCGCCATCAAGGGCGAGATCGACCGGGTGGCCAGCGGCGAGTGGCCGGTCGAGGAGTCGCCGCTGCGGCACGCCCCCCACACGGCCGAGGACCTGCTGGTCGCCGAGTGGGACCGGCCGTACCCCCGCGAGCTGGGCGCCTACCCGGTGCCGTCGCTGCGGCGCGACAAGTACTGGCCGCCGGTCGGCCGCATCGACGGGGGCTACGGCGACCGCAACCTCGTGTGCGCCTGCCCGCCCCCCGAGGCGTTCGAGAGCTGACGCGCCGGGCCCGCCGGCGCCGCCGAGCCGGTCGGCGGCGCCGCCCCGGCGCCCACAAGGGTCCCGACGGTCCAAACGGTCCGGACGGGCCGGTTCGGTCAGCGTCGGCGGCCGACCGGGATGCGGGCCCAGCCGTTCCAGGCCGCCTGGGCCAGGAGGGTCGTGGCCTCGTCCAGCGAGCACGACCGGGTGGCCAGCCACTCGGTAGCGCCCGCCTCCAGCAGCCCGACGAGGGCGGTGGCCAGCACCTGCGCGCCCTCGTCGCCGCCCCAGACCTCGGCGATGCGCTGCGTCCGGGCCCGGCGGGCCCGCTGGACCTCGGGGTGCTTCAGCGCCCCGGCGGCCGCGAACAGGCGCCAGGTGGCGGCGTTCGCCTCGACCAGCCGCAGGTAGCTGCGGACGAGCGTCGTGAACCGCTCCTCGTCGACGGGCACGTCGCCGAGCAGCTCCGAGAGCTGGGCGTCGAACTCCTGGAGGCTGTGGAGGTAGACGGCGGCCATCAGGCCGCCCCGGTCCCCGAAGTAGGCGTACACCAGCGAGCGCGACACCCCGGCCGCGGCGGCGATCTCGTCGAAGCGGACCTCGGCCGGATCGCGGTCGCGGTAGACCTCGGCGGCCACGCCCAGGATCTGGGCCCGCCGGGTCGCGGGGTCGAGCCGGCGGTGGCGGCGCTGGGGGAGCCCGGACCCGCCGTGGCCCGGCGCCCGCTCCCCCCGGCGGCCGGCCGCGTCCGCCCGCCGGCCGGCACCGGTGGTGTCGGCCGCGTCGACCGCGTCGTCCCGTCCGTCGGCGCCGCCCGCGCCGTCCGGGCCGCCGGACGTCGGCACGGTCGCCGCCATGTCGCGGCCTCAGCCCGTCGCCGGCCCGGTGGCCACGGCGACCGAGCTCTCGTGGCCGTCGTCGGCGGCCCGCGGGGGCGCCTCCGGCCCGACCAGCGGGAAGTGGCAGGCCACGAACTGCCCGTCGCCCACGGCCCGGACCTCGGGCTCCTCGGCGGCGCACCGGTCCTGGGCCCGGGGGCACCGGGTGCGGAACCGGCAGCCGCTCGGCGGGTCCAGCGGCGACGGCAGGTCGCCGGCCTTCAGCGCCGCCGCCCGGGCGGGCGCCGCGGGGTCGGGCTCGGGGATCGATTCGATGAGCGCCGCCGTGTAGGGGTGGGCCGGCTGGCCGTAGAGCTGGTCGGGCGGCGCCACCTCGCACACCTTGCCGAGGTACATGACCGCCACCCGGTCGCTCACGTTCTTCACGACCGCCAGGTCGTGGGTGATGAACACCAGCGTGAGTCCGTAGCGGTCCTTGAGGTCCTCGAGCAGGTTGAGGATCTGGGCCTGGACCGACACGTCGAGGGCCGACACCGGCTCGTCGCAGATGACCAGCTTGGGGTCGAGGACGAGCGTGCGGGCGATGCAGATCCGCTGGCACTGGCCGCCCGAGAACTCGTGCGGCCGCTTGTCGCGGGCGGTCGCCGGGTCGAGGCCGACGGCCTCCAGCACCTCGTCGACCCGGGCCCGCCGCTCGGCCTCGGTTCCCCGGTTCCACACCTTGAGCGGCGCCGCCACGATGTCGCCGACCCGCCGGCGGGGGTTGAGCGAGGAGATCGGGTCCTGGAACACGATTTGGAACTGCGGGCGCAGCATCCGCAGCCGCTCGCCGTCGAGGGCGGTCAGGTTTTGCCCGTCGAAGATCACCGAGCCCCGCGTCGGCGGCGGGAGCTGCATGACGGCCCGGGCGGTGGTCGACTTGCCGCACCCCGACTCCCCCACCAGGCCCAGCGTCTCGCCGGGGGCGACGTCGAGGCTGAGGTCGGACACGGCCGAGACGCGCCGGCCGCCGGCGGCCGGGAACTCGACGTCGAGGTGCTCGATGCGCAGCAGGACCTCGTCCGCCGGGCGCAGATGGGCGGTGCCGGATCCGGCCATCAGTCGCTGCCTCCGATCTCGACCTCGGCGCCGTCCGGCCCCGAGCTGGCTTCCGTGCCGCCCGCTGTGTCGCCGGATGACCCGTCGGACTCGTCCGCCGAGGCGTCGGCCTGATCCGCCGGCGTCCCGTCGGGCCCGTCCGCCGCCGAGCCGTCGGACTCGTACGCCGCCGGGCCGGCGGCCGCGCCCGCCCCCTCCAGCGCGGCCTCGACCTCGGCGGCCCGGGTCATGTCGCCGCTCACGGCCAGCTCGGCCTGGGGCACGTGGGCGGCCAGGTTGCGCTCCAGCGCCTCGCGGGCCTCGTCGGTGCCGACCGGGTACCAGCACCGGTACAGGTGGCCCGGCTCGTCGGCCTCGATGAGCGGCGGCTGCTCCTCCCGGCACCGGTCCTGGGCGTAGGGGCACCGGGGGGCGAAGCGGCAGCCGGGCGGCGGGTCGAGCAGGTCGGGCGGCCGCCCGGCGATGACGTTGAGCCGGGTGTGGCTGGCGTTGGTCAGCCGCGGGATCGACTGGAGCAGCGCCGCCGTGTAGGGCATGCGCATCGACGAGAACAGCGTGCGGGTCGGCGCCTGCTCCACGATCTGGCCGGCGTACATGACCGCCACCTCGTCGGTGTGGCCGGCCACGACGCCGAGGTCGTGGGTCACGAGCACCATCGCCATGTCGCGCTCGCGCTGCTGGGTGCGCAGCAGCTCGAGGATCTGGGCCTGGACGGTGACGTCGAGCGCGGTGGTCGGCTCGTCCGCGAACAGCAGCTTCGGCCCGCAGGCCAAGGCGATGGCGATGACCACCCGCTGGCGCATGCCGCCGGACAGCTCGTGCGGGTACTGGCGCAGCCGCCGGGCCGGCTCGGGGATGTTGACCGACTCCAGCAGCGACAGGGCGATCTTCTCGGCCTGGCCGCGGTCCATGTCGAAGTGGAACCGCAGCGGCTCGGTGATCTGGCGCCCGATGCGCATGACCGGGTTGAGCGAGGTCATCGGGTCCTGGAACACCATGGCGATCTGCGTGCCCCAGAACGACCGCAGCTCGGCCGGGCCCAGCTGGTCGAGCCGCTGGCCCTCGAACTCGACCGACCCGTGGCGCTCGACGTTGCTGGGCAGCAGGCCCATGATCGAGCGGGACAGCACCGACTTGCCGCAGCCCGACTCTCCCACCAGGCCCAGCGTCTTGCCCCGCTCCAGGCTGAACGACACGCCGTCGACGGCCCGGACCAGGCCCCGGGGCGTGACGAAGTGGGTGGCCAGGTCCTCGACCTCGAGCAGCCGGCGGCCGTGGGCGGGCGGGGCGTCGGCCACGGCCGTGACCTGCTTGCGGCGCCCGATCACAGAGCGCTCTCCCGCACGTCGAACCGGGCGCGCACGACGTCGCCCAGGTAGTTGAGCGCCAGCACGGTGAGGAAGATCGCCACCGTGGGGGCGAGCACGATGTGCGGGGCGTCGCGCAGGCTGCCCCGCCCCTCGGCGATGATGTTGCCCCAGGACGGCGTCGGCAGCTGGACGCCGACCCCCAGCAGGCTGAGCCCGCCCTCGGCGACGATCACCACGGCGATGCCGAGCAGGGCGATCGAGAACATGGCCGGCAGCACGTTGGGCAGGACCTCCCCGAACATGATCGAGCGATTGCGGGCCCCCATCGCCCGGGCGGCGTGCACGAAGTCGCGCTGCGACCAGGTCAGGGTCGTGGCGCGGGTGATGCGCCCCAGCACGGGGATCGACACGACGCCGAGGGCGAAGATGAGCACGGTGATCCGGCGAGTGCTGCTCACCCCCTCGCCGGTGGCGTACACGGTGACGAGCGTGAGCGCCAGGATGAGCTGCGGGAACGAGAGCAGCACGTCGAACACCCCGACGAACGCCTTGTCGAGGCGGCCCCGGAAGTAGCCGGCCAGCAGGCCGAGCAGCCCGCCGAGCACCATGCCCAGCAGCACGGACGTGACGCTGATGAGCAGCGACATGCGCGCCCCCCACACCAGGCGGCTGAGCAGATCGCGCCCGAGGCTGTCGCCGCCGAGGACGTGGCCGTCGGTGCCCGGGCCCTGGCGGGCGATGGCGCCGACCGGCTCGTAGGGGTCGTCGAGGGGCAGCACCGGGGCGAGCAGGGCGGCGGCCACGACCAGCACCAGCCAGCCGATCGCCAGCTTGGCGCCCCACCCCAGCCGCTGGGCGCGCTCGCCGGCGGTCGCCGCGCCTTCGGCGCCGGCCAGCGCGGCCGTGTCGGCCGGGGGCACGGTTGTGGGTGGGCCGGCGAGGGTGGGCGTGGCGCTCCCGGCGCCACTGGAGGCTCCGGAGAAGGACTCAGGCGGTGGCATGGCGGATCCTCGGGTCCAGTACCGCGTAGAGGACGTCGACCAGGAAGTTGATGAGCACGTAGCCCACGGCGATGATCGCCACGAGGCTTTGGAGGGCGATGTACTGCCGGGCCTGGATGGCCTCGAACAGCAGCGTGCCCATCCCCGGCAGCGAGAAGATCACCTCGATGATCACCGCCCCGCCGATCAGCGTGCCGACGTTGAGGCCGGCCACGGTGAGCAGCGTCAGGCTCGAGGGCCGCAGGGCGTGCCGCCACAGGACGTGCGACGGCGGGATGCCCTTGGCCTTGGCCATCGTGATGAAGTCCTCCTGCAGCGTGGCGATCATGTCGCTGCGCAGGAGCCGCATGTACACGGCGATCTGCCCGACGGCCAGGCTGATGGCGGGCAGCGCCATGCGCCGGACGTGCTCCAACAGGTCGTCGGCGGGCGCCACGTAGCCGCTCACCGGCAGCCACCCGAGCTCGACGCCGACGTAGTAGGCGAGCACGAGGGCGAGGGCGAAGTTGGGCAACGCCAGGAAGCCGAACAGCGTGGCGCTGGTCGCCCGGTCGAACCGGGAGCCGGCCCGGTAGGCGCTGTACACGCCGAGCGGGATGGCGATGAGCAGCGCCAGGATCTGCGCCTCGACCATGAGCTGGAGGGACACGGGCAGCGCCTCGCGCACCCGGTCCATCACGGGCCGCTCGCCGGTCACGCTGTAGTACCCGCCCAGGTCGCCGGTGACGAAGCCGCTGATCCACCGCCCGTACTGGACCCAGACCGGGTCGTCGAGCCCGAGGTCCTCCCGCAGCTCGGCCTTCTGCTCCTCGCTGGCGAAGCCGGCGATGGCGTCGGTCGGGTCGCCCGGCAGCATGCTGGTCAGCAGCGCCACGAACAGCGTGACGAAGAACAGGACGACCAGCAGGTGGAGCAGGCGGCGTGCGACGGCCTTCACCCGTGTTCCCCCCTTTTTCCCGTCTCGGCGAGCACCTCCGCTACTGCTCGACCCAGAGGGTCTCGACCGGATGCCCGACGGCCAGGCCGGCGCCGGCGTCCACGCCGTGGACGTCGGGCGCCGTCGCCACGCTCCACAGCGTGTAGGAGAGCCACAGGTTGTAGGCCTGCTCGCCGAACCGCCGGTTCAGGTTCTCGTAGATCTGCTGGCGCTCGTCCGGGTCGGGCGTGGTCCGACCCTCGTTGAGCAGCCGGTCGATCTCCGGGTCGTTGATGCGGCCGAAGTTGGTCGGGTAGCTCGACTCCCACCACACGTACTGGGTGTCCGGGTCGCCGCCCGGGTGGTTGCGCCAGGCGATGGCCTGGAAGTCGCCGCTGATGGCCGTGTCGATCTGGGTCGACTGGTCGACCGTGACGATGTCGACCTCCATGCCGACCTCCTCCCACTGCTGCTCGAGCAGCTGGCCGGCCCGGATGGTGGCCTCGGCCTGGGTGGTCGTGTAGGTGAACCGCAGCGGCTGGCCCGTCTCGTCCTCGTACTGCTGTACCAGCTGCTCGGCTTCCTCGGGGTCGTAGGTCGGGAACCCGGTGTCGTCGAGGTTGCCGACGTTGCCCGGGGCGAACGGCCCGCTGGCCTGCGTCAGCAGGTCGTGCCCGATGATCGAGTTGTACTCCTCGAAGTCGGTGGCGTGGGCGACGGCCTGGCGGGCGATCGGGTTGTCGAACGGCGGTCGCGAGGTGTTGAGCAGCGTGTAGGTGACCTCGCCGAAGTCGGTGGTCTCGGTCAGGTTGATCGAGCCGGCGTCCCGCTGGTTGTGGAGCTCGGTGATCGTCTCGGGGTCGCTGGTGTGCATGGCGTTGATCTCGCCCGACTGGAGGGCGTTGAGCCGCTGCGACACCTCGACGATGGGCCGGAACTCGATCTCGTCCAGGTACGGGAGCTGGTTGCCCTCGTCGTCGGTCGCCCAGTAGTCGGGGTTCTTCTCGGCGACGAGGCGCTGGTTGGGCACCCACTCCTGGATCATGAACGGGCCGGTGCCGATCAGGTTCTCGGCGCAGGTCCGGGTGTCGTCCAGCTGGGCCTGGGCCATGATCCCGAGCCGGCCGCTGCCCCACAGGTAGGCGTCGAAGTCGACCCAGGGCTCGTTCATCGTGACCCGCACGCTCATCGGGTCGACGACCTCGACGTTGGCGACGTTGTCGAACACGAACGTGAACAGCAGCGGCTCGCGGGTCGGGTACTGGCCCCGATAGGCGTCGAGGTTGTTCTTCACCACCTCGGCGTTCAGCTCGCTGCCGTCGTGGAACGTCACGCCCTCCCGCAGGGTGATCGTCCACTCGGTGTAGTCGTCGTTGGGCTCGACCGACTCGGCCAGCCAGGGCTCGTAGGTGCCTTCGCTGGTGGGCCGGGTCAGGGTGTCGTAGATGGTCCGGGCGACCATGATCCCGGCGATGGCCAGCTGGGCCTCGGGCAGGCACCAGCCGTCGATCGTCTCCGCCTCCAGGCCGTAGACGACCCGACCACCGGGCGTGGGCGTCCCCTCGTCGCCGGCTCCCCCGCCGCCCGTGTCGTCGTCGCCCCCGCCGCCGCAGGCGGCCGCGAGGACCGCCAGCGCGGCGACCGCGGCGACGCGCCTGACCCATCGAGCACCTGTCGCCGGTCCAGCCACGAGATCGCCCCCCTTCGGAGTGGCGGCGTGCGTCATCCCCCCGGTGACGTCGGTCACACCGCGCGAACCGCAACCTACGAGCGGACTGGACCGCTGTCAACAGGAGTTAGCAGATCGTCAAGAACGGATAACCCGGGCCGGATCGGGAACGGTGACGGACAGTGCTCGCCGACCAGGGGGACCCCGGATGAACCGAGCGATGGCCCGCGTGCTCGTGGCGTTGGCGGTGGCGGCGGGGACGGTGGCCGCCGGCGCGCCGGCCGGGGCCGATCCCGGGGCGACGTCGCCCGAGACCGGCCCGGGCGCCGCTGCCTACGTCGTCACGCTCGAGCCGGGGGCGGTGGCCCCGCACGAGGTCCCGGCCACGGCCCGGGGCCAACTCGCCGCCACCGGCCGCCAGCCCACCCGGGTCTACCGCGCCGCCCTGCGGGGCTACGCGGCCCGGCTGACCCCGGCCGAGGCGGCGGCCCTGGCCGCCGAGCCCGAGGTCCGGGCCGTCGAGCGCGACACCCCGATCCGGGTGGCCACGGAGCAACCGGACGCCCCGTGGGGGCTCGACCGCATCGACCAGCGGGCCCTCCCCCTGTCCGGCACCTACACGTACACGGCCACCGGCGCCGGCGTGACCGCCTACGTCATCGACACCGGCATCCGGTTCTCGCATCAGGACTTCGAGGGCCGGGCCGTGTCCGGCTTCGACGCCGTCGACGGCGGGACGGCCGACGACTGCAACGGCCATGGCACCCACGTGTCCTCTACCGTAGGCGGCACCGCCCACGGCGTGGCCAAGGGCGTGCGGCTGGTCGGCGTGCGGGTCCTCGACTGCACCGGCGGCGGCACGCTGTCCGGCCTGCTCGCCGGCCTCGACTGGGCGGTCGCCGACCACGACGCCGGCGAGCCGGCGGTGGCCAACCTGAGCCTCGGCGGCGCCGGCAGCACCGCGCTCGACTCAGCGGTCGGCGGGCTGATCGCCGACGGCGTCACGGTCGTGGCCGCGGCCGGCAACCAGGGGGCCGACGCCTGCTCGACGTCGCCCGCCCGGCTCCCCGCCGCCCTCACCGTGGCGGCCAGCGACCGCGACGACGGCTTCGCACCGTTCTCCAACGCCGGCAGCTGCGTCGACCTCGTCGCCCCCGGCGTCGACATCACGGGTGCCTGGATCACCGGCGACGCCGCCACCCGGACCGTCAGCGGGACGTCGATGGCGTCGCCCCACGCCGCCGGGGCAGCGGCCAAGGTCCTGGAGGCGTTCCCGACGGCGACGCCGGCGGCCGTGACCGACGCGCTCGTGGGCGCGGCCACGCCGGACGTCCTCACCGGCCTCCCGGCCGGCACGCCCAACCTGCTGCTCCACAGCGACACGTAGCCCGGCGCGGCGCAGGCCCGGCGCCGACGGAGCGGCCGCTACGAGGCGAAGATCTCGGCGATCTGCCGGAGCATCGGCGGCGGGCCCGCCACCAGCATCGTGGTGATGCAGGTGGAGCGCCACCGCTCGAGCTCGTCGCGGATCTTGGCCGGCGGGCCGATCAGGTAGACGTCCTCGACCATGGCGGTGGGCACGGCGGCCGCGGCGTCGGCCTTGCGCCCGTCGAGGTAGGCCTCCTGGATCTTCTCGCACTCGGCCTCGTAGCCGAGCCGGACGAACACGTCCTTGTGGAAGTTGCGGTCGCGGGCGCCCATCCCGCCGATGTACAGGGCCAGGTTGGGCCGCAGAAGGTCGGCGCACGCCTCGACGTCGTCGCCCGGGATCACCGGCACGACGCAGGCCACCTCGAAGTCGTCGGGCGTGCGGCGGGCGCCGGGCCGGGCGAACCCCTCGGCCAGGGCCGCTCGGTAGAACTCGTCGGCCTTGGGCGAGAAGAACATGGGCAACCAACCGTCCGCGATCTCGGCGGCCAGGGCCACGTTCTTCGGCCCCTCGGCCCCCAGGTAGATCGGGATGTCGGTGCGGAGCGGCCGCACGATCGACTTGAGCGGCTTGCCCAGGCCGGTGCCGCCCGGCAGCGGGATCGTGTAGTGCTCGCCGGCGAACTCGACCGGGCCCTCCCGGGCCACGATCCGCCGCACGATCTCGACGTACTCGCGGGTGCGGGCCAGCGGCTTGGCGTAGGGCTGGCCGTACCAGCCCTCGACGACCTGGGGGCCCGACACGCCGAGCCCGAGGATGAACCGCCCGCCCGACAGGTGGTCGAGCGTGATGGCGGTCATGGCCGTCGACGCCGGTGTGCGGGCCGACATCTGCGTGATGGCCGTGCCGAGCTTGACCCGCCGGGTCCGGCTGCCCCACCAGGCCAGCGGGGTGAAGCAGTCGGACCCGTAGGCCTCGGCCGTCCAGATCGAGTCGAAGCCGAGCTCCTCGGCCGCGGCGATCTGGTCGGCCGCGTCGGGCGGAGGGCCCGACGACGGCCAGTATCCGACGATCAGTCCGAGCTTGGGGTTCACGACGCCGAGCGACGCGGTCTGCCGCCGGGGCTACCCGGCGGCCTGGACCTTGTCGTCGCTGTCGTCGCTGGCCTCGCCATCGTCGCTGGCCTCGCTGTCCGCGGGCTTCTTGCTGCCCTTGGTGGCCGACCCGGCGCCGTTGGCGTCGCTCGCCGCCGCGTCGGCGCCCGGCAGCGACCCGACGCCGGCCAGCCCGGACAGCATCTCGCGCAGCTGCGTGAGCTGGGCGGTGACGGCGTCGCGCTGGCGGGTCAGGTCGGCGACCTCGCGCTCGGCGGTCTGCTTGGTGACCTGGGCGTGGGTCTTGGCGTCGAAGATGAGCTGCTCGGCCTCGGCCTTGGCGTCGGCCACCGTGCGCTCGGCGAACGCCTTGGCCTTGGCGATGATCTCGGCCGACTCGGCCTCGCTCTCGGCCCGGCGCTGCTCCGCCCGCTGCTCGGCCTCCTTCGCCCGCTTCTCGGCCTCCTTCGCCCGCTGCTCGGCGTCGGCGACAAGCTTCTGCGTCTGGGCGACCGCGGCCTCGTGGCGCTCGCTCTCCTCGCGCTCCGCCTTCTCGCGCCGCTCGGCCAGCTCGAGCTCGAGGGCCTGGAGCTCGGCCTCGCGCTTCTCCTTGGCCTTGGTCAGCAGCTTGGAGGCGGCGGCCCGCTTCTCCTCGGCCTCGCGGGCGGCGACGTTGCGCATCTCGATGATCTCGCGCTCGGCCGTGGCCCGCAGCGTGGCGATGTCGCGCTCGGCCGTCGCCCGGTGCTCGGCGACCTCGTGGTCGGTGACCGCCCGCAGCTGGCTCGTCTCGCGCTCCGCCTCGGAGCGCATGATGTCGACCTCGCGCTTGGTCGACTGGCGCAGCTCGTTGGCCTCGCGCTCGGCCGAGTCGCGCGTGGCCTTGGCCTCGCGCTCGGCGGCGGTCTTGACCGCAGCCGCCACCGCCCGGGCCTTCTCCACCACTTCTTTCGACTCGAGGTGCGCAGCGGCCACGAGCTTGTCGGCCTCGCGCTTGGCCTCTTCTCGGTGCTCGTTGGCCTGCTCCTCGGCCAGGCGCAGGAGCTGCTCGACGCGGGTACCGAGGCCAGAGAGCGTCGGCTGGGCGCGCTGCTCGAGCTGCTTGGCTTGCTCGGCCACCTTCCGTTCGAGCTCCGCGATGCGATCGCGGGCGTCGCTCGTGCCCGACTTCGCGTTCTTGGCTAGTTCGGACAGCTCATCGATGCGCGCCTGCAAACGCTCGATGTACATGTCGACCTGCGTACGTTCGTAGCCGCGCAGGACGATCGTGAAGTCCGGCGTGCCGCCCTCGGAGGTCGGCGACGAAGTGGTTGTGGCCATAGGTCCCCAACTATGTCATGCCCCGCAACCCTGTCGCGTCGTGGGGCTTGTGCCGGTCAACTGTGTAACACGTTTGTTTCTGGGAT
>DATCLS010000053.1:0-134229 GCA_036563805.1 Acidimicrobiales bacterium | reverse complement strand
CACGCCTCGGTCAGGCCGTGCTCCAGCGCGCCCCACAGCGCCCGCTTGGTGGCGGCCATGGCCGCCGGCGAGTTGCGGGCGACGGTCTCACCCAGCTCCTGGGCCCGCTCCCGCAGCCGCTCCGGCGGGTCCACGATCTCACTGATCATCCCCAGCTCGTAGGCCCGTTCGGCCGACATCCGCTCGTGCCGGCCCACGAACGCCATCCGCATCACCGCCTCGGCCGGCATCTTGCGGATCAGCCCGATGGCCTCCAGCGACACCACCTGCCCCACCGACACGTGGGGGTCGAAGAACTGGGCGTCGGAGGCGGCGATCACGATGTCGGCGTCCGCCACCCAGTGGAACCCGCCACCGGCGCAGATCCCGTTCACCGCCGTGATCACCGGCTTCCACACCTGCTGGTGCCACGACGTGAAGTGCAGGTCGAACTCCTCGACCGACTTGCGGTACCGCTCCATGCCCACGCCATCGCTGGCGATCTCGGCCACGTCGACGCCGGTCTGGAACGCCCGCCCCTCGCCGGTGTGCACGATCACCCGCACCTCGGGGTCGCGGTCCAGCTCCAGCCAGGCGTCGGCGAACTCCTCGCGCATCTTGGCGTTCATGGCGTTGAGCTGCTCGGGCCGGTTGTTGATCAGCCACCCCACCGGCCCGTGCCGCTCCAGCCTCAGACACTCATACGACGAGTAGCTCATGCTCCGGCTCCGGTTCCTAGCTCCTGCCAGCGGGGGGCGCGGCGCTCGGTGAACGCCCGGGGGCCCTCGGCCTGGTCGGGGTGGCCCCACATCGCCATCATCTCCCGGGCGCCCGCCTTGCTCGCCTCGGTCAGCCCGGCCTCCAGCGCGCCCCACAGCGCCCGCTTGGTGGCGGCAATGGCCGCCGGCGAGTTGCGGGCGACGGTCTCAGCCAGCTCCTGGGCCCGCTCCCGCAGCCGCTCCGGCGGGTCGACGACCTCGCTGAGGATGCCGAGCTGACGGGCCCGCTCGGCGGCGATCCGCTCGTGCCGGCCGACGAGCGCCATGCGGGTGATCGGCTCCATCGGCGAGGTCAGCACCAGCCCGATGGCCTCGTACGCCGTGGCCTGGCCGATCGACACGTGGGGGTCGAGGAACGTAGCGTCCGCGGCGGCGATCACGATGTCGGCGTCGGCCACGAAGTGCAGGCCCCCGCCGGCGCACACGCCGTTGACGGCAGCGATGACCGGCTTCCACACCTGGTTGTGCCAGGCGGTGAGGCGCAGCTCGGCCCGCTTGGTGCGCCGGGACTGCTCCCGCAGCGCCTCCTTGTCGCGGCTGAGCTGCACGACGTCGAGGCCGGTCTGGAACGCCGGGCCGGCGCCCGTGTTGACGACGACCCGCACGGCGGGGTCGGCGTCGAGCTCGCCCCAGGCCCGCTCCAGCTCGGCCATCATGCGGCCGTCCATGGCGTTGCCGACGTCGGGCCGGTCGAAGACCAGCCACCCGACCGGGCCCCGCCGCTCGACCCGCAGGGTCTCGTAGCCGTCGTACACGCGGTCGGGGGCGGGGGACACGTCGGCGGAGGGCACGTCGCGGCGGGACACGTCAGCTCCGGGGGATCTCGCGCCAGGGCCGGTCGTGCCAGGGGTCGGGCTCGCGGGGCAGGCCCAGCACCCGCTCGCCGATGATGTTCTTGTTCACCTCGGTCGTGCCGCCCTCGATCGTGTTGGCCCGACTGCGGAGCATGCCCCTCACCTCGTAGGGGAGGGAGGCGGCGTAGTCGTCGGCGTCCGACTCCCACGCCGTGGCCGCGGGGCCGAGCAGGTCGGTGGCCAGCAGCTGGATGCGCTGGTTGAGCTCGCCCTGGTGCACCTTGCCGATCGAGCTCTCGGGCCCCGGGGGCCGGCCCGCCCGCAGCCCGGCCCGGACCCGCTGGTTGGTCCAGGCCCGGATGCGCTCCTCGGACAGCACCCGCACGACGGCCTGGCGGACCGTCGGGTCGTCCCACCGGCCCCGCTCGCGGGCCAGCTGGACCAGCCGCTCGGCGCCGGAGCCGCCGATCCGGTCGACGCCGCCCGACCCCGAGCCGGCCACCATCTGCCGCTCGCCGGACAGGGTGGCGTTCGCCACCCGCCAGCCGTCGCCGACCTCACCGACCCGCTGGGAGTCGGGGACGCGCACGCCGGACAGGAACACCTCGTTGAAGTCGACCTCGCCGCCGATGTGGCGCAGCGGCCGCACCTCGACGCCCGGCTGGTGCAGGTCCACCAGGAAGTAGGTGATGCCCTTGCGCTTGGGCCGGTCGGGGTCGGTGCGGGCCAGCAGCACGCCGAAGTCGGCCAGATGCGCCCACGTGGTCCACACCTTCTGGCCGGTCACCACCCACTCGTCGCCGTCGCGCTCGGCCCGGGTGGCCAGCGACGCCAGGTCCGAGCCCGCCCCCGGCTCGGAGAACAGCTGGCACCACACCTCCTCGTTGCGCACGATCGGCGGCAGGAAGCGCAGGCGCTGTTCCTCGGTGCCGTGGGCGAACAGGGCCGGGGCGGCCAGGTTCAGCCCCAGGGGGTTGAGCCGGCCCAGGTTGTAGGGGCGCAACTCGGCCTCGATGGCCCGGGCCACCGCCGGGCTCACGTCCAGGCCCCCGTACGCGACCGGCCAGGTCGGCACGACCAGGCCCGACCGGCCGAACACCGGGTACCAGGCCTCGTAGTCGGCGCGGGACCGCACCTCGCGGATGGCCCGGGCGCCGCCCCGGGCCGCGGCCTCCCGCCAGGCGCCCGGCACGTTCTCCTCCACCCACGCCCGGGTGATCGCCGCCGCCTCCTCCGGCGACGTCTCCGGCGTGATCGGCACCCGCTCGGTGTCCATGTCGGTCGCGCCCATCCGCTCACCGGCCTCCGAAGCTCGGGGGGCGCTTCTCCTTGAAGGCAGCCAGGCCCTCGCGGAAGTCCTCGCTGCGCGACGACAGCTCCAGGCCCAGCGCCTCGTTGTGCAGATGGCCCTCCAGCGTCTCGTTCTGGGCCTCCCGCAGCAGCCACTTGGTCAGCCCCAGGGCCACCGTGGGTCCGTTGGCCAGCCGCTCGACCAGGGCCTCGACCTCGGCGTCCAGCCGGTCCGGGGGCACGGCCCGGTGCACCAGGCCCCACTCGGCGGCCTCGGTGCCGTCCAGCGGGCGGGCCAGCAGGAGCAGCTCGCGGGCCCGGACCAGGCCGACCAGCCGGGGCAGGAGCCAGGTGGCGCCCGAGTCGGGGGTGAAGCCCCGCTCGGCGAACGGCTCCCAGAACCGGGCGTCCGCGGCGGCGACCGTGAAGTCGGCCGCCATCGCCAGGTGGAAGCCGATGCCGGCCGCCCACCCCTGGACCCGGCAGATCACCGGCGTCTGGACCGACAGCACCAGCGGGATCAGGCGGTGCGCCTGGGAGGGCAGGCGCCGCTGGATCGAGCCGACCCGCGGCCGGGGCGCCCCCGGCTCGTTGCGGGCCACCCAGTCGGCACCCCCGCAGAAGTGGTCGCCGGCGCCGGACAGCACGATGGCGCGCACCGCCTCGTCACGCCCGGCCTGGTCGAGGCACTCGATGAGCCCGGACGTCATCGCGTCGTCGAGGGCGTTGCGCTTGCCCGGCCGGTCGAGCGTCAGCCGCAGCACCGACCCGTCCAGCTCGACCCGCAGGCCCTCGACCGACTCGTAGGCGAAGCCCGCCGCGGTCACCGCGCCCCCCAGGCGGTGCCGTCGGCGAAGCTGGCGGCGATGGCGTCCAGCGCGGACTGGAGGTCGCTGGCCCCGCCCGGCGGCTCCGGCAGCCGCACCGGCCCCCGCTCCCGGCTGGGCAGCAGGATCGTGGCGTGCCCGGGGGTCGTGACCTCGTCGCGCTGGTTGCGGGCCTCCAGCTCGAGGTCGACCGCCGGCCGGTCGCCCTCGGCCAGGTACTTGCGGACCACCGTGCCCCGCAGCCACTGGGTGTCGCCCATGTAGTTGAACCGGCGGAACTCGCAGTCGAGCCGCCACAGCCAGGCGTCGTCGCCCATCCAGTCGGTGCACAGGTGGATGAGCCAGTTCTCCCGCATCCGCCCATAGTCGAACGTCGTCGGGTTGCCCGACCGGCGGGCGAACTCGGGGTCCCAGTGCACCCGCTGCATGACGTCGGGCACGTTCTGCGGATCGCGGTGGAAGAACCGGGGGATGCGTTGCCGGTTCTTCCAGCCCAGCCGCAGCGGCGCCACCGCGTACATGCCCATGCCCATGCCGACGTGCCAGCACACGATGTCGGTCACGGTCAACGGCCCCTTGACCAGGGGGCCCACCGGGTCGCCCTCGTTCACGTCCTCCCAGTATCGGGGCTCGGCGCCCCGGGGCCGCTCCGACGCGTACTGGGCCTCGATCTCGGCGATCTGCTCGTCCGTGTAGGGCTCGAGCTTGACGTCGTCGTACTTCTTGCGCTGCCGGGCCTTGGTCCGCTCGGTGCGGATCATCAGCCGGTACTGGGCCGACAGCAGCGGCCCGTCCGCGGCCCGGAACACCTGGCCTGTCCACTCGTGCACCGCCCGCTCGGCGAACTCGCTCGGCTTGTCGAGCACGCCGACCAGGGCGTTGCGGCGCAGCACCCGCATGCCCGGCCGCAGCGGCGCCCACCACTCCCGGGCGCTCGCCGAGTAGAAGGCGTGCACGCCGCGGAGCGGGTCGCCCTTCATCAGTTCCCGGTGCTCGGCGGCCACCTCGGTGACCTCGTCCTCGCCCACCAGCGTGTCGCCGCCCACCAGCGCGGGCGGGGCGATGGGGCCGCCCCACCGGGTGTGCGTCCCGTAGTCGGGGTCGCACCACAGGGGGTTGTCGTCGCCGTAGGCGTTGGCCACGTGGCGGAACACGTCGGTCGTCACCACCCGGTAGTGGGGCGGCGCCGTGTGCGGGTGGGGCACCCCGATGCGGCGCCGGAGACGCTCGATGGCCTCCTCGGTGATCCCCTCGGTGACGGCCCCCGGTTCGCTCACGGAACCAGAATATTTCATATTCAATCTGGCCGACGAAACGCGCCGTCCACGATCTCGTGCAGGGTCTGCAGCGGGAGCCCCTCGCCGCCGTCGGGCCCGTCGCCCACGATCGCCGGGTCGAGCAACTGGAAGGTCGCCACCAGCCCGCTCAGCATCCGGGCCAGCACGTAGGGGTCGCCGTCGCGCAGCTCGCCCGTCTCCTGCCCGCGGGCGAACACGCCGGCCTGGATCTCCATCGCCCGGGCGACGTTGGCCTGGAGCTGCTCGTCGGCCTGGAGCTGGGGCGGCATGACGCCCAGGTTGGCCGACCGCAGGTACAGGCGCCCGAAGTGGCGGTGGCGGCGGAAGAACCCGACCTCGAAGTCGACCAGCCGGTGCAGCTGCTCGGTCGGCGTGTCGCCGGCCGCCACGGCTTCCTCCATGCCCGGGAGGAACTCGGCGCCCCGGCGCAGGAAGACGTTGAGGTAGAGGTCGTCCTTGTTCTGGAAGAACGAGTAGACCGAGCCGACCGAGAACTCGGCCAGCTCGGCGACCTCCTTGAGCGTCGTGTCGTGGAAGCCTTTGGCGCCGAAGATCTCCTCGGCGGCGTCGAGCAGCTGGTTGCGGCTCAGGTCCTGGTGCTGGAGCCGGCGCTGCTCCCGTCGACTGGTCGGGGGCCGGCCTGAGGACCGGTCGGTCGCAGACCTGCCGGCGGTGGACCGGCCGGGGGCGGGCCGGGACGGGCTCATCCGTTCGAGGGCCATTCCGGCCGGTGGTAGCCGTCGAAGCGCAGCTCGCCGCCCCGCAGCTCGCGGATGGTCAGGAAGTCGCCCTTGTAGCCCTTGTGGTCCCACGGGCCGAACTGGATGTAGGTGGCCGGGCCGCCGTTGGTGGCCGGCATCCACCGGATCCGCTCGATGCCCTCCTTGACGTAGGACGGCGCCGGGATGGCGGCGTTGGCGATGCCGTGGATGGCCACGCGGGCCGTGTCGTAAGCCAGCGCGACGACGACGTTGCGGGTGGTGCGGCCGAAGCGCTTCTCGAAGCGGGCGATCATGGCGTTGTAGTTGGGGTTGGCGCCGTCCTCCCCCAGCTGGTCGATGCCGTGCCAGCCCTCCAGCCCCTCGGCCCACTTGTTGGAGTTGGAGTAGAACATGAAGGCGGTGCCCATCACGCGCGGCGGGTCCCAGCCGAGCTCCCGGAACGCCGACGCGAAGTGGAACGTGGCGTAGCCGTAGCCGCCGTAGTACAGGCCCTCGGTGCCGGCGTCGCGCATGGCGGCCAGGTCGTCGACCAGGTTGCGGGGGTTGGGCTCGAGCTTGACCTCGCGGGTGATGGTCAGCCCGAGCTGCAGGGCGGCGTCGCGGAAATAGTCGGCGTAGTCGCGCCCCGACGAGCCCTGCTCCCAGAACAGGCCGACCTTGCGCAGGCCCTTGCGGTGGAGCCACTGGGCGCACATCACGCCCTCGGTGGGGATGTCGCCGTTGGCGACCGTGAAGCAGTACTCGGAGGCGAACTTGTGCGCCCCGGTCCACCCGATGCACGGGACGCCCAGCTCGTTGGCCGTGTCCTGCAGGACGAGCGAGTTGTCGGAGATCAGCGGACCGAGAACGACGACGCAGCCCTGCTCGACCAGCCAGCGGTAGCCCTCGATGACCTTGCGGTAGTTCTCGCGGGGTAGGCCCCGGGCATCGGCGATGACGAGCTGGACTGGGCCCCGGGTGAACACGCCCTCGTTGAGCGCGTCCTCGATGGCCAGGATCGTCGGGTCGATCCAGTCGGCCAGGAGCTGGTTGAGGTCCATGTCGATGAGGACGCCGATCTTGACCGGCTCCCACGGGTCGCCCTGGGTCTGCACGCCGCGGGTCGGCGGGTAGATCGTGATGTCCTGGACCGCGGCGTCGGAGACGGCGCCGCCGCCCTGGTACCAGGTGGCGCCCTCGCCGCCCTCGCCCTCGAGGTAGGCGCGCGTGCCGTGGCTGACCGACGAGACCGCACGGTCGGGCTGGGCGATGCCCAGGTCCACCGGCTCGGGGAACATCCGCCGTGCGTACTCGTGCCCGCCCGTCGGCGCGGCGTGCTCGCCCCCCTGGTCGCCCTGGTGCTGGTCGGTCATGACGTCTCCCCCGCGAGGCTCTGCGAACGCGTGATTCGATTGATTGAACTATAGTTCACGGCGTCTGCAGGGGGTATCGCTATGAAGGCAGAAGACCTGATCCTGGTCAGCGTCGACGACCACCTCGTCGAGCCGCCGGACCTGTTCGACGGCCACATCCCGGAGCGCTACCGCGACCAGGCGCCCAAAGTGGTGCGCAACGACGACGGCTCCGACGTGTGGGTGTTCAACGGGTCGGTGATCCCCAACATCGGGCTGAACGCGGTCGCCGGCCGGCCGAAGGAGGAGTACGGCATCGAGCCGACCGCCTTCGAGGAGATCCGGCCCGGCACCTACGACGTCCACGAGCGCATCAAGGACATGAACGCCGGCGGCGTGCTCGGCTCGATGTGCTTCCCGTCGTTCCCCGGCTTCAGCGGCCGCCTGTTCGCGGCGGCCGACGACAAGGACTTGGCCCTGGCCGTGCTCCGGGCCTACAACGACTGGCACGTCGACGAGTGGTGCGGCGCCTACCCCGGCCGGTTCATCCCGATGGGCCTGCCCGTGCTGTGGGACCCCGAGCTGGCGGGCGAGGAGGTCCGCCGGCTGGCCGCCAAGGGCGTCCACTCGGTGACGTTCACCGAGAACCCGGCGACGCTCGGCTACCCCAGCTTCCACTCCGACCACTGGGACCCGCTGTGGCGGGCGTGCGTCGACGAGGGGGTCGTGGTGTCGATCCACCTCGGCTCGTCCGGCCAGCTGGCCATCACCGCGCCCGACGCGCCGGTCGACGTCATGATCACGCTCCAGCCGATGAACATCTGCCAGGCCGCCGCCGACTTGCTGTGGTCGCGGGTGCTGAAGGAGTTCCCCGGCATCCGCATCGCGCTGTCCGAGGGCGGCACCGGCTGGATCCCCTACTTCCTCGACCGCCTCGACCGCACCTACGACATGCACCACCTGTGGACGGGGCAGGACTTCGGGGGCCGCCTGCCCAGCGAGGTGTTCCGTGAGCACTTCCTGACCTGCTTCATCGCCGACCCGGTCGGCATCCGGCTCCGCCACGACATCGGGCTCGACAACATCGCCTGGGAGTGCGACTACCCGCACTCCGACTCGTCCTGGCCCGAGGCGCCCGAGGAGCTGGCCGCCGTGGCCGAGGCGGCCGGGGTCACCGACGACGAGATGAAGAAGATCGGCTACGAGAACGCCATGCGCTGGTACAGCTACGACCCGTTCGCCCACCGCCCCCGGTCGGCGTGCACGGTGGGCGCGCTGCGGGCCGAGGCGGCGGGCCACGACGTGTCGGTCAGGTCGATGGACACGGGCCGGATCCAGCGGCGGCAGAAGGGCGCCGACCTCGGGAAGCTGGCCTCGCAGGCGACCGCCTGACCGACCGCGGTCCCGGGGGCGATGCCGGCGTCGTCGCGGGCCGAGGCCGGGCGTCGTCCCCCGGCGTCTCCTTCGGCGTCCTTCTCGGGCGTGAGCTGCGTGACCCCAGCGTGACACCCCCGCCACGCTGGGCGTTCGTTCAGCGCGGCTGATGTCACAGCCAGTACATTCGGCCCGAGAGCAGGGGCATCTCACCGGGACACGAGGAGACGGTGACATGGCAGGAACGGTGCCCGTGGAGGGCACCGTCGCGGCCGGCTTCGAAGGGGTGCGCGAAGCGTTCACCCGGAACTTCGCCGACTACGACGAGGTAGGGGCGGCGTGCGCCGTCTACGTCGGCGGCTGCAAGGTCGTCGACCTGTGGGGCGGCGTCGCCGACGCGATGACCGGCAAGCCTTACACCGAGGACACCCTCCAGCTCGTGTACTCCACGAGCAAGGGCCTGGTGGCCGTGGTCGCCAACCTGCTGGTCCAGCGGGGTGAGCTCGAGCTCGACGCCCCCGTGACCCGGTACTGGCCCGAGTTCGGCCAGGCCGGCAAGGGCGACGTCACGATCCGGTCGCTGCTGTGCCACAAGGCCGGCCTTCCGTACGTCGAGGCCGACCTCACCCTGGGCCAGGCCCTGGCCTGGGACCCGGTGGTCGAGAGCCTGGCGGCCCAGGAACCCCTGTGGGAGCTGGGGACCGCCCACGGTTACCACCACGTGACCTCCGGCTGGCTGATCGGCGAGGTCGTCCGGCGGGTGACGGGCCGCACCCTGGGCCGGTTCTTCGCCGAGGAGATCGCCGGCCCGCTGGGCCTCGACCTGTGGATCGGGCTGCCGCCCGAGGAGCAGGCCCGGGTGGCCCCGCTCACCAACCGGGGCCTCCAGGACGCCCCCGCCCGGCCCTACGAGGCCGACGACGAGGAAGAGGACGACACCAGCCTCTACATCGAGCGGGTCGAGAAGCTGCTCGGCCCCAACTCGCTGCTGATCCGCACGCTGGGCGGCGTGTCCGGCAGCTTCCTCGGCTACTCGGTGTTCAACCAGCCCAAGGTCCGGGCCGCCGAGGTGCCGGCCCTCAACGCGGTCGGCGACGCCCGGTCGCTCGCCCGCCTATACGCTGCCGTCGTCGGGCCGGTCGACGGGTCCCCGCCCGCCCCGCTTCTCACGCCCGCCCAGGTGGACGCGGCGTCGACCTGCCAGACGTCAGGCGAGGACCGGGTGCTCGGCTTCCCGTCCACGTTCGGGCTCGGGTTCATGGTCGCCTCCCGGTTCGCCCGCTTCGGTGGAGCCGGGGCGTTCGGCCACTTCGGGGGCGGCGGCTCGGTGGCGTTCGCCGACCCCGCCGCCGGCATCGGGTTCGCCTACGTGATGAACCGCATGCTGGCCGGCCTGTCGGGCGACCCCCGGAGCCGCGGGCTCATCCGGGCCGTCTACCAGGCCCTCGACCTGACACCGCCGTACCTGTAGCGGCGGCTCCCCGCGGTCCCCTAGGCCGCGTCCTCGTCGGGGGCCGGGAAGCGGGTGCGGAACGTGAACGCCTCCGGGGTCGGGCCGTCGCGCCGGAGCCGCTCCAGACGCTCCTTGGCCTCCTCGACCGTGGGGATGTGCCCGGCCGGCACCCACCACAGGACCGTGAACGCCTCCTCCATCGGCTCGAAGAACTCGCGGCGACGCCGGAGGATGTCGCGGTGTGCGGAGCGGTAGACGAAGTCGGCCAGCGCCTCCACCGACTCCCACACGCTCATGTTCACGAGCATCATGTCGTCGGGGAACGGCCGCAGGGCCGTGGCGTCGCCCTCCTCGGTCTGCAGCCGCCACACGAACCCCGGCGCCCTGTCGGCCAGGGCGTTCACGGGCTCGAGGGCCTCGACGAACGCCGCCAGCTGCGGCGAGTCGAGCGGAGCCCGGAGGCGCCCGATGTTCAGCTGCGCAACGTGATACCCCACCATCACCCCGCACGCTACGCGGGCGGGCTCTGGAATGATCGGCGGATGGGAGGAGCACAGCGCGCGACGCCGACGGCCCCGATCACGGCCCCGCGGGTCCCCGACGACCTCACCCCGCTGGCCGAGGAGGCGCCCCTGTCGCGGTCCCGGGTCCTCGATTGCTCGCTGGCCGAGGCCGAGCTGCCGGGGGCCACGCTCGCGGACGTCGCGCTGCACGGGTCCGACCTCACCGGCGTGCGGAGCGCCGAGGCGCTGCGCGGCGTGGTCATCCGCCACGACCAGGTGCTGCCGCTCGCCCTCGCCGTCTTCGGGACGCTGGGCATCACGGTCGGCGACGACCCTCGGGCGGATCCCTGGAGGGCGGGCCTCAGTGGGGTCAGCGCTTCTCGTAGGTGATGCCGGACTTCTCGGCGTCCCAGGCGTTGCCCGGCCCCTCGGCCCGCAGCTCGCGCTTGAGCACCCGCCCCACCGGGCTGCGGGGCAGCTCGTCCCGGAACTCGATGTAGCGGGGCAGGGCGAAGTACGGCAGCTGGTCGATGCACCACCGGAACAGCTCCTCCTCGGTGAGGGTGGCGCCCTCGGCCAGGGTGGCGGTGATCTTGAGGTCGTCCTCGGTCAGCTCGCTCGGCACCGCGTGCACGGCCACGTCCGCCAGGGCGCCGTGGCCCATGAGGATGCGCTCGACCTCGAAGCTCGAGATGTTCTCGCCCCGCCGACGCAGGTAGTCGGCCTTGCGGTCGACGAAGTACAGGTAGTTCTCCTCGTCGATCCGGCCGATGTCGCCCGTGTGGTACCACCAGTTGCGGCTGGCCTCGACCGTGGCCTCGGGCCGACCCCAGTAGCCCTCGAACATCACGTGCGGGCGCTTGGGGCGGATGACGATCTCGCCGTCGGTGCCCCACGGCAGCTCGTTGTCGTCGTCGTCGAAGATCCGCACGTCGAAGAACTCGTCGTTGACGACGCCGGCGGCGTTGGGCTTGTTCGTCACCCCCGGCGGCTGCCACGAGATCAGGCTGGCCTCGGTGACCCCGTAGGCGCCGCTGAACGTGTCGATGCCGAACCGGCGGCGGATCAGCTCGTCCACCTCCACCGGCAGCGGCGCCGCCCCCATCAGCCGCAGCGTCGTGTTGGCCTCGGGGGCGCCGGACCGGGGCATCTCCGGCCGGTCGACGTCGTGGGCCAGCAGGTAGGCCATCGTGCCCAGCGTCGAGGTGATCGTGGCCCCGGTGCGGTTCATCTCTGGCCAGAAGTTGCTGACCGAGAAGCGCCGGTAGATGGCCGAGCGCCCGCCGTACACCAGCGCCCCCAGCACCGCCGTGGTGATGGCGTTGAAGTGGAACAGCGGCAGCG
Source organism: Acidimicrobiales bacterium (assembly GCA_036563805.1). Classification (GTDB taxonomy): domain Bacteria; phylum Actinomycetota; class Acidimicrobiia; order Acidimicrobiales; family VFJN01; genus DATCLS01. The sequence continues at coordinate 122,535 of DATCLS010000053.1, read as the reverse complement.
GCGTCCACACCACGTCGTCCGCCGTGCGCCGCCAGCAGATGCCGATCTGGCGGGTGAGGGCCTCGTGGTAGTTGTGGCTGAGCATGCAGCCCTTGGACGGGCCGGTCGTGCCGCCCGTGTAGATGAACGTGGCCAGATCGGACGGGCGGATCGTGACCGGGGGCGGGGCGTCGTCGGCCCCCAGCAGGTCCTCCCAGGCGTGGGTGGGGGTGGCGTGGGGTGCGCCCGTGCCGGCGCCCTCCTTCGTGCCGGCGCCGGTGCCTTCGGCAGCGCGCTCGACCACCGACCGGTCGCCGACCACCACCAGGTGGGCGAGATCGTCGAGCTGGTCGACGAGCGGCACGGCCCGGTCGGCCAGCTCGTCGGCGACGATCAGCACCCGGGCCCCGGAGTCGGCCAGCTGGTGGCGCAGGTACTCGCCTTTGTACGCGGTGTTGATCGGCACCGCCACCGCCCCGGCGCGCACCGCCCCCCACCAGCCCAGCATCGCCTCGGCCGAGTTCTCGATCAGCGTGGCCACCCGGTCGCCCGGGCGGACGCCGAGGTCGGCCAGCGCGTTGGCCAGACGGTTGGCCGTGGTGGCCACCTCGCGGGCCGACACCTTGGTGCCGCACACGTCGAGGTACTCGCTGTCGGGGTCGCTCTCGAGCCGGCGGTCGAGCAGCTCGACGACCGTGGTCTGGCTGTCGCTGATCCACACGTTCCCGTTCCCGGACACGGGCGACAGTGAATCACAGATCCAGCCGTTGAATCGGGGTTCAGACGGCTAGACGACACGAGAGACGCTAGAGAACGGGGAGCAGCCCGCACTCCAGGGTGATCGGCCGACCCTCCAGGGCGTCGACGATCCCCGAGTAGACCGCGGAGTCCGACGCCAGCGTGATGTGCTCGACGATGCGGAGCGGGCACTGGTCCTGGACCGTGACGTTGACCGCCCCCGGGCTGCGCTGGAACGAGTTGGTGTAGGGCAGCACGATGAGGTCCAGCGTCGTGGCGATGTTCGTGTAGCGGACGCTGCCGAACGTGTCGTCGTCGCCGTTGAGGTCGCGCAGGAACTCGGAGCCGGTCTCGGACTGCTGGCAGAACGGGAAGCCCAGGCAGTTCAGGAGCCCGAACAGCATGGCCAGGTTGGCCAGTGTCGACCCGTAGTGGGGCACGCCGAGGCCCACGAGGCTGTCGACCCGGTGGGCGCCACCCAGGAACTTGATGTAGTAGCGGCTGATCAGGCCGCCCTGGGAGTGGCCGACGAGGTCGACCCGCCTCGCCCCCGTCTCGGCCAGCACGGTGTCGACGAACCGGGCGAAGGACGCCGAGGTCTGGCGCATGTCGCCCAGGCCACCGCCGGGCAGCGGGTAGCCGTACACCCGGTAGCCGTCGGCCCGCAGGCGGTCGAGCAGCGGATTGTAGTCGAGGATCGAGAGCGGCGACTCGAACGATCCGGTGCCCATGACGACGATGACCGGGTCGCGGGGCGCCTGGGCCGTCGTGTGGCCGGTGGCGGTCACCGCGCCGGCGGCCGTCGCCTGCGCAGAAATGACACAGGCCACCGCTACGGCGGTGGCTGTCAACACCTTGGCCCTCATCTCCGTCCCCTACTGACACTCTGATCCACGACCGCACGAGGATCGCGCATCACGTGTGACCGGTGCCACACCCTTCGTCGGCGCTCCGCGGGCAGGCACCGCCCCGGGCGAGCGTTGACCGGGTCTGATCTGATACTCAGTCAGATATGACACGGTCAGTGCGAGGGGAGGCCACCGATGGCTGACGAGGGCGACCCGATCGAGGCCGGACGCATGACGATCCCCGGGGCGGTCGAGCGCGCCGCCGAGCGCTACGGCGACGGCGAGGCGCTGGTCGACGGCGACCTGCGCCTGTCGTTCCGCGACCTGGCCGCCCGGGTCGACGAGGCCGCCCGGGCGCTGGTCGCCTGGGGGCTCGGGCCCGGCGACCGGGTGGCCATCTGGGCCCCCAACATGGCCGAGTGGGTGATCGCCGCCCTCGGCGCCTACCGGGCCGGCGCCGTCGTGGTGACCGTCAACACCCGGTTCAAGGGCGGCGAGGCGGCCCACGTGCTGCGCACGTCGGGCGCCCGGCTGCTGTTCACGGTCACCGACTTCCTCGACACCGACTACGTGGGTCTGCTCGACGCCGTCGCCCCCGAGGAGCGCCCCACCACCCTCGAGCAGATCGTGGTGCTGCGGGGGCCGGTGCCCGACGGCACCCTCGGGTGGGAGGCGCTGCTGGCCCGGGCCGGCGAGGTCGACCCCGCGGTCACGGCCGAGCGGGCCGCGGCGATCAAGCCCGAGGACGTGGGCACCATCATCTTCACGTCCGGCACGACCGGCGCCCCCAAGGGCGCCATGCTGCGCCACGGGGCGTCGACCCGCGCCTACCACGCCTGGTCCGACATCGTCGGCCTGCGCGAGGGCGACCGCTACCTGATCATCAACCCGTTCTTCCACACGTTCGGCCTGATGGCGGGCATCCTCGCCTGCGTGCTGCGGGGGGCGACGATCCTCCCCCACCCGGTCTTCGACGTGCCGAGCGTGATGCGCCGGGTCGACGAGGAGCGGATCACGATGCTGCCGGGGCCGCCGGCCATCTACCAGACGATCCTCGACCACCCCGACCTCGACAAGTACGACCTGTCCACGCTGCGCCTGGCGGTCACCGGCTCGGCCACCGTGCCGGTGGAGATGGTGCGGCGCATGCGGTCGGAGCTGACGTTCAAGACGATCGTCACCGGCTACGGACTGACCGAGACGACCGGCGTCACGACCATGTGCCGGCACGACGACGACCCCGAGACCATCGCCAACACCGCCGGGCGGCCCATCCCCGGCGTCGAGGTGCGGGTGGTCGACGACGACGGCAACGAGCTGCCGCCCGGCGAGCCGGGCGAGGTCGTCGCCCGGGGCTACAACGTGATGGCCGGCTACTACGGCGACCCCGGGGCCACCGTTACCACGATCGACGAGGACGGCTGGCTGCACACCGGCGACATCGGCGTCTTCGACGAGCGGGGCAACCTGAAGATCACCGACCGCAAGAAGGACATGTTCGTGGTGGGCGGGTTCAACGCCTACCCGGCCGAGATCGAGAACATGATCATGCGCCACCCGGCGGTGGGGCAGGTGGCGGTCATCGGGGTCCCCGACCACCGCTTGGGCGAGGTCGGGAAGGCGTTCGTCGTGCCCCGCGCCGGGGCGACGATCGACCCCGACGAGCTGATCGCCTGGTGCCGGGGCGAGATGGCCAACTACAAGGTGCCGCGCTCGGTCGAGGTGGTCGACTCGCTGCCGCTCAACGCCAGCGGCAAGGTGCTCAAGTACGTCCTCCGCGAGCGCGCCGCGGCGTCCTCGCCCTCGTCCTCCTCCTGACCCGACGCCCAGCTCTGACCGTCGGCCACACTCGCCCGGTCAGCACCGGCCGACCGACTATGTAGTCGCTTGTAATACACTGTCCGCGTGTGTCCCGTCGCCTGCTGGTCGTCGACGCACTGGACGCCGACGACCCGTTCGAGGTCGATGACCAAGCCGCTCACCCGTTCAAACACCCGCACCTCGGGCTCGATGACGTCCGTGAGGTGTGGGCGAGCGACCCGCTCTTCTATCCGGCGCGCCCGCCGGCCCATTGGCTCATGTCGCCGACGTCGCAGGACGTGCTCGTCGTTCCGATCGCCCCCAGCCGGTCCGGCGACCCGCGATCCTGCCGGCCGATCGGCTGCTATCGGGCGTCCCACCACCTGGCGGTGCGCTATCGGGAGGACAGATGGCTGACCCCATGACCCCCGAAGAGGAGTACGAGCTCTACGCCCGGCCCGAGAACCAGGAGCCGGCCGGCCCGCCGCGCCGCCGGCGGGCCCGCATGGGGGCGCCGGTGCCCGTCCGCTTTCCCGAGGACCTCCTCGAGAAGGTCCGCGAACGGGCGGCCGCCGACGATCGGTCGGTGTCGAGCTGGATCCGCCGGGCGGTGGAGCACGAACTCGAGCGCGAGGCCGGCTGACGAGTCCCGCACGATCCGGCCGGGCCGGCCTGGGCGGGGCGGTCAGGGGTGGTCGGGGTCGGCGTTGGCGTCGGCGTCGTCGTCCGAGTCGGGGGTGGTGTGGAGCGCAGCCTCATCGAGGCCGCGCTGGATGCCGGCCGTGAACTGCGACAGCAGCGAGTAGACGTCCTCGGCGTCGCCGGCGCCGTCGCCGTTGCCCGAACCCGCTGACCGGCCGATGGCCAGCGGGTCGCGGGCCGGCAGCTGCGCGCCCCGGACCCGGCGGGTGAGGCCGCTGGCGGTCGTCGGGCTGCCGTAGGCGGGCCGGGGCCGGCCGACCGCGGTGGCCGGCACCGAGATGCGGCCGGCTGCATCCCCGGGCCGCGCCGGGGACGGGGCCGGCGTCCCGGGAGGAGGAGCGGCCGGCCCCGGCCGGCCGGAGGATGAGCCCGCCGCCGAGGCGGGCGGTGCCCCCGGCGCTCCCACCTGACGGGCGTCGGCCCGGGCCCGGTTGGCGTGCTCGGTCAGCGCCGCCAGCATCTCGCCGGTCAGGGCGTCGAGCGACCGCCCCGGCCCGGCGGCCGGCGGCCCCACCGACCCCACCGGCCGCGCCCGCTGCTCGGGCCGCCGCCGGGGCACGCGCTTGACCAGCCCGCTGGCCGTCCGGGCCGGCGGGACCGCCCCCTCGCCGGCGCCCGACGCGCCGGTCCCCTCCGACCCCTCCGACCCCTCCTCCGCCGCGGGCACCTCCCGCGAGTCGTACGCCTCCCCGGCGTCGAAGGCGGTGCGGGCGGCGATCGACGGCGTGGCGTCGGGTGGCGTGCTCGGGTCGCCCTCGGCCGGCCCCGACACCAGCGCCGGGCTCAGCTCGATGGTCGCCGTCGTGCCCCCGCCCGGGGTGGCGGCCAGCCACACGTGGGCGCCGAGCCGCCGGGCCAGGTTGCCGGCCACGTAGTGCCCCAGGTACTTGGAGGGCGCCACGGTGAACGACTCGTTACCGGCCAGACGCCGGTTGGCCTGGGCCAGCTCGCCGTGCGACATGCCGAGTCCGTGGTCGACGATGGCGAGCGCGTACCCGCTGGTGTCGGGCCGCCACCCGCCCGTGATCTCGACCGGGTCGCCGCCGGGCGAGAACGTCAGGGCGTTCTCGAGCAGCTCGGCCACGAGGTGGGTGAGGTCGGCGGCGGCCGCCCCCACGGTCGTGACCGGCTCGAGGTCGTGGACGGTGACCCGCTGGTAGTCCTCGACCTCGCCCAGGGCGGAGCGCACGACGTCGGCGAGGCGCACGGGGGCCGCCCACTTGCGGGGCGGCTCGACCCCGGCCAGCACGAGCAGCGACTCGGCGTTGCGCCGCATGCGGGTGGCCAGGTGGTCGAGCTGGAACAGGGCGTCCAGGGCCTCGTGGCTGGTCTCTCGGGCCTCGAGCTCGGTGATGAAGTCGAGCTGCCGGTTGAGCAGGTTCTGGTTGCGGCGGCCGAGGTTGACGAACGAGTCGGCGATGTTGCGCCGTAGCACCGCCTGCTCCACCGCCAGGTCGAGGGCCGAGTCCTGCACGGTGTTGAGCGCGTCGGCCACGTCGGCCACCTCGTCGCGGGTCGGAACCCGGACGGGCTCGAGCTCGGGCACGCGCACGTCCTCGCCGAGCGGGGTCTCGAGCACGTCGCGCACGGCGTCGGGGAGGCGCCAGCCGGCCAGCTCCTTCGCCTGGCGGGTCAGCGATCGCAGCGGCGCGGTGATCGAGTGCGAGACGACCACGGTCAGCACGGCGGCGGCCCCGACGGCCAGCAGCGCCAGCGCCCCGAACCAGATCCGACGCGTCTCGGAGGCGGCGTCGAGCTCGTCGGCCCGCTCGGTGAGCACGTCGTGGACGGCGGCCTGGTAGCCGTACAGGCCCTCGTCGAGGGGCGTGTCCATGACGGCGAGCAGCTCGTCGACCGAGATGCGCCGGGTGGCGATGGCGGTGTCGACCTGGGCGTCGAGGCCGTTGATGAGCACCTCGGGGTAGCGGTCGCGGGCGATCTCGGCGTAGGGGCCGTGGGCGGAGCGCAGCACCGCCGCCTGCGTCAGCAGGTTGGAGCGCAGGATCGACAGGTCGGTGATCTCGGACGGCCGGTCGACGCCGTTCTCGGTGAGCAGGGCGTTGGCCATGGTGGCGTAGGCCAGCTGGGCCACGGTCTCGATCTCGCGCGACACGGTGTCGGACAGCTCGGCGCCCTGGCGCAGGTCGGAGTCCTCGACCGCCTTGGCCACCCGCCGGCTGGCGTCGAAGAACGGCGTGATCATCGCCGTGTACCGGTCGAAGACGTCCCAGCTGAACAGGATCGTGTCGCGCGTCGAGTGGCGGCGCTCGCGGAAGGCGTCGATGTCGGCCCGCAGCTCGTCCAGCCCGGTGAGGCCGTCGAGGGCGTCGCGGAACGGGGCGGTGATCGCCTCGTCCTGGGTGGTCAGCTGGTCCTCGAACGCCCGGAGGGCGGCGTCGGTCTCGGCCCGGGTCTCCTCGTAGCCGGCGACGGGCACGCTCACCCGGTCCTCGAACTCCAGGATCTCGAGCGACGGCCACGTCCGCTCGTTCTGGAGCGTGATGAGCAGCCCCGACGGGCCCACCGCGGCCCGGGCCAGCTCGATCTGCTGGCGGATGTCGGACCGCTCGCGCGACGTCCGGGCGACCTCGACGATCGTGATGGCCACGAGCACCACCGCCGGGACGGCCAGCGCCGCCGCCAGCTTCAGGCGGATCGGGACGCGCTGCACCGCTCCCCTCCCCCGTGGTCTCGCCCGAGGCGCCGGCGGCCGCCCGCGGGTCGCCCTCCATAACCCCCGAAACTGCGGTCGCCCGGGACCGCCCTGCCCAGCACGCGGCCCATGATCGCAGAGTTTCCACCCCGCTGCGTGACCGCGGTCACGACCCTGCGTCCCGGGGAGCGGCCGGACGCATACTGTATATTTCAGATCCGGACCCGGAAGGGTGGCCAGGAGGGGTGATGGTCGAGGGCTGCCGCGTTCACGACGAGACCACGGGGATCGCCGGCCCCTACTGCACCAAGCTCCTGGCCGACGCGGGCGCCCGCGTCGTGCGCCACGAGCCCCCCGGCGGCGACCCCCTGCGCCGCTGGGGCTCGGGTGGCCTCTACGAGTACCTGAACGGGGCCAAGTCCCTGGCCGACGAGCGCACCGCGGGCGCCGAGGGCGTCGGCGCCCCCGCCGCCGGCGCCGACCCGGCCGCCAGCGACGTCTACGTCGTCGACCGCGTCCCGGACGGCGCCGAGCTGGCCGCCCTGTGGGGCCGCAACCCGGGCCTCGTCGTCGTGTCGATCACGCCGTTCGGCGGGGACGGGCCGTGGGCCGGCCGTCCCGCCACCGAGTTCACGCTCCAGGCGGCGGCCGGCTCGACCGGGAGCCGCGGCCGCCCCGAGGAGCCCCCGCTGGCCGCCGGCGGCCGCCTGGGCGAGTGGATCGCCGGCACCTACGCCGCCGTGGCCACGCTCGCCGCCCTGCGGGGCGTCCGCCGCCACGGCCGGGGCGAGCACGTCGACGTGGCCATGCTCGACGTCATGGCCACGACCATGGCCACGTTCCCGTCGGTGTTCGCCGACTTCCAGGGTTGGCCCGAGCTGCCGCCCCGCCCCTGGACGTTCGAGGTGCCGTCCATCGAGCCGACCGCCGACGGCTACATCGTCGTCACCACCAACAGCGCCCAACAGTTCAGCGACTTCCTGGTGATGATCGGCCGGCCCGAGCTGATGGACGACCAGGAGCTCGCCCGCGCCACCAGCCGCTTCGCCCGCCGCCACGAGTTCCTGGCGATGGTCCACGAGTACACGACCGCCCGGACGTCCGAGGAGGTGCTGGCCGAGGCCGCGCTCTACCGGATCCCGGCCGCGCCGGTGCTGACCGGCGAGACCGTCCCCCAGTTCGAGCAGTTCGTGGCGCGGGGCGTGTTCGAGCGCAGCCCGTCGGGCCGCCACATCCAGCCCCGGGTCCCCTACCGCATCGAGGAGGGCCCGCCCGCCGCCGACGGCCCCGCCGCCGACGGCCCCGCTGCGGCCGACCCGGCCGTTGAGGCCGAGAATGCCGCGCCCGACCCCGACGAGCTCCCGCTCGCCGGCCTGCGGGTGATCGACTGCACCGCGTGGTGGGCCGGCCCGTCGATGACCCAGGTGCTGGGCTGCCTCGGCGCCGACGTCATCAAGGTCGAGTCGGCCAAGCGTCCCGACCTCATGCGCTTCGGGAGCACCAAGCCGCCGGGGACCGACCGGTGGTGGGAGTGGGGCGCCCTGTTCCACGCGGCCAACACCAACAAGCGGGGCATCACGCTCGACCTCACCGACCCCGAGGGCGTGGCGCTGTTCGAGCGTCTGGTGGCCACGGCCGACATCCTGGTCGAGAACTACACGCCCCGGGTCATGGACAACTTCGGCCTGGGCTGGGACCGGCTCTCGCAGGTCAACCCCGGCCTCGTCATGGTGCGCATGCCGGCCTTCGGGCTGGACGGGCCGTGGCGCGACCGCACCGGCTTCGCCCAGACCATGGAGTCGATCACCGGCCTGGCCTGGCTCACCGGCTACCCGGACGGCCCGCCCACGCTGGTCCGGGGCGCCTGCGACCCGGTGGCCGGCATGCACGCGGTGGCGGCCACCCTGGTGGCGCTCGACCGGCGGGAGCGGACCGGCCGGGGCCAGTTCGTCGAGGTGCCCATGGTCGAGGCCGCGCTGGCCATCGCCGCCGAGCAGGTCATCGAGCACTCGGCCACCGGCACGGTCCTGAGCCGCCAGGGCAACCGAGGCCCGGTCGCCGCCCCCCAGGGGCTGTACCCGTGCCGGGGGCCCGACGGACCGGACGGTCCCGACGCCGACAGCCCCCGCTACGTCGCCATCGCCGTCGCCACCGACGAGCAGTGGGACGCGCTGCGCCACGCCCTCGGCGACCCCGCATGGGCCCGGGACGACAAGCTGGCCGACGAGGCCGGCCGCCGCCGGGAGCACGACCGCATCGACGCCGAGCTGTCCCGCTGGACCGCCGACCGTGACCCCGAGGAGGTGGTCGCCACGCTGTCCGCCGCCGGCGTGCCCGCCGAGGAGGTGATCCCCAGCCGGGAGATCGCCCACAACCCCCAGCTCCGGCACCGAGGGCTGTTCGAGCCCGAGGACCACCCGGTCACCGGGCGAACCGAGGTGCCCGGCCTGCCCGTGCGCCTGTCACGCGTCGAGCGCTGGCTGCGCCGGCCGTCGCCGACGATCGGCCAACACAACGACGAGGTCCTCGAGGAGCTGGGCGTCGGCCCGGCCGAGCGCGACCGCCTCCGAGCCGCGGGCATCATCGGCGAGACGGTGGTGGGCGCCTGATGGAGCTGCGCGACTCCCCCGCCGAGGCCGCGTTCCGCCAGGAGGTCCGCGCCTGGCTGAACGACACGGTGCCCACGCTGCCCGACAAGCCGGACCCCACCGACTGGCCCGCCCGCCGGGCCTACGACACCCGGTGGCAGGCCATGCTGTACGAAGCCGGCTACGCGGGCGTGAACTGGCCCAAGGAGTACGGCGGGCTCGGCGCCACGCCCGGCGAGCACCTCGTGTTCCTCGAGGAGTCGGCCCGGGCCGGCGCCCCGGACGTGGGCGTGAACTTCGTGGGCCTGCTGCACGGCGGCCCCACCCTCATCCTCGAGGGCCGGCCCGACCAGCAGGCCGAGCACCTCCCCCGCATCCTGCGGGGCGAGACCGTGTGGTGCCAGGGCTTCTCGGAGCCCGAGGCCGGCAGCGACCTGGCGAGCCTGCGGACCCGGGCGGTGCGGGACGGGGACGACTACGTCGTCACCGGCCAGAAGATCTGGACGTCGTTCGCCATGGTGGCCGACTACTGCGAGCTGCTGGTCCGGACCGACCCCGACGCCCCCAAGCACCGAGGCATCTCCTGGCTGATCATGCCGATGGACGCACCGGGCATCGAGGTCCGGCCCCTGCGGACCGTCGAGGGGACCGAGGAGTTCGCCGAGCTGTTCCTCGACGAGGTCCGCATCCCGGTCGCCAACCGGGTGGGCGAGGAGAACGACGGCTGGCGGGTGGCGCAGACCACGTTCAGCTTCGAGCGGGGCACGTCGCTGGTGAGCGAGATGCTCGACGCCATGGGGCTGGTGGCCGACCTGACCCGGCTGGCCCGGCGGGTCACCCGCCGGTCGGGCACGGCCTGGGACGACGCCGGCCTGCGCCGCGAGGTAGGGATGGTGGCCGCCGAGCTCGACGGGCTGTGGGCGCTGACCAAGCGCAACGTGACCCAGGCGGGCCGCGGCGCCCTGTCGGTCGCCGGCGGCTCGGCGTTCAAGCTCGTGTACGCGGACGTGCTCCACCGGCTCGGCGACCTGGCCGTGCGCATCCTCGACCGGGCCTCGCTCTCGCTCGAGGACCTGCCCGTGACCGCTGGCGGCGCCCCCGAGCGCACCGGCGCCCAGGTCCACAGCGACCTGCACGCCCTGGCCATGAGCATCGCCGCCGGCACCTCGCAGATCCAGCGCAACATCCTCGCCGAGAAGGTGCTCGGCCTCCCCCGGGAACCCCGCTAGGAGCGTCCGTGGACTTCGACCTCGACGACGACCAGCTGGCGCTGCGGGACATGGTCCGCCGGTTCTGCGCCGACCGGTTCCCGCTCGACGTCGTGCGCGCCGCCGGCGACGGGCTCGACCGCGACCGGTGGCGGGAGCTGGCCGGTCTCGGCGTGTTCGCGCTGACCCGGCCCGAGGCGGCGGGTGGGGCCGGGCTGAGCCTGGCCGACGCCGCCGTCGTGTTCGAGGAGCTGGGCCGGGCGCTCGCGCCCGGGCCGGTCGTGGCGTCGTTCCTGGCCGCCGGCGCCGGCGACGGCGCCGTCGACGGGGTGGCCGAAGGCGAGGTGGTGGCCACGCTGGTCGAGCGGTGGCCCGGGCGGCCGCTGCTGGTCGAGCACGCCGAGTCCGCCGACGTCGTGCTGGTCCTCGACGACGACGGGGTGACCGCGTTCGACGCCGCCGGGCTGGCCGGCCGGGCGGTCGCCGAGCCGCTCGACCCGACCACGCCCCTGGCGCTGGTCGACGAGCTGCCGGACGGTGGCGGGCGGTCGCTGGGCGGGCCCGAGCTGGCCCGGGAGTGGCGGCGGACCGGGTCGCTGCTCACCGCCGCCCTGCTGGTGGGCATCGCCGGGGCGACGACCGACCTGGCCGTGGCCTACGCCAAGGACCGCCGCCAGTTCGGGCGGCCCATCGGCTCGTTCCAGGCCGTCAAGCACATCCTGGCCGACATGTTCGCCCGCGCCGAGGTGGCCCGGGCCGCCGTGCACGCCGGCGCCGTGACCGCCGACCGCCCCGAGGTCGGCGACCCCGACCGGGCGGTGGCCGCCGGCCGGGCGCTGGCCGGCCGGGCCGCCCACGACAACGCCAAGGCATGCATCCAGGTGCACGGCGGCATCGGCTTCACGTGGGAGGCCGACCCCCACCTGTTCCTCAAGCGGACGCTGCTGCACGACACGCAGCTCGGCTCGGTAGACGAGGCCGCCGAGGCGGTGGCCGCCACGCTCTGACGGCCGGGCGTCGCGGGCCGCCGCGGCACCGGCACCGAGCCGCCGGCACCCGGGGGGCGTCGCCGGGCCGATCAGGCCAGGGCCGGGAGCACCTTGGTGGCGAACAGCTCGAGGCTCGTCCAGGCGTGCTCCGGCGGCAGGCCGCCGATGAGCGGCTTGAACAGGAAGCCCACGTCGGGCAGCTCGCGGCCAAGGGCGATGCACTCGTCGGGGGTCAGCACCCGGTAGAACCCCGAGTCGCGGGCGGCGGCCACGTCGTCGATGTCCCGGTAGGGCGAGGCGGGGTCGTTGCGGGCCCACCGCCCGTAGCAGCGCAGCTCGTGCAGGGCGTGGGGGCCGAGCACGTGCCAGTAGGCGTCGGGGTCCTCGGCGACGAAGATCGACATGAACGGCGGCGGCATGACCACGAGGCCCGGCTCCCGGCCGGCGGCCGCGCACTCGGCCAGGTAGACGTCGCGCAGCCGGTCGTCCGGCCGCGGCGGCGCGAACCCGTCGGCCAGGCGGGCGGCCCGCCGGGCGGCGGCCGGCGTCGAGCCGCCGAGCATGACCATCGGCCGGGCGCCGCCCACCGGCCCGGGCGTGACCCGCACGGTCCGGCCGTCGTGCTCGAACGGCTCGCCCGACAGGGCGGCGACGAAGGCGGCGACGTGGCGCTCGAACCTGTCCGCCCGCTCGGCGTAGTCGATGCCGAACATGGCGAACTCCTCGGGCACGTAGCCCGGCACCGCGGTGATGGCCAGGCGGCCGCCCGAGAGCTGGTGGACGACCAGCGCCTCCTCGGCGGCGGCGATCGGGTCGCGCAGCGACAGGACGAGGGCGTTGACGCTGATCACGGCCCGCGACGTGCGGGCCGCCAGCGCCCCGGCCATGACCAGCGGGCTGGGCAGGAAGCCGTCGCTCTCCCCGTGGTGCTCGGACGTGACGAGCGCGGTCACGCCCCGCTCGTCGGCCCAGCTCGCCATCTCGAGCGCGGCGCCGTACAGGTCGGGCCCGGGCGCCCCGAAGTCGGGGGCGCGCATGTCGAAGTGCAGGGTCCAGCCGGTCATGTGTCTCCCCCCTGACGGCGGCTCGATCGCTCGACGCAAGCGCGACTGGATTGAGTCTAGATTCAATCCGCCGAGCGCGCCTCCGCGTTGCCGCCGGCCCCGGCGCCCTCGGCGGTCTCCGCGTCCTCGGCGGCGCGCGCGTCCCCGGCGCCCCCACGGGCACCGCCGGCCGCCAGCCCCTCCCGCAGCTCGGCCAGGGCGGCCAGCCGGGCCTCGCTCATCCGCAGGCAGAACCGTTCGACGAGGTCGCTGTAGCCGAAGCGGTCGGCCCGGCGCAGGCTGTAGCGCACGGCCTCCACCGTCTCGGCCGCCACCCGCTCCTCGGCGGCCACCAGCTCGGTCAGCCGCTCCCGCTCGACGATGTGGCCGGCCCACACCTTGAGGAGGAGCTGGTCCTTGGTCACGAGCGGGGCCGGGGCCTGGCCCTCGACCCAGGCCGCCAGCGCGGCTCGGCCGGCGGGCGTGATGGCGAACTGCCGCTTGTTGCGCAGCTCGTCCTTCGCCACGGTCCGCGCCTCCACGTAGCCTCGGGCCTCGAGGCGCCGCAGCTCGGTGTAGATGTTGCTGAGCGCCGGGCTCCAGTAGAAGAAGCGCAGGCTGTGGTCGGCCCACTTCTTGAGCTCGTAGCCGGATAGCTCGCGCCCGAACGACAGCAGGCCCAGGACGGCGTAGCTGGTCGCCGGCAATGCCGACTCGTCGCGCATGCCCCAGATCCTCCCACCCCGGGGGACCGCGACCCCAGGCCGGGGCCCGACCCCGGCTTGAAACCAGGTTTCAGTTCGCCGTACCGTCGCCCCATGTCCGAGGGGGATGTCACGCTCGAGATCGACGGGCCCATCGCCGTCATCACGAACGCCAACCCGGAGAAGCGCAACGCCTTCACCGACGCGATGGACCAGCGGCTCTTCGAGATCCTCGGCGAGCTGAAGGAGCGCCGGGACGTGCGGGCCGTGATCTGGCGGGGCGAGGGCCACTCGTTCTCGTCGGGGCGGGACGTGTCCGCCATCGGCGGCGGCGCCGTCGACATGACCCACCACGAGCTCATGACCCGCGGCCACCGGGGCATCCAGCAGATCTTCGACCTCGACGCCCCCATCCTCGTGGCCATCCAGGGCTGGGCCATCGGCGCCAGCTTCCAGCGGGCGCTGCTGTGCGACATCCGGGTCGCCGCGGAGGACGCCCGGTTCATGTTGCCCGAGACCACCCACGGCGTGATCCCCGACACCGGCGGCGTCGGCCGGCTCTTCCAGATCTGCGGGCCGGGGGTGACCGCCGACCTCGTCCTCACCGGGCGGCGCATGGACGCCGCCGAGGCCTACGCCCACGGCATCGTGTCCCGGGTCGTGCCCCGCGACGAGCTGGACGCCACGGTCCGGGAGATGGCCGAGCGCATCGCCGCCACCCCGGCCGTGACCGTGAAGATGGCCCGGCGGGTGCTCAACCACCTGGCCGAGCCGGAGATCCGCAGCTCGATGGCCGAAGAGCTGATCGCCCAGACGTTCATCAACCGCTCGGACGACTACGCCGAGATGCGGGCCGCCCGAGCCGAGGGACGCGAGCCCCGCTACACGGGGAGCTGAGGGATGACCGACCAGACACCGACCGGACCCGAGCCCGCGGGGTCGTCCGAGGAGCCCGCGGCACCCGATGCGCCGGCGCTGCCCGGCCTGCCGGAGCCGCCGCCCCCCGGCGCCTCCGCCCTGCCGGCCGAGACGTTCGCCGGCGAGACCGTGCTGGTCACCGGCGGCGGCACCGGCCTGGGCCGGGCCATCGCCACCGAGTTCGCCCGGCTCGGCGCCTCCATCGTGATCGCCAGCCGCAAGGAGGAGCACCGAGCCGCCGGCGAGCGGGCCATGGCTGAGCTCGGCGCCCCGGTCACCACCGTGGCCTGCGACATCCGCCACCCCGAGCAGGTGGCCGCCGCCTTCGACGCGGCCGAGGCCGCCTTCGCCCTGCCGGGCGTGCTGATCAACAACGCCGCCGCCAACTTCCCGGTCCCGGCCGAGGACATGTCGCCCAACGCCTGGCGCACCGTCGTCGACATCACGCTCAACGGCACGTTCTTCTGCGCCCGCGAGTTCGCCCGCCGCCACCTGTCCGCCGGGACGCCGGGCTCGATCGTCAACGTCGGCGCCTCCTACGCCTGGACCGGCGGCCCGGGCTTCGCCCACTCGGCCGCGGCCAAGGCCGGCGTGAAGAACATGGTGGAGACGCTGGCGGTCGAGTGGGGGCCGTACGGTATCCAGGTCAACGGGCTGGTCCCGGGCCTGTTCCCCCACGAGGACATGACCGCCGACATCCGGGGCAACCTCGACCGCACCCACGACAAGGACGCCTGCCAGCCGGCCCTGCGGGTCGGGCGGCTGCGCGAGCTGGGGTGGGCGGCGACGTTCCTGGCCTCGCCGTACGCCCGGTTCATCACCGGCCACACGCTGGTGGTCGACGGCGGCAACTGGCAGCGCCGCACGCTCACCAACCCGCCCGTGGTCACCGTCCGGGACCAGATGGGCCGGGGACCGTTCAGCCTAGACTGAGGCCGGGCCGGGCGGCCCGCCCCGGCTGGGCGGCGGCTCCGGGATCGGTTGCCGGGACTGGTTACGTCGGGTGAGACTCGGCGGGTCAGCCGAGCTGTCGCGGGGCTCGGAGATCGTCCCGACTCCGGGGGAGGAATCCGATGGGGCAGGAGTCCACCCGTTCACCGCGCCGCCGGCGCCTGCGCCGGCGCGTGCTCGCCGCCGTCCTCGGCCTCGGCGTGGCCGTGGCCGGCCTGATCGCCGCCGGGCCCGGTCCGGCGGCCGCCCAGGAACCGGCGGCCGGCGGGTCCGCCCGGTCCGGCGGGCCCGAAGGTGGCGGCCTCGGGGGCGACCACGGATCCGGCGGCCGGGGCCGGCCCGCCGACGACGTGCCGGTCCCCACCGTGACCGGCCCGGTGGCCGGCGATCCCTGGACGGCGTCGCCGCCGGTCGACTGGGAGGAGGCCGGCTACACGCAGGAGGAGTTCTTCCTCGCCGGCACCGCCCGCGCCTACCTGAACGACGGCGAGTGGGGCGACGACGGCCGCTGGAACGCCCGGCTCAACCCGGACGCCACGGCGCCGTACGTGACGCGGGCGCTCGTCCGGCGGCCGACCGACCCGACCGACTTCAACGGCACGGTCGTCGTCGAGTGGGTCAACGTGTCGGCCGGGCTCGACGTCGAGGTCGACTGGGTGTTCACCCGTGATGAGCTGCTGCGCCGGGGCTACGCCTGGGTCGGCGTCAGCGCCCAGGCGGTGGGCGTCGACTTCCTGCGGGGCCAGCCCCGCTACGCCCAGCTCGCCCACCCGGGCGACGCCTTCTCCTACGACATCTACTCCCAGGCGGCCCGGGCCCTCACCGACCCGCCCGACAGCGGGCCCCGTCCGCTCGGCGACCTGACCGACGACGTCGAGCGGCTGTTGGCCGACGGCGAGTCGCAGTCCGCCGGCCGGCTGGTCACCTACGTCAACGCCGTCCACCCGCAGGTGCGGGTCTTCGACGGGTTCCTGGTGCACAGCGCCAGCCGGGCCGCGCCGCTGTCGCAGCCCGGACCGCCCGGGAGCCCGCCGACGCCGTCGATCCCCGGCGGCGACGTCCCGACGCCGGTGGCCCGGTTCCGCACCGACCGCCGCGAACCCGTGCTGCTGTTCAACACCGAGACCGACGTGGTGCCCCGGGCCGACGGGGCACCGTCCGGCCTCCACGAGCAGCCCGACGGGCGCAACCTGCGGATCTGGAGGTGACCGGCACCGCCCACGTCGACACGACCATCGTCGGCGAGCTCGACTGCGGCGGCGCGCCGGTCAACGACGGCCCCCAGTCGTTCGCGCTGAGCGCCGCCGTGCGCCATCTCGACCGGTGGGTGCGCAGCGGACGGCCGGCGCCCCGTGGGCCCCGCATCGAGGTGGTCGACGGGCAGGTCGTGCGCGACCCGGAGACCGGGCTCGCCCGGGGCGGCATCCGCCTGCCCGACGTGACCGTGCCCACCCGGACCCTCAGCGGGTCCCGGCCCAGCGGCAGCGGGGGCAGCGGCTTCTGCTTCCTCGCCGGCGCCCGCGACCCGTGGAACGGCGACGCCGACCCGTGGGACGGCCAGGAGGGGCAGGACCCGTCGCCCACCCCCGAGCCGGTGCTGTCCGAGCTGTACGCCAGCCACGAGGGCTACGTCTGGCGGGTGGCGATCGCCGCCCTGTTCTCGTCGCTGCGCGGCTACGTCCTGCCCGAGGACGTCCGCGCGTTCGTCGAGCGGGCCCGGGACACCGACGTGCCCTGAAGCCGGCCCGACTTGGCGCCGCCCCGATGATCACGCCGGGGCGGTGTCGGGGCACGGGACGACACGCTCGCCGCCCGAGGGCTGGACGAGCGCCCGACCCGGCGGTCGACGACCTGGTGGCGGTGCTCGCCGGCCGCCGGGCCGCCGACCAGTCCTCGGCCGCCGACGGCGCCGGGCCCCCTACCCCGGCGGGGCCACCCGCCGGGCCGCGGCGCGGCGTCGCCGGACGACCGGCGGGCGCCGGTCCGCCGGCGGACCGCCGGGCGGTCGCGACGGCCTGGCCACGGTGCCAGCGGCGGGTCGGGCGGCCGCCGTGGTCCGGCCCGGCGAGGTACGGGCCGGCCGGGGCGGGTCAGCGGTTGTCGGCCACGATGCGGCCGCGGGCGATCGTGACCGCCACCGCGTCCGGCGCGAGCGCCGCCAGGGCGGCGGCCAGGGGCCGGTCGAGCACGCACAGGTCGGCCGGCTCCCCGGGCTCGACCCGGCGCTCGACGCCCGGGGCGTCCGGCCGGCCGAGGAACAGCCCGAGCGCGGCGCGGGCCGCCACCCGCTCGGTCCCGGCCACGACGGCCCCGGAGGCCGTCCGCCGGTCGACGGCCGCCCGCATGGCCGCCCACGGGTCGGGCCGCCCGAACGGGGCGTCGGAGCCGGCCGCCACCGGCACGCCGGCGGCCCGCAGCGAGGCGCAGGGGTAGAGCAGGTCCCGGTCGGCGGGGTCGACGTCGGTCAGGTACTCGTCGCCCCGCTCGGCCACGAAGTGGGGCTGGGTCACCACCGTGACGCCCAGCCGGCGCATGTCGTCCCGCAACTCGGGCGGGACCACGGCGGCGTGCTCGATGCGATCGCCAGCCCGGGGCCCCGCGTCGTCCAGGGCGGCCAGCGTGACCACCAGCTGGGCGCGGGTCACGCAGTGCACGGCCACGGGCTCGCCCCGGTGGTGGGCGGCGGCGATCGTGGCGGCCAGGTCGGGCAGCGGCGGCAGCGTGGCGTCGTCGAGCAGCAGCTTGCGGGGGCCGGCCGCCAGCCCGACGCCGGCGTCCACGTCCAGGCCGCCGGCGCTCATCGCCACGACCCGCTGGCGCAGCTCGCCGGCCCGGGCCGCGGCCGCCAGGGCGTCGAGGTCGGCTTGGGTGCGCTCGGGGTCGGCGTCTGTGAACCCGGCGACGCCGCAGGCGGCGGCCTCGCGGCTCACCGCGTCCAGGTCGAGCGGGACCCGGGGGACGACATCGGCCAGCCACCGGTCGGCCCGCCACAAGCGGCCGGACCCGTGGTTCGGGCGCCCGACCGCCCGCAGCGCCGCCGAGTTGAGGACCCACAGCTCGCCGCTGCGGTGCTGGACCCGCACCGGCCGGTCCGCCACGACGGCGTCGAGCGCCGCCCGGTCGAGCGGCCCGGCCACCGACTCGTGGTAGCCGACGCCCCGCACCCAGGCGCCGTCCGATGCGTCGGCGGCCGCGGCCCGGAGGGCGGCGGTGAACTGGGCCCGGTCGCGGACCGCCGGCGGCCCCAGGCGCACCGACGCCCGGGAGGCGGCCAGCGACCGCAGGTGGACGTGGTGGTCGTGGAGGGCGGGGATGACCGCCCCGCCGTCGGCCTCGACGACCGGCTCGCCCGCTGCCCGGGCCAGCCCCGGCCCGACCTCGGCGACGCGGTCGCCGTCCACCCGGACGTCCACCCCGGGCCGCCCGTCGACCTCCCCACCGACGATCAGCACCCCCCACCCCCAGCCGTCCCACGCTCCCGCCGCCCGCCGAGCGGGGCGGCGGGGGACCTGAGCTCGGCGAGGAGGCGGCCAGTGTCGGCGCCGAGGGGGCGGACGGCGTCGAGGGCGCCCGGGTCGAGCCGGGGCGGGGCCGGGGGGACAACCGGCTGGGACGGCGACCCGGCGGCGCCGGGCACCACCCAGCGGCCCGGACCCGCCTCGACCGCGGCCACGGGCCGTGCCGGGGTGGCGGCGGCGAACCGGGCAGCCTCGACCATGGCCACCTCGAGCAGGTGCCCGCCTCCGACCGCCTGCGAGGCCAACGCACCCACCGCGGCGTAGAGGCCGGTGATCGGGTCGGCCACGGCGTCGGCGCAGAAGACCGGCTCGCCCCGGTCGTCGCGGGCCACCAGGCCGGCGGCCACGGCGGCGTCGTCGCCGAACGCCACCCGGCCGGCCCCCGGCTGCTCCCGTCCGTACCCGGTGATGCTCACCCACGTGACGCCGGGTCGGGCGGCCACGACCCGCTCGGCCTCGACGCCCAGCTGGGCCAGCGCCCGGGGGCGGGACGACTCGAGCACGACGTCGGCCCAGCCCACGAGGTCGCGCAGCGCCCGCCGCCCCGACTCCTGGGCCAAGTCGAGGGCCACGCTCTCGTGCCCGGCGTGCAGCCAGGCGTAGAACCGGGCGTCGCCCGCCCGGGCGCCGTCGGGTCGGGCCGTGCTCTCCACCTTCACCACCCGCAGGCCGGCCCGGCCCAGCAGCCGGGCGCACAGGGGCCCGGCCCACATCGACGACAGGTCGACCACCAGCGGACGCGCCCCGTCCGGACCCCCGGCCGGCCAGGTACCGCCCGCCCGGGCCTCGCCCCGCCGGAACGCCCGGAACGGCCCGGGCTCGTCCGGCCCGGTCCCCACGGGCCCGGGCTCGGCGGACGGGCCGGCCTCGGCGCCGGAGCCCTCGGCGCGGTCGGCGGGCAGCGCCGCCACCGGCAGGCCGAGCAGCCCGGCCCGCTCCACGACGGCGGCGGCCGGCAGGCCGGCGACGGCCCGGGCGAGCGCCGCCCACGGGTCGCCGTCCACCGACCGCTCGATGAGCGCCGGCACGGCCTCCACGTCGCTCGGCCGGGCCAGATTGACCGCCACCCACCCGTCGGCCGCCGGCAGCAGCCGGCACGACCCGTTGGCCGACGTCCGGCCCGCCCGGCGCAGCCCGAGCCACGCCGCCCGCCCGGTAAGCACGTCGGCCACCTCGCCGGCCCCGTCCCCGACGGTCCCGCCGGCGGCCCCGACCTCGACGCCGGCTCCGCTGGCGGTTCCGGCCACACCGCCCGCGGCGCCGCCCGGGCCCGTCCCCGCGGCGGCCGCACCGGGTCCGCTCGCCCGGCCGCCCGCACCCGAGCCGCCCGCGGCCCCGCGGGCCCCGCCGGGACCGCCCGCCCAGGCGGCTCCCAGCCGGACCGCCGCCCGGACCGCCGCCCCCACCGCCGGGGCCACTGCACCTGCCGGCGCCAAGGGCGGCCCGTCCGGGTGCCCGGTCAGCCACATGGCCCCGCACGCCGCCCACGCGGCCGACGCGCCGTGCGAGTCCGTCGGACCCTCGGAACCCCGGTCCCCCGCGTCCGCACGCAGCGTGAGCACGGGTAACGCCAGCTCTCGGGCGAGGAACCGGGCCAACCGGGAAAATTCCTGGTCCCCACCCGTAACCTTCTCGGCGCTCCGATCGTCACGCTCGGTCACCTCACCAGGTTACGGTTCACCCCATGACCCCCCAGATGGATGCCGTCGGCGTTCCCGTCGTCACGCCGGCGCAGGTGTTCGACATGCTCGACGGGGGCTTGGCGCGCGAGAACGTCGGCCCCCTGGCCGGGAACTCCCTCCTGGCCGTCGACATCGACGACGCCAAGGCCCCCGCCTTGGCGGCCGTCGCCCGCCACCTCCCCTGCGTCGTCGTCGGCATCGGGTCGCTCCCCCGCACCCTCGCCCACCCGCCCGACCTCGACGTGCTCCTCACCGACGTCCCGAACGCGCCCCGCCCGTGGCGGAGCTGCCCTGAGGGCATCGACCGGGCGCTGTCCACCCTGACGCTCAGCGTGCTGTGCGCGCCCCGGGCCGCCACCGCCCTGGTCCAGGTCCTGCGCATGGGCCGGGACCTGTCGTTCGACGACGCGCTGGTGGCGGAGTCGCTGGCCTACTCGACGCTCCAGGCCGGCTCCGAGTTCAAGTCGTGGCTCGAGAGCCGCGAGCCGCGCCCGCCCCGCCCCCGGGACGAGGCGCCGGTCGAGGTCACCCGGCGGGACGGGACGCTGGTGGTCCGGCTGCAGCGCCCCCACGTCCGCAACGCGGTCGACGCCGCCACCCGGGACGCCCTCGTGCAGGCGTTCGACCTGGCCGCCCTCGACCCCACCATCGACCGGGTCGACTTCCGCGGCGCCGGGCCGGCGTTCTGCGCCGGCGGCGATCTCGACGAGTTCGGCACGACGCCCGACCCGGTCACCGCCCACCTGGTCCGGGTCAGCCGGAGCCCGGCGCGGGCCCTGCGCCGGTGCGCCGACCGCACGACGGCCCACGTGCACGGGGCCTGCATCGGTGCCGGCATCGAGCTGGCGGCGCTGGCGGCCCGGGTGGTCGCCGCCCCCGACGCCACGTTCCAGCTGCCGGAGATCCGCATGGGCCTGATCCCCGGGGCGGGCGGGACGGTCACGATCCCCCGGCGCATCGGCCGCCAGCGGACGGCCTGGATGGCCCTCACCGGCGCCGTCCTCGACGCCGAGACGGCCCTCGACTGGGGCCTGGTCGACATCGCCTGACGGCCGCACCCGGACCGGCCGCTCAGCCCGACGGTTCGAACTCGGACCATCCGACCTGACGAACAACCAGTTACCTCGGGTAGGGTCCCGGCGGGAGCAGCAGGGGGACCCACACGGGGGACACACGGGGGACAAGGGGGGCCGATGCATACGAGCTCGCTGCGGACGGCGGTCGGGCGCCTGGCCGCGCTGGCGGCCGCCGCCGTGCTGGCGCTGGGCGCCTGCTCGGGGGACGACGACGGCGGCGACGACCCCGGCACCGGCGGACCGGACGACGCCACCGCCGAGGCCGGCGAGGCCCGCGAGGCGGTCGAGCCCGCCCCGTCGGCGGGCTGCGAGGCGGCCGACCCGGTGCCGGCCGGCGACGAGCGGGTCACGACGACCTCCGGCGGACGCGAGCGCTGGTACCTGCGCCACGTGCCCGAGGCCCACGACGGCCGCACGCCCGTGCCCCTGGTCGTCGACATCCACGGCTACGCCGAGGGGGCTGAGGTCCACACCCAGATGTCCGACCTGGCCGCCTACGGCGAGCAGGAGGGGTTCGTGACCCTCACCCCCCACGGCCAAGGGGAGGTCCCCCGCTGGGACACCTCGCTCGACGGCGAGGACATGGCGTTCATCGGCGACCTGCTCGACGAGGCCGAGGAGACGCTGTGCGTCGACACCAACCGGGTCTACGTCACCGGCCTGTCCAACGGCGCGTTCATGACCTCGGCGGTGGCGTGCGCCTACGCCGACCGGGTGGCGGCCGTGGCCCCGGTCGCCGGCATCCAGGACGTCGACGGCTGCGACCCCGCCCGCCCCGTCCCCGTCGTCGCCTTCCACGGCACCGACGACCAGTTCGTGTCGTTCGAGGGCGGTCTCGGCCCAGCCGTCGCCGACCTGCCCGCGCCCGACGGCTCGGGCGGCACGGTGGGCGACGCCCCGCCGCCCACCACGGGCGGGTCCGACGAGCCCAGTGTGCCCGAGATCACCGCCGCCTGGGCCGAGCGCAACGGCTGCGACGCCGAGCCCGAGGCCGAGGAGGTGGCCGACGACGTGACCGTCGAGCGCTACCCGTGCCCCGACGGCGCCGACGTCGCCCTCTACCGCGTCGAGGGCGGCGGCCACACCTGGCCGGGCAGCGAGTTCTCGGCCTCGCTCGAGGAGATCATGGGGACGACGACGATGGCGATCTCGGCCAACGAGGTCATGTGGGAGTTCTTCGTCGACCACCCGCTGACCCCGGCGGCGGGCTGACGGCCGAGGGTCACGGCCGCCGGATGACAGCGGGCTGACGCCGGCGGGCCGACGACCCCGCCCGGCGGCCGACGGGCGCCATCCTCGACGTCAGCGGCGGCCGCTGACCGGCGCCGGACGGCGGTCGTCGTCGGCGCCCGGCAGGTGGGCCTGGGCCTCCGCCGCCAGCCACGCCACCGCCAGCGTCAGCACCCCCCACAGCGTGAGGTTGGCGCCCAACGACGCCACCCGGAACCGCCAGACCAGCTGGGCGGGCACCGGGACCTCGTCGGGCCCGGGCGGGAAGGCGGCGAAGACGACCAGCATGGGCGCGACGACCGCGGCCGCCACCGCGGCCAGGCGCCGGTGGTCGGGCCAGCCGGCGTCGCGCAGCCGCCGGGCCAGGATCGTCGCCCCCAGCCCCACCAGCGCCGCCACCAGGATCGTCGTGACGTACCACGACTGCCGCTCGGCCAGCGTGTCGGGGTCGCCGACCGCCGGCGGGTTGGGCGGGTACTTGAGCCACGGCGCCACCGTGACCGCGCCGGCCAGGATGGCGCCGCCCATGACCACCCGTTTCCAGACGTCGGGCCGGCCGCGCCGCAGGCCGTGGGCGGTGAGGGCGAGCAGGCCCCCGAACGCCGCCCCGGTCAGGGCGTAGGCGGCGAACAGGCCGACGCCCCGCTGGTCGGACCGGGAGACCTCGGCCTCCTCGGCGGCATCGTCGGGGGCGGCGCCCTCGGCCTCGGCCTGCGCCTCCTCGATGGCGATGGCGTCCTCGATCGCCGGCTCGCCAGCGACGGTGGCGAACAGCGCGGCGACGATGCCGGCCAGCAGCCCCACGGCCGCGGCCGTGAGGGCGAGCGGACCCAGCCGCGTCGGATCGAACCGGCGCAGCGCCTCGATTGTCACGGGACCGAGCCTCGGACTAGTGGCAGGGCACGCCGAGCATGTGGCGCCCGTCGTGGAACAGCTCGTGGAAGAAGCTGCCGGCCTGGCCCATCGCCTCGGACAGGGGCCCGGCCTCGAAGCTCACCAGGTAGAGCACACCGATCGCGGCGAGCAGCAAAACGTAGCCCCAGCGGGAAACCGGGACGGTGACCTCGGGGCGGGTGGTGATTGCGGCCATCTGTTGCGTCTCCTCCATCCTCGTGGAGTGGGCCGGCCGGCCCACTGGGTCACGGTCGGTCTCCTGGCTCCCGGATCACCGCTCGCCCCGGCCTTCCCAGGCGTCGCTGCCCAGTGGCGTCGTCGGGGTTCGCTCCCCGGTCACAGTGGCGGGACCGCGTCGGATTCGCACCGACTTCCCTGAACCGTGTCCTGGCCCGAACGCTAGCCGATCCGGGGCCGGTGGTCACCGGCCGACGCGGCCGCCGGGTCTCGACCGCGGGCACCGGTAGCCACCGCTCGGCCGCCGGGTCTCGACCGCGGGCACCGATAGCCGCCGCTCGGTCACCGGCGGCCGGTAGCCGCCGCTCGACGCCGGCGCTCAGATGTTGGCGATCAGGAGCCCGAGCCCGAACCCGGCGAACAGCACCGACGACCCGATGCGGGTGACGTGGGCCGGCAGGCGTGCCCCGAAGGCCCGGCCCAGCAGGACGCCGAGCACGCCGCTGGCGACGATCCCGAGCGTGGCCCCGATCCAGACGAGGACGGGCTCGTTCTGGGCGGCCAGCGTGGCGGTGGCCAGCATGGTCTTGTCGCCCAGCTCGGCGAGGAACATGGTGGTCGCCACCGAGGCGAACACCGCCCGGGCGGCGATGCGGTCGCCGCCGACCTCGCCCTCCTCGTCCTCGTCGTCCTGGCGGAGGTTCCAGACGGCGAGGGCCAGGAAGAGCACGCCGCCGACCAGGCCGATCCCCCGGGTGGGGAGGGCGGCGCCCAGCAGCCCGCCGACGACCACCGACAGCAGGTTGCAGGCCGCGTAGGCGGTCACCACGCCTGCCAGCACCGGCGCGAGCCGGTGGCGGGCCCCGAAGCCCAAGGCGACGAGCTGGGTCTTGTCGCCCAGCTCGGCGACGAACACCAGTCCCAGGGCGGCGAACAGTGGTCCCACGGCGCTCTCCTCGGTCCTGCTGACCGGGAGGAGGGGGCACGCGACCTCGATCCCGGACAGCGATCGTCCAGTGATCGAAGGTCTCGCCCACCCGCCGCAGCGGGCCGGCCGCCCGGGCCTATTGGCCAGTGTGTCGAACGACCGATGCACCCTCGGTCACGGGAACCGCGGGTGTGGGGCTACTCCCCTTCTGAACCCGAATTCTAGTCATCGGCCGCCGGCGGGTCGAACGAGCCCGAGCACCAGGTGCGGCCGGTCTCGTCGACCACCGCCACCGAGGCGACCTGGCCGCCCCCGTCGTCGAGCGGGACGTGCCAGGGGTCGGCCCGGTCGCGCGGCAGCGCATAGGACTCCTCTCCGCCGTCCCGGGTGGCGACCCGCAGCCACCAGGTGCGGGCCCCGTCCTCGCCGTAGGCCCCGGGCCGGTCGAGCCAGCCGTCCATCTCGACGGTCAGCGTGGTCGGGTCGGCGCCGTCCACGGTGGCCCGGCCGACCACCCGGCCGGCGGCCGTGCGCAGCTCGGCGGCGAGCTCGGCGCCGCCGCGGCCGTCCCCGTCGCCGTCGTCGCTCGTGACCGCCAGCCCGACGGCCCCGACCACCGCCAGGACGGCGGCCGCCGCGGCCACCGCGGCCGGCACCGCCCACCGGCGGCGGGACCGGCGGGACGGGCCCGCCGCCGGGGTGGGCGTGTCCCCGGGGGCCGGCGCCTCCCCCGCCAACCTGTGGTCCGGACCGGGCGTGGCGCCCGGCCCGGACGCCTCGAGCGCCCGCGCGCCGGGAACCGCGGCCGCCGGGGGCTCGGCCACCGGACCCTCGTCCCCCCGGGCTTCGTCCCCCCGCGCTTCGTCCGCCCGGGCGGCGGCGATGCGGTCCAGCACCCGCGCCGTGAAGCCCGGCGGCGGCTCGACCTCGGGGGCGAGCGCCAGCACCGCCTCCCCGACGTCGGTGAGCGACGCCACCTCGGCCCGGCAGGCGGCGCAGCCCTCGAGGTGGTCGAGCGCCGCCGCCCGCTCGGCGCCGGTCAGCAGCCCGAGCGCCAGGTCGGGGGCCAGCTCGCGCATCTGGTCGCAGGTCGGCGGCGTCACGGGGCGCGCACCCCCAGGCGGTCGCGCAGCTTGCGCAGCCCGAGCCGGATCCGGGTCTTGGCGGTGCCCAGCGGTACGCCCGCCCCCTCGGCGTACTCCCGGGCGCTCAGGCCCAGCAGCGTGACCGCCACCAGCGCCTCGCGCTGCTCGTCGGGCAGCGTCCGGAGCGAGTCCGCGACCCGGGCCAGCTCGTCGCGCCGGCCGGCGGCCGCCGCCAGGTCGTCGCCCTCGTCCGGCGGGTCGGCGAGACGGTCGCGCGCCGGCTCGGCCAGGGACCGCCAGGGGCGGCGGTCGGCCAGCCGCACCCGGTCGAGGGCCACGTTGCGGGTGATGCCGAGCAGCCAGCCGCTGACGGGACCCCGGCGGGGGTCGTAGCTGGCGGCGTAGCGCCAGGCCCGCACGAAGGCGTCCTGGGCCACCTCCTCGGCGTCGGCCTGGTCGCGGGTGATCAGCAGCGCCAGGCCGACGACCCGGGCCTGGAACCGGCGGACGAAGACGGCCGCCGCCTCGGGGTCACCGGTGGCGTACCCCGCCAGCAGGGCCTCGTCCGACGCGTGCCACACGCCCCTTTCTACCCCCGACCCCCGCCGACCGGGTGCGACGCGGGACGCGACACCCCCGGCAACGCCCCGGGGGCCGCTCCGGCCGCGGTTCCCCGCCGAACCTCCTCAGCGCAGCTGCGCCAGGCGCTCGGCAGCCTCGGCCAACACGCCCCGGCGCTTGCAGAACGTGAAGCGGACCAGGTGGCGGCCGCGCTCGGGCTCGGCGTAGAAGACGGCGTTGGGCACGGCCACGACGCCGGCCCGCTCGGGGAGCGACCGGCAGAACGCCATCCCGTCGTCCTCGCCCAGGGGCCGGATGTCGGCGGTGACGAAGTACGTCCCCCGGGGCCGGAACACGGCGAACCCGGCGGCGGCCAGGCCGTCGCACAGCAGGTCGCGCTTGGCCGCCAGGTCGGCGCGCAGCCCCTCGAAGTAGTCGTCGCCCAGCCCGAGCCCGGTCACGACCGCGTGCTGGAACGGGGCCCCGTTCACGTACGTGAGGAACTGCTTGGCCGTCCGGACGGCGGCGACCAGCGGCTCGGGCCCGCACGCCCAACCCACCTTCCACCCGGTGAACGAGAACGTCTTGCCGGCCGACGACACGGTCAGCGTGCGCTCGCCCATGCCGGGCAGGCTGGCAAGCGGTCGGTGGGCGCCCTCGAACACGATGTGCTCGTACACCTCGTCGGTCACCGCCAGCAGGTCGTGCTCGACGCACAGCCGGGCGACGGCGGCCAGCTCGTCGTCGGTGAACACCTTGCCGGTGGGGTTGTGGGGCGAGTTGAGCAGGACGAGGCGCGTGCGGGGCGTCACCGCTCGGGCCAGGGCGTCGACGTCGAGGTCGTAGTCGGGCGGCTCGAGTGTGACCACCCGCAGCGTCGCCCCGGCCATCGCCGCCGCGGCCTGGTAGGAGTCGTAGGTGGGCTCGAACGTGAGCACCTCGTCGCCCACCTCGCACAGCGCCAGCAAGGCGGCGGTCAGCGCCTCGGTGGCGCCGGCGGTGATCAGCACCTCGCGGTCGGGGTCGACGTCGAGCGACCAGAACCGCTTCTGGTGCTCGGCCACCGCCGCCCGCAGCTCGGGGATGCCGGGGCCCGGCGGGTACTGGTTGTGCCCGGCACGGATGGCGGCGATGGCGGCCTCGGCCACCTCGGGCGGGCCGTCGGTGTCGGGGAACCCCTGCCCGAGGTTGATGGCCCCCGTCCGGGCGGCCAGCGCCGACATCTCGGCGAAGATCGTGGTGCCGAAGCCTTGCAGGCGGGAGGCGAGGAAGGGCTCACGGGCGGTCATCGGTCGCCAGCGTGCCACGCGGGCGCCCGCCGGCTGCGAGCTCGGCCCCGACCCTGCCGTGGACGAACTCGCCGTGGCCAGGTTGGCCGGCAGCAGCAGGACGCGGCGCGCCGGGCGGCCCTGTCCTCCAGCACCTCCCAGCCCGCGCCGCGTCGGGCCTCGCCCAGCGCGGGCCTCCCCGACTCAGGCGGACGCGGACGACGACCGCATGTAGATGCTGCGCTTGGGTGACGACATCACGCTGCGCACCAGCGGCTCGAAGTGCTCGAGCGGCAGCGAGTCGTAGCTGGGGTCGAACGCCGCCTGGTCGAACTCCTCGCAGAACTCGGCGGTGTAGTCGAACCACTCGTGGCCCCGGAACTGCTCGCGCAGGTCGCGGTCGAGGCCCAGGTGGTGGAAGAAGTAGTAGCCCTGGAAGATGGCGTGCTTCTCGACCATCCAGTGGTTCTGCTCGCTGACGAACGGCTTGACGATGGCCGCCGCCAGATCCGCGTGGTTGAGCGACGCCAGCGTGTCGCCGATGTCGTGCAGGAGCGCGCAGAACACGTACTCGTCGTCGCGGTCGGCCCGGTAGGCGCGGGTGGCGGTCTGCAGCGAGTGCTCGAGGCGGTCGACCGCGAAGCCGCCGAAGTCGCCGCCCAGGAGGCGCAGGTGGTCGAGCACCCGGTCGGGCAGGCCGGCGGCCAACTCGATCGAGCCGGCGGCGATGATGTCCCAGTCGGCCTTGGTGCCCTCGGTCATGGCGTGGAACGACGCCCGGGGCTTGGTCTCGGCGGCGCCGGTCCGCCCGGTGGTCTCGATCACGTCGGACATGATCCCTCCCTCGTCCGTGACCAGGGTAGGCGGACGGGATGGGCTCAGCCCCGCGGGCTCAGCGGGCTCAGCCCCGCGGGCTCAGCCCGGCGGGGGCTGCGGCGGGTCCGGCGGGTCCGACACCGGGTCGGGCGTCGGCTCGGACCCGGCGGTGTGCTCGGGGCGGGACCGCAGGCGCCGGACCCGCTCCTGGCGGCGGGCCTGGCGGGCCCGATGCCGCTCCTCCTCGAGCAGCGCCTGCAGCTTCATCGCCGCCCGGCGCTGCCGGGCGATGTCGGCGGCCACCCGGGCCTGGAGCCGCTGGAGCTCGGCCCGGAGCTCCTCGATGCGGGCGTCGCGCCTGGCGGCGCCGCCCGGTCCACCCGGCACCCCGGCGTCCGGATCGTCCTCCCCGCCCGGCGGCTCGACGGCGGCCTCGTCGTCGTGTGCCGGCATCGGCTGACCCCCCCCACATCGCCGGGCGCTGTCCGGCCGCACCCCCTCGCCAGACGCTGGCTACACCATCCCGCCGGCCTTGGAACGAGTCAAGAGCTGAATCACCTCCAGACAGAGCGGTCGGCCCGCCGCCGGGCCGATCAGGCGAGGAGCAGCCACGCCCCGCCGGCCAGCGAGCCGACCGTGACGAGGCCGAACAAGGCGATCCAGCCGGCGGCGGGGATGGCGGTGATGCGGGCCAGTTGGTCGGCGTCGGTGCGCCGCTCGGGATGGCGCCGGCGCTCGCGCACCAGCTCGCCGACCGGCCGCACGGCGCCCAGCAGCAGGAACCACGTCATGGCGTACCCGAAGGCCGCCTGCACCTCGGGTGAGGCCAGCAGCGACACCGCCACGATCACCGCCCCGGTGGCGACCAGCGAGAAGGCGCCGTACACGTTGCGGACCATGACGAGCATGCCGGCCAACACCACCGTGGCCGCCCACAGCATGACCGTGACCTGGTCGATGGCCAGCAGGGCGACCCCGGCCAGGCCGACCAGCGAGGGGCTGATGTAGCCGGCCGCCGCGGTCACCACCATGCCGGGCCCCCGGGGCTTGCCCACCGACAGCGTCAGGCCCGACGTGTCGGAGTGCAGCCGGATACCGGTCAGCCGCCGGCCGGTCAGCAGGGCGGCGACGGCGTGGCCGCCCTCGTGCACGATCGTCACGACGTTGCGGGCCCGCCGCCACACCCCGTCGACCACGACGGCCAGCAGGGCGCCGACCCCGGTGGCGAGCACCACCCACGAGGTCGGCTCGGCCCGGTAGGTGTCGAGCACGTCCCGCACCGCGTCCCACCAGCTGTCCATCGGGCGATCCTCTCACGCGCCGGACCGCGCGGTGCGGCGCCGGTTCAGCTCCTCGACGTACCGGATCAGGGCCGCCTGGCTCTCGGGGTCGCGGGTGGCGGTCAGCAGGGCGTCGGCGTCGAACCAGGTCCGGTCACGCCCCCAGGCCTGGGCGCCGAGGGCGTCGACGTGGCGCTTGGTGGCCCGGACGGCGAACCCCGCCTTGCCGGCCAGCTGCTCGGCGAGCTGGCCGACCTCGGCGTCGAGTCGGTCCAGGGGCACGACCCGGTTCACGAACCGCAGCTCGCGGGCCTCGGCGGCGTCGAACGGCCGGCAGGTCATGACCAGCTCCTTGGTGGCCACCGGGCCGATGTCGCGGACCAGGCGGGGGATACCACCCCAGGTCAGCGGCACCCCGAGGTCGACCTCGGGGATGGCGAACCGGGTCCCCTCCGCCGCCACCCGCAGGTCGCAGGCGGAGGCCAGGACGACGCCCCCACCCACGCAGTGCCCGTGGATGCGGGCGATCGTGACCGCCTCCATCGCCTCGATGGCGTCGGCCATGCGGCGCCCGTCGTCGGTGGTCCGCCGGGCCGCCATCACGTCGGTCTGCTGGCCGAACATCTCCATGTCGGCCCCCGCCGAGAAGGCCCGGCCCCGCCCGCCGATCACCACCACCCGCAAATCGGGCAGGCCGTCGAACCACTCGGCCGCGGCGACCAGCTCGGTCAGCGTCGTGGGCGACAGGGGGTTGAGCTTGTCGGGGCGGTCCAGCCACAGGCGGCCCACCGCGCCGTCGACGCGGACGGCGATCGTGCTGAACTCGGGCTGCTCCATGCGTCGATGCTGGCAGGTCGCGGCGCGCACCGAAGGGCGCCCCGCCGGGCCACTACTCTGGGCGCGCTTTCGGTGCGGGCCCTCCCCGACCCCGCCCGGAGAGTGCTTTCCCGAATGGAACCCCGATGGTCCCTCGCCGCGCGCATCCCGTGGGCCGTCGCATCAGGGCCCGCCTGGGCCCGGGCGCGGCCGTGGCCGGTCAGGGCCTCGTCGCGCTCGGGCTGAACAGCACGACGAGCTTCGCGGCCGGCGGGATCCTCGGCTCCATCACCAGCTCGTTCGAGCGCTACCCGGGGCTGCTGGTGCTGGTGCCGGCGGCCATCGGCCTGCGGGGCAACATCTTCGGGTCGTTCGGCAACCGGATCAGCACGGCCATCCACACCGGTACGTTCCGGCTGACGACCCGGCGCGACAGCGTCCTCGGCCAGAACGTGCTGGCCGCCATCGTGCTCACGGCAGCGATGTCGCTGATCCTGGCGCTGGTGGCCGCGGTGGTGTGCACGGCCTTCGACCTGGGCCAGGGCGTCCGGCTGCTCGACCTGGCCACGATCTCGATCGCCGGCGGCATGCTGGCCTCGACCCTGGTGCTGACGGCAGCGCTGGGGCTGGCGGCCGGCGCCGTGCGGTTCGGGTGGGACCTCGACACCGTGAACGCCCCGCTCGTCTCGACGCTCGGCGACGTGCTCACGCTGCCGGCGCTGTGGCTGGCCACCTACCTCCTCGGCATCCCGGTGGTCACCGGGCTCGTGGCCAGCCTGTTGATCGTCGGCGCGGCGGCGACGCTGGTGGCGGGCGCCCGCTCGCGGCTCGACCAGCTGCGCCGCATCGTCCGGGAGTCGCTGCCCGTGCTCGCCGTCGCCGGCACGGTCAGCGCCACCGCCGGCGTCGTGCTCGAGCGGCGGCTCGACGCCTTCGCCGCCCTGCCCGCCCTGCTCGTGCTCGTCCCGGCGCACCTGAGCAGC
Source organism: Acidimicrobiales bacterium (assembly GCA_036563805.1). Taxonomy (GTDB): domain Bacteria; phylum Actinomycetota; class Acidimicrobiia; order Acidimicrobiales; family VFJN01; genus DATCLS01. The sequence goes on along the minus strand of DATCLS010000053.1, from coordinate 91,100 downwards.
GCCGGGGCGCTCGGCGGCATCCTGTCGGGCCGGCTGGCCAGCAAGCTGGCCCTCGGCCTGACCCGCCCGGCCCGGTTCCCCGACCACGCCGCCCGCCGCGACATCGCCCTGGTCGCCGCCCTTGCCCTGCCCGTGTACGCCTTCAACGCCCTCGGCGCCCAGGTCACGGCCAGCCTGCTCGGCCAGTCCGGCCCCGGCCTGGCCAAGATGGTGGCGGTGTCGGTGCTGGGCGGCTCGATCGCCGTCGCCTTCGTCGTCGCCGTCGCCTACTACGGCTCGCTGGCCGCCGACCGGCTGGGCGTCGACCCCGACTCCTACGGCATCCCGCTGGTCAGCTCGTCGGTCGACCTGGTCGGGGCGTTCACGCTGGTGGCGGCCATGGCCGTGCTGGGCCTCACGTGACGGCGCGGCCGGTCCCCCTGTCGCCGCCGGTCCCCGCGTCGCCGCCCGTCCCGCTGTCGCCTCCCGTCCCCGCGTTCTCCGCCGGTCCCTTCCGGTCGCCCGCTGTGTCCCCGGCCGGCCTGCCCGAGCCGGCGCCGTTGCCCGCCTTGTCCCCGGCCGGCCTGCCCGAGCCGGCGCCGGGCGCGGCCCCGGCCGGGCGGCGCAGGCGCACGGGCCGCAGGTACTCGCCGACCAGCGTGCGGTGCCACCACGCCCCGGTCGCCCGCCGCTCCTTCCAGGTCGTGAACCGGTACCGGTAGAGGCGGGCCCGCACCCACGCCGGCGGGCGGTCGGGGAACGGGTTGTGGCGCAGCAGCCGCAGCGTCGCCCGGTCGCCTTCCAGCAGCTTGCGGACCAGCGCCGGCAGCCACGGCTCCGACCGCAGCGGCGACAGGGCCGCGAACCACATCAGCCAGTCCAGCCGCAGGTGGTAGGGCGCGACCTGGGGCGGGCGGCGCCAGGGGTCGCCGGGCTTGCCCTTGAACTCGTACTCCCGCCACTCGGTGTCGGCCGTGGGGGCCAGGTCGTCGGTCCCCTCGATCACCACCTCGTGGCGGACCTTGGTGATCGACCCGAAGGCCCCGTACGTGCCCACCAGGTGGAACCGGTTGAAGCTGAAGTTCATCAGCTGGCGGCTCGACAGCATGTTGCGGACCGGCCACCAGCTCAGGACCACGACCAGGGCCGTGAACGCCACCACGAACCCGGCGAACCACGCCGGCGGGTCCGCCAGCGCCGGCGGCGAGGCCGGCACGACGGGGTCGAGCAGCCGGCCGTCGAGGGCGCTGACCGCCAGCGTCATCGTCAGCACGTTCAGCCACGAGAAGTTGCCGGACGCCACCAGCCAGCCCTGGGTGGCGATCATGGCCAGGCCCGCCACCGAGGCGAACGGCTGCGGCGTGAACAGCAGCAGCGGCATCACGAGCTGGGCGACGTGGTTGGCCGCCACCTCGACCCGGTGGAGCGGGCGGGGCAGGCGGTGGAACCACCAGCTCAGCGGCCCCGGCATCGGTTGGGTCTCGTGGTGGTAGTCGAGGCAGGTCAGGTCGCGCCAGCACGGGTCGCCCCGCATCTTGATCAGGCCGGCGCCGAACTCGACCCGGAACAGCAGCCACCGGAACAGGAACAGCACCAGGGTCGGCGGGGCCATGTCGGCCGGCCCCAGGAAGATGGCGGTGAACCCGGCCTCCAGCAGCAGCGATTCCCAGCCGAAGCCGTAGAAGACCTGGCCGACGTTGACGATCGACAGGTACAGCCCCCACAGCACGAACCAGGCGAGCATCGAGGCCCACGCCGGCCCCCGCTCGGGCACGCCCAGCACCGCCAGGGCCGCCACCGCGGCGCCGAGCCCGGCCACGACCGCGAAGAACCGGTCGCTGTAGTGGAGCTGGAACAGCGAGGGCGCCCGCCGCCACCCCACCCGGTCCAGGTAGCGGGGCACGGGCTGCAGGCCCCGCTCGCCGAGCAGCGGCCGGAACTGGGTGAGGGCGACGAGGAACGCCACCAGGTAGATGGCGCCGAGGGCGCGCTGGATGACCAGCCGGGCCAGCCAGTAGTCGGGGGCGGCGAGCCAGTCCATCGCCGCCTCAGGTCGCGTCGCGCCGCCCGAACGCCCGACGCAGCGCCGCCCGGGCGGCCAGCTGTCCGCACACGCCGTGGACGCCGGGGCCGGGCGGCGTGGCGCTCGAGCACAGGTAGACGGACGGGTCGGGGGTGGCGTACGGCACCAGGCTGGCCACCGGCCGGAACACGACCTGGCGGCCCTGGAAGGCGCCGTTGGCGATGTCGCCGCCGACCAGGCTGGGGTTCTGGGCCTCGAGGACGGACGGACCGGAGGCGCTGCGGGCCAGCACGACGTCGCGGAAGCCCGGCGCGAACCGCTCGATCTGGTCCTCGATGGCGTCGGTCAGGTCCCCCCGCCAGCCGTGGGGGACGTGCCCGTAGGCCCACAGCACGTGGCGGCCGGCCGGGGCCCGGCTCGGGTCGACGACCGTGGGCTGCGACGTGATCAGGAACGGCGGCGCCGGCGCCCGCCCGCTCGTGGCCGCGGTGAGCGCGGCGTCGATCTCGCCGGCGGACGCGCCCAGGTGCACGGTGCCCGCCCGCCGGCAGGCGTCGTCCTTCCACGGCACCGGCTCGGAGAGGGCGTAGTCGAGCTTGAACACGCCGGCCCCGGGCCGGTAGCGGACGAGCCGGCCGCGGTAGCGGGCGGGCAGGCGGTCGCCGGCGATGACCGCCAGGTCGGCCGGCGTCACGTCGAGCAGGTAGGCCCGGGCGGGCGGCAGCTCGTCGAGCGACGCCACCGGGCGGCCGGTCTCGATCTCGCCGCCCAGCGCCCGCAGGTACGAGGCGAGAGCGTCGGCCACCGCCTGCGCCCCGCCCGCAGGAACCGGCCAGCCGCCCTCGTGGGCCATGACCGCGAACAGCAGGGCCACGGCCGCGGTCATGGGGGCGCGCAGCGGGGCGATCACGTGGGCGGCCAGGCCGGCGAACATCGCCCGGGTCCGCTCCTCCCGGAACCGGTACAGCGGGAGGGCGGCGCGGGTCGGCCACACGCCCCGCAGCCCGTACCGGGCCAGCAGCACCGGGTGGCGGGGCCAGTGCACGACCGGGCGGAGCACCTCGGCAGCCAGGTCGTCCCACCGGCCGAGGAACGGGCCGACCAGCGACCGCCAGGCGTCGCCGTCGCGGCCCAGCGAGGCCGCCGTCGCCTCCAGCGAGCGGTCGAGCACGGCGGCCGGGCCGTCCGGCATTGGGTGGGCCAGGGCCAGCTCGGGCTGGAGCCACCGGAGCCCGTGCTCGGCCAGCGGCAGCTCCGCCCACGCCGGCGACGCCACGCCCAACGGGTGGACCGCCGAGCCCAGGTCGTGGCGGAAGCCGGGCAGCGTCAGCTCGGCGGTCCGGGCACCGCCGCCGACCGTGGCCGTCGCCTCGATCACGCGCACGGCCAGGCCGGCCCGGGCCAGGGTGACGGCGGCGGTCAGCCCGTTGGGCCCCGCGCCCACGACCACGGCGTCGAGTTGGGCGGCGCTCATCACGCGCGAGTCTGCCCGACCCGCGGCCGGGTCGGGACGCCCGGGCCTCCGGCTCTCTCGCCGGCCCGGTTCGCTACGGCCCCTCGGTCCTTCTCTGCCGCCCGGCGGGGAGCGGGAGCCCGCCGGCTAGAGCTGCATCGACTTGACCTCGAGGAACTCCTCGAAGCCGTACTTGCCGTACTCCCGGCCGTAGCCGCTCTTCTTGTAGCCACCGAACGGGGCGTTGGGGTTGAAGGCCCCGCCGTTGACCTCGATCTGACCGGTCCGGATGCGCCGGGCGAACGCCTTGGCCCGCTCGGGGTCGCTGGACCACACGCCGCCGGCCAGGCCGTAGTCGGAGTCGTTGGCGATGCGCGCCGCCTCGTCCTCGCCGCCCTCGTAGGGGATGATCGACAGCACGGGGCCGAAGATCTCCTCCCGGGCGATCGTCATGTCGTTGCGCACCTCGGAGAACACGGTGGGCCGGACGTAGTAGCCCGACTCCAGCCCCTCGGGCCGCTCGGGCCCACCGGTGACCAGCTTGGCGCCCTCTTCGATGCCCTTCTGGATGTAGTTGGTGACGCGCTCGACCTGGGCGGCGCTCGACAGCGGGCCGAGCCGGGTGCCGTCGGCGAACGGGTCGCCCGGCTGGTAGTTGGTCTCGACCTCGTCGGCGGCGATGCGCTCGGCGTCGGCCAGCCGGTCGGCGGGGACGAGCATGCGGGTCAGCGCCGTGCAGGTCTGGCCCGAGTTGATGTAGCACTTGCCGACGCCGTCGCGGACGGCCTTCTCGAACCCCTCGTCGTCGAGGTTGTCGAGCAGCACGTTGGCCGACTTGCCGCCGAGCTCGAGCGCCACCCGCTTGAGCGTGCCGGCGGCCACCTCGGCCACCCGCTTGCCGGCCCGGGTCGAGCCGGTGAACGACACCATGTCGACGTCGGGGTGGGCGGCGATGGCCTCGCCCACCACCGGGCCGGTGCCGGTGACGACGTTGAAGACGCCGGCCGGCAGCCCGACCTCGTGGACGATCTCGGCGAGGATCATGGCGTCGAGCGGCGCCACCTCGCTCGGCTTGAGCACGACCGTGCAGCCGGCGGCCATGGCGTAGGCCACCTTGGCGGCGATCTGGTGCAGCGGGTAGTTCCAGGGCGTGATGCAGCCCACCACCCCGACCGGCTCGCGCACGACCAGGCTGTTGCCGATCGTCTCCTCGTACTCGTAGCTCTCGGCGATCTGGGCCGCCGTCTTGAACGAGTTGATCGGCAGCCCGGCCTGGATGATGCTGCTCAGCCACTTGGGCATGCCCGCCTCGCGGGTGACCACGGTGGCGATCTCGTCGGTACGGCTGGCCAGGCCGTCGCCGATCCGGGAGCAGAACTTGGCGCGCTCGTCGGGCGGCGTGGTCGCCCAGCTGTCGAACGCAGCGCGGGCCGCCCGGACCGCCTTGTCGACGTCCTCAGCCGTGCCCTCGGGGATGCGGCCGATCACCTCGCCGTTGGACGAGTCGTACACGTCGATCGAGCCCGTCCCGGAGGACGGCACCCAGGCCCCGTCGATGTACACCTTGTCGTAGACCTGCATTGGCACATCCCCCTCGTCCTCGTCGGTACACCCGAGGCCGACGTTAGACCCGTTCCTGACCCTGCGGTCAAGGGTCGATCGCCACGGGGCCCGAGCGGGACCCAGAGAGACGGACGATCGCAGGCCAGCGGGCCGCTGGACGGGGCCGCCCGGGCCGGGACCGCACCACAGCGGCCCGCTACAGACGACCGCCGCAGCCGAGCCCGCCCCGGTCGCCGCAGGCTCGTCCGCTACCGCGTCGGCACCGTCACCGTGTCCCGCCCGGAGCGCAGGATCCGCCCGGGCGTGGCGCCGGTCGCCTTCCCGTCCTCGACGGTGGCGGTGCCGGCCACGTAGACCCGCACGATGCCCTCCGACCCGGCGGTGAGCCGGGCCGACCCGCCGGGCAGGTCCGCCACCAGCCGGGCGTTCTCGGCCCCCACGGTCTCGGGGTCGAACACGACCAGGTCGGCGTGGTTGCCCACGGCGATCTCGCCCCGCCCCTGCAGGCCGAACAGCCGGGCCGGCTCCTGCGTGAGCATCTGCACGGCCCGCTCGAGCGAGACGAGCTTGCGGCCCCGCAGCGTGTCGGCCAGGAGGCGGGTCGTGTAGGTCGACCCGCACATGCGGTCGAGGTGGGCGCCGGCGTCGGACCCGCCGATCATCGTGCGGGGGTCGTCCCACACCTCCTGCCGCATCCGCCACGACTCGGCGTCGTTGTCGGTGGGTCGCGGCCACAGCACGGTGCGGAAGTCGTCGGCGGCCACGATGTCGAGGAGCGTGTCGAACGGCTCCTGGCCCCGCTCGGCGGCGATGTCGGCGACGATCCGGCCGGACAGGCCCTCGTTGGCCTCGGAGAACGTGTCGCCGATGACGTACTGGTCCCACCCGGTGAGGCGCCGGAACACGCCGGCCTCCTCGCTGCGCGACTTGGCCAGCAGCTCGCGCCGGACCGCCGGGTCGGCCAGCTTGGCCCGCTTCTCCTCCAGCGGCAGGCGCATGACGTCGCCCCAGCCGGGGATGAGCCACAGGGCGCAGAACGTGCCGAAGTTCATGTTCATCGGCACGAGGACCGGCATGGTGAGCGCCACGACCCGGCCGCCGCGGGCCGCCGCCTCGTCGGACGCCTGCAGCTGGCGGGGGACCCGGTCGGGGGCGGCCGAGTCGACGGTGAGGACGTTCCAGTTGAGCGACCGACCTGCCGCGGCGGTCATGGCCGCCACCAGGTCGATCTCCTCGTCGGTGAAGGTGTCGAGCCCGCCCTCGAACGCCCCCTCGAGGAACGTGCCGGGGTGCTCGCCGACCGCGGCGCACAGCGCCAGCAGCTCGTCGCGGGAGGCGTGGCGGGACGCCACCGGCTGGCCGTCGCCGTCGCTGTGGGACGAGGCCAGCGTGGTCGAGAAGCCCAGGCCGCCGGCCTCGATCGCCTCGTGGAGCAGGCGGACCATGGCCTCGACCTGCTCGGGCGTCGCCTCGTTGCCGATGGCGTCGGCGCCCATCACGTAGCGACGGAGGGCGCAGTGGCCGACCATGAACCCGGCGTTGACGCCGATGGCCCCGTCGAGCCGGTCGAGGTACTCGGCGAACGTCTCCCACTGCCAGTCGACGCCGGCCTCGAGCGCGGCCAGGGGCATGCCCTCGACCTTGACCATCATGCGCCGGACGTAGTCAGCGTCCTCGGCCCGCAGGGGCGCCAGCGTGAAGCCGCAGTTGCCGGCCACGATCGAGGTCACGCCGTGGACGTTGGACGGCGACGCCGTCGGGTCCCAGAACAGCTGGGCGTCGTAGTGGGTGTGAGGGTCGATGAAGCCCGGGGCGACGACCAGCCCGCCGGCGTCCAGCGTCTCGGCGGCGTCGTCCTCGACCGTCCCGACGGCGACGATCCGGCCGTCGGCCACGCCGATGTCGCCCTGGCGGCCGGGCGCCCCCGTCCCGTCGACGATCGTGGCTCCGCGGATGGCGAGATCGAGCATGACGGCCCCTCGTTCGGTTTCTGACGCTCCGTCAGATAGTAGCGGTGCCGCGCCGGCCGAGCACCCAGAAGGCGATGCCGGCCGCGACCCCGACGTTGAGCGAGTCGACGCCGCCGTGCATGGGTATGCGGGCGCGGACGTCGACCGCGGCCAGCGTCTCCGGTGTCAGGCCGGGGCCCTCGGCGCCGAGCAGGAGCGCGATCCGGTCGTCGGGGCCCGCCGCCACCTCGTCGATGGGGACGGCGCCGGGGTCGGGCGTCAGCGCCACGGTCCGGAAGCCGGCGGCCCGGACCGGCTCCAGACCCGCCGGAAGCGGCGGCAGCACCGCCCAGGGCAGCGCGTAGCCCTCCCCCATCGCCACCCGGGACACCCGCCGGTAGAGGGGGTCGGTGCAGGTCGGGTCGAGCAGGGCGGCGTCGATGCCCAGGCCCCGGGCCGACCGGAGGATCACCCCGAGGTTGGTCGGGTTGCTCACTCGCTCGAGCACGGTGATGCGGCGGGCGCCGGCCAGGACCTCGTCCGCCGGCGGCGGGGGCCGCCGGTCGAAGCTGGCGAGGATGCCGCGGTGGACGCCGAGGCCGGTGATGCGCTCCAGCACCGCTGGGGCGGCGGCGTAGGTGGGGGCGGACGGAAGCGCCTCGACCTCGGCCGGCAGCGGCTCGCGGCGGGTGGCGTCGACCAGCACGGACCGGAGGCGGTAGCCGGCGGCCAGCGCCCGGACCACCACGACGTCGCCCTCGGCGACGAACACCCCGGTGCCGTCGTCGGTGCCGGGAAGGCGGTGGCGGGGGTCGGCCGGCCGCAGCCCGCGGCGCAGCGCGCGCTCACGGAGCCCGACGAACTCGGCGATCCTGGGGTCGTCGGGATCGTCCACCGGAAGCCGCTCCCTCACGGCCGCGGATGGTAGGCGGGCGACCGGCTAGGCTGGACAAGTCCAATACAAGTGCCGTCGCGGAAGAGAGCCAGACCGATGCCCAAGATCCCCGTCGCGAACCCCGTCGTCGAGCTGGACGGCGACGAGATGACCCGCGTCATCTGGCAGTTCATCAAGGACAAGCTGATCCTGCCGTATCTCGACATCGACCTCCGCTACTACGACCTCTCGATCCAGAAGCGCGACGAGACCGAGGACCAGATCACGATCGACGCCGCCGAGGCCATCAAGGAGCACGGCGTCGGCGTCAAGTGCGCCACCATCACCCCCGACGAGGCCCGGGTCGAGGAGTTCGGCCTCAAGAAGATGTGGCGGTCGCCCAACGGCACGATCCGGAACATCCTCGGCGGCGTCGTGTTCCGGGAGCCGATCATCTGCAAGAACGTGCCCCGCCTGGTGCCGGGGTGGACCAAGCCGATCGTGATCGGCCGTCACGCCCACGGCGACCAGTACCGGGCCACCGACTTCGTCGTGCCCGGGCCCGGCACCGTGACCGTCACCTACACGCCCGACGACGGCAGCGAGCCCATGGAGCTCGAGGTGGCCAAGTTCCCGGGCGGCGGCGTGGCGCTCGGCATGTACAACTTCGACGAGTCGATCCGCGACTTCGCCCGGGCGTCGTTCCGGTACGGGCTCGACCGCGGGTACCCCGTCTACCTGTCGACCAAGAACACGATCCTCAAGGCCTACGACGGCCGGTTCAAGGACCTGTTCCAGGAGGTCTTCGAGACCGAGTTCAAGGCCGACTTCGAGGCCGCCGGGCTGACCTACGAGCACCGGCTCATCGACGACATGGTCGCCCAGGCCCTCAAGTGGGAGGGCGGCTACGTGTGGGCCTGCAAGAACTACGACGGCGACGTGCAGTCCGACGTCGTGGCCCAGGGCTTCGGGTCGCTGGGCCTGATGACGTCCGTGCTGCTCACGCCCGACGGCAAGACCTGCGAGGCCGAGGCCGCCCACGGCACCGTCACCCGGCACTACCGGCAGTGGCAGAAGGGCGAGAAGACCTCGACCAACCCGATCGCCTCGATCTTCGCCTGGACCCGGGGCCTCGCCTTCCGGGCCCGGCTCGACGACACGCCCGACGTCGCCCGGTTCGCCACCACCCTCGAGGACGTGTGCGTCCGGACCGTCGAGGGCGGCCAGATGACCAAGGACCTGGCGCTGCTGGTCGGCGGCGACACCCCCTGGCTCACCACCGAGGAGTTCCTCGACGCCCTCGACCAGAACCTGCAGGCGGCGATGGCGGAGTGGTGACGGCCGAGTGGTGACGGCGTCGCGCTGATGGCCGTGCGCTGGTCGCCGGCCGGCGATCGCCGACCGGCGACCGCCGGCTGGTGACGACCGACCGACGACGATCACCGGCACCGGGGCCGGCGCCGTCCCTGACGGCGCCGGCCCCGCCGCGCGAGGCCCCGATCTCAGCGCTGGACGATGTCGATCACGGCCTGGCAGACGAACAGCCGGTCGTAGCGGCCCTTGGAGAGCTGCCGCATGATCCCGAGGTCGCAGAGCCGGGCGACGGCGGCGTTCGCCGTCTGGAAGCTCACGTCGTGCCGGGTGGCCACGTCCCGCACCGACAGGATCGGGAAGCCGATCAGCTCCTCGGCGATGGGCAGGGCGACGCTGCGCACACCGTGGGCCCGCAGCGTGGCCACGAAGCTGTCCCGCAGCGCGGTGAGCTGCGTGATGGTCGACACCGCCTCCGCCGCCTGGTCGGCGAGCGCCGTGCAGAAGAACTGGGCCCACGCCGAGAAGTCGCCGGAGCGGGACACCTCGAACAGCGAGTCCTGGTACTTCCGCCGGTGGCGCTCGAACCAGGGCGAGAGGTTCACCACCGGGTGGCGGAGCTCGCCCGCCTCGATCAGCTGGAGGGTCGCCAGCAAGCGCCCGACCCGGCCGTTGCCGTCGGTGAACGGGTGCAGTGTCTCGAACTGGTAGTGCCCCAGCGCCGCCCGCAGCACGACCGGCAGCTCGGACTCGCGCATCCACCGGAGCCAGTCATCGAGACCGCTCTGGAGCTGGTCACCAGGTGGCGGCGGCACGAACCGGGCGTGGGTCACCCGGCTGTCGCCGGCCCCGATGAACACCTGCGTGGATCGGACCTGCCCGGCGTTGGGGCCGTCGGATGGGGTGCCGGTCACCAGCGTCCGTTGCAGGTCGCGGATCAGGCCCAACGAGATCGGGCGCTCCCGCACCGCCTGGACACCGTGCTCGGCGGCGACGACGTAGTTGCGGACCTCCCGTACGGAGGCCGGCAGCTCGTGCTCGTCGGCGTACTCCGCCTCGAGCACGTCGGTGAGCGCGGCGAACGTGCCCTCCAGCGCGGAGGTGGCGACGGCTTCCCGGCGGATGGCGGGCCTGGCGACCAGCCAGGGGTTGGGCAGCCGGCTGGCGGCCTCGTCGGCGCGGGCGAGCGCCGCCGCCGCCCGGAGCGCCGCCGCCCACGCGGCGTTGGAGAGATCGACGGAGGCCGGAAGCGGGTCGGGCAGGAACGCCCAGCAGCTGTACTGTTCGCCGAAGCGCGGATCGCGGCCGCTGATGGGCACGAGCTGCCCCACCGGCGAGTTCTCGAGCACGGCCTGATCCACAAATTCAGGGTATCGGCCAGAATCCTGAAATTGCGGGGGTGAAATTCAGGGAACGTCGCAGGACCGGCGTCCGGGCCCGGTCAGGCGAGGGGCCAGTAGCCGGGGATCTCGTGGTGGGGGGTGTCGAGGTAGACCTTGGCCTCGGGCGGCTGGGCGAACTTGCCGTGGCTCCAGCGGATCTCGACGTGGCCCCGGATCGTCGTGGTGGCGGCGGAGCGCCGCTTGGCGACGACCACGGTCCAGTCGACGACCGGCTGGGCCCGGGCCGGGGCGGGGGCCACGGTGAAGCTGGCGATGCGGTAGTGCTGGCGCCAGTCCCACGCCGTGCCGATGCGCAGGCGCAGCGACCCCCGGTCGGACGCCCCGAGCACGAAGTACGGCGCGCTGCCGATGCGCAGCAGCCGCCACAGCGCCCGCTCGCGGTCGGCGCCGGCCAACGCCTTCTGCCACCGGGCGGCCGAGGCCGAGGCGGCGGCGAGCGAGAACCGGTCGGCCTCCTCCCGCAGCGGCTGCGGCCAGCGGCCGCGGCCCAGCCGGGCCTTGAGGACCGCCCGGTCGGCCGGCCGCAGGTCGAACACCGAGGCCGGCAGGTCGACGGGCTCGCCCTCGGCCGCCAGGTGGGCGAGCACCGCCCGATACAGCGACTGGTAGGCGTCGGGCGCCACCTCGGCGAACCAGTCGGCCGACCGGCCGCCGTGGCCACCGGCCAGCAGCCGGTCGAACACCGCGCTGGGCGACGAGTTCGACACGATCTTGGACAGGTACTTGCAGCTGACCAGGAACACGTGGTCGATGCGCAGGTCGGCGGGGACCGGCTCGTCGCCGGGCTGGCGCTGGCCGCCCCGCCACTCGACCACCAGCGGCCGCCGGCCCCGCAACCCGTCGCGGGCGGCGAGGAAGGCGGCGCCGTTCTGCCAGGCGGCGACGAACTCCTGCCGGTAGAGGCCGCCCCGATACAGCTCGTCGAGCAGGTCCCACTGCTCGGGCGAGACGCTGACCATCTCGGCCGGGCGGGCGGCCAGCGCCTCGCCCAGGTCGGCCCGCCCCAGCGTCCCCAGCCCGGTGATCAGCTCGGTGACGGTCGTGCGGTGGTCGGGCACTGGTCGTCGGTCCAGAAGCCCGGGAGCGGCGCGTCACGCCGCCCGGCCGCGTAGGCCCGGAGCCGGGCGAACCCCTCGTCGTCGAGGATCTCGATGGCGTCGAAGAAGGCGGACGGCCCGGCGGCCCGGAGCATGCGGTCGCTGTCGCTGCCGGGCCGGGGCAGGTGGGAGGTGAGCAGCACGAGCGGGGCTGACCGCAGCTCGCCCAGCCGGTCGCGGCCGCCGGCGATGACGTGGGCCTTGCCGAGCGCCCGCAGCACGGTCTCGGTGCGCCGCAGCCCGGGCTGCGTGACCGTGTAGCCGCCGGTCAGCTCGAACATCCACGGCCGACCCTCGGCGTCGTCCATCACCAGGCTGACGTCGAGGCCCAGCCCCCGCAGGCGCCGCTTGGCCGCCACGGGCCGGAACCCGGCGTCGGCGAGCACGCGCTCGGCCAGCGCCTGGACCGCCTTGCCCTCCTCGGCCGCCCGCCGCCGGACCTCGTCGTCGCGGCCGGTCGGCCCGCTGCCGTTGCGGCGCGCCGGGTCGGACGCGCCCAGGCGGGCGAGCTCGGCGGCGAGCCGCCGCTCGGCGATGGCGCAGTAGCCGGGGTCGAGGTCGTAGCCGACGTAGCGCCGGCCGTGGCGGGCGGCCGCCACCAGCGTCGAGCCCGAGCCCAGGAACGGGTCGAGCACCAGGTCGTCCTCGAACGTGTTGAGCAGGATCAGCCGCTCGGGCAACTCGACCGGGAACGGGGCCGGGTGGTCGACCCGCTTGGCGCTCTCGGGCGGGATCTGCCACACGTCGAGCGTGGCCGCCATGAACTCGTCGGCCGTGACCGTGCTGCGGTGGGGGAGGCCCTGCGCCCGGCGCTCACGGACCGACCGGGCCCGGTCGAACCGGCCCTTGCTGGCGATCACGACCCGCTCGGTCAGGTCGCGCAGCGTCGGGTTGGCGGCGCTGCGGAACGAGCCCCAAGCGCACGAGCCCGTGGCCCCCTCGCCCTTCTGCCACACGACCTCGCCCCGCAGCAGCAAGCCGAGCTCGTCCTGCAGGATGGCGATGACGTCGGCAGCCAGGGACCGGTAGGGCTTGCGGCCCAGGTTGGCGACGTTGACGGCGATGCGCCCGCCCGGCTCGAGCTTGCGCTTGCACTCGGCGAACACGTCGGTGAGCAGCTGGAGGTACTCGCCGTAGGAGCGGGGCACGCCGTCGCGCAGCTCCTCCTCGTACTGCTTGCCGGCGAAGTAGGGCGGCGAGGTGACGACCAGGGCGACCGAGCCGTCGGGCAGATCGTCCATGTGGCGGGCGTCGCGGTTGCGGACCGGGTCGTCGATGGCGAAGGGCGGCAGCACCCGGTCGTCGTCGTCGATGGCCGGCGGCACGAACCGCCGGTAGAAGGCGGAGGCGTCGTGGTTCTCGCGCTTCGACACCCCGAAGTTCGACGTCGCGGTCGGACGGCGGGGCCGTCCGTTCATCGCCGGGGTCGCCTTCGCCATGGCCATGCACTCTATGGGCGCGGTGTGACAGCGGAGGGCATCCCAGCGCCCGGGCGCTACCGGGCCGGATCCGCCAGCGTGCCCTCGACGACGGCGACCGCGTCCGGGGGCAGGACCAGCCCGTTGGGGCCCGGCTCGACCGGCGCCGAGGCCAGCAGGACCTCGCCGGCGACCGGGACGGTCCGCGGGCCGGACGCCAGGTTGACGGCCACCGCGATCCCCGGCCCGCCGGCCGAGTCCGCCGCCGTCCCGCTCCGCGGGCCACCGGAGACCGCACCCCGGTCCGGGGCCGGCCGGTGCACCGCCAGCCAGCCGGCCTCCTCGTCCACCCGCACCGCCGCCGAGCCGACCGGGGCGGTGCCCAGCTCGGGACGGGCCCGCCGCAGGGCGATCAGCCGCCGGTACCAGTCGAGCACCTCGGCGTGCCCGGGCCGGTCGCGCTCCTCCCACCGCAGCCGGGACCGCTCGAACGTGGCCGGGTCCTGGGGGTCGGGCACGGCGGCGGCGTCCCAGCCGAAGGCGGCGAACTCGCGCCGCCGCCCCTCCGACACCGCCCGGCCCAGCTCGGGGTCGGGGTGGTCGGTGAAGTACTGGAACGGGCTGGACGCCGCCCACTCCTCGCCCTGGAACAGCAGCGGCACGAACGGGCTGGTCAGCAGCAGCGCGGCCGCGACCATGACGCGCCCGGGGGACACGAGGTGGCCGAGCCGCTCCCCCACCGCCCGGTTGCCGACCTGGTCGTGGTTCTGGGCGCACACCACGAACTGCGCCCCGTGGAGGCCGGCCGGCGACCGGCCGTGGCGCCGCTGCCGGTGGGGCGACCAGGCGCCGTCGTACACCCAGGCCTGGCGCAGCGCCTTGGCCAGCGTGGTCAGCGGGCCAAAGTCCTCGTAGTAGCCGTCGCGCTCGCCGGTCAGCGCGGCGTGCAGGGCGTGGTGCCACTCGTCGGCCCAGGCGGCGTCGAGCCCGTAGCCGCCGGACTCGGGGCCGAGCACGAAGCGGGGGGCGTTGAGGTCGGACTCGGCGATCAACCACAGCGGCCGGCCCAGCTCGGCAGCCAGGCCCCGCACGGCCGTCGACAGCTGTTCGAGCACGTGGACGGCGGACATGTCGACGATGGCGTGCACGGCGTCGAGCCGCAGCCCGTCGACGTGGTAGTCCCGCAGCCACATGAGGGCGTTCTCGACGATGAACGCCCGGACCTCGTCGCTGCCGGGGCCGTCGACGTTCACGCCCGGCCCCCAGTTGGTGCGGTGCCCGCCCCGGAAGTAGGGCCCGAAGGCGTCGAGGTGGTTCCCGGCCGGGCCGACGTGGTTGTAGACGACGTCGAGGATCACGCCCAAGCCCCGGCGGTGGCAGGCGTCGAATAGCCGGGCCAGCCCCTCGGGGCCGCCGTAGGCAGAGTGCGGCGCCCACAGGTCCACGCCGTCGTAGCCCCAGCCCCGTCGGCCCGGGAACTCCACGACCGGCATGAGCTCGACGGCGTCGACGCCCAGGTCGACGAGGTGGTCGAGACGCTCGGCGACCCCGTCGAAGGTGCCGGCCGGCGAGAACGTGCCGACGTGCAGCTCGTAGAGCACGGCCCGGGCCAGGTCGAAGCCGCGCCAGTCGCCGTCGGTCCAGCGGAAGGCCCCGGGGTCGACCACCCGCGACGGGCCGTCCACCCCGAACGGCTGCCACCGCGACCGGGGGTCGGGCCGGGGCGGCCCGCCGTCCAGCGAGAAGGCGTAGTCGCCGCCGGGGCCCAGTCCCGGCACGACGCCGGACCAGTGGCCCCGCTCGCCCCGGGTCAGCGGGACCCGGTCCTCGCCCGCCCCGCCGGCGCCGGCCGGCAGCACGACCTCGACCGACGAGAGGGCCTCGGGCGCCCACACGGACACGGGCCACCCGTCGGGCGGCGCCCCCTCCGACCGCGCCGCGTCCGCCGGCGCCGCGCCCCGCCCCGCGGCCGGCCCGTCCTCCCGCTCGGGCACGCCCTCAGCCATCGGCGCGCTCCAGCAGGGCCACCGGGAACCGGTCGAGCAGGCGGTCGAGCGCCACCTCGCCGCCCGGCCAGGCGGCGCCCGTGAGCACGTCCCGCCAGGCGCCGGTCGGCAGCGCCACTGCGGTGTCGCCCCAGGCACCCCGGGCCGGGTGGGGCCCGGCGGGCAGTGCGGCCGGGTCGGGGTCCGGCCCGCCGACCAGCGTCGCCACCAGCCGGGGGACGACGACCGCCACCTCGCCGCCGTCGCCGCCCCGGGCGAAGGCGACGGCGTGGTCGGCCGCCCGCCCGCCGACCGCCAGCGGCCGGTAGGCGCCCGCCGGGCCGGCCCCGAACGCCGCCGGCCGTCGCCGGCGCAGCTGCAGCGCGGCGTGGACGACCGCCAGCTTGGGCAAGCCGTCGTCCGCCCAGGCCAGGACCTCGTCGGGCCCGATGCCGCCCAGCTCGTCCAGCAGCCGGCGCCGGACGGCGAAGTCGACGGGCCGCCGGTTGTCGGGGTCGACGAGGCTGAGGTTCCACAGCTCGTCGCCCTGATAGATGTCGGGGACGCCGGGGACGGTCAGGGCGACGAGCGTCTGGGCCAGAGCGTTGAGGCGCCCGTAGGCGACGAGCCGATCGACGAAGGCGGCGACGTCGGCCACCAGCGACTCGGTGGCGAGCACGGCCCGCACGAAGGCGTCCCGGGCGGCGTCGAAGGCGGCGTCGGGCGCGGTCCACGACGTCCGGAGCTTGGCCTCCTTCGTCGCCTTGGCCAGGTAGGCGACGGCCCGGTCCTCCTCCAGCGGCCAGGCGCCGACCAGGGTCTGGAACAGCAGGTGCTGGGTCGGCCGGTCGGGACCCGCGTCCGCAGCCCCGCCGCCCGAGCCCGGCCACAGCTCCGCCGAAGCCGCCATCCACCGCCCGCAGGCGTCGGCCCACGCCGAGGGCACCTCCGACAGCAGGTGCAGGCGGGCCCGCACGTCGGCGCTGCGCTTGGTGTCGTGGGTCGACAGCGTGGTCATCGTGGCCGGCCACCGCTCCTGGACCCGCCGGTTGGCGGCGTGGAACTCGGTGACCGGGACGCCGAACCGCCCCGGGTCGGCCCCCACCTCGGCCAGCGACAGCAGCCGGGTGTAGCGGTAGAAGGCGGTGTCCTCGACGCCCTTGGCCATGGCCGGGCCGGTGAGCTGCTGGAAGCGCATGACCAGCTCGTGCTCGCGGGGCCCGGCGTCGGGGAGCCGCAGGAGGAGCAGGTCGGCCAGGAAGGCCAGCAGGGCGGGGTCGATGTCGGGGCGCCGCTCGCCCACCACCCGCACGGCCTCGGTCACCCGGGCGGCGTCGTCGGGCCGGACCACGCCGGCCTCGGCCCGGACGTAGGTCCGGTAGACGGGGAAGGCCGCGAGCAGCTCGCGCAGCGCCTCGTGCAGCTCGTGCCGGGTGCGGTCGCGCTGGTGGCGACGCTGCTCGCAGATCTCCACCAGCAGGGCGGTGAGCAGGGTCACGTCCGCGGCCAGGATCTCCCGCACCGCGTAGGCCTTGGCGTCGTCGCGCACGGCCTCCCAGTCGGTGGGCGACCCGGTCAGCTCGGCGTAGGCGGCGGTCAGCGGCCCCTCGCCCTCGGCCCGGACGAACAGGCCGTTGATGAGGGCCAGCCGGTCGTAGCCGGTCGTACCCGCCACCGCCCAGTCGGACGGCAGCTCCTCCCCCGCCTCCAGGATCTTCTCGGCCACCACCCAGGTCCCGGGGGCGGCCGCCGCCAGCCGCCCGAAGTAGCCCTCGGGGTCGCGCAGCCCGTCCGGGTGGTCGACCCGCAGCCCGTCGACGACGCCGTCGCCCACCCACCGCAGGACGAGCCGGTGGGTGTCGGCGAACACCTCCTCGTCCTCCATCCGCAGTCCGACCAGCGTGGTGATGTCGAAGAACCGGCGGTAGCCGAGCTCGCGCCCGGCGGTGCGCCAGTGGGCGATGCGGTAGTTCTGGTCGTCGAGCAGGGCGTCGAGCGCGTCGACGTCGGCGTTGACCCGGTCGACGGCGGCGGCGATGGCCGCCCCCACCTCGGGCCGCTCGTCCAGCAGGCGCTCGAGCTGGCGGCGGAGGACCCGGGTGTCGCGGTGGCGTTCGGCCACGCCGGCCGGGTCGGTCCGGGTGGCGGCCGGGAGGCGGCGCAGCGCGGTGGCGATGAACGCCAGGTCGTCGGAGTCGGCCTCGGCGGCCGCCTCGGCCAGCAGCCCGCTCAGCGACGGCGGCGCCACCGGGAGGACGTGGTCGAAGTAGCGGATCGTGAACTCGCCGTGCTCGTGGACCAGGCGGACGTCGCCGGCGTCGAGGACGGTGCCGTAGTGGTCGCCGAGGATCGGCAGCAGCACGGTGTTGCGCAGCTTCTCCTCGGGCGGGTCCCAGGTGATGTCGAAGTGCGAGGCCCACGGCGACGACGGGCCGTTGGCCAGGACGTCCCACCACCAGCGGTTCTCGGGCCCGCCGATGGCCATGTGGTTGGGCACGATGTCGAGCACCTGGCCCAGCCCGGCCTCGCCGAGGGCCGCCACCAGCCGGGCGTGGCCCTCCCACCCGCCGAGCTGCGCCGAGGGCTGCGAGTGGTCGACGACGTCGTAGCCGTGGGCCGAGCCCGGCGCCGCCTGGAGCACCGGCGACAGATAGGCGTGCGAGACCCCGAGCCGGGCCAGGTAGTCGGCGACCCCGGCCGCGGCGTCGAAGCCGAAGCCGGCATGGAGCTGGAGACGGTAGGTGGCGAGAGGGTGCGCAGCGGCCAGAGGTGAAAACCTACGACGCCTCGTCGTCGATGCGGCGCAACAGGACGACGGACCGGTCGGTGAGCACGAGGCCTCGGGTCACGACCTCCTCGCCCTCCTTGGGGAAGCCGGCCGCCGTGTCGAGCACCCGCTCCCACCACTGGCCCCAGGCCGGGGCGATGCGCCAGTCGACCGGCTCGTGCCAGGCGTTGAGCAGCAGCAGGAACGAGTCGTCGACCACCCGCTGGCCCCGCTCGTCGGGCGTGGTGATGGCGTCGCCGTTGAGGAACAGGCCGAGCGACGTGGCGTTGCCCGACGTCCAGTCCTGCTCGGTCATCTCGGTGCCGTCGGCCTTGAGCCACGCGATGTCGACCGTGCCCCGCAGCGGCCGGCCCTGGAACCAGCGCCGCTGCCGGAACACCGGGTGCTCGGCCCGCAGGGCGATCAGGCGGATCGTGAACTCGAGCAGCTCCTCGTCGATCGA
Source organism: Acidimicrobiales bacterium (assembly GCA_036563805.1). GTDB lineage: Bacteria > Actinomycetota > Acidimicrobiia > Acidimicrobiales > VFJN01 > DATCLS01. The sequence goes on along the minus strand of DATCLS010000053.1, from coordinate 72,815 downwards.
GGACCAGTCGAACCAGGCCGTCGGGTTGTCCTGGCAGTAGACGTTGTTGTTGCCGTGCTGGGTGCGGCCGACCTCGTCGCCGTACAGCAGCATCGGGACACCCTGGGCCAACAGCAGCGTGGCCAGGAAGTTGCGCTGCTGGCGGGCCCGCAGCTCGAGGACGTCGGGGTCGTCGGTCGGGCCCTCGACCCCGCAGTTCCACGACCGGTTGTGGCTCTCGCCGTCCTGGTTGTCCTCGCCGTTGGCCTCGTTGTGCTTCTCGTTGTACGAGACCAGGTCGCGCAGCGTGAACCCGTCGTGGGCGGTGACGAAGTTGATGCTGGCCGACGGGCGGCGGGAGTCGGCCTGGTAGAGGTCGGAGCTGCCGGTGAGCCGGGTCGCCACCTCGCCGAGGATGGCTGGCTCGCCCCGCCAGAAGTCGCGGACCGTGTCGCGGAACCGCCCGTTCCACTCCGACCACTGGGGCGGGAAGTTGCCCACCTGGTAGCCGCCCTCGCCCAGGTCCCACGGCTCGGCGATGAGCTTGACCTGGCCGACGACCGGGTCCTGCTGGACCAGGTCGAAGAACGCCGACAGCTTGTCGACCTCGTGGAACTGCCGGGCCAGCGTAGCGGCCAGGTCGAATCGGAAGCCGTCCACGTGCATCTCGGTCACCCAGTAGCGCAGGCTGTCCATGATCAGCTGCAGCGCGTGCGGGTGGGCCATGTTCAGGCTGTTCCCGGTGCCGGTCGTGTCGTAGTAGTAGGTCAGGTCGTCGGGCACGAGCCGGTAGTAGGCGGCGTTGTCGATGCCCTTGAACGACAGGATCGGGCCCAGGTGGTTGCCCTCGGCCGTGTGGTTGTAGACGACGTCGAGGATCACCTCGATGCCGGCCTCGTGCAGGGCCCGCACCATGCCCTTGAACTCGGCGACCTGCGAGCCGTCGTCGCCCGCCGACGAGTACTCGTTGTGGGGGGCGAAGAACCCGATCGAGTTGTAGCCCCAGTAGTTGCGCAGCCCTCGCTCGACCAGGTGGGCGTCGTGGACGAACTGGTGGACCGGCTGCAGCTCGACCGCGGTGACGCCCAGCTTGAGCAGATGCTCGATGGCCGCGGGGTGGGCCAGGCCGGCGTACGTGCCCCGCAGCAGCTCGGGGATGTCGGGGTGCGTGGCCGTGAACCCCTTGACGTGCATCTCGTAGATGACCGACTCGTGCAGCGGTACGTCCGGCGGGCGATCGGCGCCCCAGTCGAAGAACGGGCTGACGACGACGGCCTTGGGCACGTGCGGCCCGGAATCCTCGTCGTTGCGGCTCATCGGGTCGCCGAAGTTGTAGGGGAAGCAGGCCTGGTGCCAGTCGACGGACCCCTCGACCGCCTTGGCGTAGGGGTCGAGCAGCAGCTTGTTGGGGTTGCAGCGGTGGCCGCGGGCGGGGTCCCACGGCCCGTGGACCCGGAACCCGTAGCGCTGCCCGATGCCGACGCGGGGTAGGTAGACGTGCCAGCAGAAGCCGTCCACCTCGACCATCGGCACCCGTTGCTCGTTGCCCTCGTCGTCGAAGAGGCACAACTCGACCCGCTCCGCGACCTCGGAGAACAACGAGAAGTTGGTCCCCGTCCCGTCGTAGGTGGCGCCGAGCGGGTACGGCCGCCCGGGCCACGTCTCGATGTCGGTCACGTGCACTCCCTGGATCGTGCCGGCCCGTGGCGCCCGCCGGCCGTCCTGCGATGCTAGAGGCGTTCGCGACGGCCCCGATCAAGGGGCCCGGTGCACCCGGGTGTCGTGCCTAGGAGTCGCCGGCCCGTCAGCCGCGGTGGCCGGGGTGACCGCCGAGGTTCCGGACGATCCGCAGCACGGCCGCCGAGCGGTTCAGCGCGTACAGGTGGAGGCCCGGCGCCCCGGCGTCGAGCAGCCGGCGGCACAGGTCGGTGGCCACCTCGACCGCGATGTCGAGCCGGGCGGCAGGGTCGTCGGCAGCGGCCTCCAGCCGGGCCACGAGATCGGGCGGGACGGCCGAGCCGTTCATCGTGGCCATGCGCATCAGCGCGGGCAGCCCGGTGACGCCGGGCGGCATGACGCCGGGCAGGACGGGCGCGGTGCAGCCCCGCTCGGCGAGCTCCTCGACCATGCGCACGTAGTCGGCGACGTCGAAGAAGAACTGGGTGATGCCGAAGTCGGCCACTTCGAGCTTGCGGGCCAGGTGCCGGCGGTCGTCGTCGCGGTCGCGGGACCGCGGGTGCAGCTCGGGATGGGCGGCCACGCCGACCGAGAACCCGCCCGGGTGCTCGCGCACCAGTTCGACCAGCTCGATGGCGTAGCGGAAGTCGCCGCCGGGGTCGCTGCCGTCGGCCGGCGGGTCGCCGGCCAGGGCGAGGATGTTGCGCACGCCGGCCTCGGCGTACTCGTCGAGCAGCCGGACGATGTCGTCGCGGGTGTGGCCGACGCAGGTCAGGTGCGCCATCGCCGGGAACGGCTGCTCGCGGTTGACCTGCACGACGATGTCGCGGGTGCGCTCGCGGGTCGAGCCGCCCGCCCCGTAGGTCACCGACACGAACGAGGGCTCCAGCGGGGCCAGCTCGTGGATCGTCTTTTCGAGCTGGCGCTCGGCTTCGTCGGTCTTCGGCGGGAAGAACTCGAAGCTGAGGGTCGGACCGGCGGCGAGAAGATCAGCGATCTTGGCGGCTGCCGGGGCAGGGGTCATGGGTGCGCTCCTGATGACGTCGCGTGGTCGTCACCGGGCTGGGTGCAGCTGCACCACCCCATATCAGCCCGAACTCGCTGCCCGCCGATGCTAGCCGTTCGCCCGGCGCTCGGCCGCCGCCACCGTGTTGCGCAGGAGCATGGCCACGGTCGTGGGGCCGACGCCGCCGAGCCGCGGCGTGATCCAACTGGCCACATCGCCGACCGCCTCGTCGACGTCGGGCAGCGCCCTGCGGCCGGCCCACGACTGGCCGCCGCTGACCACCACGGCGCCGGGACGGACCATGTCGGGCGTCACGATCGACGGCACGCCGGCCGCCGCCACCACGATCTCGGCCCGCCGGGTGTAGGCGCCCAGGTCGGCCACGCCCGAGTGGACGACGGTCACCGCCGCGTTCGCCCCCGGCTGCTTGAGCGTGAGCAGCAGCGCCAAGGGCCGGCCCAGCGTGGGGCCGCGCCCGACGACCACCACCTCGCGGCCGGCGATCTCGATGCCGTAGTGGACGAACATGGCCTGGATGCCGGCGGGCGTGCACGGCACCGGGCCGGGCTCCTGCAGGACGAGCCGGCCCAGGTTGACGGGGTGGAGTCCGTCGGCGTCCTTGTCGGGGTCCATGCGGCTGAGCGCCTCGCCGGCGTCGAAGCCGTCGGGCACCGGCAGCTGGATGATGTAGGCGTCGACGCCGGGGTCGGCGTTGAACCGGTCGACCGCCTCGAGCAGCGCCGCCTGCCCGGCGTCGGCGGGTATGGCGACGTGGTGGCTGGCGATGCCGACCCGCTCGCAGGCCTCGTGCTTGCGGGCGACGTACCGGGCCGACGGCTCGTCGTCGCCCACCAGGATCGTGCCGAGGCCGACGCCCTTGCCCCGGTCGGACAGCGCCTCGACCCGCTTGGCCACGTCCGCGAGCACGGCCTCGGCGACGGGCGCCCCTTCGAGCAGCTTGGCGGTCATCCCGGCCACGCTACCGTGCCGGTAGCTGTGGGATTCGGGACGCGACGGCGGACATGGCCGCGGACGTGACGGCGGCATGACGGCGGGGCTCGAGGCGGCGCACGAGCTGGTGCTGGCCTGCGCCCGGCGGGGCGAGCCGGCCGACTTCCGGCGCGGCCGCACCGGGGACGGCGACGGCGACGAGCTGCCCGACCACGGCGACGACGACGCCTGGGCCGGCCGGACGGTCGACGGCGCCTGGCTGGCCGACCTGCTCACCGACCCGGGTGCCGGCGTCCACCGGCGGGGCGTGGCCCTCGCCGGCGCCCGCATCCTCGGCGGCCTCGACCTGGAGTGCGCCGAGCTGCGCCACCGCCTCCGCCTCACGGCCTGCCAGCTGGGCGACCGGCCGATCGTCCTGCACGACGCCCGCACGCCGACGATCCGCCTGACCAACGTGCGGTGCGGCGGCCTGGCGGCCGACCGGCTGGCCGTGGCCGGCTCGCTGCTGCTCCGCCGGCTCCGGGCCCGCGGGCCCGTCGACCTGACCGGCGCGCAGATCGACGGCGACCTCGCCTGCCAGGGGGCCGACCTGCGGGCGGCCGGCCCGGCGGCGGGCTCCGGCGCGGACGTTGCGGCGGGCGGCGGGACGGTCGGCGCGGCGGACCGGGTCGCCCTCGACGCCGAGGGGGCCCGGGTCGGCGGGTACGTCCTGATGGCCGGGGCCCGGGCCGCCGGCCAGGTCAACCTGACCCGGGCCACGGTCGAGGGTCGGGTCGACTGCTCCGGAGCCCGGCTCGCCAACCCGGCGGGCGTCGCGCTCCAGCTCGGCGGGGCGACCATCGCCGGTGAGCTGCTGCTCACCGGGGCGCGGGTCGAGGGCGCGGTCGGCCTGGTCAACACGAGCGTGGGCGGCGACCTCGGCTGCGGCGGGGCGGAGCTGCGGGCGCCCGGCGACGTGGCGCTGTGGGCCAGCCGGAGCCGGATCGGCGGCAACGTGTTCCTCGAGCGCCACCTGCGCACCGCCGGCGAGATCCGCTTCGCCGGCGCCACCATCAGCGGCAACCTCCAGGCCGCCGGGGCCGAGCTGGCCGGCGGCGACGGCCCGGCGCTCAACCTCGACGGCGCCCGGGTCGAGAGCGACGTCCGCCTCCACCGGGGCTTCGCCGCCGAGGGTACGGTCCGCCTGGCCGGCGCCACCGTGCAGGGAAGCCTCGATGCCAGCGACGCCCGGCTGACCGGCGAGCTCGACGCCACCGACGCCCACGTGCACGGTCGCGTCTCGCTGCGGGGGGCCGAGGTCGCCGGGACGGTGACGCTGACCGGCATCGCCGTGGACGGCGACCTGTCGTGCGCCGCCGCCCGCCTCCGCCGGCCCGACGGGACGGCGCTGGCCGGCGATCGGGCCGAGGTCGGCGGCAGCGTGTTCCTCGACGGCGGCTTCTCGGTCGAGGGCACGGTGCGCCTGGCCGGCGCGGCGGTGGGGAGCGACCTGGCGTGCCGCGGCGCCCGCCTCCGGGCCGCCGACGGGGCGCGGGCGCTCGTCGCCACCGGCATCCGGGTCACGGGCAGCGTCGAGCTGCCCGGCGCCGACGTGGTGGGCGAGGTCCGGCTCGTGGCCGCCACCGTCGGGGGGCACCTCGCGTGCGGGGGCGCCCGCCTGGACCGGCCCGACGGGGTGGCCCTCGATGCCGACGGCGCCACGGTGTCGGGGAGCGTCTACCTCAACGACGGCTTCCACGCCCGCGGCGAGGTGCGGCTGGTCGGCGCCACCGTGGGCGGCTACCTGTCGGTGACGGCCGCCCGGTTCGCCAACCCCGGCGGGGTGGCGCTCAGCGTGGGCCGGGCCCGGGTCAGCGGCAGCCTCCAGATGCGCGACGGGTTCGCGGCCGAGGGCGACGTGCGGCTGGTCGGGGCCGCGATCGGCGGTGACATCGACGCCACCGGCGCCCAACTCGACGCCGGGACCGAGCGGGCCCTCGACGCGGCCCGCATCCAGGTCGAGGGCAGCGTGCTGCTCCGCCACGGGTTCGCCTGCCGGGGCCGGGTGCGGCTGGCCGGCGCCACGATCGGCAACGACCTGCGGTGCACGGGCGGCACGTTCCGCCACCCCGGCGGCACCGCCCTCAACGTCGCCGGGGCCCGCATCACGGGCGACGTCATGTTGCACCGGGGCTTCCGGGCCGAGGGGGCGGTGGAGCTGTGGGGCGCCACCGCCAGCAGCCTGCACGACGACCGGCGGTCGTGGCCCGCGGTCATCGACATCGACGGCTTCCGGTACGAGCGGCTGGTGTGCCCGCCCGCCGACCGGGGCTGGCGGGCCCGCCGGGACTGGCTGCGGCGGCAGCGGGAGCCCAGCGCCCAGGGCTACGTGCAGCTGGCCGCCGTCTATCGGGCCAGCGGTGACGAGTCGGACGCCCGGCGGATCGCCATCGAGCGCCACAACGTGCTGCTCGACCCGCCGGCGCACTGGCGCAGCCAGCTGCCCACCGGCTGGTACGGGGCGGCCGGCCGGGCGTGGCGGACGCTGCTCCGCTACACGATCGGGCACGGCTACGCGCCGGCCCGGTCGCTGCTCATCGCCGTCCCGCTCGTCCTGGGGCTGTCGGTGTGGCTGGCGCACGCCCGCTCGACCGACATGCTGATCGCCACCGACGAGACGCCGGCCACGTCCGCCTCGGGTGCGCCGGTGCGGGCCTCGGACTGCGACGACGCCTACCCGTGCGTCCAGCCGGTCGTCTACGCCCTCGACAACGTCGTGCCGATCGTCGACCTCGGCCAGCGGTCGCGGTGGACGCCGGACCTCAGCGCCCACGGCGACGCCTGGTGGGACTCGGGCCGGTGGCTGGCCGGCGTGCTGTGGGCGGCCAGCGCCGTCGGCTGGGTCCTGGCCACGCTGGTGGCCGCCAGCTTCACCCAGGCCATCCGCCGGGAATGACGCCTCGGCGCCCGGAGGGCCGAGCACGGCCCCGCCGGCGGGCCGGCGGTCAGCGCAGGAACCCGCTCAGTGGAGGAAATGGCGCTCGCCGGTGAAGACCATGGCCACGCCCAGCTCGTCGGCCCGGGCGATGTTCTGCTCGTCGCGCACCGAGCCGCCGGGCTGGACGATGACCGCCACGCCGGCCTCGGCCGCGGCCTCGATGCCGTCGGGGAACGGGTAGAAGGCGTCGCTGGCGCAGGCCCCGCCGGCGGCCCGGCCGGCCGCCTTGGACGCGGCCAGCTGGCCCGACTCGACCCGGTTCTGCTGCCCGGCGCCGATGCCCCAGGCGGTGCCGTCCTTGGCCAGCACGATGGCGTTGGACTTCACCCATCCGCACACCCGCCAGGCCAGCTCGGCGTCGGCCCACTCGGCCTCGGTCGGCTGGCGCCGGGTGACGACGCGCCACTCGGACCGGGGGGCGGCGAAGCCGTGCTGGTCCTGCACGAGCAGGCCGCCGGTGATCGGCCGCAGGTGCCAGCGGTCGCGCACCGGCGCCGGGGCCGACAGGATGCGGGTGTTCTTGCGCTTGGCCTGCAGCGCCTCGATCGCGCCGTCCTCGTAGCCGGGGGCGATGACGACGTCGGCCTGGGCGGCCGCCACCATGCGCTCGACCGTGGCCGCGTCGACCGCGTCGGTCAACGCCACGATGCCGCCAAAGGCGGAGCGCTCGTCGCATTCGAAGGCCCGCTGGTAGGCGTCGGCCAGCGAGTCGGCCACCGCCGCCCCACACGGGTTGGCGTGCTTGATGATGGCGGCGGCCGGGCGGCCGAACGCCCTGGCCAGGTCGTGGGCCAGCAGCCAGGCGGCGTCGGCGTCGTAGAGGTTGAGGTAGCTGAGCGCCATGCCGCCGTGCTGGGTCAGCGACGCCCACCACGGGGCGGACCCGCCCGCCGCCTCGACGCCCTCGGCGCGGTACAGCGCCGCCCGCTGGTGCGGGTTCTCGCCGTAGCGCAGGGTCAGCGGCTCGCGCCGATAGGACAGGTGGAGCGAGGCCGGCAGCTCGTCGGCGTCGGGCCCGGTGGCGTCGAGCCAGCCGACGATGGCGGCGTCGTAGGCCGCGGTGCGGGCGAACGCCTTGCGGGCCAGCGCCCGCCGGGTGTCGGCCGACAGGCCGCCCTTGGCCCGCAGCTCGTCGAGCACGGGCTGGTAATCGGCCGGGTCGACGACGACGCCGACGTGGGCGTGGTTCTTGGCCGCCGCCCGGATCAGGGCCGGGCCGCCGATGTCGATCAGGTCCTCGCCGCGAGCCTCGCCCCCGGCGCCGCCGTGCTCGAACGCCGCCGGGTCGGACCCGAACGGGTAGAGGTTGACGACCACGAGGTCGAACGGCTCGATGCCGTGGGCCTCGAGGTCGGCCCGGTGGGCGGGGTCGGTCGGGTCGGCGAGGATGCCGCCGTGGACCTTGGGGTGCAGGGTCACGACCCGGTGCCCGAGGATGGCCGGGAACCCGGTCGTCTCGGCCGTGTCGGTCACCTCCAGCCCCGCGCCCCGCAAGGCGGCCGCGGTGCCGCCGGACGACACCAGGGCGCAGCCGAGTTCGGCCAGGCCCCGGGCCAGATCGACGATGCCGGACTTGTCGTAGACCGAGAGCAGAGCCCTCACGCGTTCTCCTTGGGCTGGGCGACCGGCACAGGCTATTCGGCCAGGCTGAGCTGCTTGCGCGCCCGGCGCCCGAGGGCGGCGATGACCGCGCTGCGCTCCTCCTCGGCCCGCCGCCGGGCCTTCTCGGCGTCCGCGAGCCGGCGCTCCAGGTCCTCCACCCGGCGACGCCACTCCTCGACCCTGACCTGCGCTTCCTTGAGCGCGACGCGGGCGTCGGCCGCCTCGCTGCGGGCGGCCTCCAGCTCGGCCCGGTGGTGCTCCTCGGCCGCGTCCGCCGCCGCCAGCCGCTCCTCCAGGACCTTGACCTGGCCCTGCAGGCGTCCCAGCTCCAACTCGTCGACCGCCATCTGTCGCGTCTCCCCCTTTCCGGTCACGCAGGTTGGTGACCTGAATGGTGGCTCAGCCGGCGGCGGGTCGCAGGCCCGGTCGCCCCTAGTCGCCGGCCGTGGCCGGGCCGGTGCGACCCTCGAGGTCCTTCAGGAACCGGCGGATGGTGGCCGGATAGAGGCGGCGCTCGACCTGCTTGATGCGCTCGTGCAGCGTCTCCTCTGTGTCGCCGGGCAGCACGGGCACCGTCTCCTGGGCGAGGATCGGCCCCTCGTCGACCTCGGCGGTGGCGATGTGGATGGTCGTGCCGGTCTCGCGCACGCCGGCCGCCAGGGCGTCGCGCACGGCGTGCCAGCCCTTGAACGCCGGGAGCAGGGCCGGGTGGCTGTTGAGCACCCGGCCCGGGTAGGCGTCGGCCAGGCCCGGCACGATCGTGCCGAAGCCGGCCATCACGACCACCTCGACCTCGTAGGACCGCAGGACCTTCACCAGCTGGTCGGTGTAGGCGGCCCGGTCGAACGCCTTGCCCCACTCGGTGCGCTCGACCAGCTCGGCCGGCACGCCGTGGTCGCGCGCGATGTCGAGCGCCCGGCAGCGTCGGTCGGCGGCCACGACCGTCACGGTGATCCCGTCGGCCAGGATGGCCTGGAGTAGGGTTCCGCTGCCCGAGGCGAGAACGGCGATGCGGGCTGCGGACATCGACGTCGATCGTAGCGACGGTGCACGCAGGCTCCGGGCACCCGTCGCTCTCCTCGGTGGGAGCGGGCGCGTGGACGTTCCGCGGAATCATGGGAGGCACGTAGTGGACCTGAGCAAGCTGTCGGTGGGCGATCGCATCGTGGCAGGGGTCGGGATCTTGCAGATCCTGCTCCTGCTGTTCGTGCCCTGGCACAGCGTCGAGATCTTCGGCGAGACGTACTCGTTGCAGCCGCTGGACGGCGACGGCACCGCCATCGCCTGGCCGGCCGCCCTGGCGCTGATCGTTCTGCTCGCCCTCGTGGTGGTGGTGCTCGTGCGCAAGCTGGCGCCGCAGGTGAACCTGCCGGCCCTGCCGATCGGCTGGAACCAGGCGATCTTCTACGCCACGATCGCCGTGCCGGTGCTGCTGTTCCTGAAGCTGATCGCCGAGACCGACTTCCTGACGTTCTGGGCGTACTTCCTCGTCCTGCTCGGGTGCGCGCTGGCCTACGGTGGGTACCTCATCTCCAAGGAGACCGAGACCAGCGTGGCGCCGCCCACCCAGTTCTGAATGCCGTGAACCTGAGCAAGCTCACGCGGGCCGACCGGCTGATCGTCCTGTCGGCGCTCGTCTTCTTCGTGGCGACGTTCCTCGACTGGTTCACGGCCGACATCGCCGGCGACATGATGGGCGAGCTGGACGTCAACGGCTGGGAGACCGAGGGCGCGGAGTTCTGGGTCTGGCTGCCGTTCCTGCTCAGCCTCGCCATGGTGGCGGTCGTCGTCATCCGCCGGTTCTCCCCGCAGACCCGGCTCCCGGAGCTGGCCATGGGGTGGGGCCAGATCCTGTTCTTCGCCGGTGTGCTCGCCGCCGGGCTGGTGCTGATGAAGCTCCTGCTCGGTGAGGACGTGCCGGACGTGCCGGGGGTCGACATCGACGTGAGCCGCTCGCTCGGGATCTTCATCGGCCTGCTGGCGGCCGCCGGGCTGGCGCTCGGCGGCTACCTCGAGTGGCAGGAAGAAAAGAAGGGCGGGGGCGGCTCGTCGGCGCCCACGCCCTTCTGACTCCCTCTCTGCTGCTCGCTGATCGTCGGGTGCGGGGCCTCGGACGGGCCCCGCACCCGCTCGACCATCAGCTGGCCGGCCTCAGGACAGGCCCCGTACCACCTCGACCATCAGCTGGCCGGCCTCGGTCGGGTTCTGCCCCACCTTGGCGCCGGCCTCCCGCAGGGCGTCCATCTTCGCCTGGGCCGTGCCCTTGCCGCCCGAGACGATGGCGCCGGCGTGGCCCATCTTCTTGCCGGGCGGGGCGGTGACGCCGGCCACGTAGGCAACGACGGGCTTCGTCATCTTCGAGGCGATGAACTCGGCCGCCTCCTCCTCGGCCGAGCCGCCGATCTCACCGATCATCATCACGGCCTTGGTCTCGGGGTCGGCCTCGAAGGCCTCCAGGCAGTCGATGAACGACGTGCCCGGCACCGGGTCGCCGCCGATTCCCACGCACGTCGACACGCCGATGTCGTTGAGCTTCAGCTCGTAGAGGGCCTGGTAGGTGAGCGTGCCAGACCGGCTGACGATGCCGACCGCCGGCTCGCCGTCGACCGGCGCCTTGGCGATGTGCCCGGCCGTGATGCCGATGTTGGCCTTGCCGGGGCTGATGATGCCCGGGCAGTTGGGCCCGAGCAGCCGCACCTGGGGGTGGTCGCGGCGGAGCTGGTTGTAGAACAGCGCCTCGTCGTGGGCCGGCACGCCCTCGGTGATGCACACGATGAACTCGACGCCGCCCTCGGCCGCCTCGAGCACCGCGTTCTTCACGCCCGGCGCCGGGATGAAGATGCACGAGGCGGTGGCGCCGGTGGCGGCGACCGCCTCGCCCACCGTGGCGTAGATCGGGATGCCCTCGACGTCGGTGCCGGCCTTCTTGGGGTTGGTCCCGGCCACGACCTGGGTGCCGTACTCGCGGTTGAGCAGGCCGTAGAACCGGCCTTGGCTGCCGGTGAGGCCCTGGTAGACGACCTTGGTGCTCTCGTCGACGAAGATGCTCATCGGGTGGACGACCTCACTTCCCGGCCAGGGCGACGGCCCGCTGGGCGGCCTCGACCATGGTCGGCTGCATCTGGAGCATGTCGGACAGGTGGGGCTCGAGGATCTGGCGGCCCAGGTCGGCGTTGGTGCCGTCGAGGCGGATCACGATCGGCACGTCGATCTTCACCCGGTCGAGGGCGGCCACGATGCCGTTGGCCACCTCCTCGCCCTTGGTGATCCCGCCGAAGATGTTGATGAAGATCGACCGGACGTTGGGGTCGTTGTTGATGACCTCGAGGGCGCCGGCCATGACCTCGGCCGAGGCGCCGCCGCCGATGTCGAGGAAGTTGGCCGGCTCGCCGCCCACCTGGTTGACGATGTCCACGGTGGACATGGCCAGGCCGGCGCCGTTGGCGATCACGCCGACGTAGCCGTCGAGCCCGACGTACTGGAGGCCCTTCTCGTGGGCCGCCTGCTCGCGCTCGTCGCGGACCTGGGTCGCCTCGTACTGGGCGTAGTCCTCGTGGCGGAACAGGGCGTTGCCGTCGAGCGTGACCTTGGCGTCGAGGGCGTGGACCTCGCCGGTCGGCTTGAGGATCAGGGGGTTGATCTCGACCAGGTCGGCGTCGCCCTCGACGTAGGCCCGGTACAGCTTGAGCAGGATGTCAACCGCGCCCTCGGTGGCGTCGGGGTTGAGCTTGGCGGCGGCCACCCAGGCCCGGGCCTGCTCCTCGGTCAGGCCGTCGACCGGGTCCACGTGGATCTTGGCGATGGCGTCGGGGTTCTCGGCCGCCACGGCCTCGATCTCGACACCGCCCTGGGCCGAGAGCATGCCGAGGTGCTTCTTGGCCGAGCGGTCGAGCGTGAAGCTGGCGTAGTACTCCTCGGCGATGTCGGAGGCCCGCTCGATCCACAGGACCTTCACGACGTGGCCCTTGATGTCCATGCCGAGGATGTTGCTGGCGTGGGTGCGGACCTGGTCCGCGTCGTCGGCCAGCTTGATGCCGCCGGCCTTGCCGCGGCCGCCGACCTGCACCTGGGCCTTGACGACCACCGGGTAGCCGATCCGCTCGGCGGCGGCGACGGCGTCGTCGACCGTCTCCACCGCCTCGCCCGGGCTGACCGGGATGCCGTAGCGGGCGAAGAACTGCTTGCCCTGATACTCGAAAAGATCCAAGGGCCCTCCTGTCAGGCGCCGGGAGTCCGGCACTGGGGACGATCGTTTCGGGGACGGCGATGCCGAGTGGCGATACTAGGAGGGTGTCCGTCGGTGACCCCATTCGGCCCTCATGAGCCCCGTCGCCCGTAGCCAGGCCCACGCCGCCCGCGTGCTGGCCGTGTCCGCCGTCGCCATCGCCTTGGCGCTCACGACCGCGTTCGGCGTGGCCGTTCTGGCCAACCGGGGGTCGGTGGAGGTGCGGCTCGGCGACGACACGTTCGCCGGGCAGGACGCCGAGGACGCGGCCCGCCAGATCGCCGAGTCGGGCCCGATCCTCTACCCCGACGCCGGCACCGGCGACCGCGACATCATCCTCCAGCATCTGGGCGACGACCCCGAGACCGGCTGGCTGGCGTTCGCGGCCCGGCCGGCGGGGTCGCCCCGGGAGTGCACGCTGCAGTGGCAGGAGGACGACGAGGTCTTCCTCCTGCTCGACCCCGAGGGCGAGCGGCGCGGCGCGTGTGACGGCCGGGAGGTGCCGGCCGACGGCGAGGGCCTGACCCAGTACCCGGTCCGGGTGCGCGACGGCGAGCTCGACGTCGACATCAACGCCGCCGACCGCACCAGCACGACGGAGGGCTGAACGGCCCCGTCGGCGGGCCGTCAGGGCGCCTCGTCGTCCTCGGGCCCGAGGTCGGCGGCGGCCAGCTCGTCCACCTCGTCCATCCGCACCTCGCCGGTGTAGTAGGTCGAGCGCCCGACCAGGTGGCCGGCCACCGGGGCGGTCAGGAACACGAGGCCGACCGCGAAGGCGAGCTTGGTCGACCCGCGGCTGACCTGGATCACGGCCCCGATCACGACGAGCAGGAACCCGAGCGAGGTCGCCTTGGTGGCCGCGTGCATCCGCGCCAGCGGGTCGGGGAACCGCAGGACGCCCACGCCGGCCAGCAGCGTGAACGTGGCCCCGACCAGGGCCAGCACGCCGGTCACCACGTCGCCGACGTCGTTGACGGTCACCCGCCGCGCTCCTCGATGAACCGGGAGGCGGCGGCGGTGCCCACGAACCCGACCAGGGCGATGACGACGACGGCGTCGACGAACAGCGCCGAGTCCCGCCGGGCGGCGTCGAGGGCGATGGCGCTGATCAGCGTGATCACGAGGCCGTCCAGGGCCACGACCCGGTCGGCCAGGCGGGGCCCGAGGACCAGCCGGCCGAAGAAGCAGACGCCGGCCAAAGCCAGCATCACGAGCGCAGCGACGATCACGGCGCCTCCCTCACCATCTCGAGCTCCTCCCGCTCGACGTCGGCCACCGCCTCGGGCGGCCCGAAGGCCCGCACCGCCAGCACCTCGAGCCGGCGGATGTCGCGGCGGACCTCGGCGACGCTGCGCAGGTGCAGGACGTGCACGTACACCGTCGGCGGGTCGCGCCGGACCTCGATCGCCGAGGCCCCGGGCATCAGGCCGTAGGCGCAGGCCACGATCGTCACCAGCGAGTCGGACGCCCCCTCCAGGGTCACGGCCACGACGCCGGTGTTGATGCGGTCGTCCTTGGTGACGACCTCCCGGGCCACGACGAGGCTGGCCTCCACGAGCTTGTACAGGAAGTAGGCCAGGAACCGCAGGGCGGCCAGCGGGCGCAGCCGGAACGGCGCCCGCACCGGGTGGGGGTCGGGCAGCAGCTGCACGGCGGCGGCCACCGCCAGGCCGCCGACCACGTTGGCGACGGTCACCGAGCCCCACAGGGCCAGCCAGACGACGAGCAGCCAGGCGGTGAGCGCGAACCGCTTGGGCATCAGCCGAGCACCGCCCCGATGTAGGCGGCCGGGTCGACGAGGTCGGCCGCAGCGCGGAGGCACAGGTCGTAGAGCGGACCGGCCGCCACGGCCACCGCCAGCGACAGGGCCGCCACCGCCACGGTGGACAGCACCATGAGCGGCGGCCCGCCCAGCGGCCGGACGTCCTGGCGGTCGACGGACTGCGCCTGGGGGCCGGCGACGGCCCGGGCGGACCGCTCGGCCTCACCCCAGAACGCCCCCGTCCAGATCCGCATCATGGCGAACAGCGCCAGCAGGCTGACCAGGAGGCTCACGGCCACGATGGCGTACTGGTCCTCGGCCAGGCCGGCCGACACGAGCGCCAGCTTGGCCACGAACCCCGAGAACGGCGGGACGCCCACCAGGCCGAGTGCGGACACGAGGAACAGCCCCGCCACCACCGGCGCCCGGTGGACCAGGCCGCCGATGCGGGCCAGCCGGCCGGTGCCCTCGGACTCCTCGATCAGGCCCGCGGTCAGGAACAGCGCGGTCTTCACCACGATCGTCTGGACCAGGTAGACGATCGCCCCCGCCAGCCCGGCCAGCGTGAACAGCCCGAGCCCCATGACCGCGTAGCCGATCTGGCTCACGACCTGGAACGACAGGATGCGCTTGACGTCGTCCTGGGCGATGGCGCCCAGCACGCCAACGACCATCGTGGCCCCCGCCGCCACCAGCAGCAGCGTGCCGGGTCGGCCGTCGCCGGGGAACATGACGGTCTGGGTGCGGATCAGCGCGTACACGCCCACCTTGGTCAGCAGCCCGGCGAACACGGCGGTGACCGGCGAGGGCGCGGTCGGGTAGGCGTCGGGCAGCCAGAAGTAGAGAGGGAACAGCGCGGCCTTCACGCCGAACACGACGACCAGCAGCAGCGCCAGCGCCGAGCGGATGCCGTCGGGCGCGTCCGCCAGCTTCACGCCCAGGTCCGCCATGTTGACGGTGCCGCTGACCGCGTAGGTGAAGGCGAGGGTGGCCAGGAACAGCGTGGACGCCAACAGGCTGATGACCACGTACGTCATGCCCGCCCGCACCTGCTCGGGGCGGCCGCCGAGGGTGATGAGCACGTAGCTGGCGGTCAGCATCACCTCGAACGACACGAACAGGTTGAACAGGTCACCGGTCAGGAACGAGGCGCCGATACCGGCCGTCAGCACCAGGTAGACGGGGTGGAAGCCCACGTGGGTCTGCTCGACCCCCCGCTGACCCATGGCGAACAGCAGCACCGCCAGCAGCACCAGCGACGAGACGGTCAGCATGATGGCGGCCAGGCGGTCGGCCACCAGCGTGATGCCGACGGGCGCGTCCCAGTCGCCGGCCTGGACGGCGGTCGGGCCCACGTCGTCGACCCGGACCAGGAGGGCGATGCTCAGGCCGGCGACGGTCGCGAGCGTGACCAGCCCGATGACCCGCTGGGCCATACGCCACCGGCCGACGATGATCGACAGGGCGGCGCCGGTCAGGGGCAGGACCAGCGGGAGCGCGACGAGGGCGGTCACCGGCCCTCCGCGGTCCCGGCCGGGGCGCCCGAGCCGAGGGGGGCGTGGCCGTCGGCGCCGGCGCCTCGGTCCTCCTCGCCCTCGCCCGGCTCGTCCGCCTCGCCGTCCTCGGCCGGGGTCGGGCGGAGGCCCCGGCGGGCGATCAGGCGGTCCTCGACGTCGTCGTCGACCTCGTCGTGGCGGGTGACGATCCAGCTGCGGTAGGCCAGCGCCAGCAGGAAGGCGGTGACGCCGAACGTGATCACGATGGCGGTCAGCGCCAAGGCCTCGGGCAGCGGGTCGGTCATCTCGCCGCCGTCCGACGACCCGACGAACGGCGGCTCACCCCGGCCCCGGGCCGAGATGACGAACAGCACGTTGGTCCCGTGGCCCAGGAGGCCGATGCCGATGACGATGCGGCTGAGCTGGCGCTGGAGCACCAGGTAGGTCCCGACGCCGAACAGGGCGGCGGCCGCGAAGGGGAGGAGGAGCGTCACCGCTGCACCTCCTCGGGGTCGTCGCCGAAGGCCTCGAACACCATGAGCATGAGGCCCACGACGACGAAGTAGACGCCGATGTCGAAGATCAGGGCGGTGGTGGCGTGGACCTCGCCCAGGCCGGGCAGCCTCCAGTCGACGACCGCGCTCTCGAACAGCGCCTCGCCCAGCGCCAGCGGCACGGCCGCGGTCACCGCGGCGATGAGCAGGCCGACGCCGAGGATCGTCCAGGGCCGGACCGGGCTGGCCTCGCGCACCGCGTCGATGCCGCCTGCGATGTACCGCAGGCCGACGGCCGCGCCCGCCACCAGCCCGCCGACGAACCCGCCGCCCGGCTGGTTGTGGCCGGCGAACAGCAGGTACAGCGACAGGACGAGCACCGAGTAGAAGATGAAGTGCACGGACGTGTCGACGATGAGCGACCGTCTCACGGCTCCTCCGTCTCGGACCGGGGGCGGCGGCCGACGCGGGCCACGGCCGTGGCCCCGACCGCCGCGGTGGCCAGCACGGTGATCTCGCCCAGCGTGTCGAGGCCCCGCATGTCGACGAGGATGACGTTGACCACGTTGCGGCCGCCAGCGTCGGGCTCGGCCCGCTCGACCATCTCGCCGGACACCGGCGCGTCGGTGCGGGCGGCGGGGGCGGCGATGGCCAGCACGAACACGAACGCCGCCACCGTGGCGGCCACGCCCGCCCGCACCAGCTGCCGGGGCACCGGCGTGCGGCGCTCGAACCGGTCGGGCAGGCGGCGGAGCACGAGCAGGAACAGGACGACCGACAGCGTCTCGATGGCGAACTGCGTGAGGGCCAGGTCGGGGGCGCCGAGTACGACGAACAGCAGCGCCATCCCGTAGCCGACGACGCCGAGCAGCAGCGCGGCGGTGAACCGCCGGGTGGCCAGCGCCGAGGCGACCGCGCCGCCGACCAGCAGCCCCACCGCCGGCAGGTAGGCGATCTCGCCGATCACGTCGGGCCAGCCGGGCCACCAGGTGCCGAGCACCAGGCCGGCGCCGGGCACCAGGGCCGCGGTGAGCACGATGACCGAGATGTAGAGCGGCAGCGAGCCGGGCTGGGCCACGCCGGTGACCATGTCGGCCGTGCGGGTGACGCCCCGCAGCACGGCCTGGTAGACGTCGGCGCCGGTCGGCTGGGGCGCCAGGACGGCCTGCACGGTGGCCACCGGGCGGCGGGCGGCGTACAGGAGGGCGCCGCCGGCCAGGGTGAGCGCGGTCAGGCCCAGCGTGGCCGTGACGCCGTGCCAGAGCCGGAGGTGGGCGTGGGCCGCGGCGTCGAGGGTGTGGGCGCCCGCGTCGACCAGCTCGGACAGCAGGGACGGGGCCACGCCGAGCACGAAGGTGGCGGCGGCCAGCACGGCGGCCGGGGCCAGGAAGCCGCCGGCGGGGGCCGGCGCCGGGGCCCGCTCGGCCGGCGCCGCCGCGGCCGGTGTCGACGACGCGGACGAGGTGGCCGGCTCGCCCTCGGGCCGCCCGTTCGCCCCGACCCGCTCGGCCGCCTCCGGCCGCGGGCCCGGCTCGGGCGCCCGCACGAGGGCGGCCACGAACCGGAGGCTGTAGGCGACCGTCAGCATCGAGCCGACGACGAGGCCGGCCAGGATCACCCGGTCGCCGGTGCCGCCGTGCACGAACGCCTCGTAGGCGGCCTCCTTGGAGAGGAACCCGGCGAGCGGCGGGAGCCCGGCCATCGAGGCGGCGGCGACGACCGCCACCGCCTTCGTCGGACCCCAGCCCGCGCCGAGGGGCCCGATCTCGCGCACGTCGCGGGTGCCGGCCTGGTGGTCGACGATGCCGACCACCATGAACAGGGCGGCCTTGAACAGCCCGTGGGCCAGGAGCAGGGCGCAGCCGGCGACCGTCGCCTCGGGCCGGCCGACGCCGACGAGCACGACCAGGAAGCCGAGCTGGCTGACCGTGCCGAAGGCCAGAAGCTGCTTGAGGTCGGTGGGCCGCAGGGCCCGCAGGCCACCGGCCACCATCGTCACCAGCCCGACGGTGGCGACCAGCGGCCGCCAGGGGCCGACCGCGGCGAAGGCGGGCGCCAGCCGGGCGATCAGGTACACGCCGGCCTTCACCATCGCCGCCGAGTGGAGGTAGGCGCTGATCGGGGTGGGCGCCACCATCGCCGCCGGCAGCCAGCTGTGGAACGGGTACTGGGCCGACTTGGTGAACGCCCCCACCAGCACGAGCACGAGGCCGGCGGTCACGGTTCCGCCCGCCGGCGGGTCGGCGACGAGGGCGCTCAGCCGGTAGGTGCCGGCCGCTTGGCCGAGCAGCACGAAGCCGCCCAGCATCGCCAGCCCGCCCGCCCCGGTCACGAGCAGGGCGTGGAGCGCGGCGGACCGGGCCTCGGGGTCGCGGTCGGCGTTGCCGATCAGCAGGTACGAGGTGATCGACGTCAGCTCCCAGCAGACGTAGAGCACCAGCAGGTTGTCGGCCACGACGAGGCCGAACATGGCGCCGGCGAACAGCCCGAGCAGGCCGGCGAGCCGGCCGAGCGCAGCCGAGGGCGACCCGAAGTAGCGCCAAGCGTAGGCGAACACCAGCACGCCGATGCCCGACACGAGGGCCAGCATCAGCAACCCGAACCCGTCGAGCCGGAGGTCGACGGCGAGGCCGAGCTCGCCGACCCATTGGGTCCGCTCGGTGACGACGCCGCCGTCGAGCACGTCCCCCGCCTGCCCCAGCGCCCAACCGACCGCCGCCGCCGGCCCGACGCCCGCCAGCAGGAGCGCCCGCCGCCCCAGCCGCCGGCCACCGACCACGGCCGCCAGTCCGGTGGCTGCGTGCAGAGCGAGAAGGACGAGCAGGGAGGGCCTCCGAGGTGGGATCCGAGGTGGGACGAGCGTGGTTGGCGAGAGCTGAAGGTACGCCGGAGCAGGCCATCGCGTCCGCCACAACACCGACCCGCCGACCCGGCACGCGGCGCCGAATTTTACCGGGCGCGCGGCCATTTTCCGCCCTCCGAAGCGGGCGTTTGCGCGGGGTCCCTCGCGCGGCCGGACGCCGCCCGCCGGGCCTCCGGCCCGGCGGTCAGGTGGTGGTCATCTAGGGTCGGTTCACGGTCAGTCTCTGGTCAGTAGACCACGACCGTCGTGCCGATGGGGGCGACGCCGCTCGACCACAGCAGGTCCATCGCCGCGTTGGTCACCCGGGCGCAGCCGTGCGAGGCCGGATAGGCGGGCACGTTGCCGGCGCCGTGGATGGCGATGCCGCCGTTGAAGTACTTGGGCCGGTACAGGGTGCCGAGCGGCGCCCGGCGCAGCCCGTCGATCTCGCGGTCGATGACGAAGGTGCCGGCGGGCGTGCCGGCGATGGCCGTGCCGCCGCCCGAGCTGGCGTACGCCTCGCCGCTGCCGGTCGACGTGTTCAGCACCCAGCGGACCTGCCCACCCTGCACCACCAGCAGGATCTGCCGCTCGAGGTCGATCTCGATCCCGTTGCCGGTGATGGTGCGGGGGGTCGGCCGGGCGGCGGTGGCCAGCCGGCCCTGCGTGTCGGGGCCGGCGACGCCGTCCCGGCCCAGGCCCTCGTGCTTCTGGAACGCCATCACGGCCTGCCGGGTGAGCTGGCCGTAGGTCCCGTCGGGCTGGCCCAGCCAGTAGCCGAGCTCGCTCAGCCGGTTCTGGAGGGCGGTGACCGAGGCGCCGCTCTCCCCCAGCTCGAGCGTGCCGTCGGCGTTGGGGTCGGGAACCGTCGTCGTGGTGGTCGGCGGGGCGGTCGTGCTCGTCGTGGTCGGCGCGGCCGTCGTGCTCGTCGTCTCGGCCGGGGCCTCGGTCGTCGTGGTGACCCGCCCGCCGCCCTCGCGCGCGGCGGCCGGGCCCCTCGTCCCGGCCTCGCTGGCGCAGGCCGCGCCGCCGGCCATCAGGGCACCGGCCAGCGATACCGCCAGCGCGGTCCGCCGCACCCGACTCGCCCACCCTCGGGGCATCCGCACCATGTCGTCCGATCCCTCCACCACGTCGTCGGCGCTCTCGTGAGCTCTGCCCCCAACGACGCACGAGGGCCCCGAAAGGATCCCTCGGCGGGCGTTCCGCCCCCGGATCGCAACACGATCGACCGCCATCCGACACACGAGCGCCACGGCGCCTCCTGGCGGGGCGGGTCAGTAGACGAGCACCGGGGTCCCGACGGTGAGGGCGCCGGTCGACCACAGGAAGTCCATGGCCGCGTCGCTCACGCACGCGCACCCCGGGGCGGGCGGCGTCGGGACCGGGCCCGTGCCCTGGATGGCGGTCGTCCCGTCGAAGTACTTGGGCCGATGGATGGGGCCGCTCGGGGCCTCGTAGCGGCCGTCGATCTCGCGCTCGATCGCGTAGCGGCCCGGGCGCAGCGGGCCCGTGGCCGCGTGCAGGGTCCAGCGGACGGCGCCGTCCTCGACCACCATGAGCAGCTGGCGGCCCCGGTCGACCTCGACGACCGTGCCGGTCCGGCTCCGCCCCCAGGCGAACGACGCCTCGGCCAGCCGCCGCCCGACCTCGGCGTCGACCACCCCGTCGCGGCGGTCGAGGCCCTCGGCCTGCTGGAAGGCGAGGACGGCTTGGCGGGTCGTCTCGCGGTAGACGCCGTCCACCGGACCGGGCCAGTAGCCCAGCTCGGCCAGCCGCTCCTGGAGGTGCCGGACGGCCGAGCCCCGCCACCCGGGGCCCAGCGTCACGCCGGGCGGCAGCGGCGTGGTCGTGGTCGTCGTCGGGACGGTGGTGGTCGGCGTGGTCGTGGTCGTCGGCGGCGCCGTCGTGGTGGTCGTGGACGCCGAGGAGGGCGGGACCGACGAGGGCGGCGGCGGGACGGCCCGGACGGCCCCGGCCGCCTGGCGGGCGCCGGGGGCCGGGTCGCGGGCCCCGGTCGCCGTGTCGGACAGCGAGCCGGTGACCTGGCCGAAGGCGATCCCGAGGACGACGGCCGCGCTCAGGCCTCCGATGGCCAGCGCCCGCCCGTGCCGGGCGGCCCAGCCGGCCAGGCCGGATCCGGACGCGGCCGGCGTCCCCGGCTGGCCCGCAGACACGGTCGGGGCCGCGGGCGGGCGGTCGGGGCCCGGAGCGGACGCGCGGGCGGGCGACGCGACCCGTTCCGGCGAACCCACCGCTCGCTCCGGTGCCTCGCTGGTCGCGGGCCCCGCCATCGCACCTCCCGACCTCCATCGACTCTGTGACGAAGGATGCCGCTACGCAGCGCGGCGATGGTGGCAATCGACGTCGCGACCTGGGGTCGGGGCGCGGGCGCGGCGGGCCGGGGCGGGTGTCGGGACGGTCCGCCGCGGGCGGTGGACGGCTCAGATCTTCTCGAGCGGGGCCCAGCTGAGCAGCAGGCGTTTCTCGCCGACGTCGCGGAACCGCACCAGGGCCTCGGTCTTGTCGGCCCGGCCGCTCATGTCGAGGATCACGCCCTCGCCGAACACCTTGTGGCGTACGTCGTCGCCGACCTTGAGGCCCAGCGATTCGGCGCCGCTCCGGGCCGGCGGACGGGGCTCGAGGGCGCGCTCGACGATGCGGTCGCGGCCGGCGGCCACCCGCAGGCCCGACCCGCCGGCGCTGCGGCCCGACCCCCGCCCGGCGCCGTAGGTCCGGCCGCCGCGGCTGGCCCGGCGGTGCCCCTCGACGTCGCGCACCAGCTCCTCGGGGATCTCGTCGAGGAACCGGCTGGGCGGGTTGTACTGCGTGCCGCCGAACAGCGTCCGGCTCCAGGCGTGGCTCAGGTAGAGGCGCCGCTGGGCCCGGGTCAGGCCGACGTAGGCCAGGCGGCGCTCCTCCTCCAGCTGGGCCGGCTCGGTGAGCGAGCGCAGGTGGGGGAAGACGCCGTCCTCCATGCCCATGAGGAACACGACCGGGAACTCCAGGCCCTTGGCCGCGTGCAGGGTCATCAGCACGACCGAGCCGGCGTCCTCGTCGTAGGCATCCTGGTCGCTGACCAGGCTGATCTGCTCGAGGAACTCGTCGATCGACTCGATCTCGCTGGCGGCCCCGATGAGTTCGGCCAGGTTCTCGAGCCGGCCCTCGGCCTCGATCGTGCGCTCGGACTCCAGCTGATCGAGGTAGCCCGACCGCTCGAGCAGCGCCTGGAGCAGTGGCCCCGGGCCGCCGGACGTCAGGTCCTCGACGCCGTCGATCAGGGCCAGGAACGCCTCGATGCCGCGGGCCGCCTTGCCCGACACGCCGGCGTCGTCGGCCCGCCGCAGGGCGTCGATGAACGACAGGCCGTGGGCGGTGGCCCAGGCGTCGAGCTTGCCGATCGACGTGTCGCCCACGCCCCGCTTGGGCTCGTTGAGGACGCGCTTGATCGACACCTCGTCGGCCGGGTTGACGACGGCCCGCAGGTAGGCGACGGCGTCTTTGATCTCCTTGCGGTCGTAGAACCGGGTCCCGCCCACGACCTTGTAGGGCACGCCCACCCGCACCAGCTGCTCCTCCAGCACGCGGCTCTGGGCGTTGGTCCGGTAGAACACGGCGATGTCGCCCCAGGCGTACTCGGAGCTGTCGTGGAGCCGGGTCATCTCCCGGGTGATCCACGACGCCTCGTCGACCTCGTCGTCGGCGTGGAAGCGCACGATCGGCTCGCCGGCGCCCTGGTCGGTCCACAGCTCCTTGGGCTTGCGCCCCTGGTTGTGGGCGATGACCGCGTTGGCGGCGTCGAGGATGGTCTGGGTCGACCGGTAGTTCTGCTCGAGCAGCACCACCGTCGTGTCGGGGAACGCGTCCTCGAACTCGACGATGTTGCGCATGTCGGCGCCCCGGAAGGCGTAGATCGACTGGTCCTGGTCGCCGACCACGCAGATGTTGCGGTGCTCGGCCGCCAGGAGGAGGACGAGGTCGTTCTGGACCCGGTTGGTGTCCTGGTACTCGTCGACGAGGATGTGCCGGAACCGCCGGCGGTAGTGCTCGAGCACGTCGGGGTGCTCGCGCAGCAGGCGCAGAGCCTGACCGAGCAGGTCGTCGAAGTCCATCGAGCCGGCCCGCTGCAGGCGGGCCTGGTACTCGGTGAACACCTCGGCGATCTTGCGCTCGAACAGGTTGCCGGCCTGCTCGGCGTAGGCGGACGCGTCGAGCCCGTCGTTCTTGGCCGCGCTGATGGCGGCGTGCACCGAGCGGGGCGGGAACCGCTTGGTGTCGAGCGCCAGGTCGCGGATGACGTAGCCGGTGAGGCGGACAGCGTCGGCCTGGTCGTAGATCGTGAACTGGCGGGGGTAGCCGAGCTTGTCGGCGTCGCGCCGCAGGATCCGGACGCAGGCCGAATGGAACGTCGACACCCACATCTTCTCGGCGACCGGCCCCACCAGGGCGGCGACCCGGCTCTTCATCTCGTCGGCCGCCTTGTTGGTGAACGTGATCGCCAGGATCTCGAACGGGCTCACGCCGCGCTCGCGGATCAGGTAGGCGATGCGGTGGGTCAGCACCCGCGTCTTGCCGGACCCCGCCCCGGCCACCACCAGCAGCGGGCCCTCGCCGTGGACGACGGCGTCGGCCTGGACCGGGTTGAGCCCGGCCAGCAGGTCGGGACGTTCGGGGCGCTCGTTCGTCTCCGTCGCCCCGGGCGGCGGCGCGGGGGTCTCGGAAGCGGTGGTCTCGGGAGTGGCCATGGGTGGGTCCCATCGTAGGGGCGGGGTGCGCCGCCCCGGGGGAGCGGGTGGACCGGCGGCGGCCGGGGGCGACGGGCGTCGCGGCCGGGGTCGCCCCGGACGACGGGCGCGGCGGCCGGGGTGGCGGCCCGCCGCTCGGGCTTGCAAGGATCGCGGCTCGTGAAGGTTGACAAGCTGACCGGTACGGACGGCTTCGTCGTCGTCGACCTCGACGACGCGACGACCTCGGTCGGTGTCGTCCGGCTGGCGCCGAAGGTCCTGCGCGACGGGGCCACGCTGCTGGCGCGGGCCGTGACCTATGCGTTCGCCGCGTTCGGGGTGAAGGGCCACGGGGGCGCGTCGGCGGCGGTGAACGCCAAACCGGAGAGCCGCGACGACGCCATCGCCGCGTTCGTCGACGAGGTCCGCCCCCGGGTCGAGAGCGGCGAGCTGGTGCTGACCCCGGGCCTGGGCGTCACCGCCGACGACCTGGCCCCGCTCGGCGCCCCGGCGCCCGACCCGGCGCTCGCGGCCCAGGGGGCGCTGGCGGCCGCCAAGGTGGCCGGGCCGCTCGACTGGCGCACCGCCGCCGTGGTGGGCTCGGGCCCGGTGGCCGAGGCCGCCACCGCCCAGCTGGGCGAGGCCGGGGCCACGCTGGCCGAGCCCCGGTTCGACGCCCCCTGCGACGTGCTGTTCGTCGCCGGCAAGGCGGGCGTGCTCGACCACGGGACCGCGGCCGGAGTGCAGGCCTCGACCGTGGTGCCGCTGACGCCGGTCCCCGTCACGGCGCGCGCCCTGGCCGTGCTCAGCGCCGCCGGGCGCACGGTGATCCCCGACTTCCTGTCGACGGCCGCCCCGCTGCTGGCGGCCCACGACGCCGGCGGCGGCGACCCGGTCCAGCGCATCCGCGACGTGACGATCGAGCTGGCCGAGGCCGGGACCGGCATGTGGCGGGCCGCGGCCGAGCGGGCCGAGGCCAACCTGGCGACCTGGACGGAGGAGTCGCCGTTCGGCCGCCCGCTCGCCTGAGGGCGTTGGCCGGCTGACGCCCGGCCGCGGCGCGAGATCGCTAAGCCGGGCGGCCCCGGGCGCGTCGCCCCCCGGCCGGGGCGTCGGCCCCCAGGGCCCGGCGCAGGCGGCCCGCCGCCTGCTGGCGCCGACCGATGCGCCGCTGGCGCCGCTCGTGGACCAGGAACGCCAGGATCACCAGCACCACGCCGGCCGCCATCGCCCCGAGCAGCGCCGTCCACAGCGGCAGCTCGAAGTCGAGCCACAGCCAGTCGAACTCCGTCGATTGGGCGTTCTGGACGACGAACACCGCGGCGGCCACCGCCAGCAGGGCGCCGAGCACGAGGCCGGCGTTGAACGCCCGCTCCGGGCGGCCCCGCTGCACGGCGGCGAGGTCGCGGTCGATCCCCGGGCGGCCGCCCGGGGCGCTCGCCCGGGGATCGGGGGCGGCGGCCGGGTCCGGCCGCCCCGCCGGCGTGTCGGGTCGGGGGTCGGTGTCCTCGGGCACGGGCCACCACCTCCTCGATCGGGACCGGCCGGTACGCCGGTCGTCGCTACCGGCTACCGCCTACCCCGCCCCGGCCCGGCCCAGACGGCCGGGCCCGCCGACGTCCACGTCGGCCGCGGGCCCCGGCGCCCGGCCAACGGCCGGCCCGCCCGCGCGCCGACCCGCTAGCCCGGGCCGGTGCCGTCCCGCCGGCGCCGGGCCGCCAGGCTGCGCTCGATGCCGTCGAGGTCGCCCCGCACGTGCCGCCGCAGCGGCCCGCGGCCCAGCCGGCGGACGGGCGGGCCGCCTCGGAGCGGCCCCTCGAGGTGGCCGAACCGGGTCCGGTTGCCGGTCGGCACCGCAGCCATGCCGACGACGTAGACCTGCGGGCTGGCCACCATCCAGGCCCAGCCCGGGCGGAGGGTCACGTCGAACGGCAGCGGCACCGGCACACCGCGGGCCCAGCTGTGGATGCGGAGCCGCTCGCCCTCGGCCCGGACGACCCGCACCCGGGACACCGTGTCGTCGAACGCCGGCACCGACGTCTCCAGGTCGGCCACGAAGCCCCACACCTCGTCGAAGGGGGCGTCGATCACCCGCTCCTCGAGGACGACCCCGGGCAGGCCGGCCGCCAGCGCCCGCAAGCGGGCGATCGCATCCAGCTCGGCCATCGGCCACGGAGCGGTCACGACGTCCACCTCGTGCGGAAGGCGGCCCGGGCCCGGTTGAGCCGCGACTTGACGGTCCCGGGCGCCACGCCCAGCACCTCGGCCATCTCGGCTTCGCCCAGCCCGTCGAGATCGCGCAGCACCAGCACGGCCCGCTGCTCGGGCGGCAGGTCGGCGAGCACCGCCCGCACCTCGACCGCGGTGGCCCCGTCCGGCACGACCCGGGCCGGCGCCGGCCCGCCGTACCCGTCGAGGTCGGCGGGGTCGGCGGGCACGTCCCGGCCGCCCCGGGCGGCGCGCACCGCCTCGCGCACGGCGATGCGGCGGACCCAGGCGCGCACCGCCGCCGGGTCCCGGACGCTCCGGATGTTCCGCATGACCGCCACCATCGTCTCCTGCAGGGCGTCGTCGCCGGCGTCGAGCGCCACCGCGCCGCAGATGCGGCCGGCGTAGGGCAGCAGCTCGTCGAGCAGCCGCTCGAGCGCGGCCGCGTCGCCGCGCTGCGCCCGCCGGACCAGGTCGGGGTCCGGCCCCGGCGTCACACCGTCCTCTCCGTCACACCAACCTCTCCACGACCCCTGGAGG
Organism: Acidimicrobiales bacterium; assembly: GCA_036563805.1. Classification (GTDB taxonomy): domain Bacteria; phylum Actinomycetota; class Acidimicrobiia; order Acidimicrobiales; family VFJN01; genus DATCLS01. Next base: position 46,332 of record DATCLS010000053.1, on the reverse strand, counting down.
CGGCGGGGGCCCGAAAGGTTCCAAGAAGATTCGCGAGGAACCTCGCCGGTCCGGCGGCCCTCCTTGGGGCAGACGCATCCCAGGAGGTTGCCACCCATGCACGACACCGACACGATCACCGTGGTCGGCGGCGGGCTCGCCGGCCTGATCGCCGCCATCGAGTGCGCCGAGGCCGGCGCGCCGGTGCGCCTGCTCGAGGCCCGTAGCCGCCTCGGCGGCCGGGCCGTGAGCACGCCCGAGCCGTTCGTGGCCAACCTCGGCCCCCACGCCCTGTACGCCGGCGGGTCGCTGTGGGATTGGCTCGTCGCCCGCGACCTCCACCGGCCCAGCCGCATGCCCCGCCACCCCGGGGTGACCATCCGGTGGCGGGGCAAGGTCCGCCGCACCCCGCCGGCCGCGCTCCTCCGGGCCGGCGCCGCCCGGAACGCCCCCGCCCCCGTGGACGTCGACCTGCGGACGTGGGCGGCGGACCGGTGGGACGACGAGACGGCCGCCCTGCTGTCGGGCCTGTCGGGCGTGCTCACGTTCGATCACGACCCGGGCCGGGTGTCGGCCGCCTACGTGTGGGAGCGGATCCGCCGCGTCATCCTCGCCGTGCCGCCCGCCGCCCGGTACGTGGAGGGCGGCTGGAGCGCCCTGGTCGGGCGGCTGGCCGCTGCCGCCCGCGACCGGGGCGTCACCATCGAGACCGGCGCCCGGGTCACCGACGTCGGCGAGCTGGGCGGCGGCCCGGTCATCCTGGCCGTCGAGCCCGGAGCCGCCCGCCGGCTGCTCGGCGACCCCACGCTGCGTCCCGAGAGCCCCCGGGTCGCCCTGCTCGACGTCGCGTGGACGCACCGCCGCGGCGACCCCTACCTCGTGCTCGACGCCGACGAAGCCATGTTCGTCACCCGGACCTCGGCCGTGATCCCCACCGCGCCGCCCGGGCACGACCTGGTCCAGGTGCACGCCGGGCTGCGGCCGGACGAGGAGCTGGCCGACGGCGTCGCCCGCATCGAGCGGCTGCTCGACACGGCCTTCCCGGACTGGAGGGAGCGCGAGGTGTGGCGCCGGCGGGCCGTCGTCACGGAGTCGACCGGGGCCCTCGACCTCCCCGGAACCACCTGGCGGGACCGGACGCCGGTCGCCTACCGCGACAACGTGTGGCTGGCCGGCGACTGGGTGGCGGCGCCGGGCCACCTGGCCGAGGTGTCGTGCGCCAGCGCGGTCGCGGCGGCCCGCCAGGCCACGGCGGCGCTCCGGCCGGAGGCCGCCCGCACGGTGGCCTGACAACCGGCCGGCCCGGCCGCGGGGCACGGCGCCCGACCGTCGGGCTCAGCCGGTGACCGGCGGCGGGTGGTGCCAGCCCGGAACGGCCGGCTCGGAGGCCGTGCCGGTCCCGGGGTCCGACCCGTCGCCGGCGCGCTCCCCGGCGCCGGCCGGGGTCGTCTCCGGGCCACCGCCGTCCGGTCCGGGCCCACCGGCGCCGGCGGACCCGTCCGAGCGGCCCGGGTCCGGGCCGGCGGTCCGCTCGTCGCCTCCGGGGCCGCCCGGGGGCCCGGGCGCCGGCGGTTCGCCCCCGGCGTCGGGGCGGGGCTCCTCGTCGGCCCGGGGCCGGCGGACCACCAGCCACACGGCGGTGGCCACGGCCGCCGCCAGCAGCAGGCCGGCCACGACCAGGAGCAGCACGACGGTCCCGTCGCGCACCGACCCGGTGGCGGCCAGCTCCTGCGGCCCCTCCCCCAGCCGGGGCGACCACCGGGCGGCGTCGCCGGACCGGTCGTCGGTGTTGGCGTCCAGGCTGCCCGGCAGGTCGACGATCACGTCGAGCCGGAAGGCCTCGGCCAGCGGCGCGCCGAGCTCCTGCTCGATCTGGGCGGCGTCCTCGCCCAGCGGCTCGCCGTCCAGCGCCTGAGCCAGGCCGGCGTCGCCGAAGGCCTCCAGGCCGCCGCTGAGGTCGGCCGTGCCAGTGAACGACAGCTCGGTCGAGGCGAAGCCGGAGGACCGCGCCAGCCGCAGGTCGCGCAGCGGGCCCGAGGGCCCGGTGACCTCGGCCAGGATGGCGTTCGCCTCCTCGGGCGTGCCGAACGGCTTGCTGACCCGGATCCAGGTCGTGTCCGACCCGGCCTCCTCGGGCTCGGCGACCCGCCAGCCGGCCGCCTCCAAATCGTCGGTGCGGACCAGGGCGGCGAGGTCGGTCACGTCGGACGTGCCGTCGCCATCGACGTCGGGGATGCGCTCCAGGGCGGCCCGGTCGAGCCCGACCGCCACCTCCACGGCGCCCGACCCGTCCTCCTCGACGGCCACCTCGACCCGCGCTCGGACCTGGCACGCGGACGCGAGCACCGCCAGCGCGGCGAGCGACAGAAGCCGGACGTATCGCAGTCGACGGAAGGCTGTCACCGAAGGAGCACCCCGGAGACGCCCCCATGACGTCACCGGCCGGCGGACTTTAGCGCCTGCGGAACCCGGCTCCGGATCACCCCCCCCTTACCTTCCTGGTGGGTTCTGAGCGGTCATGCTGAGGGCCTGGGAAGTCCGGCGGTGCCGGTATGGCTTATGGCCCCCTGTCACGTTGATGGCCTGGGGGGTGTTGCCGCCGGTGCGGTCGGGTGCGTGGACCTCTGATGGGGACATGCGACAGATCGCTGGTTCGTAAGGTGGATGACGGCGAGCGCACCCTGGACGGCCTTCCCGCTGCTCGTGATCGTTGAAGCGAGAGGAGACGGGGTGGCCACACCCGACGAGGTGACCGTGTGGGTCGGGCTGGACGTCGGCAAGGACGAGCACTTCGCTGACGTTCTCGACGAGGCCGGTGAGCCGGTCTTCGCTCGGGCTGTGTCCAACGACGAGGCCGATCTCGAGGCGCTCCTGGACCGGGCCGCCAGTCACGGGGTGGCGGGTCTCGTGATCGACCAGCCCGGTTCGATCGCCCAGCTCGCCATCGCGGTGGCAGCCCGCAGGGGTGTGCCCGTCGCGTATGTGCCGGGCCTGGTGATGCGCCGGGCCGCGGACCTGTATCCGGGAGAGGCCAAGACGGATCGCCGGGACGCGTTCGTGTTGGCCGACACCGCCCGCATCCGCCGCCGAAAAGTCCACTGGCTCGACACTCACAGCGACGAGTTGCTGGCCCAGCTTCGGGTTCTCAACGGCTTCGACATCGACCTCGCCGCCGATCTGACCCGCCTCACCAACCGGCTCCGCGACGCTCTGACCAGCATCTCGCCGGCCTTGGAGCGAGCGGTCGGGTCCCGGGTCGCCCACGGGGGTGTCCGTGACCTGCTCTGCGCGTTCCCGACCCCGACCGCGCTGCGGACCGCCGGGCGGGCCCGGATCACCAACCGGCTCAAGACCCGTTCGCCTCGCCTGGCCGCCATGGTCACTGACGCCGTGACCGCGGCCCTCGACGCCCAGACCGTCACGCTGCCCGCCGAGCCGGCGGTGGGCCGGGTGATCGCCGAGCTCGCCGGTGAGCTCGACCGCGTCCACGAACGCCGCGACGCCCTCGCCTCCGAGATCGAGGAGGTCTTCCTGGCCCACCCTTTCGGACAACTGCTGGTGAGCCTGCCCGGGATCGGTCCCCGCACCGGGGCCCGGATCCTGGCTGAGATCGGAGACGGCTCCCGCTTCGCGAACGGGTCCAAGCTCGCCAGCTACGCCGGCCTCGCCCCCGTCACCCGCCAGTCCGGCAAGTCGCTCAACAACGACACCAAGAGCCGCCGGGGGAACCACCGGCTCAAGAACGCCATGTTCCTCGCCGCCTTCGCTTCTCTCCGCTCGCCCGAGTCCAAGGCCTTCTACGACCGCAAACGAGCCGAAGGCAAACGCCACAACGCCGCACTCATCTGCCTCGCCCGCCGCCGCTGCAACGTCATCTTGGCCATGCTCCGCACCGGCCAGCACTACCTCACCCCCGACCAACGAACCGACCACCCCACCGCCGCATGACCCTTGACAAGAACATGGGGACACCCCCCGACACGGCCCCCTGCCAGCCCCGCGTCCGAACGGTGTCGGACCGCCACGTCACCCCCGTGTCCCACCCCCGGCGCGACTGGACGACCACGAGTAAGTTACGCGCGGTATGGACGACCCCCGAGGCTGGGGCTCCGAGCTCGCCAGCTGGGTCCCCTTCACCGTGCTCGTGGTGGGCTACGGCGTCGTGGTCCTGGGCCTGTTCGCGTTCGGTCGGGGCCAGCCGCTCGAGCGCATCCCCGACGCCATCCGCCGGCTGACCGGCCTGCCGGGGTGGGTCGTCTCCAGCGCGGGCACGGCCATCTACGGGGTGCTCGTCGCCGGTCAGGGCTTCTACAGCGACGTGGCCTGGCACGTCGCCCTCGGGCGCGACAAGGACCTGTTCACCGCCCCCCACACGGCGATCGTCGTCGGCCTGGGGCTGATCTTCGTGTCGGCGGCCATGGGCGTCACGGCGGCGACGGTCGAGGAGGTCGACACCCGACTGCGGGTCGGCGCCCTCCGGGTCCCGTGGTCGATGCTGCCCCTGGCCGTGCTGGGCGGCTCGGCGGTGCTGGGCTTCCCGCTCGACGAGCTGTGGCACGAGGCCTACGGGATCGACGTCACCATGTGGAGCCCGACCCACATGCTCATGATCCTGGGGGCGTCGTTCACGGGCCCGGCCGTGTGGCTGGTGCTCGCCGAGGCCGGCCTCTCGCCCGCCGACGGCGCCTGGGCCCGGGTGGCCCACACGCTGGCCGCGGCGCTGACTCTGCTCGGCCTGACCGCCTCGCAGGGCGAGTTCGACTTCGGCGTCCCCCAGTTCGCCCAGGTGTTCCACCCGCTGCTGATCACGATCGCCGCCGCCTTCTCGCTCGTGACCATCCGCCTCGTGCTCGGGCCGTGGCGGGGGCCGGCCATCACGGCCGTCCTGGCGCTCGTCCAGCTCACGAGCTTCGCCGCCGCCGACCCGGTCAGTCAGGGCCGCACCCACCTCTACGTCGGCTCGGCCCTCCTCGTCGACGCGGTGGCCGCCCTGGCCGGGACCCGACGCCGGCTGCGGTTCGCGCTGCTGTCGGGCTTCGCGGTGGCCACGGTCGGCCTGGCCACCGAGTGGGCGTGGAACCAGGGCGCCCGCCAACCGTGGCGGGCGGCGCTCCTGCCCGACGCCGGGCCCGCCGGCCTCGTCGTCGGCCTGGGGGCGGCGGTCGTCGGCGCCGCCTTCGCCGGCGCCCTGCTCCGGGCGGCGCCCGGTCCGCAGCGGAGCGACCACGACCGGGCGGCGCCCGGCGAAGGGCCGGGCCGCGTGCCCGCCCGGGCCGTGGCGCTCGGCGCCGTCGCCGTGGTGGCCGTCATCGCCCTCTACCTGCCCCGGCAGGCCGGCAACGTGGCGGCGGACATCCGCGTCGAGCCGATCGACGGCGGCGACCGCGTGCGCGTCGAGGCCGTGCTCGACCCGGCCGACGCCGCGGACGACGCCCGCTGGTTCCAGGTGCTCGCCTGGCAGGGTGGCGGCCTCGAGGTGGCGCCCATGCGGGAGGTCGAGCCCGGCCGCTACGTGTCCGAGGGGACCGTCCCGGTCACGGGCCGGTGGAAGGCGCTGCTGCGCCTGCACCGGGGAAGGGAGCTGATGGCGGCGCCGATCCGGATGCCGGCCGACCCCGAGCTCGACCTGCCCGAGGTCCCGGCCGAGGACCGCCAGGTCGCCCTGACCGGCGAGCGGCCGCTGCTCATGCGCGAGACCGAGCCGGGCACCGGCCTCCTCGCCCCGGCCATCCACGGGCTGCTGGCGGCCGCCGTCGCCGCCTGGGCCGCCACGTTCGCCCTGGTGGCGGGCCGGATCGGCGGGCCGTCCCGGCGCACGCCGGACCCGGCCGGCCCGGCGCCGCCGGTGCCGCCGGGGGCGCCCGCCGCCGCCCGTCCGACGGCGGGCGCACCGGAGCGGGTCGGCCAGGCGCCAGACTGATCGGGCGCCCGATCCCGCGCACCCGATCCAGGAGGTCCCGCCATGGCCATCGCCACCGTGAACCCGGCGACCGGCGAGCAGCTCGAGACGTTCGAGCCGCTCGGCGACGACGCTCTGGAGGACCGGCTGGAGCGGGCGGCGCGTGCGGCCGCCTCGTACCGGCGGACGAGCTTCGACGAGCGCGCCGGCTGGACCCGGGCGCTCGCCGACCTGCTGGAGCGCGAGCGCGACGACATCGCCGTCGTCATGACGACCGAGATGGGCAAGACGCTGGCCGCGTCGCGTGCCGAGGTCGAGAAGTGCGCCCGGGGCCTGCGGTTCTACGCCGACCGCGCCGCGTCGTTCCTGGCCGACGAGCCGGCCGACGCCGAGGCCGTGGGCGCCGCCCGGGCCTATGTCCGCTACCAGCCGCTCGGGCCCGTGCTGGCCGTGATGCCCTGGAACTTCCCGCTGTGGCAGGTGGTGCGGTTCCTGGCCCCGGCGCTCATGGCCGGCAACGTCGGCCTGCTCAAGCACGCCTCCAACGTCCCGCGCACCGCCCTGCTGATCGAGGACCTCGTGCGCCGGGCCGGGTACCCGGCGGACGTGTTCCAGACGCTGCTGATCGGCTCCGGCGCCGTCGAGTGGGTCCTGCGCGACGACCGGGTGAAGGCGGCGACCCTGACCGGCAGCCTGCCCGCCGGCCAGGCCGTGGCCGCGGTGGCCGGCGACGAGATCAAGCCGACCGTCCTCGAGCTGGGGGGCAGCGACCCGTTCGTCGTGACCGCCTCGGCCGACCTCGACGAGGCCGCCCGCGTGGCCGTGGTCAGCCGGTGCCAGAACAACGGCCAGAGCTGCATCTCGGCCAAGCGGTTCATCGTCTACGAGGCTGTGGCCGACGAGTTCGAGCGCCGGTTCGTCGAGCGCATGGCGGCGCTGCGGGTCGGCGACCCGATGGACGAGAAGACCGACGTGGGGCCGCTCGCCACCGAGCAGGGGCGCCGCGATGTCGAGGAGCTGGTCGACGACGCGGTGAGCAAGGGCGCCACCGTGCTGTGCGGTGGCCGCCGGCCCGACGGCCCGGGCTGGTACTACCCGCCGACCGTGCTGACCGGCGTGACCCCCGAGATGCGGATGTTCCACGAGGAGGTGTTCGGGCCGGTCGCCCCGGTCTACCGGGTGCCCGACGCCGACGCCGCCATCGAGCTGGCCAACGCCACCGCCTTCGGGTTGGGCTCCAACGTGTGGACGACCGACCCGGCCGAGCAGGAGCGGTACATCGAGGAGCTCGACGCCGGCCAGGTCTTCGTCAACGGCATGACGACCTCGTACCCGGAGCTGCCGTTCGGTGGCGTGCGGACCTCGGGCTACGGCCGCGAGCTGGCGGTCCAGGGCATCCGGGCGTTCTGCAACGTGAAGACCGTGTGGGTCGGCCCCGGCGGCTCGTGACCCGCACCCGGGCCGGGGCGCGGCCGTGGGTCGCCGGGCGGCGTGACCGGCGGCCCGTGACGCCGTTGGGGTCGGGCCGGTCGGCTGGCATGCTGGCCGGCTGGTGCCCGAGCCGACCCTGCACTCCCCCGACGTGTCCGGACTGCGCCTGACCTACCCCGAGGCGCTGCCGATCTCCGCCCGCCGGGCGGAGATCCTCGACGCGCTCCGCGACAACCAGGTGTTGATCGTGGCGGGCGAGACCGGGTCGGGGAAGAGCACGCAGCTGCCCAAGCTGTGCCTGGAGGCGGGCCGGGGCACCAACGGGCTCATCGGGCACACCCAGCCGCGGCGCCTGGCCGCCCGCACGGTGGCCGCCCGCGTCGCCGAGGAGCTGGGCACCGAGCTGGGCGACGTCGTCGGGTACACGGTCCGCTTCACCGACCGGGTCGGCGAGCGGACCCGGGTCCGGCTCATGACCGACGGCATCCTGCTCGCCGAGCTGCCCCGCGACCGGCTGCTCACGCGCTACGACACGATCATCGTCGACGAGGCCCACGAGCGGAGCCTGAACATCGACTTCGTGCTCGGGTACCTCACCGACCTGCTCCCCCGCCGGCCCGACCTCAAGGTCATCGTCACCTCGGCCACGATCGACACCGAGCGGTTCGCCAAGCACTTCGACGCCCCGGTCATCGAGGTGTCGGGCCGCAGCTACCCGGTCGAGGTGCGCTACCGGCCGCCCGAGCAGGGCACGGACCAGACCGACGCGGTGCGGGCCGCGGTCGACGAGCTGGAGGCCGAGGGCCCCGGCGACATCCTGGTGTTCCTGAGCGGCGAGCGCGAGATCCGCGACACGGCGGCGGCGCTGGAGGAGGACGGCCGGCCCAACACGCACGTCCTGCCGCTGTACGCCCGGCTGTCGGCCGGCGAGCAGCAGCGGGTGTTCCGGCCCCATCGGGGGCGGCGGATCATCCTCGCCACCAACGTGGCCGAGACGTCGATCACGGTCCCGGGCGTCCGCTACGTGGTCGACGTCGGCACGGCCCGGATCTCCCGCTACAACCGGCGCACCAAGGTCCAGCGGCTGCCCATCGAGCCGGTGTCGCAGGCCTCGGCCGACCAGCGGGCCGGACGGTGCGGCCGGGTGGCGCCCGGCATCTGCATCCGCCTCTACGACGAGGACGACTACCTCGGCCGGCCCGAGTTCACCGAGCCCGAGATCCTCCGCACCAACCTGGCGTCGGTCATCCTCCGCATGGCCGACCTCGGGCTGGGCGACGTCGAGTCGTTCCCGTTCGTCGACCCGCCCGACTCCCGGGCCGTGTCCGACGCCGTCGCCCTGCTGGTCGAGCTGGGGGCCCTGCGCCGCGACGGCGGCCGAGGCACGGGCCGGGGCCCGGTGCTGACCCGGCTGGGCCGGCGCATGGCCCGGCTGCCGGTCGACCCCCGGTTCGGGCGCATGATCCTCGAGGCCGAGGCCAACGACTGCGTGCGCGAGGTGCTGGTCATCACCGCTGCGCTGTCGATCCAGGACGTGCGCGAGCGGCCCACCGGCCAGGAGGCGGAGGCCGACGAGCTCCACGCCCGCTTCACCGACCCCAACTCCGACTTTCTGACGATCCTCAACCTCTGGGACCACCTCGACGCCGAGCGGCGGGCCCGCAGCGCCAACCAGTTCCGCAAGATGTGCAAGGCCGAGCACCTGCACCACGTGCGGGTGCGGGAGTGGCAGGACCTGGTCCGCCAGTTGCGGGAGGTGACCCACGAGATGGGCATCGCCCGCAACACCGAGCCCGCCCACCCCGACCGGATCCACCGGTCGCTGCTGGCCGGGCTGCTGTCCCACGTCGGGACCTACGACCGGCGGACACGCGACCACGTGGGCGCCCGCCAGGCCCACTTCGCCATCGCCCCTGGCTCGGCCCTGTTCAAGCGGACGCCGCGCTGGGTCATGGCCGGCGAGCTGGTGGAGACGAACCGCCTGTGGGCCCGCATGGTGGCCCGGGTCGACCCGAGCTGGATCGAGCCTCTGGCCGGCCACCTGGTCCGGCGGTCCTACGGCCAGCCGGTGTGGGACCCGGAGCGGGGCGCGGCGGTGGTGCACGAGCGGGTCACGCTGTACGGGCTGCCGATCGTCGAGGGGCGGACGGTCCAGCTCGGCCGGGTGGACCGCGCCGCGGCCCGGGCGATGTTCATCCAGCACGCCCTCGTGGAGGGCGACTGGCGGCCCCCGCCCGGCGAGGCCTCGCGGTTCGTCGAGGACAACCGGCGGCTGCTCGACGAGGTGCGGGACCTCGAGGAGCGGACCCGGCGCCGCGACCTGCTCGTGACCGACGAGCGGCTGTTCGCCTTCTTCGACGACCGGCTCGACGAGTCGGTCGTGTCGGCCCGCCACTTCGAGCGGTGGTGGGCTAAGGTCCGCCGGGACCGGCCCGACCTGCTCACGTTCACGCTCGACGACCTCGTCGACCCTAGCGCCGAGCCGGTCGACCCCGAGTCCTTCCCGACGACGTGGCGTCAGGGCGACGTCACCCTCGACCTCGACTACAGGTTCAGCCCCGGCGACGAGGACGACGGCGTCACCGTCGAAGTCCCGTTGACGGTTCTGGGCCGGCTGGCGCCGGTCGGGTTCGACTGGCACGTGCCGGGCCACCGGGCCGAGCTGGTCACCGCCCTCCTCCGCTCGCTGCCCAAGGCGGTGCGGCGCCGGCTCGTCCCCATCCCCGAGCGGGCCGCCGAGGTGCTGGCGCAGATCTCGCCGGCGGACGGGCCGCTGGCCGACGCCGTCGCCGCCCGCCTGGCCTCGCTGACCGGCGAGCCGGTGTCCGCGGCGGACATGGACCTCGACCAGCTGCCGCCGCACCTGCGGATGCGGTTCGCCGTCGTCGACCCCGACGCCGGCGGCCAGGTGGTGGCGGCGGGGCGCGACCTGGAGGCGCTGCAGCGCCGCCTGGCCGAGCGGACCCGGGGCGCGCTGGCCGCCGCCTCCCCCGGCGGGCTGGAGCGATCCGGCGTGCGGGAGTGGTCGTTCGGCACGCTGCCCAAGGTGGTGGAGCTGGAGTCCGGCGGCCACCGGATCCCCGCCTACCCGGCCCTGGTCGACGAGGGCGACGCCGTCGGCGTACGGGTGATGGCCACCGAGGCCGACCAGCGCCGGGCCATGGTGGCCGGCACCCGCCGGCTCCTGCTGTTGGCCGTGCCCGGCGCCCGCCGCGAGGTCGAGCGCCGCCTGCGTGCCGTGCCGGCGCTGGCCGCCGTGCCCGCCGGCTACCCGACCCCGGCCGGCCTGGCCGATGACTGCCTGGCTGCGGCCGCCGACCGCCTCGTCGCGGCCCGGGGCGGCCCGGCCTGGGACGCCGAGAGCTTCGCCCGCCTGGAGGCCGCCGCCCGCGACCGCCTCGGCAAGCTGGCCGCCGGCGCCGCCGGGGAAGCCGCCGAGCTGGTGGCCGCCGCCCTGGCCCTCGACCAGCGGCTCCAGGCCACGACGGCGGCCGTCCTGCAGCCGGCGGTGGACGACATGCGGGTCCAGGTCCGCCGGCTGGTGGCGCCGGGGTTCGTGTCCCGCAGCGGGCTCACCCGGCTGCGCGACCTGCGCCGCTACCTGGAGGGCGTCCGGGTGCGGCTCGACAAGGTGGGCGCCCGGCCCGAGCGCGACCGCGCCCTCACCGGCCAGGTCCAGGCGCTGGAGCGCGACTACGCCCGAACCGTCGCCGCCCTCCCGCCCGAGCGGCGGGCCGACGCCGACGTCGTGGACGCCGGCTGGCTGCTCGAGGAGCTGCGCGTCAGCTACTTCGCCCAGACGCTCGGCACCGCCGTCCCCGTCAGCGAGCGCCGGGTCCGCCGCGCCCTGGCCGCCCTGGAGGCCTGAGGCCCAGCCTCACCCTGAGGCGGAGGTCGACGGCCCTTCGACCTCGACTCGAAGTCGAAGGCTCGAGGTGGCTCGACCTCAGGTACCGGTCCAGGTGGGCCGACGCTTGTCGAGGAACGCCTGCATGCCCTCGCGGGCGTCGTTCGTGCCGGCGTTGGCCACCATCACGGCGCTGGCCAGGTCTGTCGCCCGCCGGGGGTCGAGGCCGAGGTGGCGGTGGAACGCCCGCTTTCCCATGGCCAGCACGAGCGGGCTGGCCTCGGCGATGCGCTCGGCCAGGTGGCGCACCGCGGCCTGCAGCTCACCGGCCGGCACCACCTCGTTGACCAGGCCCCAGTCGCGGGCGGTGGCGGCGTCGACGAAGTCGCCGGTCAGCAGCATCTGCATGGCCCGCTTGGGCCCGATCGCCCGGGTCACCGGCACCATCGGAGTCGAGCAGAACAGCCCGATGCGGACGCCGGGCGTGGCGAAGCGGGCGCCCTCCTCGGCGACGGCCAGGTCGCAGGCCGCCACCAGTTGGCACCCGGCGGCGGTGGCGACGCCGTGGACCTCGGCGATGACCGGCTGGTCGATCGTCGTGACCGCCTCCATGAGGTCGGCGCACACCTCGAACAGGCGGGCGTGGGCGGCCGTGTCGCCCGCCACCAGCTCGGCCAGGTCGTGGCCGGCCGAGAAGCACGGCCCGGCCCCGGCGATCACGACCACCCGCCCGGTGGCCGACCGGAGCGCGGCGGTCAGCTCCTCCATCAGCGCCTGGGACAGGGCGTTGCGCACCTCGGGGCGGTCGAGCGTGATGCGGGTGACGACCTCGTCGCTCTCGACCCGGAGGTGCTGCCAGGCCATGGCGCTCAGGCGGGCTCCGGCTCGGGAACGGGCTCGGCCGCCTCGGCCGCCTCGTCGGCCGGCTCGGGCGCGTCGGTGACGAGCGGCTTCGGCCGCAGCCCCATGGTGGCGAGCATCGCCCGGTCGGAGCCGTGGTCGTTGCAGGGCACGGCCTCGGTGAGCATGAAGTTGCGCTCGCTGGAGAAGATCGAGTTGGCGCCGGCCATGAAGCACAGCGCCTGGTCGGAGAAGCTCATGAGGTGGCGCCCGGCGGAGAGGCGGACCACCGAGGCGGGCATGAGCAGGCGGGCGATGGCGATCATGCGGACCGTGTCCCAGATGGGGACGTCGGGCGCGTCGGCCAGCGGCGTCCCCTCGACCTTCGTCAGCACGTTGATCGGCACCGACTCGGGGTGGGGGTCGAGGGTGGCCAGCGTGTGGAGCATGGCGATGCGGTCCTCGTCCGACTCGCCCATGCCGATGATGCCGCCCGAGCACACCGTCACGTTGGTCTGGCGGACGTTCTCGATCGTGTCGAGCCGGTCCTGGAACGTGCGGGTGGTGATGATCGTCTCGTAGTAGTCGGGCGACGTGTCGATGTTGTGGTTGTAGGCGTAGAGCCCGGCCTCCTCGAGCCGCCGGGCCTGGTCCGCGGTGAGCATGCCGAGCGTGGTGCAGACCTCGAGGCCCTCCTCGGCCACGCCCCGCACGATGTCGAGCACCCGCTCGAACTGGTTGTTGTCCTTGACCTCGCGCCAGGCGGCGCCCAGGCACATCCGGGTCACGCCCTGGGCCTTGGCTCGGCGGGCCACCCGCACGACCTCGTCGCGGCTCATGAGCGGCTCGGGCCGCACGCCGCTGTCGTTGTGGACCGACTGCGAGCAGTAGCTGCAGTCCTCGGGGCAGCCGCCGGTCTTGATCGACAGCAGCTGACAGACCTGCACCTCGGACGGGTCGTGGTACTGGCGGTGGACTTCGGCCGCCCGGTGCACCAGCTCCATGAGCGGCGCGTCGAACAGCGCGCGGACCTCGTCGAGGGTCCAGTCGTGGCGGATGGGTGCGGTCGTCACGGCGCCGAGGCTACCGGCCGCCCTCCGGCGGACGCCCGCCCGGCCCGCTCGGGCCGGCGCCTTCGCCCGCAGTCAGCGATGGAGGCGCCCCTCGCCAGGGTGGTTGGCGCCCCGCCAGGCCATGGCCCGGTAGGCCTCGCGGGTGTGCTCGGACACCGGGCCGGCACGCTCGGCGGCCGCCTCCTCGGCGGGCGTGGGCCCCCGGCCCGCGCCGGCGAAGACCTGCTCGTCCTGGAGCTCGAACTGGCGGGTGCGCTCGGTGACCCAGCGGTCGCCGGGGTCGGCCTCGCGGCCGGTCCGCCACCCCGACCGGGGGGCCGGCCTGCCGGCGCCCGGCGCCGCGCTGGCGGCCCCCGCGCCGTCGACGGCCGGGCCGTCGACGGCCGAGTCGGCGACCTCGACGGCGGCTTCGATGGCGGCCTCGCTAGCCATCCCGGCACCCCCTCGCACCGTAGGCATGCACGCGCCCCAAGTATCCCCCAGGCCGCCGGGCTGCGTCGCGATCCTCACGAACCCGTAACGTTCGCCGCTCGTCCGGTTCGCGGGCTCGTCGCCGCCGCCTCAGCGCAGCACCCACCGCTCCCGGTAGGGGTCGAGGCGGGGGTCCGAGGGCTCCAGCTCGGTCACGAGCAGCGCCACCCGGTCGGGGGGCAGCGCCCTGGCCGGCGCCCGCTGGCCGAGCTTGCTCGAGTCCACGGCCACCACCACCTCGGCGGCCACGTCGGCCAGGGCCAGCTTGGCGTCCGCGTCCTCGAGGGTGGACTCGGAGGTGCCCCGCTCGGGGTCGAGCGCGGTGGCCGACACGAACAGGCGCCGCAGGAGCAGCGACCGGGCCGAGCGGGTGGCGATCGGCCCGACCAGGCTGCCGGTGCGGGGGTCGAGCTGGCCGCCGGTGAGCAGCGCGGTCACGCCCGGCCGGCCCTGGAGGGCGGCGAACGTGTCCGGCCCGTTGGTCACGACCGTGAGGTCGCGCACGGCCCCCAGCTGGACGGCGAGCCGCTGCAGGGTCGACGAGGCGTCGATGCCGATGGCGCCGCCGTCGTCGACCAGGTCGACGAGCTTGGCGGCGATGCGGTCCTTGGCCCGCATGTGGCGGGTGAAGCGGTCGGCGAACGGCTGGGGGCCGATGGCGACGGCGCCGCCCCGGACCCGCTGCACGACGCCGTCGGCCGCCAGCAGGTCGAGGTCGCGGCGGATGGTCATCTCGCTGACCTCGAGCTGGGCGGCCAGGTCCTGGACCCGGACGCGCCCGTCCGTGCGCACCTTGGCCTCGATCCGCCGCAGCCGCTCCAGGGCGTCGACGCTCATCCGTCCTCCTGCTCGTGCCCGGTGGTGTGGTCGCCCCGGCGCGTCGTCCTCGTCCTGGTCGTGCCCCGGCCGCGACGGTGACCTCGCCGGGCGCGTCGTCGCCGGGCGTCCCGCCGTCCCCCTCCGGCCACTCCCCCTCGGGCCGCGCCCGGCCGACGCCGGGTGTGCACGGCTGTCAGTTCGCACATCACCTCACGCTAGTCCGCCGCCGGGGCGCGGGCGGGGGGTGTCCGGACGCCGGAAGCGCCTGGTTGTCAAGCGAAATAAAACGGTGGCGTTTCACTACGATACGGATACGTTTCACATCCATGCATGACGAGCGACCATCGCTGCTGTTCGAAGACCCGGCCGTCCACCAACGGCGCTGGCTGCTGCTGGGGGTGATGTGCCTCTCGCTGGTGCTGGTGGTGATGTCCATCACGTCCCTCAACGTCGCCGCGCCCCGCCTCCAGCAGGACCTCGGGGCCACCGCCACCCAGCTCCACTGGATCATCGACTCCTACGGCCTGGTGTTCGCCGGGCTCCTGCTGCCGGCCGGGGCCCTGGGCGACCGCTACGGCCGCAAGGGCGCCCTCCTGCTCGGGTTGGCCCTGTTCGCGCTCGGCCTGCTGGTGTCGGGCGTGGCCGACGACGCTGACCAGGTGATCGCCGGCCGGGCGATCATGGGCGCCGGCTCGGCGTTCGTGATGCCGGCCACGCTGTCGCTGATCTCGGCCGTCTTCCCGCCCGAGGAGCGGACCCGGGCCATCGCCGTGTGGGCCGGCTTCGCCGGCGCCGGCGGCGCCATCGGGCCGGTCGTGGCCGGCCTCCTGCTCGAGGAGTTCTGGTGGGGCTCGGCGGTGCTCGTCAACCTGCCAGTCGTGGCGGCCGCGTTCGCGGCAGTGGCCGTGTTCTCGCCCCGGTCGCGCGACGCCCGGTCGACGCCGCTCGACGTCGGTGGCGCCGTGCTCTCCCTCGTCGGGATGCTGTCGCTGATCTACGGGATCATCGAGGGGGCCGAGCGGGGCTGGACCGACCCGCTGGTCGTCGCCGCCTTCGCCGCGGCCGCCGTGCTGGTCAGCGGCTTCGTGGCCTGGGAGCTGCGGGCCGGCCACCCCATGCTGCCGCTCGAGCTGTTCCGCGACCGGCGCTTCAGCGTGGGCAGCGGGGCGATCATGCTCGCCTT
Organism: Acidimicrobiales bacterium; assembly: GCA_036563805.1. Classification (GTDB taxonomy): domain Bacteria; phylum Actinomycetota; class Acidimicrobiia; order Acidimicrobiales; family VFJN01; genus DATCLS01. The sequence continues at coordinate 30,790 of DATCLS010000053.1, read as the reverse complement.
CTTCACCATGTTCGGGTTCTTCTTCCTGGCCACGCTGTACGTCCAGTACGTGCTGGGCTACACGCCGCTGGAGGCCGGGCTGGCCACGCTGCCGATGGCGGCGGTCATGGTCGTGCTCGCGCCCCGCAGCGCGGCGCTGGGCGAGCGGTTCGGCCCCGGGCGGGTCATGGCCGGCGGGTTCGCCGTCTCGGCCCTGTCGCTCGGCGTCTTCAGCCTGGTCACCACGCACAGCCCTTACCTGCTGCTGGCGCTCGGCTTCATGCTGTTCGGCACCGGGCTGGCCATGACCGCCGCCCCGGCCACCGGCCTGGTCATGTCGGCCGTGCCGCTCGACAAGGCGGGCGTCGGCTCGGCGGTCAACGACACGACCCGCGAGTTCGGCGCCGCGCTCGGCATCGCCGTGTTCGGCACGCTGGTCGGCTCGGTCTACCGGTCCAACGCCGACCTGGCCGGCACCGGCGTGCCGACCGAGGCTGCCGAGGCGGCCAGCGAGTCGATCGGCGCCGCTTGGGGCGTGGCCCAGGGCCTGCCGGGCGGCGGCGGGGCGCTGCTGGCCGAGGCCCAGAACGCGTTCGTCGACGCCTTCCGGCTCAGCAACGGCGTCTCGCTGGTCGTGGCGCTGGTGGCCGGCGGGCTCGTGCTGGCCACGCTGGGGGGCCGCGGGGCCGGGGCGGCCGGGGCCGAGGCGCCGGCGGGCGAGGTGGTCGGCGAGGTCGCCGGCGAGGCGGGCGCCGCGCTCGGGGCCGACCGGGAGTCGGTGCAGGCCGGCGGGCCGGCGCTCGAGCCGGCCCTGGCCGTCGACGCCGTCGACGCCAACGAGGCCACCTGAGGGCCGGGGAGGCAGACTGGTCGCGTGACCGTTCGTGGCGACATCGACCCCCGCATCGAGCGGTCGCGCGCCCACATCCTCGCCGCCACCATCGACCTCCTGCGCGAGGTCGGCTACGGCGCCCTCACCATCGAGGCCGTCGCTGCCCGCTCGGGCGTGGCCAAGAGCACGATCTACCGGCACTGGCCGGGCAAGTCGCAGCTGGCGGCCGACGCCTTCCTCCACGCCTACGAGTCCAAGCAGGCGCCACCACCCGGCCCCGTCCGCGACCGGGTGGTGGCGTACCTGTGCGAGCTGGCCGGCACCGTGGTCGCCCCCGAGCGCGAGCTGGCCTGCCTGCTGCCCGCGCTCATCGACGCCGCCGAGCGCAGCGAGGAGATCGCGGCGCTGGCCGGCCGGCTGGCCGAGCTGAGCGCGGCGCCGCTGATCGCGGTGCTCGACGAGGCCGTGGAGGCCGGCGAGCTGCCGGCCGGCACCGACACCCGGGCGCTCGCCGACGCGCTGGCCGGCCCGGTGCTGCTGCGCCGGCTGCTGCACCGGCCCTGCGTGTGCCCCGACGAGATCCCGGCGCTGGTCGACCAGATCCTGCCGACGCCCTGACCGACCCGCCCGCCGATCCCCCAAGGCCATCCCTGACCACGGCCGGTCCCGCCGCCGGCCCGCGCTCCGGCCCGCCGGCGGCGGCCGCCGGTCGCTCCGGTCCGCCTGCGGCGCCGCGCCGCCTGCGAGCCCCCAGGCCGGCGCGGCCGCCGGGCGGCCAGGGAACCCCCGACCGGGTCGGGGCGAGCTTCTCGACCCCGACCCGCGGGCCCCGAGGGGCCCCGGGCGTCAGCCCTGCGGCACGACCAGCGCGTAGACCGGGTTGAACATCGCGAGCCGGCCCCGGTGCGAGGCCACCGTGGCCTCGGCCCGGACGTGGGCGCCGAGCTCCATGCCCGGGATCTGCCGGCGGCCGTTGAACACCAGCGACAGGACGCCGGTGCCGTCGCTGACCACGCACTCGAGCAGCCAGCTACCGGCGACGGGCTCGACCCGCACGGTCGTGATCTCGCCCTGGATCGCCACCCGCTGGCGCCAGCGCACCGAGCCGATCGGAGTCGTGCCGTCGGCCCGGGGCACAGCCGGCGGCGCCGGACCGTCGCCGGTGACCGGCGCGCCCCGCCGCGCCCGCGGCCGGGGGCCGACCTTGCGGCGGGCCGGCTTGGCCCCGTCGCCCCGGCCGAAGTGGAACGGCACGGTCGTGACGTTGGCGTGGGCCAGCTGGGAGACGGCCCGCTCGATGGCGTCCGCGGTGCGGTCGTGGAGGATGCGGTGCCACAGCCCGGTGTACTTGCGGTCGGGCAGTAGCACGCTGACCTCGGTGTCGCCGTCGGCCAGGTCGCGGGCCACCAGCTCGACCGCGGCCCGCGTCAGCCGCCGGTCGGGGCAGTCGACCAGCTCGAGCGTGACCCGCGACATCCCGGCCGCCGCCCAGGCGGCCTGCAGCTCGTCGGCCTCGGCCGGGTCGAGGGCGAAGTGCACCGCCCGCAGCTCGTCCGGCGTCAGCGCCCGGGCGTACTGGATGGCCCGGGCCGTGGCCAGGTCGAGCTTGTCCACGAAGACGAGCACGACGTGGCGCCGGAGGATGGGGGCGACGACCGCCTTGGGAACGTCCTCCTCCAGGTGCATCCGTTCGACCTCGTACTGGCGGTGCACCCGCAGCAGCAGCACGACGAGGATCGGCAGAGCGACGAGGATGGCCCACGCCCCGTCGGGGAACTTGGTCACCGCCACGATCACGGCGACCACGAACGACAGGACGCCGCCGAAGCCGTTCACGGCGATGCCCTTGCGCCATCCCGGCTCGCGGCGGCGCAGGTGGCGCCTGGTCATGCTCGCCTGCGACAACGTGAACGACGTGAACACGCCGACCGCGTACAGCGGGATCAGGTTCGTCACCTTGGCGCCGGTGACGACGACGAGCACGGCGGCGGCCCCGGCCAGCGCCAGGATGCCGTTCGAGTAGACGAGCCGGTGGCCCCGGATCGTGAGCTGGCGGGGCAGGAACCGGTCGCCGGCCTGGAAGCTGGCCAGGCGGGGGAAGTCGGCGAAACCGGTGTTGGCCGCCAGCACCAGGATCAGCATCGTGCCCGCCTGCAGCGAGTAGAAGAGCACGTCGCCGACCACGCCATGGCCGTACACGGCCTCGCCGATCTGGGCGATGACGGTCGGCGTGCCGCTCTCGTAGGGCGCCACCTCGACCCGGGAGGCCAGGAACGACAGGCCCAGGAACATCACGCCGAGGCCCACGCCCATGAGCACCAGCGTCTGGCGGGCGTTGCGCCACTCGGGCTTGCGGAACGCCGGCACGCCGTCGGAGATGGCCTCGATGCCGGTGACCGCGGCGCCGCCGGAGGCGAACGCGTGCAGCACCACGAACAGGCTGGCGCCGAGCAGGATCCCCTCCCCCTCGGTGCCGAACTCCACCATGCCCTCGAGCTCGCGGCCGACGCGCACCAGCTCGCCGGTCATCCACTTCACCATCCCGAGGCCGAGCAGGACGGCGACGTTGAGCATGAAGAAGTAGGTCGGGATCCCGAAGAGGCGGCCCGACTCCCGCAGCCCCCGCAGATTGCCGAACATGATCAGGCCGATGAAGCCGAGGGCGATCAGGATCCGGTACGGCTCCAGCGCGTGGGCGGCCGACACCAGCGCGGCTGTACCGGCGGACGTCGAGACGGCCACCGTCAGCACGTAGTCGGTGAGCAGCGCCGCCCCGGCGACCTGGGCGAGCCCGGGCCCGAAGTTGTCCTTGACCACCAGGTAGGCGCTGGCCCCCTTGGGATAGGCCTTGATGGTCTCCCGGTAGGACAGGATCAGGAAGGCCAGCACCACCAGCATGGCCAGCGTGATCGGCACGACCAACGAGAACGCGGCCACGCCGACGGCCGGCACGAGGACGTGGAGGATCTCCTCGGTGGCGTACGCCGACGATGACAGGTTGTCGGAGGCGAAGACGGCCAGGGCCGTCGGCTTGCCCAGGCGCTCGTGCTCCAACTGCTCGGTGTGCAGCGGCTCGCCCAGCAGCCGGCGCTTCCAGCGGTAGCCCCGCTCCGGCGGCAGCTCGATCGGCGGGGTGGCCGGGAGGGGCTCGGGCGGGGTGAACGTCGATGGGGGCTCCGGGGCCGCCCGGGCGGTGTCGCCCGCTCCGGCCCTGGTGGTGGGGGTCGTCACTGCGCGGAACGATAGGGCCCGCCGTCGCCGTTGCGCGAAGCGGTGTCCGGCTCCGGTCCGGCGTCGCCGAGCGCAGGCGTCGGGCCCGCGTCCGGCTCCGGTCCGGCGTCGCCCTCGGCCCGGCGGTGCCACGGGGCCGTCGCCACCACGCCCCCGACGTCGGCCAACAGGAACGCCAGCCGGCTCATCACCGCCACCGTCGCCCCGATGCCGCCCGACAGCCCCGACGAGGCCACGAACACCGCCTCGCGGACGCCGGCGCCGGCCGGGACCGGCACGGCCGCGAACCCCGCCGCCCACGACAGCGTGGTGGCGATGCCGATCCGCAGGATGGGCGGATCCGGCACCAGCGCCCGGGCGGTGCACCAGGTGGCGGCCCACACGAGCAGCCAGGCGGGCACGTAGCCGGCGACCAGCGCCACGGTCGAGCGCCAGGGCGGCAGAGGCACGTCCGTCCCCTTGCCGGTGAACCGGACGACCAGGCCCCGGGCCCAGCCGAGCAGGCGGGGGTGGAGGGCGGCCAGGCCGGCGGGCAGCAGCAGGAGCAGCGCCAGCGCCGCCGGCGACTCGGCCTGGTCGGCGAGGTCGAACGGCACGAGGGCCGCGGCCACGCCCAGCCCGGCCAAATACAGGGCCGCCAGGGACAGCGCCACGCTCGGATAGGCCCGGCCGGCCGGCACGCCGCCCCGCCGGGCCAGCTCGCCCCGGCCGACGACCGGCCACACCCCGCCGGGCACGTACTTGCCCATCTCGCCGGTGAAGTACCAGGCGGCGATGCGCCGGCGGTCGCGCTCGTGGCCGAGCAGAGCCAGCGCCTGTCGCCACCGCACGGCGATGAGCGCCATCGCCGCGAGCGCCGCCGCCACCGCCGCCACCAGCCATGCGACGTGGGCGTCGGCCACCTCCCGGCGCACCTCCGACCACTGCGAGACCAGCGTGCGGACGACGAACGCCAGGCAGACGAGCGCGATGGCCGTGCCGATCAGGGTCGGCACGGCAGCCGCCCGGCGGCGCCGGGCCCGCCCGCTCGGGCGCGGCCGCGTCGGCCCCGGGTCGCCGGGGGGCGCGGGGCGGGCGGAGACGGGTTCCACGCCCCGCATTGTGACGCGCCGCCCGGCGCCCCCGGCTGCTGCGGCCGTCCCTCGGGCTCGTGGGCGACGGGTAGGGGCGGCCGGCCTGCCCCGGGGCGGGCTCGGCACGATAGCGAGCATCCGCGATCTGGTGGGGTGGGCGCGGGAGAATCGCGCGCGTGGCGTCGAGGAGGCCGCGCTGGGGAGCGTGGCGGCCGGCGAGGCGAATCGCAGCGGCCGGGTGGCGGCTGCTGGACCCCCGCGTGCCCCGCAGCCAGGCGGCCCGTCGCCTCCGCGCCCTGGTGCTCGCGGGCACGTTGACCATGACGCTGAGCGGCCTCGTCAGCGTCACCGCCGAGCGGACGGCCGAGTCCGGCCCGGCCGGCGCCACCACGACCACGACCCGCCCGCCGTCCACGCTCGAGCCGCTGGTCACGGTCAACGGCCTCGCCCCGGTGATCACCCGGGTGGCCACCATCGACCCGGTCGTGTTCCTGACGATCGACGACGGCCACACCCGCTCGCCCGAGCTGGCCGCCGTGCTGGCCGAGCTCGACGTCCCCACCACGCTGTTCCTCAACGACGGCCCGGTGAGCCGCGACCCGGACTTCTTCCGGTCGTTGCCCGGTGCCACCGTCGAGAGCCACACCCGCAGCCACGCCGACCTGCGCGGCCTGCCCGAGCCCGCCCAGCGGACCGAGATCTGCGGCAACGCCGACACGATCGCCGCCGCCTTCGGCCGACGCCCGGTGCTGTTCCGGCCGCCCTACGGCCACTACGACGACGCCACCCGGCGGGCGGCGGCCGCTTGCGGCATGGCCGCGCTCGTGCTGTGGGAGGAGACGGTCGAGGGCGGCACGGTCAGCTACCGGAGCACGCCCCGGCTGCGGCCCGGCGACATCGTGCTGTTCCACTTCCGCCCGGGGCTGGCCGACGAGCTGCGGACGATGGTGCGCCGGATCGAGGCGGCGGGGCTACGCGCCGCGCGCTTGGAGGACTATCTGGTCCCGGGCGGGTGACAAACCGGTTCATACAGCACCCATCCAAATGAACATCCTGTATGACTGTGCCCGTGAAGGATCGTCTGCTGTCAGGCGGTCCGGCGGGGACAACGGTTGGCGCTGGGCGGGAGAACGACCACCACACTGCGAACCGCGGCCACCACGCTGGGACGTCGCCGAACCACCTGAAACGCACCCGCGGCGAAGGCGCTACGAGCCGTAGGGGAATTGCACGAGCCGTCCAGGCCGTTCGCGACTATCTGCCGCGGGGCAACACGCTCGACGAGCAGACGTTCCGCGAGCGTCACTTGCTCCTTTGCTGGATCCTGGCCCTCCACGTACCGGCCCTGTTCGCCTTCGGCCTGTGGCGCGGCTACGGCCTGGGCCACAGCGCGCTGGAGGTGGCGCCGGCGGCGGCGACGCTCCTGTTCGCCCGCCTGGCCCGTCAGCGCCGCCTCGCCGCCTTCTTCGCCACCGCCGGCCTGGTGTTCTGCTCGTACGTGCTCGTGCACCTGTCGGGCGGGACCATCGAGGCGCACTTCCATTTCTTCATCCTCATCGGGCTCATCGCCCTCTATCAGGACTGGGTGCCGTTCCTCTGGAACGTCGTGTTCACGACCCTGTCCCACGGCATCGGCACGGTCATCGACCCCAACGCCATCTTCAACCACACTGCGGCCCAGAACCGGCCGTGGAGCTGGGCGGCCATCCACGGCGTGGCCGTGCTGGCCGGCAGCGTCGGCGTGGTCATCTTCTGGAAGAACACGGAGCACGAGCAGCAGCGGGCGGCCCGGCTCGCCACGGAGCTGGCCGAGGCCGAGCTGGCGGCCGCCCGACGGGAGGCGGCCCAGCGTCAGTCGGTGTCCGAGCTGTTCGTCAACCTGGCGCGCCGCAACCAGTCCCTGCTCGACCGCCAGCTGGCGCTCATCGGCGACCTGGAGCAGCGGGAGCGGTCGCCCGAGGCCCTGGCCGAGCTGTTCCGGCTCGACCACCTGGCCACCCGCATCCGGCGCAACGCCGAGTCGCTCCTCGTCCTGTCCGGTGACGACCCGCCCCGGCGCTGGGGCCATCCGGTGCCGCTGGGCGAGGTCGTGCGGGCGGCGGCGGCCGAGGTCGAGGACTACGCCCGGGTCGAGGTGCTGGTCGACGAGCACCTCGAGGTGGCCGGTCGGGCGGTCGCCGACCTCGCCCACCTGCTGGCCGAGCTCATCGAGAACGCCACGTCGTTCTCGCGGCCGTCGTCCGAGGTGCGGGTGCGCAGCCACCTGGTGCCGAGCGAGAGCTCGACGTTCCTGCTCAGCGTCGAGGACACCGGCATCGGCATGTCCGCCGACGAGATGCGGGCGGCCAACGAGCTGCTGGCCGAGCCGCCCGAGGTCGACCTCCGGCGGTCGCGCCTCGGCTTCCACGTCGTGAGCCGGCTGGCCAAGCGCTACCGGATCCAGGTGCGGCTGGCCGACACGCCCGGCGGCGGCGTGACCGCGCTGGTCACCCTGCCCAACGACCTCGTCCACGTGCGCCGGGAGACGACCGAGCCGGCGGGCGCCCTGGTTGGGGCGCGGTCCGGGGGCGCCGCCGGCGCGCCCGGCGGCGCCGGTGCCCGTGTCGCCGGGACCGCGGTCCCGGGCGGGGACGGGCCCACCGGGGGCGCTGCCGGAGGACCTGGGAGTCCGGGCGACGACGGGGACGACGGCGCGTCGGCCGGCGCCGGCGCGGGCGATGCCCCGTCCGACGGCCCCGGCGACGCGGCGACCGACCCGCCGGGCCCACCGATGTGGACCACGCTGGCCGGCGCCGACGCCGACGACCCGTCCGCCGGCCCGACGGTGTGGACCGTGCCCGACGCCGACACCCTGGCCCGCCTCGTGACGCCGGCCCGCAAGACCGAGCGGGGGCGCGACCGGGTGTTCCCGCCCCCCGTGGTCGTGGACGCCCGGCGCCGTCCCGGAGCCCCGCCGCCGGACGGCCGACGCGCGGGCGAGGGCGCCGACCCGGGCGCCGGCGGGGACGGGTCCGTCGGGTCGGGCAGCCCGAGCGGCCCGTCCGGGCCGGACGACGGCCGGGACGGCGGAGAGAAGGCCAGCGGCAACGGCGACGGGGACGCCGCGGTCCCCGGGCGGGGCGGTGACCGGCCGCCCGCGGCGCCGGACCCGCCGGTCACCGCTGAGGGCCTGGTCAAGCGGGTGCCGGGGGCCGGGCTGCCGCCGGCGCTGCGCCGCCCGCCGGTCGGCGAGCGCTCCGAGGGGACTGGCGTTCGCGAGGCGGGCCCCCTCCGCCCGGCGGCGCGCGACAACGATCGCGTACGCTCCATGCTGTCCCGGTTCCAGGCCAGCCAGCGCGCGGGCCGGGCCGCCGCCGCGGGATCCCCGCCGGACCCCCACCGCCCGGAGGACGAAGCGTGACCACCCAGCCCCGGCCCGCAGACGACGACCGCGACCTCAACTGGCTCCTCAACAGCTTCATCGACCGCATCGCCGGAGCCCGGAGCGCCGTGGTCGTCACGACCGACGGCCTCGTCCTCGCCCTGTCCGACCGCATCGACCGCGACACCGCCGACCAGCTCGCCGCCGTCACCTCGGGCCTGGCCAGCCTGACCGCCGGCGCCGCCCGCTGCTTCCAGGCCGGGGCGGTCAACCAGGTCATCGTCGAGATGGAGGGCGGCTACCTGTTCGTGACCTCCATCAGCGAGAGCTCGGCGCTCGCCGTCATGTGCGAGACCGACTGCGACATCGGGCTGATCGGCTACGAGATGAGCCTGCTCGTGGCGCGGATCGGGCAGGTCCTGACCCCGGCCCTGCGGGCGGAGCTGCAGGGCACGCCCTTGCCATGACGCCGCGGGAGCCCCGCGTCGTGCCGGTCTACGCGCTGACCCAGGGGCGGACCCGGTCCGCCGGGCACGACCTGCCCTGGGAGGCGCTGGTGACGACGACCGACGCCGGGCGGGAGGCGCACGGCCGCCTCCGGTTCGAGCACGCGCGCATCGTCGAGCTGTGCCGGCGCCCGATCTCGATCGCCGAGGTGGCGGCCGAGCTGGCCGTGCCCATCGGCGTGGCCCGGGTGCTCGTGTCCGACCTCTACGCCGACGGGATGCTGATGGTCCACCTGCCGACGCTGAACGACCGGGGCCGGCCGGGCACCGACATCCTCGAGCGGCTGCTCGCGGGCCTGAGGAGCCAGGCGTGACCCCGGCCGGGGCGGTGGAGCCCGTTCCGGTCAAGATCGTCGTGGCCGGCGGCTTCGGGGTCGGCAAGACGACGTTCGTGGGGTCGGTGTCCGAGATCGAGCCGCTGACCACCGAGGCGGTGATGACCGACCGGTCGCTGGGTGTCGACGACCTGTCTGCCGTGCGGGGCAAGGCGACGACGACCGTGGCCATGGACTTCGGCCGCCGGTCGTTCGACGACGGGCTCATCCTCTACCTGTTCGGCACGCCCGGGCAGGACCGCTTCGCGTTCATGTGGGACGACATCACGACCGGCGCCGTCGGCGCCGTCGTCCTGTTCGACACCCGGCGGCTGGGCGACGGGTTCGGGGCCGTCGACTTCTTCGAGGACCGCGGCGTGCCGTTCGTGGCCGCCATCAACCTGTTCGACGACGCGCCCCGGCACGGCGAGGAGGCGCTGCGCGAGGCGCTCGCCCTCGCCCCCGACGTGCCGCTGGTGCTGTGCGACGCTCGGCGGGGCGACTCGGTGGTGCCGGTGCTGGTCCGGCTCGTCGAGCACGCCCTCGACCGGGCGACGGCGTAGTCGGGACGCCAGCCCGCCGGGCTCAGCCCCGGGCGGCGTAGGCGTCGCCCTGGGACGCCACCAGGTCGACCAGGTCGCCCATGGCGACGTTCATGTCGACGAGGTGCATGCCCCACTCCGGCGTGAGGTCGCCGCCGATGTCGTCGGTGCGCGGGTCCTCGGGGTCGCCGTGCACGGTCAGGGCCAGGTATGTGTACTCGCCCTGCTCGACGCACTCGGCCGACACGAAGTCGGGGTACGTCACGAACGGGGTCGTGATCTCCTCCCCCGCCGCCGGGTCGGCGAACGGCTGGGCGTCGGTCGTGCCGCCCAGCAGCGCGCCGTCGGGCTGGTCGACCACGAAGTACGGCTGGAGCGTGGCCTCGCCCCCGTCCAGGGCGGCCGGGTTGGTGCACGCCGCCCGCATGCCCTCGGTGCGCGCCCGGCCGAACAGGCTGCCGTCCGGCGGCGGCGCCGTCGCCCGGAACGACTCGTAGCTGACGACGCAGCCCGTCTGGTCGGCCGTTTGGCACAGCGGCACGTTCTCGAAGTCGCCGCCCGCCACCTCGCCCTCGGGGACGGCCACCGGCCAGCCGATCAGCATCGCGGAGACCAGCCGGTCACGCAGCAGGGGCTCGTCGTCGATCTCCTCCTGGACCAGGCGGTTGAGCAGGCCGGCGCCCTGGGAGTGGCCGACGAGCACGAAGCCCCGGCCCTCGCTCTCGTGGACCACGTAGTGGCGGAAGGCGTCGAGCACGTCCCGGTACGCCGTCGTCCAGGGGTCGTCGCGCCCGCCCTCGGCCGCCCCGCCGCCGATGGAGGACAACGTCGCCTGCCGGTAGAGCGGGGCGAACACCCGGCACGAGGCGGTCAGGCGGGCGGCCTGGTTGTAGACGGTCGAGATCTCCTCGGGCTCGGATGGCGCGAGGTCGCTGTTCGGCCCCTGGTCGTTGCTGGTCGTCGGGTACACGTAGAAGCAGTCGACGGGTGGGTCCTCGGCCGCCTCGTGGGGCTCGACCTCGGTGGAGCCGTCCGCGTTCACGACCGTGGCGTCGAGGTCGCGGTGGCAGACGTCGTCGGTCAGGTCGGGCCGGCACAGCCAGTTCTCGTCGCCGGCGTACAGCCCGCTCTCGTAGTTCTCGTAGCCCTCGGGCAGCTCCGCGGCGGCGGCCGTCGGTTCGTCGACGCCGCCCTCCGCCACCGCCGCCGGATCGCCTCCGCCCTCCTCGGGCGTGTCGTCGTCGGACGAGCAGGCGGTGCCCGCCGCGCCCGCCAGGGCGCAGGCGGCGAGCAGGGCGGCGGCGCGTCGCCACCACCGGGCTCGGATCTCGGTCATTCGGTGGCCCCCTTCGGCTCCTGGCCGGACAACCGTCGGGACGCTACCAGCCGGTCACCGCCGCTCCCGAGGACGCCCCGGACCGTGGGCGGCGGGCGGTTGTCGGCCCCGGAGCGCGCGGCCGCGGCGGGCCACCGTGGGTGCCGCGGCGGCCACGAGGGCGGCCAGGACGGCCGTGGCGAGGACCGCCGCCCACACGGCCGCCACCGCGGCGGCCAGCCCGGCGCCGTAGTCGCGGTTCAGCAGCGACGGGACCGCCGGGTCGCGGCCGTAGCCCCGCACGAACGGCCAGGCCACCAGGGTCAGCACCGCGGTCACGAGCAGCCCGGCCCGCACCGCCGGCCAGGCCCGTGCGGGCGCCATCCGGCGAGCCAGGCGAGCGGCGCCGAGCGCCAGCGGGACGACGAGCAGGTCGCCGGCCAGGGCCGTGCCGGCGATCCAGGCGGCCAGCTCGGGCGGATGGGTGTCGGCGGCGTCGACGAGCGCGCCTCGGACGCCGTAGGCGAGCAGGGGCAGGCCCAGGGCCAGCCCGGCGATCAGGCCCCGTCGGGAGGTGGTGGGCGGCAGGGCGGGGTCGGCCGGCGGGCCAGGCTCGGGTTCCGGCGGTGCCGGGCGCCGCCTCGTCGTGCTCATCGGACCTCCAGGCGGGCCACCCACTTGGTCTGCTGCACGCCCGGCCGGTTGGGGCCGATCAGCCGCACCGGGTAGCCGTGGTCGAGGTGCAGGGGCTCGCCGTCCAGCTCGAGGGCGAGGAGCGTGTCGGGGTCCGCGGCCTGGGCGGCGTTGAGCGGGGAGGCCCGGTAGCGGCCCCGAGGCTGGAGCGACTCGACGACGACCTCGGCGTCCGGCGCCGCCCCGGCGAGGTCGAGCAGGTGGCGGACCGGCACGCCGCGCCATCGGGCCGACGCGCTCCACCCCTCCACGCAGGCGATGGGCAGGTCGGCTGTGCGTTGGGGCAGGGCGGCCAGCTCGGCGCGGCTGAGGGCCAGCGGCCGCGCCACGGCGCCGGCCACCACGAGGCGGTAGCCGGGGTCGCAGGCGGCGTCCACCACCCGGGCGGCGGCCGCCGACTTGTTCACCGGCAGGCCCTGGGGCCCGACGCCCGGCCGCCGCTGCGCCAAGAAGGACACCGGGCCGAGCCACGACACCGTGCCGCCGGCCGTGGCCAGGGCGAGGGTGCCGGAGGCGGCGGCCACGGCGCCGAGGAACGCCCGCCGGTCGGTGGGGCTCGGGGTCCGTGTGGCGGGCGGTCGGGGGCGGCGGGAGGGCTCGCCCCGGGAGGCCTCGCCGCCCCGGGCGCGGCGGCCGGGCCGGAGGGCGGCGCGGGTGGCGCCGGCCTTGGCCCCGACGTGGACGACGAGTCCGCCCACCGTGATCCACGCCGCCCAGAAATGGGCCCGGGGGAAGAAGAACGTCCACGGGTACCAGCGGGCGCCGTTGGCCGTCCCCGACAGCAGCAGGAACCCGGCGCCGCCGACCAGCGGCAGCAGCGCCAGCCGCTCGACGGCGTGCAGCGCCGAGCGGACCGGCGGCCAGGCGAGGAGGTGGGGGTGGACGACCCCGAGCTTGGCCAGCAGCAGCGGGATCGACGCCGTGCCGGCCACCACGTGCACCCCCTGCGTGACGCGGTACAGGCCGGCGGGCCGGGCCGGGTAGGTGAACCAGGGCGGCGGGTCCTGGGCCAGGTGCGACCACAGCCCGGTCAGGAAGCAGACGCCGAACGCCGCTCCCAGCGCCAGGCCCAGCCAGGCCGCCGTGCGCTCGTCGTGCAGTTGGCTCCGGTACCAGCCGGCCACCGCTCGGCGTCTGCGCTCATCGGCCCCGCCGGGCCCGGCCGGGACGGGGGTCACGGGCGGACCGCCCGGCCGAACCAGCGACCGCCGACCTCCTCGACGGCCGGCGCCGCCAGCCCGGCCCGGGCGGCCACCGCCGCGAACGCGCCCGCCCCGACGCGGGCCCACCGGAACCACGGCCCGACGCCGGCGGGCGACTCGACCCGCACGGTGAGCGCCCCGGTGGGCGAGCCCGGCGGCGTCAGCTCCGCCAGCACCTGCCCGCCGGGCCGCAGCAGCTGGCGGGCCCTGGCCAGCAGGGCCGCCGGGTCGCCGCCGATGCCGACGTTGCCGTCCAGCAGCAGGACCGTGCCCCACCGCCGCTCCCCCGGCAGCGGTGCGAACACCGAGCGCCGCAGCACCGGGGCCCGGCGCCGGGCCGCCAGCGCGACGGCGGCCGGGTTGGGGTCGACCCCCCGCGCGAGGCGACCGGCGCCAGCCAGGGCGGCGACGATCCGGCCCGGCCCGCAGCCCACGTCGAGGACCGGGTCGGGCAGGCCCCCGAGGAGCCCCGCCTCGACGTCGTCGACCTCGGCGTGCCAGCGGGCGACGTCCAGGTCGAGCACCTCGCCGGTGGCGGCCACCAGCACGGGCGTGGCGGCCCCGGTCGTGTCGGCCCTCCCGGTCACGCCGGCCCCCTGCCGGCCCGCCCCGCCGGCACGACCGGCGCGGGCCTGGCGGGCGTCTGGCCCCCAGCGGGGCCGACTGCCGGGCGGCCGGCCGCCAGGGCGCGGACGGCGGCGGCGAACCGGGTGGCCGGGGCGGCGTCCGCCACGGCCAGGGCGTCGGTCCAGGTGTCGACGTCGGTGCGGACCGGCAGCAGCGCCGTCCGCAGCCCCAGCGCCTCGAGCCGGGCCAGCTGCCGGGCCCCGGTGTCGGCCCGGCTCATGGGCACGCCGGCGAAAGCCTCCGGGTGCGGCCGCCGGAGCCCGATCGCCCACCAGCCGCCGTCGGCCGCCGGTCCGAGCACGGCGCCGATCCCGTCCCCGGCCAGCGCGTCCAGGGCGCGGTCCAGGTCGGCCGCCGTCACCTGGGGCGTGTCCATGCCCACCTGGACGGCCGGACCAGGGGTCGCCGACCAGGCGGCGGCCAGCCGCCGGTTCAGGGGCCCGGCTCCCTGGGGCACGACCTCCACGCCGGGCGGGCACCACGCCCCCGGGCGGCCGTCGAGGGCGAGCACGACCCGGTCCGCCCCCGACGCCCGCGCCGCGGCGAGCGTGTCGGCCAGGGCGGCGGCGGCCAGCGCCGCGGCCTCCCCCGGCGTGCAGGGCGGGCACAAGCGGGTCTTGACCCGGCCGGGGACGGGTTCCTTGGCGAGCACGATGACGTCCACGGCCGACGGTGTACGCCGGGACGCCGGCCCGCCCGCCCGGCGGCGCCGAGTGTTTCGCACCTCGTAAGCGTCCGGCGGCGCCCCGGCCCGTACGCTCGCACGGGTGATCGAGGCCCCGCCCCGCGTCCTGGTGGTCGACGACGACACCACCGTGTCCGAGGTCGTGGCGCGCTACCTCGAGCGTGAGGGGTTCGTGGCCGAGACGGTGGCCGACGGGCGCACGGCGCTCGACCGGGTGCTGGCCGAGCCGCCCGACCTCGTCGTCCTCGACCTGATGCTGCCCGGCGTCGACGGACTCGAGATCTGCCGGCGGGTGCGGGCGCTGGCGCCGGTGCCCATCGTGATCCTGACCGCCCGGGGGCAGGAGAGCGACCGCATCGTCGGCCTCGACCTGGGCGCCGACGACTACGTGGCGAAGCCGTTCTCGACGAAGGAGCTGGTGGCGCGGATCCGGGCCGTGCTGCGCCGGGCCCGGGGCCCGCTCGCCGTCGCCCCCGGCGCCGCGCCCGTGTACCGGGACGGCGACCTGGAGGTCGACGTGGCCGCCCGCCAGGCCCGCTTGGGCGGCGCGGTGGTCGGGCTCACGGCCCGGGAGTTCGAGCTGTTGGCGTTCCTGGTGCGGCATCCCCGCCAGGCCTTCCGGCGCGAAGAGATCCTCGAGCAGGTGTGGGGCTACCGCTACGGCGACACATCCACGGTGACCGTGCACGTCCGCCGGCTGCGGGAGAAGATCGAGCCCGACCCGGCCAACCCGGTCCGCATCGCCACCGTGTGGGGCGTCGGCTACCGGTGGGAGGGGGTCGGGGGCGCGGGCCCGGAGGGCGCCGGGGGCGGCGTCGGATCGCCCGGCGCCGGGTCGGAGGGCGGCCCGCCGGGCACCGATCCGGCCGGGGGCGCCGGCCCGGAGGGCCCGGCGTGAGGCGCCCGGCGCTGGTCGTCGCCGGCGGCCTGGCCGTCGCCGTGGCGGTGGCGGCGGCCGTGGGCATCCCGGCCGACGACGCCGTCGTGCTCATCGCCTCCAGCTTCGGGGTGGCGCTGGCCGCCTACGCCCTGGGGCGGGGGGTGCTGCGCCGGTCGCGCAGCCCGGTGGTCGTCGCCCTCATCCCGGTCGTCGCCGTGGCGCTGGGGGCGCTGGCGGCCGCCCGGGCGATGTTCGTGTCGAGCCACGACCTCTCCGCGCTCGTCGTCGTGGTGGCCGGCGCCGGGACGGCCGGCGTGCTCGGTGGCCTCGCCTTGGCGGCCGAACTGGACCTGGCCCGGCGGCGGGTGGCCGAGATGACCGCCCGTGAGCGGGCGCTGGAGTCCAGCCGCCGGGAGCTGGTGGCCTGGGTCAGCCACGACCTGCGGACGCCGATCGCCGGCATCCGGGCCATGGTCGAGGCGCTGGACGACGGCGTGGTGGCCGACCCCGCCGAGGTCCACCGCTACCACGAGCGGCTCGTCACCGAGGCCGACCGGCTGGCCCGCCTGGTCGACGACCTGTTCGAGCTGTCGCGCATCGAGGCGGACGCGCTGGCGCTCACGCTCGTGCGGGTGCCGATCGGCGAGGTGGTGTCGGACGCGGTGGCGTCGGCCGCCCCGCTGGCGGAGGCCAAGGGCGTCCGGCTCGACGGGCAGCTCGACGACGGGGCCCGGTCGCTGGCCGTGGCCGGCTCCGCGCCCGAGCTCACCCGGGTCGTCCGCAACCTGCTCGACAACGCCATCCGGCACACCCCGCCCGGCGGCGACGTCGAGGTGGTGGTCGGGCGCGTGGACGGGCAGGCCGAGGTGTCGGTGCGCGACCGGTGCGGGGGCATCCCCGCCGACGACCTCGACCGGGTGTTCGACCTGGCCTACCGGGGCGACCCGGCTCGCACACCCGGCGCCGCCGGCGGGGCGGGCCTGGGCCTCGCCATCGCCCGCGGCTTCGTCGAGGCCCACCGGGGCGACATCGCCGTGCGCAACGAGTCCGGCGGCTGCCGGTTCGTGGTGCGGCTGCCGCTGGCCTGAGCCCCCGGCCGAGCCGACCGCCAACCGGGGTCAGGCCGGGGCGCCCGTGGGCCGGGGGCCGGTCGGCAGCACGGCCGGGTCGTCCTGCGGTGCCAGCTCGGCCGGGGCGAAGGGCTCCTGGGCGCGGAAGCCGAGCCGGGCCGCCGCCCGTTCTGCGCTGGCCACGACGTGGCGGACGTCGCCGAGGCGCCCGCCGCCCACGACCTGCGGCTCGAGCCCGGTGCCGGCGGTGACGGCTCGAGCCAGGTCGAGCACCGTCCGCGGCCGGCCGGAGGCGACGTTGAGCGGCCCGGTCACCGGCTCGGGGGCGGTCAGCGCCAGCACGTTGGCCCGGGCCACGTCGCGCACGTGGACGAAGTCGCGGGTCTGCCGCCCGTCCTCGAGCACCCGGGGCGGCTCGCCCTGCGCCACCGCCGACCGGAAGATGGCGGCGACGCCGGCGTACGGCGTGTCGCGGGGCATCCGGGGCCCGTAGACGTTGTGGTAGCGCAGGGCGGCCACCGGCACGCCGTGCTCCCGGCCGAAGGCGGCGCACAGGTGCTCCTGGTGGAGCTTGGTGGCCGCGTAGACGTTGCGGGGGTCGGTCGGGGCGTCCTCGCTCACCGGCGCCCAGGCCACCGGGCGGCCGCACTGCGGGCACGGTGGGTCGTAGCGGCCGGCGTCGAGGTCGGCGCGGGACCGCGGCCCCGGCCGCACGTCGCCGTGCCGCTCGCACCGGTACCGCCCCTCGCCGTAGACGACCATGCTCGACGCCAGGACGAGCCGGCCCCGGAACCCGATCTCGTGCAGCGCCCACAGGCCGGCGGCCGTCCCACAGTCGTTGTCGCTGACGTAGCGACGGACGTCGCCGAAGGCGACGCCCAGGCCCACCCGGGCCGCCTGGTGGCAGACGGCGTCCGCGCCGCGGGCCGCCCGGACCCACGCCTCGGGGTCGCGCACGTCGGCGACCACCAGCTCGGCCTCGGGCGGGACCCACGGCGGGCGCTTCCCGCCGTGGGCGGCCAGCGAGTCGAGCACGACCACCTCGTGGCCGCCGTGGACGAGGAGGTCGACGACGTGGGAGCCGACGAAGCCGGCGCCGCCGGTGACGAGGATGCGCAGGGACATGGCGACCTCCGGGCCCTACCAGGGCGAGTCGAGGACGGACTGCAGGACGAGGGCGAGCGCCACCTGGACGGCCAGCCAACCGCGCCGGTCGCCCGGGGCGGCGAGGGCGAGCCACGGGAAGTACGGGAGCCAGATCCGCTCCACCTCGCCCCGGGACAGCTGCGACAGGTCGGCCGCGGCCAGGGCCACCAGCGCCGCTGCTGGCAGGACCCACGACCCGCCCGGCACCGGCGCCAGCCGTCGGCGCCGCCGCCCGGAGGCGGGCCGGGCGGCGCGGCCCGCGCTGGCCGGCAGGAGCCAGCGCCCGACCCGGCCACCGACGCCGGCCGAGCCCCCAGTCAGCGGGACCACGCCGTCGGCGTCTCGAAGAGCACGGCCCGGGGCGATGGCGACGACGCCGGCGAAGGTAGCGGGCCCGACGGCGAGCGCCAGGGCGGCCGGGTTGCCGGCGAGCGTGAGGTAGAGCCCGGGGCGGTCGGCGGCCACGCCGCGCCAGTAGGCGGCGCGGGTGGCGGCCAGGCCGTCCGGCCACCAGAACCCGGCGGCGCCGACGGCGAGCAGGAGCGCCCCCGTCGTCCCCGCAGCACCCAGCGCCAGCCGGGCGCGGGTGCCCGGCCCGGCGCCGGCGGTGGTGGCGGCCAGCGCGGCGGCAGCCACGAGGAGCAGCGGCAGAGCGCCGTAGCTGCACAGCAGGGCCACCCCGAGCACCGCCCCGCCGGCGCCGGCACCCCGGACCGACCGCCGCCGGCCGGCCGCCGCCAGGGCGGCGGCGCCGACGGCGACCAGCGCCGCGACCACCGGGTCGACCGACGTGCCCGCCCACACCGCCGCCGGCAAGACGGCGAGGGCCGGCGCCGCCCGCCGCGCCGCCCGCTCGCCGGCCACCGCCCGGGCCGCGACCGACGCCGCGCCGGCGGCCGCGCCCCAGGCAGCGATGGCCACCGCCGCCAGCCAGCCGGCGCCGCCGAGGCCGACCCGGTCCAGCGCCCAGGCCAGGACGACCGGACCGGGAGGGTGTCCCTGCACGTGGATCGGATAGGTGGGGAGCCGATCGACGTAGGTGGCCAGGAACGGGCCGAGCCCGCCCACGCCGGCTGCGAACGGCTCGTACTCGTGGCGGGTGGTGAGCGGCTCGGTGAGCGCCGACCAGTCGCCGGACGCCGCCAGCGCCGCGGTCCAGGTGGCGGCGGTGAGCCCGGTCAGCGCCGGGACGGCCGCCCACCGCACCCGGGCCGCCACCCGGGGCCCGTGGCCCGCCACCGCCAGCCCGATCCCGGCGGCCGGCACGAGGCCGAGCCCGGGCTGCGGCCAGGTCCAGTGCCCCATGAGCGGGGCCGCCCGCAGCGCCACCTCGGAACCGGCCACCCCGACCGTCCCCCACCCGACGCCGATCGCCACGATCGCCACCCACAGCACAACCCCGACCCGCCAGGCCCCGGCGTGCGGCGCCGGCCCCCCTTCCACCGCCCCGGGCCCGACCCCGGTCCCCGAGGCGCCGGCCGGGGAGCGGGGACGCCCGAGGGCGGGCGCCGGGGCGATGGGGGTCGGGGTGATGGCGGGGATCGCAGGGCGGCGGGTGGGCACGGGCGGAACGTATTGGGGGTCGGGGTGACGGAGCGGGGGTGCGGGGCGGATGTTTCGCACTCCGTAAGGGACCGGCGCCGTACGGTCGCTCCATGACCGCCGCCGTCGACGTCGTGCTCCCCGTCCTGGACGAGGCCGAAGCCCTGCCCTGGGTCCTCGGCCGCATCCCCACCGGCTACCGGGCGATCGTGGTCGACAACGGGTCGGTCGACGGGTCAGCCGCCGTGGCCCGCGCCCATGGCGCCTCCGTGGTGGCCGAGCCCCAGCGGGGCTTCGGCGCCGCCTGCGCCGCCGGCCTGGCCGCCGCCGACGCCCCGGTCGTCGCCTTCTGCGACGCCGACGCCTCGCTCGACCCGGCCGACCTGCCCCGGCTGGTGGCTCGGCTCGATGCCGGCGAGGCCGACCTCGTCCTCGGCGCCCGCCGGCCCACCGACCCGGGCGCCTGGCCCGGCCACGCCCGCGCCGCCAACCGCTACCTCGCCGCCCGCCTCCGCCGGCTGACCGGCGCCCCGCTCACCGACCTCGGCCCCATGCGGGCCGCCCGCCGCGAGCCGCTGCTCGCTCTCGGCCTCGCTGACCGCCGGTTCGGCTGGCCACTGGAGATGGTGCTGCGGGCGGCGGCGGCCTCGTGGCGCATCGCCGAGGTGCCGGTGCCCTACGCCCGGCGGCGGGGGCGCTCGAAGGTGACCGGCACGGTGCGGGGCACCGCCCGGGCCGTCCGCGACATGCGCCGGGTGCTCGCCCGGCATTCGCCCAGGCCGCCAGCCCCGCCGTCCACGCCCGCCGGCCGCCTCAGTCCTCGTCGATCACGTAGCGCGGACCCGGCCCCCGCTCGGCCACGTGGTCGCCCGGGTTGAGCAGCCGGCAGTACCGCAGCGACAGGCACCCGCAGCCGATGCACCCGTCGAGGCGGTCGCGCAGCCGCTCGAGCATGGCGATCTGGGCGTCGAGCCGGGGCCGCCAGGAGGCCGAGAGCCGGGCCCAGTCCTCCTCGTTGGGGGTGCGGTTGTCGGGCAGGGAGGCGAGCGCCTCGCGGATCTCGTCCAGGCTCAGCCCCACGTGCTGGGCGATGCGGATGAACGACACCCGCCGGAGCGTGGCGCGAGCGTAGCGGCGCTGCCCGCCGGGCGACCGTTCGGCGTGGATGAGACCCTCGGCCTCGTAGTAGCGCAGCGCCGACGGGGCGACGCCGGTCCGCTCGCTCAGCGCGCCGATCGTCAGCTCGTCCTCCATACCCTGAAGTTAACGTGAACGGCAGGGACCGGCCGTCCGCTACGTTCGGCGCCGTGCAGATCGAGGCCCCCAGCGACCTGCCCGCCGCCCCGGCCCCCGACGAGCCGGTGACCGCCGCCCCGGGCCCCGCCGGCGCCCGGGCCGAGCGGGCGCCCGTACCGCCCGGCACCCCGGCGACCAGCGACCCGGCCGCCCGCGACGCGGCCACCGCCGACCTGACCGCCCGCCTGGCCCGGGACGCCGCCCGCCGCCGCCCGGTGGCCGAGGGCGGCGCCTGGGTGCGCGAGTGCCCCGACGCCGTCACGGCAGCGGGGCCCGGCGGCCGCCCCGCCGGCCCTCTCGACAGGGTGGTGGTGGCGGTCAAGGACCTGGTGGCGGTCGCCGGCCTGCCGCTGGGGGCCGGGTCCCGGGTCCGGGCCGACGCTCCGCCCGAGCCCGCCGACGCCCCGGTCGTGGCCGCCCTGCGCCGGGCGGGGGCGGTGGTGGCCGGCACGGTGGCGCTCCACGAGCTGGCCTTCGGCGTCACCGGCATCAACGACGAGGTCGGGTTCCCGCCGCTCCCCCGCGGGCGCCGCGACCCCGGCGACCCCGCCCGCATCCCCGGCGGGTCGAGCTCGGGCTCGGCCGTGGCGGTGGCCGACGGCACTTGTGACCTGGCCGTGGGCACCGACACCGGCGGCTCGGTGCGCATCCCCGCCGCGCTGTGCGGCGTCGTCGGGTTCAAGCCGGCGGCGCCCTACCCGCTCGCCGGCGTGCTCCCCCTCGCCCCCACGCTCGACCAGGTCGGCTTCCTGGCGCCCTCGGTGGCCGGGGTGGCCGCCGCCCACACGGCGGTCACCGGCGAGCCCCCGCCGCCCGACCGCCCGCGCGCCGGCCTGCGCCTCGGGGTCGAGGCCGGCGCGCTGGCCGCCGCCGACGACCCGGTGGCCACCGCGGTGGACGCGGCCCTGCGCCGCCTGGCCGCTGCCGGCTGCGAGCTGGTCGACGTGGCCGGCTGGCCCGACCGGTCCGAGATCCTCGACGTGTCGACGACGATCATGTTCGCCGAGGCCGCCGCCGTGCACCGGGCCCTGCTGGCCGGCCCCGCCGCCGCCCTGGTGGGCGCCCCGGTGGCCGAGCGGTTCCGGGTGGGCGCCGCCATCGCCGAAGCGGACTACCGGCGGGCCCGGTCGGCGGGCGCCGGCCTGGCCGCCCAGGTCCGCCGGGCGCTGGGGGCCGTCGACGCGGTCGTGGGACCGACGGTCCCGGTGGTGGCGCCGGCGGTCGAGGCCGCCCGGACCGACGACGCGCTCCCCCGCCGCCTCGTGGCCGAGACCCGGCTGGCCAACGTGGCTCGGCTCCCGGTGCTCACGGTGCCGGTGCCCACCGACGGTCTGCCGGTCGGGCTCCAGGTCACCGCGGCCTCCGACGCCGCCGCCCTGGCCGTGGGGGCGGCGGTCGCCGGCGCCCTGGCCTGACGCCTCCCGGCGTCACCCCACCGGCCCCCGCCTGCCCCGCCCGGGCCCGGCGCCCGGGCCGAGCCGGGACGCGCCGGTGGACCGGGGCCCGGGGCACCGTGCGGGCGGACGCGACGTCGGGCACGTCGTCGACCACGACGTCAGTCGTCGTCCCCGTCGTCCGCGTCGTCGTCGGGCACGTCGACCACCCGGAACTGCTCGTCGAGGTGGACGTCGACCTCGCGGCCGTCGTCCAGCCGGACCTCGACCTCGTAGGGGCTCTCGTCGTTGTCGCGCTCGGCGTCGGTCACCTCGCCGCCACCGGTGTGCTCCAGCGCGGCGGCCGTCGCCCGCTCCCGGTCCCGGCCGGTGAGCTGGCGGTCCTCGTCGCCGTCGCCGCTGGTGGCGGCGAGGGCGCCGCCGGCACCCAGCCCCACGACGCCGACCGTGGCGGCGACGGCCACGGCGATCTTCGTTCTGCGGTTCACGGTTCCTCCTAGGGGAGCTTCGGCTGCGAGCACCCCGATCATGCGGGAGGCCGCCTGAACGCAGCCTGAAGCCGCCGCCGCGTCCTGAACGCCAGCTGAACCGCCGCCCGGGCCGGCGGGCCGACGGCACCCGGACGGCGCCGCCGTCAGCCGGCCGCCACCGGGATGGGAGCGGCGGGACCGGCCTGCAGGCCGCCGTCGCTCCAGGTCAGGGCGGCCCGCACGGCCACCGGGAGGGCCTCGCCCTCGGTGGTGAAGGCCAGCCCGAACCCGGCCACCTCCACGGAACCGTCGTCCCCGACGGCCCCCTCGCCGGCGACCGGCTGCAGCGACGCCGGCGCGGTCAGCACCGCGGCGGCCTCGCCCGCCACGGGGACCTCCAACGGCGCGTCGACCGACCGCCGTTCGCAACGCTCGGTCGGGCTGGGGCACACGGCGTAGCCGGCCGCGTAGCCCTCGGACCCCCAGGCGTTGCCGCCGTACAGCAGGACGAGCGTGCCGTCCACCTCGACCAGCGCCGGGGCGTCGACGATGCCGGCCTCCCAGCCGCCGGGCTCGCCGACGAGCAGTTCGCTGACCTCGCCGAGGGCCGGCTCGTCGCCGAGCTCGAGCGGGGCGGCCTGGATCCGCCAGCCGTCAGCGCCGTCCGCGGTCGCCGCCGCCTGGCGCTGGGCCCAGGTCACGACCAGGCCGTCGGGCCCGCGGTAGGGGCTGGGGTCGACGAGGTCGCGGTCGTCGGTGCAGCGGAGCGGCTCGTCGACCGGCTCGAACCCCTCGGCCACGTCGGTCGTGCGGGCCGCGCCGAGGCAGTAGCGGCCGGTGTCGGCCGCCTGGGCGGCGAACAGCAGCCACCACGTGTCGCCGTCGGCCACCACCGACGGGCCGACGAACCCCTCGCCGGCCCAGTCGGGCGCACGGCGCAGGGCGGCGCCGGTCGGGGTGGCGGCCCCGTCCTCGCCCACCGCCATGAGCGGCATGGTCACGCCGTCGATGGCCGAGCCGATGGCCCACGTGCCGTCGGCGGTCTCCACGACCTGGGGGTCCATCAGGAACCGCTGGTCGGCCGCGTCGGCGGCGGCATCGTCGGCGCCGTCCGAGCCGCCCGAGTCCCCGGACCCGTCCGGGTCGCCCGAGTCGCGCGACTCCCCGTCCCCTCCAGCGTCCCCGCCCGAGCCCCCGCTCGGCGCCACCAGGCCGGCGACGGCCAGGCTCAGGGCCAGCAGGGCGGCGAGGATCCAGGCGGAGCGTCGCGTACGGAGCGCGGCGGTGAGGCGGGACGTCGATGTGGGCACGAGGTGGGACCTTCCCCCGTCGACCTGGACGGAACCTGGACGAACCCCGAGAGCGAGCTGACAACCCGCCTGGACGAAGCCCGGCGAGGCGGGACGAACCAGCGCGGCCCGGCACGAACGAGAACCGGGCGAACGGGACGGACGAGACGCACGCCCGGCGGCCGACGGACGGTGGACAACGGGCAGCCAAAACGGGCTGGTCCAGCCAGAATGGCGCACTGAGGGTAGCGTTGTCGCCAGCGAGCGAGGGAGGTCACCGGTGACCAACGGCAGCGAGCACGGCGGAAACCCTGAGCGCCGGAGCGGCGATCACCAGCGGCTCCGGCCGGTCGAGCGGCGGGTCCTGCGGTGGGCGGAGCGGGGCCTCGACGACGCCGAGATCGCCCGCCGGTTCGGCCGCGGCGAGCGGTGGGCCGCCCAGGTGCGGTTCCTCGCGGATGTCGAGCGGCCGCCCCGGTCGCCCGGTGCCGAGCGGCGCGACAAGCTGCGTCCGCTCGAGCGGCGCCTGCTGCGCTGGCGGGAGGCGGGCGCGGACCACGAGGCGCTGAGCGACCGGTTCCGGCGCAGCCCCGAGTTCCTCGCCCGGGTCGAGGAGTACGCCAACTACAAGCTGACCTCGGCCTGACGCCAGCGGGGCTGTGGTGGGCGCCGGGCGGGGGGCTGCGGTCGCCGGGGAGCGCAGCCGGAACCCGGCCCCCACCGTCGACGAGCGCCCGCGTCACGCCCACGTGCGCAAGGCGTCCGACGCCCTGCGCCTGGCGGTGGCGGTGGCGCTGGCGGCGCCCGGCCTGGCGCTCGCCACCTTGGGCTCGGAGGCGATGGCCGGGGCCCAGGCCGACATCGTCCAGGCGTTCGGGCGGCTGCCCGGCCCCCTGCGGTCGGCGACCGTCGGGCTGGCCCAGGTCGTGGCCGGCACCGCGCCGGTGGTGCTGGTGGCGGCGCTGGTGGCCGGGCGCCGCCTCCGGCTGCTGGCCATGGTCGCCGGCGCGGCCGCGCTGGCCGCGGCGGCCACGTCGCTGCTGGGCCGGACGCTGATCGAGGAGGCCCAGCCCGCCGCCTGGCAGGCGGCGGTCGAGCGCGAGAGCTGGCTGACTGGCCGGGCGTTCCCCACCTCGGCCTACCTGTCCGGCGCCGCTGCCGTGGTCACCGTCCTGGGCGGCTGGGCGACCCGCCGGTGGCGGGAGGCGCTGTGGGTGGGCGTGGCGGTCCTGGCCGTGGTCCGGGTCGTGTCGGGGACCAACCTGCCCCTCGACCTCGCCGTGGCCCTGTGCGCGGGCGTGGCCGTCGGGTCCGCGGTCCTGCTGGCGTTCGGCTCGCCCGACTCGGCCCCGGCCGGGGCCGCCGTGGCCGACGCGCTGGTGGCGCTGGGGCTCCCGGTCGCCCACCTGGTCGAGCTCGCCCCGGACGTTCCGGCCGGCACGGACGCCACGGGCGGCGGCGCCCGCCGCTACCGGGCCACCCTCGGCGCCGGCGGCGACGGCCCGGCGAAGGAGGGCCCGGGCCGGGACGGCCGCGAGGAAGGGGAACCCGAGCGGGACGGCTCCGACGGAGACGGGGCCGTCGCCGGCCCGGCGGCGCGCCCCGCCGGCGGCCCGGCCCTGACCGTCACCGTGCGCGACGGCGACGACCGGGATCGCGACCTGCTGTACCGCCTGTGGGGCTTCGTGCGCCTGCGGACCCCGGGCGACGAGCAGTTGGTGACCACCGTCCGCAGCCTGGCGGAGCGCGAGGCGTTCCTGGCCCTGTGGCTGCGGCAGGCCGGCGCCCCCGTCCCGGCGCCGGTGGCCGTGGGCCCGGTCGGCCGCTCGGCCGCGCTGGTGGCCCGGGCCGAGGTCTCCGGCCCCCGCCTGGCCGACCTCGACCCGGGGACGCTGGCGGAGCCCACCCTTGACGCCGTATGGGGGGTGCTGGCCGTGCTGCGCCGGGCCCGGATCGCCCATCGCAGCCTCGACACCCGCTGCTTCGTCGTCGACGGCGACGGCCGCCCCTGGCTGGTGGACGTCGGGGGCGGGGCCGAGGTCGGGGCGCCGGCGGCGCTGACCGACCTCGACGTCGCCCACCTGCTGGCCGCCCTGGGCGCCCTCGTCGGCCCGGAGCGCGCCGTGGGCAGCTGCGGGCGGGTGCTCGGCGCCGGGGCGCTGCGGGCCGCACTCCCCTACGTCCAGGTGCTGGCCCTCCCGCTGCCGCTGCGCCTGCGGCTCCGGGGCCGCGAGGGCGTTGTCGACGGGGTGCGCGACGCCATCGTGGCCGCCACCGGCGCCGAGCCGTCGGAGCTGGCCCGGCTCCAGCGGATCCGGCCGGCCACGCTGCTGGCCATCGCCGGGGCGGCGCTGGCCCTCGTCGTGCTGGTCCCCCAGCTCACGACGCTGGAGCAGGCGGGCCGGGCCATGGCCGACGCCGACTGGATCTGGCTCGTCCCGGCGCTGGCCGCCCTCCCGATCGTGTGGGTGGGCGCCACGGTGTCGCTGCTCGGCGCCCTGCCCCGGCGCCTGGCGTTCTCCCCCACCTATCTGGCCCAGCTGGCCGCCGCCTTCCTCAACCGCATGACGCCCAACGGCGTGGGCGGGCTCGGCGTCAACCTCCGCTACCTCCAGCGGTCGGGCTTCGACACGGCCACGGCCGGGGCGGCGATGGCGTTCAGCTCGGTGGGCGGTGGCGTGGCCAACGTCGTGCTGCTGGCCCTGTTCGTGATCTGGGCCGGGCAGACCGACCAGCCGCTGTTCGAGCTCCCCGACAAGGCGGTGCTGCTGGCCGTGTTCGCGGCGGTCCTGGCCGCCGTCGGGGTCGTCACGCTGGTCCCGGCCGTGCGCCGGGCGGTGGGGGTGAAGGTCGGCGGCCTGGCCCGCCGGACGCTGGCCGAGCTGCGGGCGGTGCTCGGCGACCCGCTGCGGCTGGCCATGGTGCTGGGCGGGTCGCTGGCCACGCCGCTCGCCCAGATCCTGCTGCTCGGGCTCGTGCTCCAGGCGTTCGGCGGCGGGGTCGCCGTCCCGGCGCTCGGCGCCGTGTACGTGGGCGGCCACGCCGTGGGCAGCGCGGCGCCGACGCCCGGCGGGCTGGGCGGCGTCGAGGCGGCGCTGATCGCCGGCCTCACCGGGGTCGGCGTCGAGTCCGGCGCCGCCACCTCGGCCGTCCTCGTGTTCCGGCTGCTCACCTACTGGCTGGTGCTGCTGCCCGGCTGGCTGGCCCTCCGCCACCTGCGGCGGCGCGCCGGCATCTGACCGGCCGGGCCGCCTCGGGCGCGGCCGGGGCGGATGAGCCCGCCCGCCTCGTAGCGGATGAGCCCGCACGCCGTGCGGCGGGTCAGCCCACCCGCCGCTCGACGCCCTTCCAGTACGGCTCCCGCAGCTCCCGCTTGAGCAGCTTGCCCGACGGGTTGCGGGGCAGGACCTCGGCGAAGTCGACCGACTTGGGGAGCTTGAACCCGGCGAGGTGCTGGCGGGCGAAGGCGATCAGCTCCTCCTCCGTGACCGCGGCGCAGGAGTCCGGGCCGCCGGCGGGCACCACGATCGCCTTGACCGCCTCGCCCCACGTCTCGTCGGGCACGCCGATCACGGCGACGTCGGCCACGCCGGGATGTTTGGCCAGGACGTTCTCGACCTCCGCCGGGTACACGTTCTCGCCGCCGCTGACGATCATGTCCTTGACCCGGTCGTGCAGGTACAGGTAGCCGTCGGCGTCGCGGTAGCCGGCGTCGCCGGTGCGGAACCAGCCGTCCGGCGTCAGCGCCTCGGCCGTGGCCGCCGGGTTGTTCCAGTAGCCGATCGTGTTCTGGTGCGACCGGGTCCACAGCTCGCCGACCTCGCCGTCCGGCACGTCGGTGCCGTCCGGCGCCACGATGCGCACCTCCACCCAGGGGTAGGGCTTGCCGCACGACCGCAGCAGCTCGGGCCGCCCCACCGGGTCGTGGTCGGCGCCGTCGAGCTGGGTGATGGCGCCCGAGGTCTCGGTGAGGCCATAGACCTGGACGAACTCGCAGCCGAACGTCTCGAGGCCCTGGACCAGGACCTTGTCGGTGATCGGGGAGGCGCCGTAGACCAGCGTCCGGAGGCTCGAGAAGTCGGTCGACTCGACGCCGGGCGTGGCCAGCAGGAACTGGATCACCGCCGGCACCATGAACGCGTTGGTCACGCGGTGCCGCTCGATGGCGTCGAGGATGCGGGGCGGGTCGATGTCGCGCTGCAGCACGGTGAAGCACCCCTGGCCGAGGCCGACCATCGCCCACCCCGCCCCGGCGATGTGGAACATCGGCATCATGGCGAGGTTGACCGACTCGGGCGTGAGGTGCCACTGCTCGGCCAGCAGGCCCACCTTGCGGAAGACGTTGTCGTTGGTGAGCATCACGCCCTTGGGCAGCCCGGTCGTGCCTGACGTGTAGAGCTGGTAGGCCACGTCGCCCGGGCCGCTCTCGACCCCCGGGTCCTCGGCCGGCTGCGCGCCGATCCAGCTCTCGTAGTCGACCCAGTGGTCGTTGCCGCCGATGCCCACGATCGTGTGGACCCGGCCGAGGTCGCCCTCGACCCGGGCGATGTGGTCGGCGAAGTCGGGGCCGACGATCACGACCTCGGCCTGGGCGTCGGCGACGATCGCCGCCATCTCGGCTGGCGCCAGCCGCCAGTTCACCGCCACGTTGACGGCGTTCAGCTTGGCCAGCCCGAACGTGACCTCGAACCACTCGAACCCGTTCTTGCCGATGAACGCCACCCGGTCGCCGGCGCCCACGCCCGCGGCCCGGAGCGCCTGGGCGGCCTGGCTCGAGCGCCGGTCGAGCTCGGCGAACGTGACCGTGCGGTCGTCGAGCCCGAGCGCCGGGGCGTCGGGCCGCTCGGCCCCGTGGACCCGGATGACGTCCGCGATCGTCGCGATCCCCATGCTGGCTGTCCCCCCTCGTGTCGCCGGCACGCCCTTCGTTTACCGCATCACGCCGGGTTTCGCGCCCGGCCAGCCACGGGGCGACCACCCGTCGCCGGCGCACCGGCCTGGCCGGCGGCGCCTGCGCGGCGACCGCCGGTCAGGCCGCGGTCGCCGCGCACTCGGAGAGCGGTCGGCCGCCGTGGAACACCGTGACCGGGCCGTCCTCGCTCACGACCACCGCCACCGCGTCCGGGTGGTCGAACGTGTAGCGGGCCGCCGAGCGGTGGCGCATCCCCCGGTGGTCGTCCACCGCGTTCTCCGCCGCCGTCGAGCTGCGCAGGCCGACGCCGACCCGCCGGACGGTGCCACGGGCGTCGACGAGCACGGCCAGGTCGGTCTGCGACAGGGCGGCGAACAGGGCCGGGTAGTGGTGCCGCGCCGTGACCGTCAGGTCGGGAGCCACGATCGAGTGCTCGAGGTCGAGCCCGTCGGTCGGCCCGTCGAGGGGCCGGGGCCGCGACTCGGCGTGCACGACCAGCGTCGCCCCCACCCGGCTGGGGCTCAGCCAGTGGAGCGCCAGCTTGAGCACCCCGGCCAGAACCGGCGCCGGCACGGTGGGCAGATGGGGCCGGAGCGCGGCGTACTGGGAGCCGGCGCTGGGCCGCGTCGACCAGCGGTAGCCGGTCCACTCGACGGTGCCGTCCGACGTGAACAGGCGCACGGTGCCCATGACCGTGCGTTGGACGATGTACGCGCCGGTGTTGTCCTGGATCTCCACCATGTCGGCCTCGTACTGCACGCTGCGCTGGAAGCAGGCCAGCTGGAGTCGGCCGTCGAGGTGGCGGACCAGGTAGGTCGAGCGGCCGTCGGAGAACCGGCGGGCCGCGCCCAGCTCCAGGTGATCGAGGTCGACGACGTCGACCAGCTCGCCCGCCTCGACGAGCGACCGGTCGTCGGGCACGACGAAGCCCCCGTACAGCGGTGTGCGCTGCTCGAACACGCGGGGCCGCCGGCTGTAGTCGAGCTCGTCGAGCACGAGGCCGAGCATGGCGCCGTCGATCTCGAGGGCGACCCCGTCGTCGTCCAGCTCGCCGGCCAATCTCTGGGCGGAACGGCTCAGCTGCACCCTGGGGTCCATTGCGTCACGATAGGGTCGCGGCGCCCGCACGGGACGGACACGCCGGGACCGGGCGCTCGGCTGGGCGCGCTCCGGCACGACCGACTTGTATATTGCCGATTCTTCCGGGCGGGCGCCACGGGGAGAAGGATGGCTTATTACCTGGGTGTCGACCTCGGCACGACGTATTCAGCGGCAGCGGTCTGGCGCGACGGCCACGTCGAGATCACGGGCCTGGGCAACCGGGCCCCGACGATCCCGTCCGTGGTCCTCCTGCGCGACGACGGGTCGATGCTGGTCGGCGAGGCGGCCGAGCGGCGCGCCGCGGTCGAGCCGCACCGCGTCGCCCGCGAGTTCAAGCGGCGCTTCGGCGACCCGACGCCCATCGTCATCGGCGGCACCCCGTACTCGGCGGACGCGCTGACCGCCAAGGTCCTGCGGTGGATCGTCGACAAGGTCAGCGAGACCGAGGGCGGCCCGCCGACGGGCATGGCGGTCTCGTACCCGGCCAACTGGGGCGCCTTCAAGACCGACCTGCTCAACCAGGCGATCGCCCGCGCCGACCTCGACCGCGTCGCGACCGTGACCGAGCCCGAGGCGGCGGCGATCCATTACGCCTCGCAGGAGCGCGTCGAGCCCGGCTCGATCATCGCCGTCTACGACCTGGGCGGCGGCACGTTCGACGCCGCCGTGCTCCGCAAGACCGGCACGGGCTGGGAGATCCTGGGCGAGCCCCAGGGCGTCGAGCGCCTGGGCGGCGTCGACTTCGACGAGGCGGTGTTCCAGCACGTCGTCAACTCGCTGGACGGAGCGGTCGAGCAGCTCGACCCCGACGACCAGACGGCGCTGGCCGCGGTGGCCCGGCTCCGCTTCGAGTGCGTCGACGCCAAGGAGGCGCTGTCGACCGACACCGAGGTGACGATCCCGGTCCTCCTGCCCAACATCCAGACCGAGGTCCGCCTCACCCGGTCCGAGCTCGAGCAGATGGTCCGCCCCGCCCTCGAGGGGTCGATCACCGCTCTGACCCGCGCCCTGCGGTCGGCCAACGTCAAGACCGAGGACGTCAGCACCGTGCTGCTGGTGGGCGGCTCGTCGCGGGTTCCGCTCGTGGCCGAGATGGTGGCGTCCGAGCTGGGCCGGCCGGTGGCCGTCGACGCCCACCCCAAGTACAGCGTCGCCCTCGGCGCCGCGGTCGTGGCGGCCGGGCAGGACGTGGCGGACGCGGTCGACCGCAGCCAGGTGGGTGACGTCCCCGACGAGCCGTCGGCCGCCGGCGCCGCCGCCGGCGCCGCCGGGGGCTTCGTCGGCGGGGCCGCGGCCGGCGCCGCGCTCGCCAGCACCGCCCCGACCGCAC
>DATCLS010000042.1:0-1642 GCA_036563805.1 Acidimicrobiales bacterium | reverse complement strand
GCCCTGGCCGTCGGCGGCTTCCGGGCCCGCCGGGCCGACCTGCCGGCCCGCATGGCCGAGCGGGCCACCCGGGCCCGGCGCGGCCGCGACGGGGACGTCATCGACGTCGACGCCGAGGAGGTCGACGCCGGCGAGGACGTCGAGGACGAGGACGGCGACATCGAGGACGCCGTCGAGGACGACCCGCTCGCCGAGCTCGAGGCCGAGCTGGCGGCCGAGGAGTCCGCCGACGGCGAGGACGAGGACGGCGAGGGCCGGCGCAAGCGGCGGTGACCGGCGCGAGCGGCGCCCCCGCGCCCGGCCCCGTGCGGATCCGGGCCACCGTGTCGGGCCGCGTCCAGGGCGTCGGCTACCGGGCCGCCTGCGCCCGCGAGGCCCAGCGGCTCGGCGTGGCCGGCTGGGTCCGCAACCTGCCCGACGGCCGGGTGGAGATCGAGGTCGAGGGCGACCGCGGCGCCGTCGAGGCCCTGCTGGCCTGGGCCCGGCGGGGCCCCACCTTCGCCAAGGTGACCGAGGTGGCGGTCACCGAGGTGCCGCCGACCGGCGCGAGCGGCTTCCGGATCACCTACTGAGCGGCGCCGACCACGACCCGGCCCGCCCGCCGGGCGGGCGGCGGCCGGTCGGGCGCTCAGCCCGGCGCCGCCGCCCAGCCGCTGAGGACGGCCGACATCACCGCCGGGGTCGACTCCACCTGCGCCGCCGCCTCCGACCCCGGCTGGCCGGGCGTGACCCCCGAGGGCTGGGCCAGCGCGTAGACCCGCACCTCGTAGGTGTGCGCGCCCACCTCCGGGCACGGCCCCGACCACCCGGGGCGACCGAGGTCGTTGGTCGCCTCGACCGCCTCCGGCGGCACCACCCCCTGCTCCAGGCCCGTCGCGCCGGGCGGCAGGCCGGCCACCACCCAGTGGACGAGGCCGCCGGCGTCGACGTCCCGCACGACGACCGCCAGCTCGACGGCCGCCTCCGGCGGCGGGGTCCAGGTCAGCGGGGGCGAGACGTCGAGCCCCCGGCAGGTGTGGTCGATCGCGATCTCCCCGCCCTGGGGGATCGCCGGGCTGGAGAGCACCATCTGGTCGGGGAGCGCGGTCGTCGACTGGGCCGGCACCGTCGTCGAGGTCGTCTGGTCGGGGGACGGGGGCCGCAGCTCCCGGCCGTCGTCGCCGCAGCCGGCACCCAGCAGCGCGACGGCGGCGAGCGCCGACGCGAGCCGGCCCACCGGCGCCCGGCGGCCCGGTCCGTCGGTCGGTCCGTCACCCGGCATGCGGTCGCAGTGGTGCAGGTCGCTTCCCCCGGTCGGCGTCGGTGCCGAGACGATCCCGTGCCCGGCCCGCAGCACCGGTCCCGGTGTGGTCGGTCCCGGGCGACCACGGCAGGATAGGCGACCAGCCGCACCGACCCCGGTCGGCCCCGCCGGTCCGGGCCGAGGGCCCCGGCCCGGTGGGAGCACGCGGTGGGCGTCCCGCGACCGCGGCGGTGGGTGGCTCGCGCCACCGACCCCGCTGTTGCAGACTGTCGGCACCCTGCTGCGCGGCGCCGTCCGACCGGGTCCTGCGACCAGGTCACCGATCCGTACTGCCGCCAGGTCCCGATGCGATCGAACCTCGTGCTCACGGCGCGGCTGCGCGCACTGCTGGGCCCGGAC
>DATCLS010000017.1:0-101401 GCA_036563805.1 Acidimicrobiales bacterium | reverse complement strand
AGCAGCCCGGCCCGCTGGCCGTTCCAGCGCCGCACCAGCATCGTCATCGCCGCCACCAGCGCCAGGCCGTCCACCGAGAACGGCAACAGCCCGGCCCGCCAGCCCTCGCCCACCTCGACCCCGAGCGTACGCATGTGCTCGTACGAACCGATCGCGGCCACCAACGCCACCACCAGCACCCCGACCGTCGTCGTCCGCCGCACCCACCGCGGCACCTCGGACATGACCACCGGGCCGGCAGGCACGGGCGCGGGGTCGAGCACCGGGCCTTGCGGGGCCTGACGGGGACCCGACGCGCCGTTGCGCCTGGCCTCCATCGGCAGCGCCATCTGCGCCGACGCCATGTCAGCTCGCCTTTGCCGCCGGCCGCTTCGGAGCGGCCATACCGGTGGCCTTGAACGACCACGCCAGCCGACCCCGACCCGAGGCGGTCGTGGTCACGTACGGGGTCGCGGTCAGGCCCTCGAACTCGACCGGCCGGAACGGCACACCCGGCGCCGGCTCCGGGGGAACCGGCTGGACCGGCGAGAGCACCTTGACCCGCACCGACTTGTCCCGGGCCTCCGGGTCCGCGTCGATCACGTCGACCGACCACACCGGCAGCCCCGTCTCCTTGTCGACCGCCTGCACCGCCGTGTCCTTCGTGGACCGGTCGAAGTCCCGCACCGGCTCCACCTCACCGACCACGTAGCAGCCATGCGGGAACACCCCGTCATGACCGATCTGGATCGCACCCTGAATCGCCATCTCTGTTGCTCCTTGTCTGGGTTCGAGCGCGGGAAGCCCCGCAACAACTAGTCTACAGACTCACTGCGTTAAAGTCCATAGTTACTAAGTAGAGTTTATGACTCAGTCTGTGGGCCGTTACCGTTGATGGCATGCCCGAGCCCGATCCCGACACCGACTGGTGGACGACGACAGACATCGCCAACTACCTCGGCGTCACGGTGGGCACGGTGTCCTCGTACCGAGCACGCGGACAGATGCCCGAGCCCGACCGGACCATCGGCCGGACGCATGTGTGGACCCCTCGACGGATCATCGAGTGGCACAACAGCCGTCCCGGCCACGGCGGTCGACCACCGAACCGGCCGCGCGACCTGGCCGACCGATCCGAGGGTTGAACCCGCTGGGGCCTGGGTTGCTGTCATGCGCTCACTGAACGACAGCCGCCGGGCCGACAACAGAGCGCCCCAGTGGCCGACGCGACGCGCTACTGACGCGACGCCATCAACACGCTGGGCCGATGGCTAGACCCGACGCAGGAGATTTCTGACCAGAGGGGACACGATGGGCGCACGGGAGGCCCTCGCAGCTCGACGAAAGGCGGTCGGCCTGACCCAAGAGAGCCTGGCCGAAGCTCTCCGCGTCGAGCGGTCGACCGTGGCCCGCTGGGAACAGGGCACGGCCAGCCCACGGCCGTGGTACCGACGGAAGCTCGCCGACGCCCTCGACGTCACCCCCGACGAGCTGACCCGGCTACTCGAACCGGCTAGCACCACTTCAGCTACGCCAGAGCAGACCGAGTACTGGCATGGCGACGTTGGCGACAGCCACCGACCCACGTCGGTCGCCAGTGCCAGCTACGTCGAGTCGGTCCGCGCCAATGCCCGTCGCCTCATCGAGCTGGACACGAGCTACGGCGGCGATGACCTTGCACGCCTGGCCGCGCGTGCGTTCCGCTCGGCCTACGAGCGGCTGGCCAGCGGCCTATACGTGCCCGGCGTTGAGCGGGACCTACAGGCTGCCATCGGCGAACTCGGCCAGGTTGCTGCCTGGATCGCCTACGACTCCGACAAGCAGCAATTGTCCCGGCAGCTCACCAACGAGGCGCTCCTGCACAGCCGCATGGCGGGGGATCGCCGCATGGAACTGTGCGAGCTGGGCCAGCTCGCCATGCAGGCCGTGCACCTCGGCCGGCCGGCCGAGGCTCTACGGATCGCCGACGAGGTGATTGACTCCGACCCGCCGTCCCCGCGCATCGACGCGGTCTTCCGCATCCGCCGAGCCCGAGCGCTGGCGCAGATGGGGGACCGGAGCCGGTCACTTCGCGAGCACGACCGAGCCGCCGCCATCCTCGGCGCCGGTGTGACGGCTGCCGATCCCGACTGGACGTGGTGGGTAGACGACGCCGAGCTGGCATGGCACCGCGCCATGTCGCTCGCCAGCCTGGACGGCTGGTCGGCCGCGGTTGACCTGTTCCAGACCGCGCACGATCTCCGATCGCCGGCTGCACAGCGTGCCCGGTACAACGACCGCGCACACCTGCTCGAAGCCCAACTCGCCGTGGGCGCCTGGCATGACGCCGAAGCCTCGCTCGCCGACATCCTTGCGAGCACAGGCGACGTTCGGTCGTCCCGCACAACCGCTCTACTCCGCCGCATCGGTCGCCAGCTCGCCCGAGCTGATAGCGCTCCCTCGACGGTCGCCGACTCCGTCCACGAGCTGCTACTGACGCTCGACGCACCGGCGTAGCGTCCTCGGGTCAGCTCTGCCGGATTCGCCTCTACAAGATCAAGCGGGCGCCGCCTGGCGGCGGCGCCCGATGCCGCCCTGCGGGCGGCCCGAGGGGGCCGTCCTCGGGCGGCCCCAGTGCCCTCCGCCATCATCGGCGGCAGCGCTCCTACTGCGTGGGACGGACCTTGGTGCAGAATCGTCCACCGAAGTCGTAGAGCGCATCGAGGTGCCTAGCCACCTCGGCAGCACGCTCGTCATCGCCGATCTCGTCTCCCTCGGCTGCGACCAGCCCCGCGAGATCGGGCGGAATCGCCCCAGGCCGATGGCTCGCCCTGACGAAGTCGGCGAACCGATCGAGGTCGAGCGAATGTAGTGCCAGCCAGTTCGCGTTGGTCGCGAACAACTTCCATGCCTGCTGCTGCTCGTCATTCATGCGATCGCGCGTCCATCGCGCGGACGCCGTTCGTCGGGGACGGTCGTCGCTGGTCGCCCAGGCCGGCGACCAGCCGTAGGAGGTCGAGCACGGCCGCCTACGTACGGCCAGTCTCTCTTCGGGACGCAGAGGTCGTGGGTTCAAATCCCGCCTCCCCGACTCGATGAGAGAGGCCCTGCTCGCAGGGCCTCTCGTCGCGTCCGGGCCCCGTGCCTCGGCTGCGCGGGCGGCTGGCGCGGTCCCGTCCCACCCTCCACGCCGGCCTCACCTGGGCGCTGCCGCTCGCTCGTCGTGGCCGGCCCCGGCCCATCGCCGAGCGCATCGGCCCCAAGTCGGCCGGCCGAGGTCCTGCGTCCGAGAGGGAGGGACCCCGACATCGTGCGGCCGGCGCCGGCGAGGTCACGGCGACAGACCCGGCGTCGCCGAGCCCCTCCGGGCGCATCAGCCCCCGTGCCGCGGTCCGCTACCCCGTTCGGCACGGGGTGGCGCCCCAGGGCTGCGATGGCACCGAGGCCACACCGGTGACCGGCCTAGGCGGCTGGGCCGAGACGACGACGTCGCTGGAGGGTCTACCCGACGTGTAATCGGCCCGGACGCCGAGCTCGTTCACCGCTTTGGGGGATCGCCTCGACATGTCGGCAGGGGGCAGCCCCGCCGCCTGAGC
The DNA here is from genome assembly GCA_036563805.1 of Acidimicrobiales bacterium. Taxonomy (GTDB): domain Bacteria; phylum Actinomycetota; class Acidimicrobiia; order Acidimicrobiales; family VFJN01; genus DATCLS01. The sequence goes on along the minus strand of DATCLS010000017.1, from coordinate 97,847 downwards.
CGTCTGACTCCGGATGGGGTCATAGGTGCGCGAGACGTACGCGCGGAGACAGCTGCTGCGCTCGGCCTCCGCCCAGCTGGGGATCGGGTGACAACGTTCCGGGGCGTGCTGGGCACGCTCGAGCGTTTGTTGCAGGTGGTGGTCGCCTACGTGTGAAGGCCGAGTACCGGGACTGGGATCGTCGTGCCGCCCGGTTCTCCATCTCCGTCGGCTGCGGCCCGATGCCCGAGCCGGGCGCCCGCAGACCGGAGTGGTCTGCCGAGTTGGCGGCCGTTTGGGATCGACACCGACAAGGAGTGCACGGGGCTCAGCTACGCCTGGTAGCTCGCCGTACGGTACGGCGCACCCGGCTGGACGGTCGGCTGTGGGCGGTCTGAAGTCCGTGCCAGCCCAGCTGTGGCTCTCAGTGCTTCCCCCGCACGTGGCTACGCCACCGGACCGCCGCTCCGGCCGCTGATGCCCTCACTTGTGGCCAGGGGAGGCTCAGCATCCAAAAGGGGCGATATGGCGGACGAGGGGCGTGAAGCTGATCCCGGTGGCCATGGTTCAGGCGAGGACCGTCCACCACTGTCGGGTTACACCGCACCGACCGCGGGCGCTGACCAGAACGCCTCTGCCTCCAGAGCGATGTCCGCGAATGCGTCGTCATGCTTGTGCCGATCGAGACGTGGAGGTGGCCGGACCGTGTGGCTGCGCGAGCGACGAGGCGCAGCTCGCCGGCCCGGACGAGCCGAGGAATCAGCCGAGGTAGGGCTCGGCCCGCCCCTCGACGAAGTGCTCGATGCGCTGGCGCATCGAAGGGTGCATCTGCAGGTCGGCAACCTGGCGGGGGTCGATCCAGACGACCTCGGAGGATTCGCTGCTGGGTCGGGGCTCGCCGCCGATGGGGCGGGCGGTGAACACGACCGAGAACTCCTGGCGGACCTCGCCGTTGCTCGTGTACTCGATCACGTGGCGGGGGTTGGTGTAGATGCCGACCAGGCCGATGATCTCGACCTCGACGCCGGTCTCCTCCCGGGTCTCCCGGACAGCCGTCTGGGTGATCGACTCGCCGAGGTCCATGCCGCCGCCGGGCAGGGCCATGTTGCCGTTGTCGGCCCGGCGGATGAGCAGGATGCGTCCGTCGTCGCTCACGACGATCACGTTGGCGGACGGCACGATCGATGACGGCGCCGGGGCGTTCGGGTCGTCGAGGTAGTCGACGCGGCGAGGGGTCATGCGACCTCCTAGTGCGAGCCCGACCAGGCGGGCAAGGCATCGGCCCACGTCCGCTCGAACGTATCGCTGTAGGTGGTGGAACAGGTCGCCGGCACCCAACCGGTGACCTCTGGACGTTGTCGATCTCGGCGGCGATCGCATCGCCGCTGCCTTCCGTGGCCGCCCGGCAGATGAGCGCGATGGGGTAAGACCCGCTGGCTAGCGTCGTGGGCCTCATGGTTGATGTCGATTGGGCGCGGAGCATCGCCGGTGGGCTTCTCGAGACCGAGCAGCCCAGGCGCTGGCGGCACGTGTGCGGCGTCGCCGCCCGCACCCGGGTGATCGGGTGGTCAGCGTCCCGGTGGGGTGAGCTCCTGCCCGCGAGCGCGTGGTTGCACGACATCGGCTATGCGAGCCCATTGGTCGACACCGGGTTCCATCCGATCGATGGGGCCCGGCATCTGCGCCGCCTCGGGGGTGACGAGCGCCTGGTCAACCTGGTGGCGCATCACTCCTGCGCTCGGGTCGAGGCGGGCCTCCGCGACCTTGGCCAGATCCTCGTCGAGGAGTTCCCGCGGGATGACTCGTTGCCGCACGACGAGCTGTGCTTCTGCGACATCACGACAAGCCCCGACGGCGAGCTGGTGACCGTCGAGGACCGGCTCGCGGAGATCCGGGAGCGGTACGGGCTGGGGCACGTGGTGAGCCGGTTCGTGGACCTGGCCGAGCCCGAGCTCGTGGCCACCGTGCGCCGCGTCGAGGCGGAGCTCGCCAGCGCGGATCAGCCGAGGTAGGGCTGGGCGAGCCCACCATGGGTGAGGATCACCGCCAATCCGTCAGCGTCGCCGGGGTCGTCGTCGACGACCAGGGCCGCGCGCTGGTGATCCAGCGCCGGGACAATGGTCGGTGGGAGGCCCCCGGCGGCGTCCTCGAACACGGCGAGACGATCCAGGAGGGCCTCCGGCGCGAGGTTCTCGAGGAGACCGGCCTGGTGGTCGAGCTCGAGGCCCTGACCGGCGTCTACCAGAACCTGCCCCTCCAGGTCGTGGCGCTCGTGTTCCGTTGCCGTGCCACGGGCGGCGAGCTCACCGTGAACGACGAGGTGACCGCCTTCCGGTGGCTCACTGCCGACGAGGTGCGCCCGCTGCTCACCGAGGCTTTCGCCGTTCGCGTGACCGACGCTTTGTCCCGTGCGGGCGACGCCGGCCCCGCCGTCCGCCCTCATGACGGGACCCGCCTCATCTAGCCCGCTGCCACCACTCGTTCGCGCCAGCCCGGCGGGCCTGGACGCTGGGCGGCGGTGCGGGGCGAGCGGTCCGCGGCGCGGACCGCACCGTCGTCCTCGCCCGCCGGCTCGCCGCCGCGGCCGCCGCGGCCACCGCCATCGCCACCGTACGGGGCGCACAGCGGCACGGCGCCGAGCAGCGGGCCCATGCGAAACCCGCCGCCGTCCAGCTAGGCGCGGGTGGTCACGTGCTCCCAGGCGGCCACTCGGCCAGGCGCTGGTCGTAGGCCCGCCGGGCGAGGTCGGGGGTGGGCACGCCGAACAGCGAGCCCAGCAGCACCCGCAGCGGCGGCTGCTCGGCGTCGACGCTGACGAGCAGCGCCCGGGCAGCGGCCGTCGGGTCGCCGGGCACGCTGGCGCGGCGGCGGGCGGCCGCCTCCTCGCGCACGGGTCGTAGGTGGGCTGCGGGCGCTCCGCCGGGCCGACGATCCGCCCCAGTCGGTGGCGTACCCGCCCGGCTCGACGATCGTGACCAGCACGCCGAACCGGGCGACCTCCGCGGCCAGCGACCCGCTGAGCGCCTCGAGCGCCCACTTCGAGGCGTGGTAGGCGCCCAGGTTGGGCACGGCGATCACGCCGCCGATCGACGAGATCTGCACGATGTGCCCGCGGCCCCGCTCCCGCATCCCCGGCAGGGCGGCCCGGGCGACCCGGTGGGCGCCGAGGACGTTCGTCTCCAGCTGATCGCGCAGCTCGACGTCGGTCAGCTCTTCGACCGCCCCGAGTGTCCGTACCCGGCGTTGTTCACCACCAGCCGCCGGGGGCGAACCTCCGTCCGAGTTTCCGGCCCGGCCCTCCCGCAGCAGCTCCGCGCCGTGACCACGAGCAGGAACAGGCCGGTGAAGAACCCCACGGACAGGACGCACTGGGCGGCGCCGGCGGTGGCCATCGCCGGCGAAGGGGAACGGCGCCGAGGCGAAGGCCCACCGCAAGGCGGCCACCGCGCCGACCGGCCCAGCCACGCCTCCCGTCCACCTGCGGTCCGCATCCTGACACGCCGGGCACCGACGCGTCGGCGGCGCCGACCCCGCCGGCGGGATGTCGGGCGCCGGCGCCCGTCCCCCGGTCAGCCCAGGTCGAGCGTCGCCGTGATCGGCAGGTGGTCGGAGATGGTGGGGAAGCGGGCGAACCCGTCCGTGCCGTAGCGGGGGACGTCCACCCGGACGATGTCCGGCCCCGGCCCGACCAGCACGTAGTCGATGCGCCGGTTGGGCGGCTTCGTCGTGCCCCGCTCCCAGCCGTGCCAGTTCGTGAACCCGTCCGTGCCGGGGTGGGCCTCGGCCCAGGCGTCCCGGTAGCCGGCCTCCCGGAAGCGGGCGATGACCCTGGACCCCGGGTCGTCGTTCAGGTCGCCGACGACGACCGTCGGCGTCGGGAAGGCGGCCAGCGCCCGGACGATGGTGGACGCCTCCCGCTCCCGCCGCTCCTCCTCGCCGTGGGGGCTGAGGTGGGCGTTGGCCAGGACGAGCGCCGGCCCCGGCCCCCCGCCGGCCTCGCCCGACCCCGCGGAAAACCCGTTCGACCCCGCGGAAACCCCGCCCGTCCCCGCGGCGACGTCCACGCCCACCGCCGCCACCTGGTACACGCGCCGTCGCCAGCTCCAGTACCGGAACCGGAAGGTGAGCGCCCGGGTCCGGACCCGGGCCGGCCGCGTCACTCCGATCACGGCCAGGCCCTCGGCCGGGACGGTCACCGGCCAGTGCTTGAACCCCCACCGGAGCGAGGCGGCGCCGAGCCCCCGGGCGACCTCCCGGGCCTGCGACCGCTGCACCTCCTGGAGGGCGACGAGGTCGGCGCCCACCGCCCGTACGTGGTCGACGACCGCGTCGGTGTCCGGCCCGTCGTGCCCCTTCAGGTTCCAGGTCGTCACGGTCAGCTGCACGCCGCGGACCGTACCCGCCGGGTGCCGCCGCCGGCCGCGTCGCCGGCCGCGTCGCCGGCCGCCGTCGTAGGCCGTCGCACGGCCGGCCGCCCCGGCGGGGCGCCTTAGTATCCGGACCGTGGGGGACGACGCCAGCGCCGGGCTGCGACGGGGTCTCGTCGACCATCTGCGCCGGAACGGCTACCTGTCCGACGCCCGGGTGGCCGAGGCGTTCCTGCGGACGCCCCGCGAGGCCTTCCTCCGCGAGCACGCCGAGCGCGACGGGTTGGAGGCCGTCTACCGCGACGAGGCCATCGTCACCCGGCGCGACCCCGAGACCGGGCTGCCGCTCTCGTCGTCGTCCCAGCCGGCGATCATGGCCCGGATGCTCGAGATGCTGGACGTCGAGCCCGGCCACCGGGTCCTCGAGATCGGCGCCGGCACGGGCTACAACGCCGCCCTCCTGGCCGACCTGGTCGGCGAGGAGGGGTCGGTGACGACCGTCGAGATCGACCGCGTCGTGGCGGCAGCCGCCCGCGACGGCCTGTTGGCCACCCGCTCGGCGGTGGAGGTCGTGGTCGGTGACGGCCGGGCGGGCGTTCCCGGGCACGGCCCGTTCGACCGCATCATCGCGACCGCCAGCACGCCGTCGGTGCCCCGCGCCTGGTTCGACCAGCTGCGACCGGGCGGCGTGCTCGTCGTGCCGCTGCGGCTGAGCAACGTGCTGTTCGCCGTGCAGGCGGTGGTGGCGTTCCGGAAGCTGACCGGGGTGGCGAGCGGCTTCGACTCGGTGGACGTGACGGCCGGCGGGTTCATGGCCCTCCGGGGCGGGGACGGGACCCGGGACGGCGTCCGGCGCGGGGCGTCGGTGGCCGCGTCCGAGCTGGCGGCCGGGCCCGAGGACCGGCCGCTCGTCGAGATGTGGGGACCGGCCCTGGCCGGCATGGACACCGCCGCCCGCCAGCAGCTGGTGGTGACCGCCCTCGGCTTCTCCCGAAAGCGGCGGCTGGACCTCGGCCGCGCCCCGAGCTGGTCGCTGGCCGCCTACGTGGCGCTCGCCCTGCCCGAGGAGCGCCTGGTGGAGTGCGTCCGCCCCCAGTGGACGGCCGCCGGCGAGCTGGCGCTCGGCGTGCTCGACGCGGTCGACGGGAGCCTCGCCTTCCTGGTCGGCGGCAGCCGGCGGGCCCGCATCGAGTCGCACGGCGGCCGGGGCGCCGAGAACGCCCTGCTCAACATTGTCGACCGCTGGCGGCAGGCGGGCCGGCCGGGCGTGGAGCGGCTCACGATCCGGCTGCGGTACGGGCCCGAGCGGCCCCACGCCTGGCGCAGCCTGCGGCGCGGGAACCAGTGGCTGGCGCTCGACTGGCGGCCCGCCCCGCCCCGGTCGTCGAACCCGCCGACCTCGTCGTCTCCGGCCGGACCGCCCAGCTCGTCGGCCTCGTCGGCCTCGCCGGCCTCGTCGGCCTCGCCGTCGTCGCCGGCCGCTCCGCCCAGCTCGCCGGCCCCGCCGGCCTCGCCGTCGTCGGCCGCCGGGGCCGGCGGCGACTGACCAGACCCCGCCGGGGCCCGGGGCCCGGCGGCGGGGTCCGTAGCCTGGCCGGATGGACCTCCGGGCGTTCCAGAAGCTGATGGCCGAGACGTACGGCGAGCGCGACCGGGCGCGGGGCGTCCCGGCCACGGTGGCCTGGCTCACCGAGGAGCTGGGCGAGCTCGCCCAGGCGGTCCGCAAGGGCGACCGGGCCGAGCAGCTCCACGAGCTGGGGGACGTCCTGGCCTGGCTCGCCTCGCTGGCCGACCAGCTGGGTCTCGACCTCGCCGAGGCGGCGGAGCGCTACGCGGCGGGCTGCCCCCGCTGCTCGTCTCGCCCCTGCGCCTGCCCGGCCTGACCAGCCTGACCGGCGCTGGGCCGCCCCCGGGCCCGGCGCCGCCGGGTAGCGTCCCCGTCGTGGCGGAGCCTGCCGCTCGGATCGCGGGCGTGGTGGGACGCCCGGGACGAGCGCCACGACAAGGCCGCGCTCGACGAGATCCTCCGCGTCCACGGCGTCATCCTCCGCGTCCACGGCGTCGCCCCGACCTGACCGGGCCGGGGCCGACGACCCTGCGCCTACGACCCGGCGGCGACGAGCTCGGCGACCTGGACGGCGTTGAGGGCTGCGCCCTTGCGGAGGTTGTCGTTCGAGACGAACAGCGCCAGCCCGTGCTCGACGGTGGGGTCGCGCCGGACCCGGCCCACGTAGGACGGGTCCTTCCCGGCCGCCTGGAGCGGGGTCGGGACGTCGACCACCTCGACGCCCGGCGCCTCGGCCAGCAGCTCGAGCGCCCGCTCGGGCGTCAGCTCGCGGGCGAACTCGGCGTTGATCGACAGCGAGTGCCCGGTGAACACCGGCACCCGCACGCAGGTGCCCGACACCGGCAGGTCGGGGATGCCGAGGATCTTGCGGCTCTCGTTGCGGAGCTTCTGCTCCTCGCTCGTCTCGCCGGAGCCGTCGTCGACGAACGAGCCGGCCAGCGGCAGCACGTTGTGGGCGATCGGCGCCGCGAACGCGCTGGGGGTCGGAAAGTCGACGGCGGCGCCGTCGAAGGCGAGCTGGGCGGCGCCCTCGGCCGTCTTGCGGATCTGCTCGTCGAGCTCGGCGGTGCCGGCCAGCCCAGCGCCCGACACCGCCTGGTAGCTGCTCACGACCAGCCGCCGCAGCCCGGCCTCGCGGTGCAGCGGCGCCAGGACGGGCATGGCCGCCATCGTCGTGCAGTTGGGGTTGGCGACGATGCCCTTGGGCCGGGAGGCCAGGGCGTCGGGGTTGACCTCGGCGACGACGAGCGGCACCTCGGGGTCCATCCGCCAGGCAGACGAGTTGTCGACCACGACAGCGCCGGCCGCCGCCACCCGGGGCGCCAGGCGCTTGGAGGTGGTGGCGCCGGCCGAGAACAGGGCGATGTCGAGGCCGGCGTAGTCGGCCGTCTCGGCGTCCTCGACCGTGACCTCGCCGTCGCCCCACGGCAGGGTGCGCCCTGCCGACCGGGCCGAGGCGAAGAACCGGATGTCGTCGACCGGGAAGGCCCGCTCGGCCAGTATCTGTCGCATGACGCCGCCGACCTGGCCGGTGGCGCCGAACACTCCGACGCGCATGGCGGGACAGGGTACGGCGGGCCCTGCCGCCGCCCCAAGGGTTATTCCGGCGCCGGAGGGCGTCAGCCCGCCGCCCTGCGGCTCAGTCCGCCTCGGGGAACGCCCGGTGCAGCGCCTGCACCGCCAACTCGACCTGGTCCTCGCGCACGACGCACGAGGTGCGGATGGCCGAGGTCGAGATCATGTCGATGTTGATGCCCTGGTCGGCCAGGGTCTCGAACATGGTGGCGGCCACGCCGGGGTTCGACTTCATGCCCGCCCCCACGAGGCTGACCCGGGCGATGTGGCGGTCGGACGACACGCCGATGGCACCCAGCTCGGAGGCCAGCGACCGGCACACCTCGGTGGCGGCGTCGTGGTCCTGTTTGGGGACCGTGAACGAGATGTCGGTCACGCCGTGGTCCGACACGTTCTGCACGATCATGTCGACGTTGATGCCGCGGTCGGCCAGCTCGCGGAACAAGCGGGCGGCGATGCCCGGCTTGTCGGGGACGCCGGCCACGGTCACCTTGGCCTCGCTGACGTCGTGGGTGACCGCAGAGACGATCGCCTGTTCCATGTCGGGTCCGGCCTCCTGTACCCAGGTGCCCGGCTCCCAAGTGAAAGCCGAGCGGACGTGCAGCTTGACGCCCCAGCGCCGGGCGAACTCGACCGACCGCATGGCCGGCTTGGGGCAGCCCGAGGCGGTCATCTCGAGCATCTCGTCGAACGAGATCACCTTCATCTTGCGGGCCTCCGGCACCAGCCGGGGGTCGGCGGTGAACACGCCCGAGACGTCGGTGTAGAGCTCGCACACGTCGCCGCCGAGGGCGTGGCACAGGGCCACGGCGGTCGTGTCGGAGCCGCCCCGCCCGAGGAAGGTCACGTCGCGGGTGGTCAGCGACACGCCCTGGGCCCCGCCGACGACCGGCACCCGCCCGGCGGCCAGCGCCCGGCGGATGCGCTCGGCCCGCAGCTCGATGATCTTGGCGTTGGTGTGGGTGTCGTCGGTGATGATCTCGGCCTGGCTGCCGGTGAAGCTGTCGGCCTCCACGCCGAGCGAGTGCAGGGCCATGCACAGCAGGGCCATGGCCTTGCGCTCGCCCGCCGTGATCAGCATGTCCATCTCGCGGCCGGGACGGACGTCGGCCACCTCGCCGGCCAGGCGGATGAGCTCGTCGGTCTCCTTGCCCATGGCGCTCACGACGACGACCACGTCGTTGCCGTGGCGTTTCGTGCGCGCGATGTGGTCCGCGACCTCGCGGATGCGATCCGGGTCGGCGACGGACGTGCCGCCGAACTTCTGCACGACCAAGGGCACGGAGCGTGAAGCTACCCGCCCTCCGGGCCCCCGATCGAACGGTTACGGAGAGTGATGGCGCGCGCCATCACGCCCAGTGACCCACTTCCCGGTCACCGACGGGCACGGTCCGCAGCTGGCCTGCGGCCCGTCACTTCAGGGTGGTCGGGCTGTCGACCAGCGCGCCCCACTCCTCGAGTTGCGACACCGCCCGCGGCGGGTCGGTCTGGAGCAGGGCGGCGATGGCCCGCAGGTCGTCCTTGCGGATCGTCAACACCCGGCCGTTGAAGTCGCCGCGCTCGAGGATGATCGACCGCACGAACCGCTGCACCGACCCGGCCTCGGGCACCTGGGACAGCGCCTCGAGGTCGAGCACGAGCTTGCGGGACTCGTCCGTGGTGGCCGCCGGCTGCTCGCCGAGCAGGACCGAGACGGGCACGTCGTAGAAGCTCGCCAGCTCGTGGAGCCGGGGGAGGCTCAGGGTGCGGAAGCCGCGCTCGTAGGCACCGACCGCCGAGGCGCTCCAGCGCCCCGACGAGTGGCGTTCGACGTCGTCCAGCGACAGGCGTCGGGCCTTGCGCAGCGCCCGCAGGCGTCGCCCGACCTCGAGCGTGACGCTCTGGGGTAGCTCTTCGTCTTCGTTGTCTTCGTCGCTCATCTGGTTCTCATGTGGTTGGCACCGGAACCGCCGATCCGACTGAGCCGCGCCTCAACGGCTGCGAGGAGTGCAACCGAAGCCCGTCAGCGTGGTCATCGTTAGCAGGTCATATACCTCGTGGACGCTCCGCGCGCTAGTAGGTCGTTGCAGGCACTACCCGTGCTGGCCCTGCCCTCTAACCCGTTACCACTAGTCTCGGGCGCTCGTGGGGACGCAGAAGAGAGAGCGTCAGAAGCAGGGCCGGCAGGCACGCGCGGTGGCCGAGATGGCTGCGGCGCGTCGTGCCAGGAGGCGGCGGACCCTCATCCGTGTGGCGATCGCCGCGGTCGTGATCCTGGGCGCGCTCTTCGCCTGGTCGACGCTGGCGGGCGACGACGGGGACGACGAGGACGCGGCGTCGGCGGAGGCCCAGCGCTTCGAGTGCGACGAGCCGACCGGGGGCGCGGCGCCCGCCAGCGACGGGCCCGTGGCCGACCGCGACGCGCCCGATCCCGAGCCCCCGCCGGACGACACGCCCGCCGACGCCATCGAGTGCACGACGCTGATCGCGGGCGACGGCGACCGGGTGGCCGAGGGCGACACGATCACCGTGAACTACATCGGCAAGACCCCCGACGGCGAGGTGTTCGACAGCTCGTTCGAGCGGGGGGAGCCGGCCGAGTTCGCCATCGGGGTCGGCACCGTGATCGACGGCTGGGACGAGGGCCTGATCGGTGCCCGGGTCGGGGAGCGGCGCCGGCTCGTGATCGGGTCGGAGAACGCCTACGGCGCCGAGGGGCGCCCGGACGGCGGGATCCCACCGGACTCGCCGCTCGCGTTCGAGATCGACATCATCGACATCACGGAGGGTGGCTCCGCCGAGTGACTCAGGCGGGCCCGGCGGGCAGCGCCGCCAGCGAGACCTCCTCGCCGCCCAGCCAGACGGTCACGCGGCCGGCTCCCTCCGCCCGCCACACGCCGTCGGGCTCGCGCACGACGGCGGTCCGCTGCTCGACGCCGACGACGGGCAGCCCCGGGGGTGCCAGCTGCAGGGTCCGGTGCAGCTTGTCCTCGGTCCACGTGTCGACGTGGGGGACGAGCCCGACCTGGCCCACCAGGCCGAGGCCGACGGTGAACGCCCCGCCCCGGGGGTCGACCATGGGGTCGCACAGGACCATGCCGCCGGCGGCCGAGCCGGCCAGCACCGCGCCGTCGTGCCAGGCGGACACGAGCGCGTCCCACAGCGGGCTGCGCATCAGCACCGAGCGCAGGTGCATCGGCGAGCCGTCGGACAGGTAGACGAACCGGGCCGAGCGGACGGCCTGGACGTGGGCCTCGTCCAGGGCGCCGCGCCGATCCACCACCGGGACCGGCACGGTCTTGGCGCCGAGCGCCTCGAACCACTCCGCCGCCCGCGCCGCCACCCGGTCGGGGTGCTCGAAGGCGGCGGCCGTCGGCAGGATCACCACCTCGTCCGCGCCGCTCGCCTCGAGGAGGACCCGGTCGAAGTCGCACCCGGCGGTCCACTCGGCGCCGCCCACCAGAGCCAGTACGCCAGTCGTCATGGCGCGACCGTACCGAAGGCGCGGCCCCGGCCTGGTCACGGCCGGTCGGGGCCGCAACGGGGTCGCGATCGGGGGCGCGGCCAGAGCGGATCCCGCGGTGCGGTGGCGCCAACTGACTCTCGCTCAGTAAGGTCCCGCGCATGGTCGTGGAGCGAGTGGGCATCGTCGGTTCGGGGATCATGGGCTCGGGCGTGGCGGAGGTGGCCGCCAAGGCCGGCCTGTCCGTGGTACTGCGCTCCCGCAAGCAGGAGACGGCCGACGCCATGGTCGCCGGGCTGGGGAAGTCGCTGGCCAAGCAAGTCGCCAAGGGCAAGATCGACGAGGCCACGGCCGAGGCCGTGCAGGGCCGGGTGACGGCCACCAGCGATCTAGACGCCCTCGGCGACTGCGACCTGGTGCTCGAGTCGGTGGTCGAGGACCTGGACGTGAAGAAGGAGCTGTTCACCGAGCTCGACCGGGTGGCGAAGGACGGGGCGATCCTGGCCACCAACACCTCCACGCTGCCCGTGGTCGAGATGGCGGTGGTCACCGGGCGGCCCGAGCGGGTGTGCGGCGTCCACTTCTTCAACCCGGCCCCCGCGATGAGCCTGGTCGAGATCGTGCGGCCGCTGACGGCCAGCGACGAGACGATCGCCGAGGCCCGGGCGTTCGCCGAGGCCTGCGGCAAGGAGCCCGTCGAGGTGCAGGACCGGGCCGGCTTCATCGTCAACGCCCTGCTGTTCCCGTACCTGAACAACGCGGTGCGCATGCTCGAGAACGGCACCGCCAGCCGCGACGACATCGACGCGGCGATGAAGGGTGGCTGCAACTTCCCGATGGGCCCGCTGGCGCTGCTCGACCTGGTCGGGCTCGACACGTCGGTCGCCATCCTCGACGCCCTCTACGAGGAGTTCCGCGACCCCAACTACGCCCCCGTGCCCCGGCTGCGCCGCATGGTCGCCGCCGGGCACCTGGGCCGGAAGTCGGGTCGCGGCTTCTACGAGTACGGCTGACCGGCCGGCCGGCGGACGGGCCGAGCGGGGCGCCCGCCGGGCCGCCCGGGCCGCGCCCCGCCCCACCGCCGGGCCCCGCCCGGGCCGCGGCGCGGCGGGCGGTACGTTGACCCGGCTATGCCCGTGGAGCCGCCGCTGACACCGTGGTCGTTCCCGCCGGCGAGCGCCGCCGACGAGCAGGGCCTCGTCGGGGTGGGCGGCGACCTGGAGCCGGGCACGGTGCTGGCCGCCTACCGCGCTGGGCTGTTCCCCATGCCGCTCGGCGGGCGCCGGCCGCTCGGCTGGTGGTCGCCCGACCCCCGGGCCATCCTGCCGCTCGACGGGCTGCGGGTCAGCCGGTCGCTGCGCCGCAGCCTCCGGCGCTTCGAGCTGCGGGTCGACACGGCCTGCGCCGAGGTGATCGAGGCCTGTGCCGATCCGTCCCGGCCCCACGGCTGGATCACCGACGAGGTCAAGGAGGCCTACGTCCGGCTGCACCGCATGGGCTGGGTCCACTCGGTCGAGGCGTGGAGCCTGGAGGACGGGACCCTGGCCGGCGGCCTGTACGGCGTGGCCATCGGCGGCCTGTTCGCCGGCGAGTCGATGTTCCACCGCCGCACCGACGCCTCCAAGGTGGCGCTGGTCGGGCTCGTCGACCTGCTGGCGGAGGGCGGGCGGGACGGGCGCCTGCTGGACGTCCAGTGGCAGACGCCGCACCTGGCCAGCCTGGGGGCCGTCGAGGTGCCCCGGTCGCGGTACCTGGACCTGCTGCGCCGGGCGCTCGAGCTGCCGCTGCCGCCGGCGTTCGCCGCCTGAGCACCCGACGTTCGCGCCGTCGGTGCAATTGTCGGTCCGGGGGCCGGCGGGGAAGACTTGGACCATGAGCGAGCTGACGCTGCCGGAGCCCGATCGTCCGTGGCTGATGCGGACCTACTCGGGGCACTCCACCGCCAAGGCCAGCAACCAGCTCTACCGCACCAACCTGGCCAAGGGGCAGACGGGCCTGTCCATCGCCTTCGACCTGCCCACGCAGACCGGCTACGACCCCGACCACCCGCTGGCCCGGGGCGAGGTCGGCAAGGTGGGTGTCCCGGTCGCGCACCTCGGGCACATGGGCGAGCTGCTCGAGGGCATCCCGGTCGGCGAGATGAACACGTCGATGACGATCAACGCCACGGCGGCGTGGCTGCTCGGCCTCTACGTGGCCCACGCCGAGCGCCAGGGCGTGGCCTCCAAGCAGCTGCGGGGCACGACGCAGAACGACATCGTCAAGGAGTACCTGTCCCGCGGCACCTACATCTTCCCGCCCCTGCCCTCCCGGCGGCTGATCGTCGACATGGTGGCGTTCTGCTCGGAGTGGATCCCGAAGTGGAACCCCATGAACGTCTGCTCGTACCACCTGCAGGAGGCCGGGGCGACGCCGACGCAGGAGATCGCCTACAGCCTGGCCACCGCCATCGGGGTGCTCGACGCCGTGCGCGAGTCGGGCCAGGTCCCCGAGGACCGGTTCCCCCAGGTGTTCGCGTCGATCAGCTTCTTCGTGAACGCCGGCATCCGGTTCGTCGAGGAGACGTGCAAGATGCGGGCGTTCACCCAGATGTGGGACCGCATCGGCCGCGAGCGCTACGGCGTCACCGACCCCAAGGCCCGGCGGTTCCGCTACGGGGTCCAGGTCAACTCGCTCGGGCTCACCGAGGCCCAGCCCGAGAACAACGTCCAGCGCATCGTGCTCGAGATGCTGGGGGTCACGCTCAGCCGCGACGCCCGGGCCCGGTCGATCCAGCTCCCGGCCTGGAACGAGGCCCTGGGGCTGCCCCGGCCGTGGGACCAGCAGTGGGCGCTGCGCATGCAGCAGGTCCTGGCGTACGAGACCGACCTGCTCGAGTACCCCGACCTGTTCGAGGGGTCCAAGGTGGTCGAGGGCCTGACCGCCGAGCTGGTCGAGTCCGCCACCGCCGAGCTCGACGACGTCCTGGCCATGGGCGGGGCGTTCGAGGCCATCGATGAGCTCAAGGGGCGGCTGGTCCGCAGCCACGCTGAGCGGGTCCGGCGCATCGAGTCGGGCGAGCTGACCGTGGTCGGCGTCAACCGGTTCACCGAGACCGAGCCGTCGCCGCTGGCCGGCTCCGACGGCGAGCACATCCTCAAGGTCGACCCCGCCGTCGAGGCCCAGACCGTCGCCGACGTGCAGGCGTGGCGGTCGGCCCGCGACAACGACGCGGTCAAGCGGTCGCTCGACCAGCTGCGGCAGGCCGCCGAGTCGGGCGAGAACATCATGCCGGCGACGATCGACCTGGCCCACGCCGGCGGCACGACCGGCGAGTGGGCCGGCGTGCTGCGCGAGGTGTTCGGCGAGTACCGGGCCCCCACCGGCGTCGCCGCGGCCGTCGGGGCTGGCGGCGGCTCCACCGGGCTGCGGGCCGTCGCCGAGCGGGTGCGGGCCCTGCCGGGCGGGCCGCCCCGGCTGCTGGTGGCCAAGCCCGGGCTCGACGGCCACTCCAACGGCGCCGAGCAGATCGCCGTTGCCGCCCGCGACGCCGGCATGGAGGTCATCTACCAGGGCATCCGCCTGACGCCGGCCCAGATCGCCGCGGTCGCCGTCGAGGAGGACGTCGACGTGATCGGGCTGTCGATCCTGTCGGGGTCGCACCTCGAGCTGGTGCCCGAGGTCGTGCGGCTGGTGCGGGAGGGCGGCGTGGAGGCGCCCGTGGTGGCCGGCGGGATCATCCCCGACAGCGACCGGGCCGCCCTCCATGAGGCGGGCGTCGCCGCCGTCTACACGCCGAAGGACTTCGAGCTCGTCCGCATCATGTCCGACATCCTCGAGCTGGCCATCGCCCACCGCTCGGCCACGACCGGCGGGTAGCCGGCTACCCGGCCGGGCGGGCAGGCGGCGCACGCCGGCTCGGCCGGTGGGCGCCGGGTCAGCCGGTGGGCAGGCGCAGGGCGGCGGGCGCCGTCGGCGGGACCGCGGGCCGGCGCGGCGGGACCGGCGCGATGCGGCGGTAGGGCTCGCCCGGGGCCGGGCGGGGGTCGGGATCGCCCTTGTTGGGCCAGAACGCCATCGCCCGCTCGGTCATGGCCGTGATGGTGAGCGACGGGTTGACGCCCAGGTTGGCGGTGACCGCCGACCCGTCGCAGATGTGGAGCCCGGGGTGGCCGTGCACCCGGTGGTAGGGGTCGATCACCCCGGTCTCGGGCGTCTCGCCGATCACGCACCCGCCGATGAAGTGGGCGGTGGTCGGCACGTCGAGCACGGCCTCGTTGACCGACGACCCGGCCTCGCCGTCGATGTGGACCGCGGTGCGCCGCGCCGCCTCGTTGCCGGCCGGGATCCAACGGGGGCTGGGCTCGCCGTGGCCCGGCTCGGTGGTCAGCCGCCCCCGCCGCCGCACGACCCGGATCGAGTTGTCGAGGGTCTGCATGACGAGGAGGATGATCGTCCGCTCCGACCAGCGCCGGACCGACAGCGACCGCAGGAAGATGTAGGGGTGGCGCACGCAGTTGGCCACGAACCGCAGCCAGCGGGGCACCCGGCCGCCGCCGTCGACCATCGGCACCGCCAACAGGCCCATGGCGTTGGAGCCCTTGCCGTAGCGGACCGGCTCGATGTGCGTCACCTCGTCGGGGTGGAACGACGACGTGATGGCGATGCCCCGCGAGTGGTCGGTCTTGGCGTTGCGGGACATGGCCCCGACGATCGCCTCGGAGTTGGTGCGGGTCAGCTCGCCCAGCCGCGGTGACAGGTTCGGCAGCCGCCTCTCGTCGCGCAGCCGGTGCAGCAGCTTCTGCGTGCCCAGCGCGCTGGCCGACAGCACGACGTGGCGGGCCCGGAACTTCCGCTCGCGCCGCCGGGAGCGCAGCCAGGCGCCGGGCCGCACGGTCGTGACCTCGTAGCCGCCGCCGGCCCGCGGGACGATGTCGACCACCTCGTGCTCGGGGTAGACGACCGCCCCGTTCCGCTCGGCCAGGTACAGGTAGCTGGTGTCGAGCGTGTTCTTGGCGCCGACCCGGCAGCCGGTCATGCACGACCCGCAGGTCGTGCAGGTCACCCGGTCGGGTCCGGCGCCGCCGAAGTAGGGGTCGGGGACGGGCTCGCCGCCCACCTGCGCCCCGCCGTTCCCGCCGGCGCCGCGCCCGCCGCCGTTTCCGGCGGCGACGTCGTCGCCGAACAGCACGCCCACGCGGGTGGGGTGGAACGTGTGCTCCACCCCCATCTCGGCCGCCACCTTGCGCATCACCTCGTCGGCCGGCGTGACGACCGGGTTCTCGACCACCCCGAGCATGCGCTCGGCCTGGTCGTAGTAGGGGGCGAGCTCGTCCGCCCAGTCGGTGATGTCGGCCCACTGGGGGTCGCGGTAGAAGGGCGCCGGCGGCCGGTACAGCGTGTTGGCGTAGACCAGCGACCCGCCGCCCACGCCGGCCCCCGACAGGACCATCACGTCCTTCAGCAGGCTGATCCGCTGGATGCCCCGCAGGCCGAGCCGGGGGAACCACAAGTAGCGGCGCAGCTGCCAGCTCGTGCGGGGGAGGGTCTCGCGGGTGAACCGGCGGCCGGCCTCCAGCACGCCGACCGACCAGCCTTTCTCGGTGAGCCGGAGCGCGGTGACGCTCCCGCCGAAGCCGCTGCCGACCACGAGCACGTCGTGGTCCCAGGATCCTTCGCCCGTCGTGTCCCCGGCCCGGTCGTCGTTCGCGGTCACGCTGCAAGGATATGGCGGCGGGACGGGTGGGTCGCCGCCGGGCTACGGTCGGCAGCCGCATTCGCCGACCCATGGATGACCGCACGCCCATGGAACCTCGACCGTTCATCCCCCAGGGCCCCGACCCGGCCCCCACGCGCCCGGGCGACCACCGCGCCAACGGCGACGACGGCTGGGCGAACGGCCACGTCGGGAGCGCGCACGGCGACCCAGCGGCGTCGGCTACGCCGGGCACGTCGGCGTCGGCTGCGCCGGGCAGGACGCTGGCGGCGGAGGCGGCGGCGGGGCCGGCCCGGGGCGGGTCGGGGTGGCGGGCGCCCGCCTGGTCGGGCGCCGCCCTGGTGGGCGCCCTGCTGGCGCTGCTCGTGCTGGCCGCGGTCGTCGCCGGAGTCGGCGCCGGCGACCGCGACGACGAGACCGACCTGCGGGCCGCCGACGCCGTCCTGCTCGGGCTCGTCGAGGGCGTGACCGAGTGGCTGCCGATCAGCTCGACCGGCCACCTGACCGTCACCCAGGACCTGCTGGGCATCGACGGCGACGCCGCCGACAGCTACGCCATAGCCATCCAGGCCGGGGCCATCCTGGCCGTGCTCATCCTCTACCGCGAGCGGTTCCTGGCCATGGCCCGGGGCGTGCGGGGCGACGACCCCGCCGGCCGCCACGCGCTCCAGAGCATCGTGATCGCCTGCCTGCCGGCGGTGGCGGTCGGGCTGCTGCTCGAGGACACCATCAAGGACAACCTGTTCGGCTCGTGGCCGGTCGTGGTGGCCTGGCTGGTGGGCGGCCTCGCCATCCTCGCCGCCGCCCGGGCCCGCCGGCACATCCCGCCCACCAAGGGCGCCCCGCTCACCGCGCTCGACTGGCAGAACGCCCTGATCATCGGCGTGGCCCAGACGTTCGCCCTGTGGCCGGGCGTCAGCCGCAGCCTGGTGACGATCCTGGCCGCGCTGGCGGTCGGGCTGTCGGTGCCGGCGGCCGTCGAGTTCAGCTTCCTACTCGGCTTCGTCACGCTGGGCGGCGCCACCGCCTACGAGACGTTGTCGTCCGGCGGGGAGATGCTCGACGCCTACGGCCTCGCCGTGCCGCTGCTGGGCCTGGCGGTGGCGTTCGTCAGCGCGGTGGTGGCCATGCGGTGGATGGTCGACTACCTCAACCGCCGCGGGCTCGAGATCTTCGGCTGGTACCGCATCGTGGTCGCCGTCGTGGTCAGCGGCCTGCTGCTGGCCGACGTGATCTGACGGCCGCGACCGCACCGGCGCCGGAACGTCGCCAGCGGCCCTCAGGCCTCCCAGCGGGGCGGGTCGTCGGCTCCCAACGGCCGGCCCGCCCACCGGATGGCCCCGGGCGTCTTCGACAGCCGTGCCACCAGCGTCTGCATGGGCACGCCGTCGACCTCGACGATCGACTGCCGGGCCTTCACCTGCGGGTCCTCGAACAGGTCGGCCATGTCGTACACCGGCGCGGCGGCGGCGTGGGCGGCCTCGAACGCCGCCACCACCTCGTCGACCGTCCGGCTGGCGCAGAACGCGGCCATGTGGGCGTCGATCTCCTCGCGAGCGGCGATCCGGCCGGCGAACGAGCGCAGGTCCTCGCGGTCGCCCAGGCCGATCAGCTCCATCACCCGGCGTCCGACCGACTCCGCCGAGGCCGAGATGGCCACCCACCGGCCGTCCTTGCAGCGCCACGTGCCCCGGGGCACCGAGTACGGGAGCGAGGCCCCCATGCGGGGCTGCTGGTAGCCGGTCAGGCCGTAGGCGGCGGGCAGCGGCCCCATGCACTGGAGCAGCGAGTCCAGCAGGCTGAGGTCGACGACCTGCCCGACCCCCGAGCGCAGGGCCACCATGACGGCGAACGCCCCGGCCAGCGCCGTGACCTCGTCGGCCAGGGCGATGGGCGGCGGCAGGGGCGCCCCGTCGGGCTCGCCGTTGATGGCGGCGAAGCCGGACATGGCCTCGGCCAGCGTGGCGAAGCCGGGCCGGTGGGCGTAGGGGCCGTCCTGGCCGAAGGCGGTCACTCGGAGGATCACCAGCTGCGGGTTGCGGGCCAGCAGCACGTCGGGGCCGAGGCCGAGCCGCTCGAGTGTGCCGGGCCGGAAGTTCTCGATCAGCACGTGGGCCTCGGCGGCGAGGTCGAGCAGCGTGGCCCGCCCCTCGTCGGTCTTGAGGTCGAGCGTGGCGCACCGCTTGTTGCGCCCGAGGACCTTCCAGTAGGTGGACGTGCCGTCGCGGGGGTCGGGCAGCCCCATCGTCCGCGTGGAGTCGCCGACGCCCGGCCGCTCGATCTTCAGCACGTCGGCGCCGAAGTCGGCCAGGTACCGGGCCGCGCCCGGGGCGGCGATCACCGTGGCCAGGTCGAGGACCCGCAGCCCGGCGAGCGGGCCGCCCGCCCCGTCCGTCGTGTCGGCGTCCGTCGGGTCGGCGCCCGGCGCTCCGGCGGCGTCCGTCACGTCGGCGTCGTCCACGGGGGCTCCGTCACGTCTCCCGGGGTCCGATCACGAAGCACCGGTCCTCGAGAGCGCCGAAGGCGTAGGCGTCGTACAGGCCGGCGTACATGTCCCGCGTCTTCTCGCTCCAGGCGAGGGCCTCGGGCGCCGAGATCCGCCGGAAGACCTGGAGGATCCCGCCCTCGAACACCCGGTACTCGGCCCAGGCGCCCGGGAAGTCCTTGACGCAGGCCACCTCGACGTACGGCACCGACCCGGTGGCCCGGAAGCGCCGGACCCGGTTGCGGTGGGTGTGGCCGGCGAAGTACCCCCAGATGCGGGGGCGCCGGGCGATGACCTCGACCAGCCGCTCGGAGTCGTTGGGGTTGATGCCGAAGTAGCCGTCGGGCCGCTCGGACGAGTCGGGGTTCCACGGGTGGTGGTGCCCGAACACCAGCACCGGGCGGTCGGCCTCGGCGGCCAGCGTGTCGAGCCACTCCAGCGTCTCGGCCGAGACGCCGCCCGAGGCGAGGTGGGGGATCGACGTGTCGATGACGGCCAGGATCACGCCCGGCAGCGTGTGGGCGATCGGGGCGTCGGAGGCGAAGTCCTCGCCGTAGTAGGCGTCGTGGTTGCCCCGCACGTGCACGAGCCGGTCGCCGAAGGCGGGCAGGTAGGCGTCGAGGAACGCCTCGTACTCCTCCCGGGTGCCCATCGACGTGAGGTCGCCCTTCACCACCACGGCCTCGGCGCCCACCTCGGTCATGTCGGCGATGGCGCACCGGTTCATGAGCGACGGGTAGGGCTCCTCGCCGGGCGCCGACCGGTAGACGGGCCCGCCCTCGAGGCCGTCGAGGATGCCGCACTCGACCTCGCCGAAGTGCACGTCGTTGACCGTGCAGAACGTGGTCAGGTGCTCGCCGGGGCGGGGCAGCGTCCGGACGTCGTGGCCGTCGAAGCGGTAGGTCGTTTCGGGCGTCAGGCCGGTGTGGCGGTGCACCACGACGCCGTCGTGCAGCACCACCTCGTCGTCCGCGACGGTCGTCAGGTCCATGGCCTGGATTCTGGCGTCACGCGCCCACCACGGGGCCTCGAGCCCGGCCGGAGGCGCGGCGGCGCCCGGCGTCGGTGGGCATGGCGACGGGGGACAGGGCCCTCACCAGGGGCGGGCGCGGCGAAGCGGTACCGGCTTGCTCCACCACCGGCCCGAGAACCGCCAGCGCTGGGTGGTCTCGCGCCGGCGGTCGGGGGCGGCCGGACGGGGCCAGGCGGCCTCGATGGCGGCGACGATCGCCGCCACCTCCTCCTCCGACGGCTCGCCGCCGCGCACGACCCGGGCGGTGGCGCCGCCGGCGGTCGACGAGGCCGGCGAGGTCGCCGGGGCCGACGGTGCGGTCCGGTCGCTCACAGCGGCACGTTCCCGTGCTTGCGCTTGGGCAGCTCCTCGCGCTTCGACCGCAGCATCTCGAAGCCGGCGATGACCTTGAGCCGCGTCTCGGCCGGGTCGATCACGTCGTCGACGAAGCCGCGCTCGGCCGCCTTGTAGGGGTTGGCGAAGCGCTCGGTGTACTCCTCGACCAGCTCGGCCTTGCGGGCCTCGGGGTCGGGGGCGGCCTCGATCTCGCGGCGGTAGGCGATCTCGACCGCGCCCTGCGGACCCATGACTGCCAGCTCGGCCGACGGCCAGGCCAGGGCCAGGTCGGCGCCGATCGACTTGGAGTTCATGACCACGTAGGCGCCGCCGTAGGCCTTGCGGGTGACCACCTGGATGCGGGGGACGGTGGCCTCGCAGAAGGCGTACAGCAGCTTGGCGCCGTGGCGGATGATGCCGCCGTGCTCCTGGTCGACGCCGGGCAGGAAGCCGGGCACGTCGACGAAGCTGAGTAGCGGGATGTTGAAGGCGTCGCAGGTCCGCACGAAGCGGGCCGCCTTCTCCGATGCCTCGATGTCGAGCACGCCGGCCAGGTGCATGGGCTGGTTGCCGACCACGCCGACCACGTGCCCGTCGAGGCGGGCGTAGGCGCACACGATGTTGGGCGCCCAGCGGCGGGCGTACTCGAAGTACTCGCCGTCGTCGACCACGGCCTCGATGACCTTGTGCATGTCGTAGGGCTGGTTCGACGAGGGCGGGATGAGGTCGGACAGCTCGGGGGTGAGCCGCATCGGGTCGTCCTCGGGCACGACCCGCGGGGGCTCCTCGAGGTTGTTGGACGGCAGGAACCCGAGCAGGTAGCGCACGTCCTCGAGACACGAGGCGTCGTCGGCGGAGGTGAAGTGGCACACGCCCGACTTGGAGGCGTGGGCGATGGCGCCGCCCAGCTCCTGCTGGGTGACCGACTCGCCGGTCACTGTCTTCACCACGTCGGGGCCGGTGATGAACATGTACGACGTGTCCTCGACCATGAACACGAAGTCGGTCATGGCCGGGGAGTAGACGGCCCCGCCGGCGCACGGCCCCATGATCACGCTGATCTGGGGGATGACACCGGAGGACTGCACGTTGCGGTAGAAGATCCCGCCGTAGCTGTCGAGGCTGACGACGCCCTCCTGGATGCGGGCGCCGGCGCCGTCGTTGAGGCCGACCACCGGGGCGCCGACCTTGAGCGCCAGGTCCATCAGCTTGTGGATCTTGTCGGCGAAGACCTCGCCCAGCGCCCCGCCGAACACGGTGAAGTCCTGCGAGAACACGAAGATCTTCCGCCCGTCGACGGTGCCCCATCCGCAGATGACGCCGTCGGTGTAGGGCCGGTCCTCGAAGCCCGACTCGGCCGGCCGCCGGGCCAGCAGGTCGAGCTCGTGGAACGAGCCGGGATCGAGGAGCAGCTCGATGCGCTCGCGGGCGAGCAGCTTGCCCCGTTCGTGCTGCCGGTTCCGGGCCTTGTCCGTACCGGGAGCGAGCGCCTCCTCCTTGCGCTTGGCCAGATCCGCGACGCGCTCGCTCATCGGGTGGTCGACCATGCGATCACGGTACCGGCGGTTCTCCGACCGCTCGAAATCCGGTTCGGCGTAGCCTCGGTACGTGGATCTGCCGCTGTCGCCCCCGATCAAACCGATGCTGGCCAAGGCGGTCCACGAGGTGCCGCGGGCGGAGGGGCTCCTGTACGAGCCCAAGTGGGACGGCTTCCGGTGCATCGTGTTCCGCGACGGGCCGGAGGTCGAGCTCGGCAGCCGCAACGATCGGCCGCTGACCCGCTACTTCCCGGAGATGCCCGGGCCGCTGCGGGCCACGCTGCCCGACCGCTGCGTCGTCGACGGCGAGCTCGTGCTGGTCCGCCACGACGGGCTCGACTTCGACGCCCTCCAGCAGCGCATCCACCCGGCGGCCTCGCGCATCGCCATGCTGGCCGAGGCGACCCCGGCCAGCTTCGTGGCGTTCGACCTGTTGGCGCTCGGCGACCGCGACCTGACCGGCGAGCCGTTCGCCGAGCGGCGCCGCCTGCTCGAGTCGGCCATCGTCGGCCGCCACCCCCGCATCCACGTCTCGCCGATCACCGACGACCCCGACCGGGCCGAGGACTGGTTCCGCCGGTTCGAGGGGGCGGGGTTCGACGGGGTCATGGCCAAACCGGCCGACGGGCGCTACGTCCAGGGCAAGCGGACCATGTGGAAGGTCAAGCACGAGCGCACCGCGGACGTCGTCGTGGCCGGGTTCCGCTGGCACAAGGACGGCGAGGGCGTCGGGTCGCTCCTCCTCGGCCTGTACGACGACCGGGGTGAGCTGCACCACGTCGGCGTGGCCAGCTCGTTCTCGGCCGCCCGGCGGCGCGAGCTGGTGGGCGAGATCGCGCCCCTGCGGGCGGACGCGCTCGACGGCCACCCGTGGCGGTCGTGGGCGATCGCCGAGGCCCACGACGGCCAGCGCCGCATGCCCGGCACCCCCAGCCGCTGGAACGGCCAGAAGGACCTGACCTGGGAGCCGCTCCGCATCGAGCGGGTGGTCGAGGTCCGCTACGAGGGGCTGCTCAACGGCCGCTTCCGGGCCACCACCCGCATGGTCCGCTGGCGGCCCGACAAGACCCCGCCCGAATGCCGGTTCGACCAGCTCGAACAGGTGGCGCCGGCCGAGTTGACGGCCATCTTCCCGGAGGCGTCGGCGGCGCCACCCGCCCTAACTTGACCCTTGGGTCAAGACGTGGTGCGCTAACGGGCGGGTAGGGACAGGTCGCCGGCCCGCGACCACACACGCGAGGGGTTCACCGCCATGACGGACACCGCCGACCGCACCACCGGTTCCGACGTCGTCGTCGAAGTGAAAGCCTGGCTCGAGGAGAACTGGGACCCCGACCTCACCGTGGCCGAGTGGTGGGAGCGCCTGGGCACCTCCGGCTGGGGCGCCCCGACGTGGCCGGTCGAGTGGTTCGGGAAGGGCCTCAGCCGCTCCGAGGGCGTGGCCGTCCAGCAGGCCATCGCCGACCACGGGGCCCTGCCGGCGCCGGGCGGCCTCGGGCTCATGCTCGCCGGGCCGACCATCCTCGTCCACGGCACCGACGAGCAGAAGAAGCGCTACCTGCGCGACATCGTCACGGGCCAGAAGGCGTGGTGCCAGCTGTTCAGCGAGCCCGGCGCCGGGTCCGACCTGGCGGGCCTCAACTCCCGGGCCGTGCGCGACGGCGACGAGTGGGTCGTGACCGGCCAGAAGGTCTGGACCTCGGGCGGCCAGGTGGCCGACCTCGGCATGCTCATCGCCCGCACCGACCCCGACCAGCCCAAGCACGCCGGCATCACCTACTTCGCCATCGACATGCACCAGCCGGGCATCGAGGTGCGGCCCCTGCGCGAGATGACCGGGCGGGCGCTGTTCAACGAGGTGTTCCTCGAGGAGGCCCGGGTCAGCGACGACGCCATCATCGGCGGCCTCAACAACGGCTGGAGGGTCGCCAACACGACGCTCATGTTCGAGCGGTCGAGCCTCGGCGCCGGCGGCGGCTCCGCGGCCGTGTCGCTGGCCACGCCCGGCACCGTCCAGGGCGACCTCGAGCGCCGGGCCGGCGACTTCGTCGCCACCGGCGGCCGGCGGGGCGGGGGCGGCGGCACGATGTTCGGCGGCTCGCCCAAGGCCATGATCGAGCTGGCCCGGTCGGTCGGGCGGGCGTCCGACCCGACGATCCGCCAGCGCCTGGTCCACCTCCACACGCTCACCGAGGTGGCCCGCTACAACAACCTGCGGCTCAAGGCGGCGATGGCGGCCGGCAAGGACATCCCCGGCCTGCCCAACATCGCCAAGCTGTCGATGAGCCACATCGTGCGGCTGTCCCGCGACCTCGGGCTGGAGCTGGCGGGCCCCTACGGCACCCTCCACGCCTACGACAGCGAGTCCCGCCAGAAGCTCGACGAGGCCACCGGCATGCCGTTCCTGGCCAACGTCACCGAGATGGCGCTGTTCGCCCAGGGCCCGCCCATCTACGGCGGCACCGACCAGATCCAGCGCAACATCATCGGCGAGCGGGTCCTCGGCCTGCCCAAGGAGCCCGGGCCGGCCAAGAACACGCCGTTCAAGGACCTGCCGAAGAACGGCTGACGACCCGGTCGCGGCCGGGGCGGGACGCCGCCCCGGCTGGTGGGCGCCGCCCCGGCCGGTGCGAGCCGCCCCGGCCGCGGGCGTGCGGCCGGGCCTAGCCGGCGCGCCCGGCCGCCAGCCGGGCCGCCCGCTCGGCCAGCCGCGGCGCGCCCAGCTTCTCGGCCAGGGCGGCGAACGCGTCGGGGTCGGGCGGCCCCGTCCAGAGCAGCTCGTCGACCGACTCGCTCACCGGGGCGTCGAGCTCGAGCGTGGCGATGCGCCGGAACAGGAGGGCGTGCTCGTAGTGCTCGCGCAGCGCGGCGTTGAGCTTGGCCGCGCCCCGCACGCCGGCGTCCCACGTCTGGGGGGCG
This sequence comes from Acidimicrobiales bacterium, assembly GCA_036563805.1. GTDB lineage: Bacteria > Actinomycetota > Acidimicrobiia > Acidimicrobiales > VFJN01 > DATCLS01. The sequence continues at coordinate 72,932 of DATCLS010000017.1, read as the reverse complement.
GCGGGGATGTCCTCGAGGTGGCCCCAGCGGCGCAGCACGGCCGCCGCCGACTTGGCCCCCCAGCCCGGCACGCCGGGGAACCCGTCCGCGCTGTCGCCCACCAGGGCCAGCCAGTCGGGCACCGACGCCGGGGGCACGCCCAGCTTGGCTTCGACGCCGGCGGCGTCGAGCGTCGTCTGCCTGCGCCGGTCGAACTGCACGACCTTGCCGCCGACGCACTGGCCGAGGTCCTTGTCGGGCGTGCAGATGATCACGGTCCGCACCCGCTCGTCGGCGGCCGCCATGCGGGCGGCCGCCCCCAGGGCGTCGTCGGCCTCGTGCACGACCTGGGGCCACACGGTGAAGCCGGCGGCCTCCATGGCCTCCTCGGCCGGGCGGAACTGGGCCAGCAGCTCGGGCGGCATGCCCGCCGAGGACTTGTAGCCCGGCCACAGGTCGTTGCGGAACGACTCGATGACCTGGTCGGTGGCCACGCCGACGTGGGTGGCGCCGTCCGCGACGAGCTGGAGGAGCGTGCCCAGCAGCCCCACCGTCGCCCCCCGCTCGGGGTCGCGGTTGTTGGGGGCGAAGTGGTAGCGGAACAGCTCGTAGGTCCCGTCGACGAGGTGGACGTCCATGTTGGGACCCTACGCCGCCGCGGGCCGATCCCGTCCCGGCGCCCGGGGGCGCCGGGCCCGGGGGTCAGGCCAGCTCGACCAGGTCGAGCATGTCCTCCGACCAATGGTCGACGTCGCCGTCGGGCATGAGCAGCGCCCGGTCGGGGGCCAGGTCGCGCACGAAGCCGGCGTCGTGGCTGACCAGCACCATCGTCCCGGGCCAGCTGGCCAGCGCCGCGGCCACGGCCTCGCGCGACGGCGGGTCGAGGTTGTTGGTCGGCTCGTCGAGCAGGAGCACGTTGTGGCGGCCGGCCACCAGCAACGCCAGGGCCAGCTTGGTCTTCTCGCCGCCCGACAGGGTGGCGGCGTCCTGGTGGACCTTGTCGCCGGCCAGCCCGAACGTGCCGAGCAGCCGGCGCCGCTGCTTCTCGACCAGGCCCGGCGCCGCCTCGTTCATGTGCTCGAGCAGCGACGCGCCCGGCCGGATGCCCTCGTGCTCCTGGGCGTAGTAGCCGACCGAGACCTGGTGGCCGAGCTCGACCGCGCCGGCGTCGGCCGACGACACGCCGGCCAGGATGCGCAGCAGGCTCGTCTTGCCGGCGCCGTTGAGGCCCAGCACCAGCAGGCGCTCGCCCCGGCCCACGTCGAACGTCAGGTCCTCGAACACGGGCGGCCCGCCGTAGGACTTGGTCAGCCCCGAGACCGTGAGCGACGTCCGCCCCGACGGCGGTGGGTCGGGCAGGCGCAGGCGCATGCCCCGGCGGGCGGCGGGGGCCTCGACGGCCTGGGCCCGGATGCGCTCGATGCGGGTCTCCAGCGACTTGGCGAACGCCGCCTTCGACGCCTTGGCGCCCCACCGGTCGACCAGCGCCTGGAGGCGGGCGATCTCGGCCTGCTGCTGGGCGGCCACCTTGGCCCGGCGCTCCTCGTCGCGGGCCCGGGCCGCCCGGTACTGCGAGTACGTGCCCCGGTACTCGGTCAGCTCGCCGACGTCGGACTCGCCGGGCCGGTCGAGGTGCAGGACCCGGGTGATCGACTCGTCGAGCAGCTCGAGGTCGTGGCTGACCACGATCAGCGCGCCGCGGTAGGAGCGCAGGAAGTCGAGCACCCAGTCGCGAGCGTCGTTGTCGAGGTGGTTGGTCGGCTCGTCGAGCAGCAGGGCGTCGCTGCCGGCGAACAGGATGCGGGCCAGCTCGACCCGTCGTCGTTCACCGCCTGACAGCACGGCGATGGGCTTGTCGACGCGGTCGGGCCGGAGCCCGAGGCCGGCCAGCAGCCGCTTGGCCTCGGCCTCGGCCGCGTACCCGCCGGCCAGCTCGAAGCGGTCGTGGGCCTTGGCCCACTTGGCCACCAGGCGCTCGTCGCCGGGCTGCGCCTCCATCTTGAGGCGCAGCTCCTCGAGGCGTCGGGACAGCTCGTCGAGGCCCCGCCCGCCGAGCACGTGGGTCAGGGCCGTGCGGTCGGGCGGCATCCGGTCGAGCCGGGGGTCCTGGGGCAGGTAGCCGAACGCCTGGGGGCGCTGGATGATGCCGGCCTTGGGCTCGGCCAGGCCGCCCAGGACCTTGAGCAGCGAGGTCTTCCCGGCGCCGTTCCGGCCGACCAGCCCGACGCTGTCGCCGGGGCGCGCGGTGAACGAGGCACCCTCGACGACCAGGGTGCCGCCGACCTCCACCGTCAAGCCACGCACGGACAGCACGGCGGACCAGTGTGCCAGCGGGCCCGCCGTGCCCCGCCGGGAATTTCGGGCGGGAGGTGGGCGACCCCTCCTGGACTACTCCTCGACCAGCTCGATGAGCGTGCCGAACGCGCTCTTGGGGTGGACGAACGCCACCGTGGTGCCCCGGCTGCCGGGGCGCGGGGCCTCGTCGATGACGCGGCCGCCCTGGGCCTTGACCGCCTCGAGCGCGGCGCCGCAGTCGGCCACCCGGTAGCCGACGTGGTGCAGGCCCTCGCCCTTGCGCTCGAGGTACTTGGCCACGGGCGAGTCGTCGCGGACGGGCGTGAGCAGCTGGATGTAGCTGTCGGCCACCTTGAGCAGCGCCTCTTCGACGCCGTCGGACTCGACCACCTCGCGGTGCTCGACCTCGGCGCCGAACGTGTCGCGGTAGTAGCCGATGGCCGCCTCGAGGTCGTTGACGGCGATGGCGACGTGGTCGATCTCGGTCAGCAGCACGAGCCCACGATAGTTGCGGGTGGCAGGAGAGACCCCTTCGGCGGATACCGTCCTCCCGTGCCCCGCGTGGAAGCGTCGGCCGTCGTCCCGCTCGACGTCAACCGGGCCTTCGCGCTGTCCCAGACCTACGGCGAGCTGCGCTACCGGTGGGACCCGTTCGTGCTCGAGCAGCGCCTGCTCGACGGCGCCGAGGCGGCGGGCAAGGGCGTGCGGACGTGGACCCGGTCACGTCACCGCCTGACGATGGTCTCGCAGTACGTGGCGTTCCGCCCGCCCGAGCACGTGGGCATGCGCATGCTGTCGGGGCCGTGCTTCTTCGCCACCTTCTCGGGCGGCTGGAACTTCCAGCCTGTCGAGGGCGGCACGCGGGCGACCTGGCGCTACAACTTCACGATCCGGCCGTCGTGGCTGGCGCCGGTGGCCGACCGCATCGGCGTGCTCGTGCTGGGGCGCGACATCCGCCGCCGGATGGCGGCGTTCGCCCGGGCCTGCTCGGACCCCGAGATCGTGGCCGCGCTCGGCAGCCCCGACGACGAGGGCGACGACGTCGGCGGCGCCGACGGCGCGGACGACGCCGACGAGGAGCGCTCGTCCTAGCCGTCGCGGCGCTGTGGGCCGGCCGTCGGCGCGTGCCGGCCGGGGCCGACGGTCTCGTCCCAGCCGCGGCTCAGAGCTCGCCGCGGGCGTGGCGCTGGAACAGCGTGATGCGGTCCTCGCCGATGCGCTCGCGCTTCTCGTGGTCGGTGATGCCGAGGCCCGGCTCGGGCGCCAGGCACAGCACGCCCAGCTTCCCCTCGGCCTCGTTGCGGTGCACGGCCCGGGCGGCGTCGCCCACCGCGTCGAGCGGATAGACGGCCGACATGACCGGCTGGATGGCGCCCCGATCGATGAGCTTGTTCATCTCCCACGCCTCCTGGTAGTTGGCGAAGTGGCTGGAGACGATGCGCTTCAGCTTCATCCACAGGTGCCGGTTGTCGTACTCGAGCATGAAGCCGCTGGTGGCGGCGCAGGTGACGATCGTGCCGCCCCTGGCGCAGATGAACACCGAGGCGCCCATGGTCTGGCGGCCGGGATGCTCGAACACGATGTCGGGGTCCTCGCCGATCAGCTCGCGGACCTTCTTGCCCAGGCGGCGCCACTCGCTCTCGTCCTGGGTGTGCTCGTCCTTCCAGAACCGGTAGCCCTCGGCCTTGCGGTCGATCACGTGCTCGCAGCCCATGGCCCGCAGCAGGCGGGCCCGGTCCTCGCTGGACACGACGCCGACCGGGATGCCGCCGCCGTTGATCACCAGCTGGGTGGCGTAGGCGCCGATGCCGCCGGTGGCGCCCCAGATGAACACCGAGTCGCCCTGCTTCATGCGGGCGGCGTGGCGGCCGACCAGCATCCGGTACGAGGTCGAGGCGCACAGGCCGTTGACCGCCGCCTCCTCCCACGTCAGGTGCTCGGGCTTGGGCATCAGCTGGTTGGCCTTGACGACCGCCAGGTCGGCCAGCCCGCCGTAGTTCGACTCGAAGCCCCAGATGCGCTGGTTGGTGGCCAGCATCGAGTCGTCGTGCGCCGACGGGTCCTGGTCGTCGACGTAGTTGCAGTGGACGGTGACCCGGTCGCCGGGCTTCCAGTTGCGCACGGCCGAGCCGACCCGGAGCACGACGCCGGCGGCGTCGGACCCGACGACGTGGAAGTCCTGCTTGTGGCGGGCCGCCCAGCGCGACTCCTTGGCCAGCCGGTCGAGGAACAGGAACGTCGGCAGCGGCTCGAAGATCGACGTCCAGACCGTGTTGAAGTTGATCGAGCTGGCCATGACGGCCAGGTACACCTCATCGGGCGCCAGCTCGGGGGTCGGGACCTCGCCGACGTGCAGCGACTTGCGCGGGTCCTTCTCCTCGGAGGCGACCCCCTCCCACATCTCCTGCTCGGACCGCAGCACGTGGGCGGCACGGTAGGACTCGGGGATCGGGAGGGCGGCGATCTCCTCGCCTGAGGCTCCCCCCTGGATGGCCTCGAGGATCTGCTGCATGGCCAGGAACCTACCCGGCGGTAACGCGCCGGCTCCACACCGCGCGGACTTGTTGCGCGGGCCGGTCCGGCGGCACCTACGCTGGCCCGGGATCGGGGCTCAGCCTGGGGAGTCCTGCGCACGTCCCCCCACAGCACGTGATCCGTGAATGGATCGACCATTGCCTGACACCGAGACCGCCGACCGCACGCCCCCCGACCAGCGCCGATCCGGCGCGGGCACGCTCGCGGGCGGGACCGCCGGGTCCGACGCGGCCGGGGCGACCGCCGAGGCGGGCGACGACGGCGCGGCCGCCCCGTCGGGCAACGGCGCCGGCGGGGGCGACGACGCCCCCCGCCGTCCGGCCCCGGGCCGGTCGGGCGCCCGCTTGGCCTACAACCCGGCGCTCGACGGCATCCGGGGCATCGCCGTGGCCGCGGTCCTGCTCTTCCACGGCGGGTTCAGCTGGGCCCGGGGTGGCTACCTGGGCGTGTCGACGTTCTTCACGCTGTCGGGCTTCCTCATCACGTCTCTGCTCATCGCCGAGCGCACCAAGACCGGGCGCGTCCGGCTGAGCGCTTTCTGGGCCCGCCGCCTGCGCCGGCTGTTCCCGGCGTCCGCGCTCGCCCTGGCCGGGATCTCGCTCTCCGCCATCGTCGTCGACGAGGCCTGGGAGCGCAGCCTCCGGGGCGACGTGCTGTCCGGGCTGCTGCAGGTGGCCAACTGGCGGTTCCTGCTCGACGACCGCTCCTACGGCGAGCTGTTCTCGTCGCCGTCGCCGGTGCTCCACTTCTGGAGCCTGGCCATCGAGGAGCAGTTCTACTGGGTGTTCCCGCTGTTGACGGCGGGCGTGTTCGCGCTGGGCAAGGGCTCGCTCAAGCTGTTCGGCGGGGTGCTCGCCACGCTGCTCGCCGGCTCGGCCGCGCTCACCTTGGTGCTCGGCACCGACAGCCGCACCGCCATCTACTACGCCACGCCGGTCCGCATGGGCGAGATCCTGGTGGGGGCGCTGCTGGCCGTCGGGGTGGCGGCCGGCCTCACCCGGGGCGAGACGGTGCGCTGGGGGGCGGCCGTCGCCGGGATCGGGGCGCTGGCGGTCACGGCCTGGGCCTGGTGGAACATCGGCGAGGACTCGCCCCGGCTGGCCCAGGGGGGCCTCCTGGCCTACGCCCTCGTCTCCGGCGCGCTCGTTCTGTCGGCGACCGTGCCCGGCCCGGTGCGGCGCCTGCTGGCCGTGCCCCCGCTGCGCCTGCTCGGCGTCGTCTCCTACGGGGTCTACCTGTACCACTGGCCGATCTTCCTGCTGCTCGACGGCAAGCGGACCGGGCTCGAGGAGCGCCCCCGGGTCCTGTTCCTCGTCCAGGTGGCCGTCACGCTGGTCGTGGCGATCGCCTCGTACGTCCTGGTCGAGAAGCCGATCCGCTCGGGCTGGCGGCCGGCGTTCCGGCTGCGGCCGCTGCGACGCCTCCAGGGGTTCCGGGCGCCGATGCCGGCGCTGGCCGGCGGCACGTTCGCCCTGGTGGCCCTCGTGGCGGTGACGGTGCCGGTCGTGTCGAAACCGCCGGTCGACCCCTACGAGCTGCTGGCCGAGGGTGGGCAGGACCCCGACCCGGCGTCGATCCCCGACGGGGCGCTGATCGGCCTCACGGTGGGCGACTCGACGATGTTCCGCACCGCCTGGGGCCTCAGCCTGTGGGGCGACGAGACCGGCGCCCTGGAGCTGATGGCCGGCGGCGGCGGCATCGGCTGCGGTCTGACCCGGGGCGGCGTGCGCCGCTACCTGGGCGAGGTGGGACCGGCCAACGTCGGCTGCGACGACGAGTGGGAGACCGTGCTGCCCGACGCCGTCGACCGCCGGCGCGAGCGCTACGGCCACGTCGATTTCGCCTTCATCCAGACCGGGCCGTGGGACGTGACCGACCGCCGCCTCCCGGGCGACGACACCTGGCGGCACCCCGGCGACCCGGTGTTCGACGCCTACCTGCGGTCCGAGCTGTCGCTGGTCACCGACCTCCTGCTCGAGCAGGGGGTCACGGTGGTGTGGGCGACCGCGCCGCACATCGAGGCGGGCGCCACCCAGCAGCCGCCGCCTCCCGAGCCGTACCCGGAGTCCGACCCGGCCCGCATCGACCGCCTCAACCAGATCATCCGTGAGATCGCGGACGCCCGCGAGGGGGCGGTCGTGGTCGACCTGCAGGGCTACCTGGCCAGCCTGCCGGGCGGCGAGATGGACCGGCGGCTGCGGCCCGACGGCGTCCACTTCGAGAACGAGACGGCCCAGGAGGTGGCCAACTGGCTGGGGCCCGAGATCCTCCGGGCCATCGAGACCGAGTCGCCGCCCTCCATCCCCCAAGTCGCCGAAGACACGGGTTCCCGGGTGGCCGAGCGGGCCGGCGACTGACTGACTGCCAGGCGGGCACCGAAGGCGGGCCCCGGCGCGCGGCGGAGCTGTCCTCCGGTTTCGAGGAAAAGGACGGTGACAGCTAGCCTGAAACAGTCCGTTCCGACCACCTGTTTTGGGGGAAGCCCATGGCTGGATCCGTCGTCCTCGCCGGTGCCCGCACGCCGATCGGGAAGCTCTCGGGCGCGCTCGCCAGCTTCAAGGCCACCGACCTCGGGGGCTTCGCCATCAAGGCCGCGCTCGAGCGGGCCGGGGTGAGCCCCGACCAGGTCGACTACGTGTTCATGGGCCAGGTGATCCAGGCCGGGGCGGGGCAGATCACGGCTCGCCAGGCGGCGGTCAACGCCGGCATCCCGATGACGGTCCCGGCCACGACGGTCAACAAGGTGTGCCTCTCGGGCCTCAACTCGATCTACCTGGCCGACCTGCTCATCCAGTCGGGCCAGGCCGAGATCGTCGTGGCCGGCGGCATGGAGTCGATGACCCAGGCCCCCTACCTGCTGCCGGGGGCGCGGGCCGGCTACCGGCTCGGCGACCAGACGGTCGTCGACTCGATGATGTACGACGGCCTGTTCTGCGCCTTCGACTGCGTGGCCATGGGCGCCGGCACCGAGAAGTACGCGGCGTCGGCCGGCATCGCCCGCGAGCCGCAGGACGACCTGGCCGCCAAGTCGCACGAGCGGGCCGCCGCCGCCATCAAGGACGGCCGGCTGACCGAGGAGATCGTCCCGGTCGAGGTGCCGCAGCGCAAGGGCGACCCGGTGGTGGTCGACACCGACGAGGGCGTCCGGCCCGGCACGACCGCCGAGACGCTGGCCAAGCTCCGCCCGGCCTTCGCCGAGTCGGGCAACATCACCGCCGGCAACGCCTCCCAGATCTCCGACGGCGCTGCCGCGGTCGTCGTCACGTCCAAGGCCGTGGCCGAGCGCCTGGGTGTCGAGCCGCTGGGCGAGATCCTCGGCTACGGGCAGGTCGCCGGCCCCGACCCGTCGCTCCTGACCCAGCCGTCGCGGGCCATCAAGGCCGCCGTCGAGTCGGCTGGCAAGTCGCTGAGCGACGTGTCGCTGTTCGAGATCAACGAGGCCTTCGCCGCCGTCGGCCTGGCCTCGATGCAGGAGCTCGGCATCACCGACGAGGTCGTCAACGTCAACGGCGGCGCCATCGCCCTCGGCCACCCGGTCGGCATGTCGGGCACCCGCCTGGCCCTGACCCTGCTGCTCGAGCTGCGCCGCCGCGGCGGCGGGCTCGGTGCCGCCGGCCTGTGCGGCGGTGGCGGCCAGGGCGACGCCATCCTGCTGTCCGCCTGACCGCGCGGGGACGACGGCGTTGTGGGGCCGGCCCGGCCGGCCCCACGAGCGCGCCTGGGCAACGGTCGGGCCCCGGCTCCGGTCGGCCCTGGGTCACGGCGCGGCCTCGGGCTGCGCCGTGGGCGGCGGCGCGCCGCGTGACGTCGCCCAGGCCTGCAGGTCGGCGTCGCTCTGGAGCACGACCATGACCAGCCGGCACGGCTCGGGGCCGTCGTTGCGGTAGGCGTGGGGGCGGTCGCCGAGGAACGACGCCGCCCCGCCGGCGGCCACCGCGTGCTCGGTGCCGTCGACCACCAGCGTCAGCTCGCCGTCGAGCACGTGGACGAGTTCGACGGTCCCGTCCGCGTGCCCGTCGGCGGACTCGTGGGTCTCGCCGGCCGCGAGCTCCCACCGCCACAGCTCGACGTGCTCGCGGTCGTCGCACCCGACGAGCAGGTCGCCCGTCCCGCCGGCGGCGCCCCTCCACAGCGTGGTGCCGCCGGCGACGACCTTGACGACGGGCGTGCCCGCGGTCTCGATCAGAGCCGCCAGGCTGACCGACAGGGCCTCGGCCACCCGGCACAGCGTGCTGAGGCTGGGGTTGGTGCGGGCCTGCTCGAGCTGGACGAGCATGCCTTTGCTGACGCCCGACCGGCTGGCCAGGGCGTCGAGGCTCCAGCCCCGCGCCGTGCGCAGGCGCCGGGTGTTCACGGCGACGGCGGAGGCGACCTCCGGGGGAACCGACACGCGGTCACTATACGGAAACGTTGGTGCAACAGACTGCACCGGTCAGTAGAGTGCACCGCACGGTCACTCTGGTTCACCGAGCGGCCAGGACGGGTCCCGGGCGACCGCGCCCGACCCGAGTGCGCCCACCAGGCGCCCACCACGACGCGCCCCACGCGCGCGCACCGACCTCCACCCATGGCTGCCCTCCTCGCCCTCGCCTCCGCCCTGGCCTATGGGGTCGGCGACTTCTTCGGCGGATTGTCCGCCCGCCGATTGCCGCCGGCCGCCGTCGTGCTGCGCTCCCAAGCGGTCGGGCTCGTGGGCCTCCTCGTCGTCGTGCCCCTGCTGGGCGACGCCGCACCGACGCCGGGCGACCTCGTCGTCGGTGCGTTGGGCGGCGTCGCCGGCGCCACCGGCCTGCTCGTGTTCTACCGGGCCATGGCGAAGGGCGTGATGAGCCTGGTGGCGCCGGTCACGTCGGTGCAGTCGGCCGTCGTGCCGATCGTGTTCGGCCTCGCCGGCGGCGAGCGGCCGGCCGCGCCGGTGCTGGTCGGCATCCCCGTGGCGCTGGCCGCGGTCGGCCTTCTAGCCCGCGGGCCCGCCGCCGACGACGAGCGGGCGGCGGGGTCGCTGAGCGTCGTGCGGCTGGTCGAGGCCCTGGTCGCCGGCACGGGCTTCGGCCTCTACTTCGTCGCCCTCGACGTCGCCGGCGACGACGCCGGGCTGTGGCCGGTGGTCAGCGGGCGGGCCACGTCGGTGGCCCTGCTCGGCCTGCTGACGTTGGTCCTGGCGTCGGCTCGGGTGGGCGACGGCCGGGCCCGGCGGGGCCGCCTGCCGGCCATGCTCGCGGCCTGCGGACTGCTCGACGCGGCCGCCAACGCGCTGTTCCTGCTGGCCACCCACCACGGCATGCTCACGCTGGTGGCGGTGCTCGGCTCCCTGTACCCGGCGAGCACGCTCGCGCTGGCCCGGGCCGTGCTCGGCGAGCGCCTGGCCCGGCCCCAGCTCGCCGGCGTGGCGCTGGCCGGGATGGCGGTGACGCTCGTCGCGGCCGGGTGACGCGGGTGACGCCGGGCGGCGCCGGGTCGGCGCCGCCCGCCGGCGGGCGGGCGCGTCCGGTCGACTCGCGGGTTGAGCCGCCAGCGGCGGGGTAGCCCTGCCGGTGTCGGCGGGTCACACCCAAGGAGGACCCCATGGCAGAGGATGGTCGCCTCGACGAGGCGAAGGGCCGGGCCAAGGAAGCGCTCGGCGACCTGACGAACGACAGGCGCATGCGCGGCGAGGGCAAGGTCGACAGGGCCCAGGGCGGCGCCAAGGGCGCCATGGGCGGCCTGGCGGCTCGCATCAAGGGCATGTTTCGGAGGACCTGACGGCCCTCTGCTCCGGCGCGGCCGGCCGTTCGGGTCCAGCCGTCGCCCGATCGCCGGCCGCCGTCCACCCCGGGCGCCCGTGACCGGGCGGCGCGCCGTCGTCAGCGGCGGCGGCCCACGGTCCTCAGTGCGGATCGACCGGCGGTAGCTGGGCCACCAGGGCCTGCAGCAGCAGCGTCTCGTTCGGGTACCGGGCGAGCGCCAGCGCCGCCGCGTCGATCCGCGCCAGCGCGTCGACGATCGACCGCCGGGCCTGGCCACCGGCCAGCGCGTCGCGGTAGGCGGCGGCCAGGGTGGCGAGTCCGAACTGCAGCTCGGCCGTGCGAAACCGGCGGACCTCGCGCTTGTGGCGGGCCTCGAGCTCGCGCTTGCCGGCGCCGCGGAGGCCGAACGTCTCGATCTGCTCCTCCAGCGCGGCCATCTCGGCGGCCTGGCGGTCCTGGAGGGGGCCGAGGGCGTCGGCGATCATGGCCTGTAGCTCGGCCACCACCTCGGCGGCCTTGTGCCCGGTGCCGTCGAGGCGGCGGGGGACCGCCCGCCACGCCTCGTGGCGCAGGGCCAGCCGCTCGTCGGTGGCCAGCGTCCGGGCGCGCTCGAGGTCGCCGGCGGCCGCCCGCGCCGCGGCCTCGGCCCGGTCGGGGTCGACGCCCTCGGCCACCAGCCGCTCGGCCAGCGCCGCCACCGGCACCGCCCGGGTCTCGACCCGGACGCAGCGGCTGGCGATGGTCACCAGCTCGGGCACGACCTCGGTGGCGAGCAGCACGAACACGGTCGACGCCGGCGGCTCCTCGATCGTCTTGAGCAGGTAGCCGGCCGCCTCGTCCTCCATCGCCTCGCAGCCCAGCCCGACCACGACCTTGCGGCCGCCCTCGACGGGGGCGAGCGTGGCGTGGCGGACCAGGCGCTCGGCGTCGCCCTTGCGGAACGTCGTGCCCTCGGGCTCGACCACCCGCAGGTCGGGGTGCTGCTCGGCCAGCGCCAGCCGCACGTGGCGGCGCCGGGCCTCGTCGTCGGCGGCTTCGGCCGCCAGGAGCAGCCCGGCGAAGCCCCGGGCCAGCGCCCGCTTGCCCGACCCCTGCGGGCCCACGATCAGGTAGGCGTGGACGGGCGAGCGCTGGGCGGCCTCGAGCTGGCGGACCGCGGCGTCCTGGGCCACGACGCCGGCCCACGAGTCGTCGCCCGTGGCGGCCGGCTCGGCGAGGGACGGGATCGGCGGCGCTGCTCCGGTCACGGGGCCATCTTCGCGTGCCCGGCGCGGGCCCCCGCCGCCCCCGGCGCGTCCGTGCCCGGGCCGCCGGCCGGCGCGCCCGGGGCGCCCGGGCCGCCGCCCGCGGCGCCAGCCGACCCGACCGAGCCATCCGTGGCGGCGCCCTCGCCGCCGGCCGCGCCGCCACCAGAGTCGCCGTCCGCCACCGCGGCCAGGTCGGGGAGCCGGTCGGCCACGGCCGCCCACACGCGCGCCGCCACCTCGTCGGGCGCGCCGCACCCGTCCACCACCACCCACCGGCCGGGGTCGGCGGCGGCCAGCGCCCGGTAGCCCTCGGCCACCCGGCGGTGGAACGCCTCGCCGGCCGCCTCCAGGCGGTCGGGCCGCGCCCCGGCCCGGTCGGCGGCGACGGCGGCCGGCACGTCCAGCAGCACGACCAGGTCGGGCTCGAGCCCGCGGGTGGCCCAGGCCGAGAGCCGCCGGACCTCGTCGACCGGCAGGCCCCGCCCGTAGCCCTGGTAGGCCAGCGACGAGCCGACGTAGCGGTCGGACACGACGTGGCGCCCGGCCTCCAGCGCCGGCCGCACCACCTGGGCCACGTGCTGGGCCCGGTCGGCGGCCATGAGCAGGGCCTCGGCCCGGTCGTCGAGGTCGGGCGTGTCGGGGTCGAGCAGGAGCGCCCGGATGGCGGCCCCGGCCGCCGTGCCGCCGGGCTCGCGGGTCAGCACCGCGCGCAGCCGCTCGGCCAGGCGGGCGGCCTGGGTGGACTTGCCCGCCGCCTCGCCGCCCTCGAAGACCAGGAACCGGCCGACGGTCACACCGCCTCCTTCTCCACCTCGGATCTCACCTCGGATCGCCGGACACGCCCACCTCGGCCTCGGGCTCGGACGGCGAGCCCGACGGGCGCGCCGGGCGCAGGCCCCGGAGCGACAGCGCGGACAGCAGGCCGGCCACGAGCATGATGATGCCCGCCAGCCACAGCGTGATGCGGACACCCGGCACCGCGATCTCGATGCCGACGTCGATGCGCCGGTCGACCAGGCTCTCGGACAGGCGGTCGAACACGTCGGCCAGCACCGGCCCGATGGCCATGGACAGCAGCACGCACAGGCGCACGAGCGTGTAGAGGGCGGCGAAGATCCGACCCCGCAGCTCGTCCTCGACGTTCTCGTGGAGCAGCGTGAACCCCAGCACGTACACGCTGCCCGCGCACACGCCCATGATCGCCACGAACACGGCGGCCAGCTCCAGCGTCGACATCGACACGCCGACGAGCAGGGCGATGCCGGCCGCCAGCACCGAGCCGACGAACGTCCGCACCTTGCGCAGGCGCTTCTGCAGGGCCGAGACGGCGATGACGCCGACGGCCACGCCCACGCCGAGCGAGAACACGAACACGCCGAAGCCGCTGGTCCCGGCGCCGAGGACGTCCTGCGAGAACGTCTGGCCGAGCGGCACCAGCATCCCGCCGCCGATCAGCCCGCACGCCAGGCCGATGTTGACCGACCGGACGACGGGGTTGATGAAGGCGTAGTGCCACCCCTCCTTGATCTCGGTGAACACTTGGCCGAGGTCGACGGAGGGCGGCTCCGGCCGCAGCCCGTTGCGGGACGCCCCCTGGTCGGGCAGGTGCGTCTGCTCCACCCGCAGCCGGTAGATCACGGCCGCCGCCACCACGTAGCAAACGACGTTGGCGTACAGCGCCACCGCGTACTGGTCGGTCTGCAGGGCGTCGAGCGCCTCGATCGACCCCAGCCACTCCGAGACCTTGGCCAGCAGCGCGAACAGGCCGGCGCCGACGGGGAACGTGCCGTAGGCAGCGGCCAGGCCCAGTGAGTTGGCGGTGGTCAGCTTGTCGGCCGGCACCACGTTGGGCAGCAGGGCGGCCAGGGCCGGCGAGAAGAACAGCGTGGCCAGCTCGAGGACCAGCGAGGCGAAGACCAGTCCGAGCACGCTGTTCACGAACGGCAGCGTGGCCACCACCCCGGCCCGCACGACCATGGTCACGACCATGACCTGCTTGCGGTCCATGCGGTCGATGAGCACGCCGGCGCCGGCCGACAGGAAGAAGCCGGGGACGATGCGGGCCGCCATCACGAGGCCGACCGACGCCCCGGGCGCCGAGGCGCCGACCCGGCTGGCCAGCACCAGGATGGCCAGGAAGCCCAGCCAGTCGCCCAGCGACGACACGGCCTGGGCCACCCACAGCCGGAAGTACTCGGGAGACCCGAAGACGCGGTCGCGGAAGTCCTGCTCCTCGGCCGGGCGAGCCCCGATCGACCGCAGGGAGTCGACGACCTCGGCGGGGTCGTCGTACTCGTGTTCCCGGGCGTCCACCACTAGGACGGTAACGGAGCTGGACCGGGGACCCGCAGTGGCGGGCGTGGGGCCCCGCCGGCGGTCAAGTCCCGGCGGACTTCTTCGCGGCGGCCTTCTTGGCGGTCGCGCTCTTCGCCGCCGCCTTCTTGGCCGCGCCCTTCTTGGCCGGCGACGACTTCGCCGCCGTCTTCTTGGCGGCCGCCTTCTTGGTCGACGACTTCTTCTTGGCCGCGGCCTTCTTCGTGCCCGACTTCCGCCCCCGGCGGGTCGGCCCGGCCTCGCGGCGGGCCTGGAGCAGCTCGGCAGCCCGCTCGACGGTCAGGCCCTCGACCGTGTCGCCCTCGCGCTCGCGCAGCGAGGCGTTGGTCTCGCCGTCGGTGACGTACGGCCCGTAGCGGCCGCTCTTGATCACCATCTTCTTCCCGGTCACCGGGTCCTCGCCGAGCTCGCGCAGCGGCGGGGCGGCCGCGGCCCGGCCCCGGCGCTTGGGCTCGGCGAACAGGCGGAGGGCGTCCTCGAGCGTGACCGTGAACAGCTCCTCCTCGGCGCCCAGGCTCCGGCTGTCGTTGCCCTTACGCAGGTAGGGGCCGTAGCGCCCGTTGAGCGCCACGATCTCCTCCCCGGTCTCGGGGTCGACCCCGACCGTGCGGGGCAGCTGCAGCAGGCGTAGCGCGTCCTCGAGCGTCACCGTCGCCGGTGACATGCTCTTGAACAGCGAGGACATCTTGGGCTTCGTACCCTCGGGCAGCGTCTCGGCGTCGCCCAGCTGCACGTAGGGCCCGTAGCGCCCGGTCTTGACGTAGACCGGAAGCCCGGACTCGGGGTCGGTGCCGATGGGCTGGTCGCCCTTGGGGGCCGACAGCAGCTCGAGCGCCCGTTCGACGGTGAGCTCGTCGGGGGCGAGCTCGGCGGGCACCGAGGCCGTCTCGTCGCCCTTGCGCAGGTACGGCCCGTACCGGCCGTTGCGGACGACGATCTGCTCGCCGTCGACGTCCTTGGCCAGGGGGATGGCGTTGACCACGGCCGGATCGGCGTTGGCCATGGCGTGCTCGATGAGCGTCACCAGGCCGGGGGAGCCGTCGATGGGCGAGTCGCCGTTGCCCCCGTGGCCGTTGCCCCCGTGGCCGTTGCCACTGTGGGCGCTGCCGTTGCCGTTCCCGCCGGCGGAGGCCGCCCCGCCGGGCCCGGACGCCGAGCCGTTGTCCTGGGCGGCCGAGGACCCGAACCAGAACGCCCGCAGGAACGGCACCCGCTCGCGCTGGCCGGCGGCGATCTCGTCGAGGTCGTTCTCCATGCGGGCGGTGAACGAGTAGTCGACCTCGGCGCTGAAGTGGCCCTCCAGCAGGTTGATCACGGCGAAGGCGGTCCACGACGGGACCAGGGCCTGGCCCTTCTTCCACACGTAGCCCCGGTCCTGGATCGTCTGCATGATCGAGGCGTAGGTCGAGGGCCGGCCGATGCCCAGCTCCTCGAGCTTCTTGACCAGCGACGCCTCGGTGTAGCGAGGCGGGGGCTGGGTGGTGTGGCCGTGGGGCTCGATGGCCGGGTCGGGCAGCCGCTGGCCCTCGGTCAGGTCGGGGAGCAGCCGCTCGCGGTCGTCGAGGTCGGCCTCGGGGTCGTCGGAGCCCTCCACGTAGACCCGCAGGTAGCCCGGGAACGTGATCGTGCGCCCCGACGCGGACCACTCGGTGACCGCGCCGGCCTCCAGGTCGCCGGCGGCACCGGCCAGCGGCGCCTCGATCCGCACCTGCACCGACTTGCCGGTGGCGTCGGCCATCTGCGAGGCCAGCGTGCGCTTCCAGATCAGGTCGTAGAGCCGCAGGTCGGCGCCCCGCAGCTCGGAGGCGAGCTGGTCGGGGGTGCGCCACCGGTCGCCGGCGGGACGGATGGCCTCGTGGGCCTCCTGGGCGTTCTTGACCTTGGACCGGTAGTGGCGGGCCTTGTCGGGCACGAACCGCTCGCCGTACAGCTCGCGGATCTGGGTCCGGGCGGCGGCGATGGCCTCGTCGGACAGCGTGACCGAGTCGGTCCGCATGTAGGTGATGTAGCCCCGCTCGTACAGGCTCTGGGCGGTGCGCATGACCTGGCCGGCGCTCATGCCCAGCTTGCGCCCGCCCTCCTGCTGGAGGGTGGAGGTGATGAAGGGCGGCTTGGGCGACGACCGGTACGGCTTCTCCTCGACCGACCTGACCGTGAACGGCGACCCGTCGAGCGCCGTGACCAAGCGGTTGGCCGCGGCCTCGTCGAGGACGGCCACGTCGTCGCGGGCCACCCGGCCCTCGCTGTCGAAGTCCTTGCCCGTGGCCACCTTGCGGCCGTCGAGCCCGACCAGCGTGGCCGCGAACCGGGGGTCGGTGGGGAAGGCGGCCTGCAGGTCCCAGTAGTCGGCGGGCACGAACGCCATGCGCTCGCGCTCGCGCTCGACGACCAGCCGCACCGCCGGGCTCTGGACCCGGCCGGCCGACAGGCCCGTCGAGATCTTCCGCCACAGCACCTCGGAGACCGGGTAGCCGAACAGGCGGTCGACGATCCGGCGGGCCTCCTGGGCGTCGACCAGCCCGGCGTCGATGTCGCGGGAGTGTTCCACCGCGTGCTCGATGGCCTGGCGGGTGATCTCGTGGAACACCATCCGCCGGGTCGGCACCCGGGGCTTCAGCACCTCGGTCAGGTGCCAGGCGATGGCCTCGCCCTCGCGATCCTCATCGGTGGCGAGATAGAGCTGGTCGGCCTCGCTCAGCGCGGCCTTGAGCCGCTTGACGACGTCCCGCTTGGAGGGCGGGACGACGTAGGTCGGTTTGAAGTCATCCTCGATGTCGACCGCCAGACCCTTCGGATCGAGGTCGCGGATCGCGCCGATGGACGCCTCGACGACGAAGTCGTCGCCAAGGAACCGGGCGATGGTCCGGGCCTTGGCGGGTGACTCGACGATCACGAGGGACGTGGGCACGGCGACAGTTGAAAGGTATCGGTGAGCGACTGTCAAACAGGCTCACGCCGCGTGGTTCCCGCTCGCTCAGGCCGCCGTACGAGGGCCAGCGGTGAGCCACCGGGCCCGCAGCGGGCCACTAGGGGGACACCCTAGGGGCTTCCCCGATGGCGCGGTCGGGGGCACTATCTACCTTGCACGGCAGGCCCACTGGCCCCCGTGGGCAGGCACACTTGGAGGACCGATGGAGGGCACGCCGCTGCTGGACGTGATGCGGGGTCTGATCCTCGAACCCGAGGCTCAGGCAGACTTCGCTGCGGACCCGTCCGGTTACATGCAGCGCTTCGGCTACGACGACGTGCCCGAAGACGACCTGCGCGAGGCCGTGGGCCTCGTCGCGGACACGCTGCCCCCGGACGTCGCGCACGCGGTCAACACCGCCGCCGACGCCGAGCCGACCGACGACGCCCACGGCGACGGAGCCCTCGACCTCCTCGGCCGCATCTCGAGCGTCGAGGTCACCGAGTCGGTCGTCCCCGAGCTCGACGACCTGCCGGACGATGCACCCGCCGGCGACCCCGGCGATCCGTTCGGCGACGAGCACCACGCCACCACGTTCGGTGAGGTCGAGCGCGACTTCGACGACGACGCCGACGACGGGGGCGACGGCCACGGCGACGGCCACGAGGCCCACGAGTCCGGGCACGCCGACGGCGACCACGACGCCGGCGGTCACGACCTCACTGACGATCACGGTCACGACCTCGCCGGCGATCACGGCGGTCACGACCTTGCCACCGGCCACGACGCCGGCGATCACGGGCTCGCTGACGATCACGGCGGTCACGCCGTCGACGACCCCGACGACCTCGACCATCTCGACGACGTTGCGGCCGACCACGACGTCGTCGCCGGTCACGATGTCGACGACCTCGGCCTCGACCAGCCGGGCGGCCTCGCCACCCACGCCGGCGAGGCCGGCGAGGCCGCCGGGCCCGACGTCAGCTACGGCGACGCCGACTTCCAGGACGCGCACGAGGCACACGAGGCGCACGACGGGGGCGGCGGCGAGGACGAGGCGTTCGGCCAGGGCAGCGACGTCGCGGGCGGCGAGCACGGCGACGCCGGCGGGCCGGGCTTCGACCACGACCCGTCGTTCGAGCACGGCCCGCCGCTCGAGCCGGACGCCCCGTTCGACCACGACTCCGCGCTCGACCACGATCCCGCGTTCGACCACGATCCCGCGTTCGACCACGACATCGGCGGCGCCGACGCCGGGGCCGGCGACGGCCTGGCGCACGACGCCTTCGGGCACGACGGGCTCGACGACGCCTTCGACCACGACTCGTTCGGCGAGGATCCGGGTGCGTTGGACCACGACGCGTTCGACGACGCCCACGACGGGTTCGACGACGATTCGTTCGACGACGGCGGCGACGTCGGCCACTTCTGACCGGTCCGACCGGCGCGCCCCGGCGCGCCACCCCGCTCTCGAGCGCCCGCGCCGGCCGACCGGCGCGGGCGCGGCGCGTCGTGCCGTCTGACCGGACCAGGCGACCGAGCCGCCTCACCGGCGCGCCGCGCCCCCGGAGGGGCGCCCACCTGGCGCCCGGATGGGTTCCGGTCGGTCCGGCTCGGCGCGCGAGCCGGCGCGGAGGGCGTCAATTCCACGCTGATGGGGGTCGCGCTCCCCCTCGCCGCCCGGCGCGTCTACCCTGGTCAGCGGCGGTGCGAGGTGGAGCCCCCCAGGGGGCGCTTGACAACCCCTAACGGAGACCCCCATCCGAACGGGGTGATCCCCGATGGGCCGCTGACGAGGGCGGCTTACGGTGCAACCACGAAGTCACTCGGCAGTCGGGTGGCGGAACGACACGAGGAGCTGACATTCCGATGCCTCCCCAGGACCAGCCGGCCCCCGAGGATTTCGGCACCACGACCCCTGGCGGCGACCAGATCGTCGACCACACCACGACACAGGAAGGTTTTGACATGCCTGATGACGCTTTTGGCCAGGACGCCGCCTCCGACATCGACTCGATGGGCAGCGTTTCGCAGGACTTCGACTTCGACTCGCTGGACGGCGACGGCGCCGCCCACGCCGCCGAGACCGACGACCTGAACACCGGCGACGGTGCCATCCAGGCCGACGGCGACATCGCCGGCTCGACCTTCGGATCCGGGAACATCAGCGTCGAGGGCTCGACGATGAGCGAGTCGTCGCTGACCGGTGACGTGGCCAGCAACGACCTGAGCGTGTCGGCCGACCACGGGAGCTCGCTGGCCTTCGGTGAGGGCAGCACCGCGGGCATCGACGACAGCGACACGTCGGTCGGTGCCAACTACGGCAACTTCGCCGGCGAGGGCGACCTCACCAACGAGGTCGACAACTCGGTGCACGACTCGGGCAACACGTCCGACTCGTTCAACAGCTCGTTCGAGTCCGACGACCACTCGACCCACGAGTCGTACGACATCGACGACAGCGGGAACACCGACAACTCGTTCACCGACATGTCGTCGCACTCGGATTGGTCGAGCACCAGCGACGACGACTACACGTCCGACGACCACTCGACGTTCGAGAGCAGCTGGTCCGAGTCGACGAGCATCACGTCCGACGACGACTTCACCTCCGACGACCACTCGTCGTTCGACAGCAGCTGGTCCGAGTCGCACAGCACGACGACCGATACCGACATCGACTGGAGCGACAGTCACAGCGAGGTCAGCGACGACGACTTCCAGGACTACGACGGCGGTGTGGACCACGGCCTGGACCACGACGCAGCCGACTTCGGGTCCTGAGCACCCCCTCCTCTCGACCGAGACGGCTGGCTGGAGCCCCGGCGGAACCCGCCGGGGCTCCGGCGCGCCGTCGCACCGGCCCCGCACACCCCCCCACTCCTGACCTGGGACGACGGGGGCGATCCCCGATGGATCCCCAGGGGGTGCGCCGTACCTTCTCCATGACGCCTCCCGAGCCAAGGAGGCCCCGAACCAGGAGCCCAGCACGATGTCGTCATCGATCACCGACGTTCTTCTGAACCTGTTCCTCGCCGACGACGGGAGTCCGGAGCACGAAGCGGCCGTCGAGGAGGCCGGCGAGCTCTCGGGCGACGAGATCCTCCAGGCCATGCCCGAGGTCATCGAGCATCTGCCGCCCGAGCAGGCCGCGTTCGTCTCGGCCGCCTACGGCCTCGAGCCTCCTGAGGGCGCCCCCGAGCTCCCGCCGGAGATCGCCAACCAGCTCCCGCCGGTCCCCGAGCACGCCACCGCCGCCGAGCTGATGGCCCACTACAACACGGTCGTGGACCTGGCCAACGACGACGGCGACGTCTACATCGACCAGTCGGTGCACCAGCACATCGAGGCGTTCGGCGACGTCAACCAGACGTTCGACCAGGCCGCCGTGACCGGCGACGGTGCGGTGCAGGCCGAGCACGCCGACGACATCAATACCGGCGACGGGGCCGTCCAGGCCGACGGCGACATCTCCGACTCGACGATCGGCGACGGCAACACCCACGTCCAGGACTCCGTCATGAACGAGTCCTCGCTGACCGGCGACGTCACCAGCGACGACACCAACGTGTCGGCCGACCACGGCAGCACCCTGGCCTTCGGCGAGGGCAGCAACGCCACGCTCGACACCGGCGACACGACCGTGGGCGAGAACCACGGCAACTTCGCCGGCGAGGGCGACCTCACCAACGAGGTCGACAACTCGACGCACGACAGCTTCAACACCGAGGGGTCGTTCAACGAGGATCAGTCGTTCGACGACCACTCGTCGCACAGCGCGTTCTCGGCCGCCAACTCGTTCAACACCGACGAGTCGTACACGGACGGGTCGGTCCACTCGTCGTACGAGCACTCGAGCGACGACGACACGGTGTTCGACGACCACTCGTCGCACAGCGAGTCGTCGGTGTTCAGCGACTCGTTCAGCAGCGACGACGACTTCAGCTTCGAGGACCACTCGACGAGCCACCACTCGTCGGTGTTCGACGACGGCGACGACTCGTTCGACGTCTTCGGCCACTGAGCCGTCGGCCGCCGAGGCGTGGTCCGGCGGGGAATCGGGAACCGGTTCCCCTACCGGGCCGTAGAGGTTGGCGTCAGGCTGACGGGGCCCCGGTGAGATGCCGGGGCCCCCGAACGCCACGGGCCGCGGTCGGGGATGGCACCGATCCGCGTTAGCGTTTGTTCGACATCAAGGGAGAACGAAGCATGGCGGGAGATCCGAACTCTGGAGCACGCTCGCCGGCCGTCCAGCAAGCGCTCTCCGTGGTCGACCTGGCCCTTCAGGCCTCGACCGCGTACAAGCGGCCCGACCTGGTCGACCGGCTCCGCGCGACACGGCGCCGGCTCGTCGACCCGGCGTTCCACGTCCTGGTCGTGGGCGAGTTCAAGCAGGGTAAGTCCTCGCTCGTCAACGCCCTGCTGAACGCCCCGGTCTGCCCGGTCGACGACGACATCGCCACCTCGGCGCCGACAGCGATCGGCTACGCCGAGGAGCCGCGTGCGGCGGTGCTGCTCAAGCCGCCGGAGTCCGAGGACCCCCACGCCGGCGGAGACGAGCGGGAGCCCGAGCGCCAAGAGATCCCGATCGACCAGATCGCGCAGTACGTGACCGAGGCGGCCAACCCGGCGAACCAGCGCCGGGTGGCGTCGGTCGAGGTCTCGCTGCCCCGGAAGCTGCTGGCCGACGGCCTCGTCATCGTCGACACGCCGGGCGTGGGCGGGCTCGGCTCGGCGCACAGCGCGGCCACGATCGGCGCGCTCCCGATGGCCGACGCCGTGATCTTCGTCTCCGACTGCAGCCAGGAGTTCACGGCGCCGGAGATCGAGTTCCTGCAGACGGCGCGCCGGATGTGCCCCAACATCGTCTGCGTCCTGACCAAGACCGACTTCTACCCGTCGTGGCGCAAGATCCGCGACCTCGACGCCGCCCACCTCGAGCGCATCGGCATCAAGACGAAGCTGATCACGGTGTCGTCGGCGCTGCGGATCCACGCCCTGCGGGCGAACGACCGCAACCTCAACCAGGAGTCCGGGTTCCCGGCCCTGGTCGGCTACCTGCAGAACGACATCGCCGCCAACGCCGAGACGCTCACGGTCACCAACGCCATCAGCGACGTGGTCTCGGTGTGCGGCCTCATCGAGTCGCAGTTCCGCAGCGAGCGAGACGCGCTGACCGACCCCGAGCGGGCCCAGGCCCTGGTCGAGAACCTGACCGAGGTCAAGGAGCGGGCCAACCGCCTGCGCAGCGGCGTGTCCAAGTGGCAGCAGACGCTGAACGACGGCATCCAGGACCTGCAGTCCGACCTCGACCACGAGCTCCGGGGCCGCATGCGGCAGATCACCAAGGAGGCCGACCAGTCGATCGAGTCGGGCGACCCGGCCGACATGTGGGACGAGTTCCAGGCCTGGCTGTACCGGCGCACCGCCGAGGACGTGGTCCGCACCTATGCCTCGCTCCACCAGCAGGCCCGCCAGTTGGCGATGCGGGTCAACGAGCACTTCGGCGAGGCGGGCGGGGAGCTCGCCATCGAGCTGCCGGTCGCCAACCCCAGCCAGATGCTGGGTTCCATCGGCGGCCCCAGCGGGATCGACGGCGGCCACAGCGGCATGGGCCAGCAGACGCTCACCGCACTGCGCAGCAGCTACGGCGGCGTGATGATGTTCGGCATGATCGCCCGGACCGCGGGCCTGGCCATGATGAACCCGGCGACCCTCGTCCTCGGCCTGTTCATGGGCCGCTCGACGCTGAAGAGCGAGAAGGAGCGGGCGCTGAACCAGCGCCGCAGCCAGGCCAAGCAGGCCCACCGCAAGTACACCGACGAGGTGACGTTCGTGGTCTCCAAGGACGCCAAGGACACGCTCCGTCGGATCCAGCGCCAGCTGCGCGACTTCTTCTCCGCCCGCGCCGAGGAGCTTCATCGCTCGACCAGCCAGGCGCTCGACGCCGCCACCAAGGCGGTCAAGTCCGACGAGGCGACCCGCAAGAACCGGCTCAAGGACGTCGACGCCGAGCTGACCCGCATCGGGCGGCTCCGGCAGCGGGCCATCGACCTCGACGCCCAGGTCAGGAAGGCGGCCAAGTCCGGGGCGGCGCCGCGGGGCGGTGCGCCCGCCGGGGCCGGGGCTGGCCCGGGCGGCGCCCAGGGGGCGGTTCGTGGCCAGGGTGGAGGTCGGGCGTGAGCACCGGCAGCGCCCCCACCCTGCTGGCGCAGGTCCGCTCGCTGCTGACCCAGGCGACCCAGGTCTACCAGGAGACGCCGGCGGCGGCCGAGCGGCTGAACGCCGTCCTGAGCCGGCTCGACGAGCCGCTGCGGGTGGCCATCGCCGGCAAGGTCAAGGCCGGTAAGTCCACCCTGCTCAACGCCCTGGTGGGCGAGGAGCTGGCGCCGACCGACGCCGGCGAGTGCACCAAGATCGTCACCTGGTACCGCGACGGCATCACCTACCGGGCCACGCTCGAGCCCAAGGAGGGGCCGCCCCGGCAGGTGCCGTTCACCCGCGACGGCGGGGCGATCAACATCGACCTCGGCGGGACGACGGCCGACGAGGTCGAGCGCCTGGTCGTCGAATGGCCCTCGGCGTCGCTCCGTGAGATGACGCTCATCGACACGCCGGGCATCGCCTCGCTGTCCACCGACGTGTCGGCCCGCACCCATTCGTTCCTCACCCCGGGCGAGGACCAGGTCACGCCGGCCGACGCCGTGCTGTACCTGATGCGGCACCTGCACTCGTCCGACATCAACTTCCTCGAGGCGTTCCACGACGAGGAGTTCTCGCAGGCGACACCCGTCAACGCCATCGCCGTGCTGTCCCGGGCCGACGAGATCGGCGTGGGCCGCATCGACTCGATGGCCTCGGCCAGCCGCATCGCCCGGCGCTACCGGCACGACGAGAAGGTCCGGAAGCTGGCCCAGACCGTCGTGCCCGTCGCCGGCCTGCTGGCTCAGTCAGGCGCCACCCTGCGCGAGGCCGAGTACAAGGCGCTCGACGCCATCGCCGCCGCGCCCCGCGAGGAATCCGACGCCCTTTTCCTGTCGGCCGACCGGTTCGTGCAGGGGACGACGTCGATCCCGCTGTCGTCGATGGAGCGCGAGCACCTGCTCGACCGCCTCGGCCTTTTCGGCGTGCGGCTGTCGGTGGCGCTGATCCGGCAGGGGGCGGCGCCCAACGCCACCACGCTGTCCACCGAGCTCGTCCGGCGCAGCGGTCTGGTCGAGCTGCGCGAGGTGCTGCTCAGCCAGTTCGCCCAGCGTCGCGACGTGCTCAAGGCCCGCTCGGCCCTGCTGGCGCTCGAGTCGGTGCTGCACGAGTACCCGCGGCCCGGCTCCAACCAGCTGGCCACCGAGCTCGAGCGGATCACCGCCGGCGCCCACGAGTTCGCCGAGATCCGCCTGCTCAACGCCCTGCGGGCCGGCGGCGTCAAGGTCAAGGCCCAGGAGGCCGCCGAGATGGAGCGGCTGCTCGGGGCCGAGGGTGGTGCCCTCCACACCCGGCTCGACCTGCCGCCCGAGGCCGACGTGTCGGAGATCCGGCGGGCGCTGCAGAACGCCATCGGGCGCTGGCAGCGCCGGGCGGAAAGCCCGATGTCGTCGCGGGAGGTGGCCGACGCCGCCCGGGTCCTCATCCGGACCTGCGAGGGGCTGCTGGTGCAGGTGGGCTGACCCGTTTGTTTGGCGGCTGGCCGGCGCTGGCTGTCGGGGCCGGCCGGCCGCACTGCTATCTTGTTTCGTCCCGCCCGAGTAGCTCAGCCGGCAGAGCAACGCACTCGTAATGCGTAGGTCAGGGGTTCGATTCCCCTCTCGGGCTCTAAGTCGCTCTACCTGGGCTAACGGCCCGCCTGTAGGGTCGGTTGGCATGGCGGGCAGGATCCCAGCCAACCAATCCCAAAGCACGAGGCCCACAGCGACGCACCGGAGGTCTTGAGACCGGAGCGATCGGCTTCGAGATCCCCGATCTGCTCCTCTCGGGGCAGCGGCACTCGTCGCCATCAACCGGTCGCCAGAGCACGAACGCCCGACGACGAGGAGGATCGCCGCGATGGCGGTCAGCGTGATCCTCCCTCGTCTGTCTTCTAGGCGGCGAGCACCTCCTCGAAGCGTCGTCGAACCTGGGCGAGCCTGGCCGAGTTGTGGAGCGTCGGGGCCATGCGATACGCCTCCTCAGCACGGAGCAGTTCGCTTACCCCGCGCCTGCTCCTCCGCCGTCACCCTTCGATCTCCCGCCGGTGGCTAGCCAGGGTCTCGTTGAGCGTCGTGCGCATCGACGTGGCCGCCGCGATCCACATGTCGTGGAAGCGGTTGTCGAGTAGGGCCTCGGCCTTCTCGAGGAGGTCGGCGAGGCACAGCTGCACCGCTGCAGCGGAGATCTCCAGGGCGTGCAGGTTCTGTCGGTCCATGGACTCGGGCAGCTTCGGAACACCCACGCACTAACCGTGACCAGATCCAAACTCGATGTGAAGGGACGGGGTGTCCGAGTCGTTTCGGACCACGACACGGAAGTCGGACGCCGTGTCCTAGTTGAGGCCGGTCGAAGCGGCGAGGCGGCGCAGCGGCGGCGTGAGCCGCCGGCTCTGGTGCACCAGCTCGCCCACGAGACCTCGCGCTGGGCCCTGGTGCCTGAACCACTCCGGTGACATGGACTCGGCGACGACCAGGGTGCGCTCGGCGCCGGAGAGGTCCCGGGCGTCGACTTGCGCCTGGGCGACGTCGATCAGGTGCCGGCCCCACGAGATCTCCCGTAGGTCCTCCCGCCGCACCGCCTCGCGGGCCCGGAGCGCCCGGTCGGGCTCGCGCAGCACGGCGTAGGCGTGGGTCGCCTGCATAGCGACCTGGGTGGGCCCGAAGTTGACCTCGTAGTCGTGCCGGTCGGTCTCGAACCGGCCGGCTGCGGTGCGGGCGAGGCCGATGTACTCGACGGCCTCGGCCCGGCGGGCGCCGGCGACGGCGGCGGCCATGGCCCACAGCATGAGCCCTCCCCAGACGGTGAGGTGCGGCAGCGTGGCGGTGGTGATCTTCGGCTCGATCTGCTCGGCCGCCCACAGGGCATGCCGCTCGGCGGCCTCGGTGCGGCCCTGGTGGAGCAGCGCCCACGAGTAGGTGCCGTGGAACGCCGCCCACTGCAGCTCGTCGTCGCCGGTGGCCGCTGCCTGGATCGCTCGTTCGGCGCCCATCACGGCGAGGTCGTCCTTCCCGAGGTGCACGAGCAGCGCGGCGACGAGCTGGTAGCTCTGCCCGAGTAGCGGCGCCACCCGCTGGTCCCCGGCGTGCTGGGCGGCCCGGGCCCGGGCCACGAGCTCGGGCAGCGCCGCGGCGAGGCGGCTGAACCGCCCGGCCCAGTAGTCCCGCCACGCCGAGGCGACCTCGACCTGGAGCCACTCGAGCGGCGGCGGCTCCTCCCGGTCGCCGGGCTCGACGCCGGGCAGCAGGTCACGGGAAAGGACAGCGTCACGTAGCCCGAGCACCCGGACGTCCTCGCTCCGGGCGAGCCGTGGCCGCTTCCCGGTGAGTTCGCTCAGGTCCGCGTCCAGTGCGTCCGCGAGCGCGATGAGGGTGGCGGTGCTGGCCGAGCTGCGCCGGCCCTGCTCTAGCTTCTGCACGATGGCGGGGCTCACCCCGGCGCGCTCGGCCAGGCGTTCCTGTGTCAGCGCCCGTTCCCGCCGCAGCCGCCGGAGGTGCACGCCGATCGTTCCGTCGTCCATACCGCTGCTCCTCCCCGGCGCCTTGGTGCAACCGCACCAAAGCATTCGGGCAACACCTGGCAAACGCACGTGCAGGTACGACGCGAGACCCTACAGCGCTCTGACCTGAAGACCTCGCAATGCGTAGGTCAGGGGTCCTCTGCCCCCTCGGGCTCTCCACATCGGCTCTGCTCGTCAGGGCCGATGCTGTGTTTTGGCCATCCCGCCCTGTCGCCCTCGCCCGACTCCACCGCGCGTCCATCGCCCGGTGGGCGTCCGAGGAGCCTGGCGCCCATCCCCTCCCGCCGCACCGCGGTGGACCGGGCCGGCGGGGCCGTCAGGCGCCGGACGAGGACGGCCGTCCGCCAAGCGGCGACCGGGGGCGAGAGCGACCACCGCCGCCAGCCAGATCGACCACCGAGGTGGCGGGCGGTCGGTGGGCGGCGAAGCCGTTCATCCTCGCCGTCCAGACGCAGTGGGGGCCGGGCGGAACCCACGGCCAGCGCATGTCGCCGTAGTTCGAGTCCCGCCAGCCCGGCGGCGGGGTCGGCCTCGCACCCGAGGTCGCCGACGGTGGTGACGGCGGCCGCCCGGCCGATCCGCCCACCGCGAGCCCGCACCAGGCGATGACCACCGCGGCGGCGACCACGGTCCTCCATCGGCCCCTGCCCGCCATGGCCCGAGAGCGTATCCCCGCCCCGCACCCCCTCCGGCTGGGCCGGCTCGGGGGTCAGCGCGAGCGCCCCTGGGCGAGGTCGGCGACGGCCCGGGCGAAGCCGACCCGGCCGTCTGCCGGCGGTCGGCGCCGTCGTCCGGGCGGCGGGCGTCGCCGGCCGGGACGTGACCGGCGACCGGCCCGAGGACTCCGCCCGGCGCTGGTCGGCGGCGCAGGTTGCGCCGGCGGCGGTGTCGCCGGGGAGGTCGCGGCGGAGGGCGGCCGGACAACCATGCGGGTTCGGGCGCCGGGCGGGTCAAGTGAGCCAGGTGGTGGGGCGCTCGGGCCGGTAGGCGCACCAGGTGCCGCTGCGGATGGACGACTCGAGGTGGCGGCCGAGCGGCGGGTGGGCGGAGGCGATGCGGCGGATGGCGGCCCGCAGGCGCTGGGTGACGGCGGACCGGGCCCGCTCGGCGTCGCTGCCGGTCCGCCGGGCCCGGCCGCCGAGGCCGAGCGCGGCGGTCAGGTGGTCGACCAGGGCGTCGAGCTCGGCCCGGGCCCGGGCGGCCCGGGCGTCGTCGTGGTCGGCCTCGGCCTCGTCGATCTCGGCCTGCAGCTCGCGGATGCGCCGCTCGTAGCGGCGGCGGGCGGTCTCGTCGATCGCCTCGCCGGTGGCGGCGGACTGCACGCCGGCCCCCATGAGGTCGAGGCAGTGGATCTCCCGCTCCGGCTCGGCCAGAAGGCGGGCGAGGTCGTCCATCCCCTTCGTCCCGGCCAGGTGGGCGCTGCGCCCGGCGTACCGGACCTCCCAGAACTCGCCCACCCGCCGGAACACCGCCTCCGCGGCTGGCGCCGGCGCCGTCGTCGGCGCCTCGTCCGCGGCCGGCGGCAGGCCGCGCAGCCGGTCGCCGCACAGCTCGACCGCGGCGTTGATCGACAGGGCCCGGCCTTCGTGGTCCGGCAGCGGGAACAGGTCGTGCGTGGCCCGGGCGGTCAGGCTCAGCACCGGCAGGCGACCGGCGGTGGCGGCGACGTCGGCCCAGGCCGGGTCGCCGCCCGGTGCAGCACCACGGCGGCCACGTCGAGCACGGCCCGGAACTCGGTGAGCACGCCCCGCCCGGACAGCTCGTCGAGCAGGTCGAGGACCCGGGGCGCGGCGGCCGCGTGGTCGCCCGCGGCCACCTGCGCCAGGGCGAGGACCCGCAGCCCGACGGCCACCCCCCACGGGTAGTCGACGGCCCGGGCCGTGGCCAGCGCCTCGCTGGCCACCGCCCGCGCCGCGCCGGGATCGGTCCGCAGCAGGACGTAGCCTTCGGCGACCCGGGCCCAGATCTCGTTGATGTCGGCCCCCCGGTCGGCGGCCTCCCGCCGGGCCCGCCGGACCAGGTCGAGGGCGGGCCCCGCCTCGGCCGTGTCCGCGTCGGCCAGGACCAGCGCCCGCGCCACGTCGGCCTCGATCGCCCACCCGGCCAGGCCGGCCGCCCGGGCACGCTCGGCCGCCTCGGCGAACAGCCGCGGCGGCTCCTCGAAGTCGCCCAGCGCCCAGCGCACGCGGCCGAGGACCCGGCGCAGCGCGGCCGGCGCGTACCGCGACCCGTCGGCGGCGGCGAGGGCGGCGGACGCCAGCTCGCCGGCCTCGTCCGGCCGGCCCAGCAGGTAGCGGCAGGTGGCGACGGTGCCGGCGGCGTCCGCCCACCCGGGGGCGGCGCGGTCGGGCCACCGGGCCAGGACCCGCTCGCCCAGGCCGGCGACCTCGGCGGTGTGGGCCTGGTGGACGACGCCGCCCAGCACGGCGAGGAGCAGCAGCGCCCGGTCGGGCACGGCGTCGTGGTCGAGACACCAGCGCAGCGCGGCGGCCGTGTCGTCGTAGCGGGCGAGCAACTCGCCCAGCACGGCCCGGGACCATCCGGCGGCCTCCCGCTCCCGGAGCGGCGCCACCGCAGCCACCACGTGGTCGGCGAAGCGGTCGCGGGTGGCGGCCAGGTCGCCGCGCTCGTCGAGCCGCTCCTCGGCGTAGGACCGGACGGTGCCGAGGAGCCGGTAGCGGGTGGCGGACCCGTCACCGCCCACCGCCCCGTCCCCGTTGGCGCCCTCGTCGCCGCCCGCCGCCTCGCCGGCCACCGCCCCGTGGCCAAGCTCGCCGCCCGCCGGTTCACCGGCCACGACCAGCGACGCCGCCACCAGCGCATCGAGCCCGTCGACGGTGGCCATCGGCGACGAGTTGGGCGCGCCGGCGACGGCGTGGGCCGTGTCGGCGGTGAACGGTCCGGCGAACACGGCCAGCCGCTCGAACAGCCGGCGGTCGTCCTCGTCGAGCAGCCGGTACGACCACTCGATCGTGGCCCGGAGACTGCGGTGGCGGGGCGCGCCCCGGAACCGGGGCCGGGCCAGCACGTCCAGCCCCTCGGCATCGAGGCGGGCCAGGATCTCGGGCACGGACAGCGCCCGGGTCCGGGCGGCGGCGATCTCGATGGCCAGCGGGACGCCGTCGAGCCGGCGGCACAGCTCGGCCACCGCCGCGGGGTCGGGGGCGTACGGGGCGCCGGCGTCCCGGGCCCGTTCGCAGAACAGCCGGACGGCGGCCGGCACGTCGCCGCTCGGCGGCTCGCCCGCCTGACTCGCCTCGCCCGCCTGACTCGCCTCGCCCGCCGCACCCGTCGACCCGGGGGACGCGCCCGACCTGGCGGACGCGCCCGACCTGGCGGACGCGCCCGACCCGGCGGACGCGCCCGACCCGGCCCTGGCCGCCCCGCCGGTCCAGCCCGGCACCGCCACCGGCCGTCGGGCCGGCAGCGCCAGCGGCCCGAGCGCCACCACGGCCTCGTTGGGCAGATCGAGCGGCGACCGGCTCGTGGCCAACACGGTCGGTGCCCGGCACGCCTCCTGGAGGGCGACGACGGCCGCCGCCGCCTCGTCGGTGACGTGCTCGCAGTTGTCCACCAGCAGCAGGACCGGTTGGTCCTTGGGCGACGCCAGCAGCGCCTCGAACGTCGGGAACCCGAGCTGGCCGGCCATGGCCTCGCCCACCGCCCCGGGGTCGGCCACCCGGGTCAGGTCGACGACCCGAGACCCGAGGGGGTACGAACCCTCGACCCGCGCCACCACGGCCCGGGCCAGCGCCGTCTTGCCGATCCCGCCCGGCCCGATGACCGTCACGAGTCGCCGCTCGGCCAGCCGGGCGCACACGACGTCCAACTCGGCTTCCCGGCCGATCAGCTCCACCCGTACTCCGCCTCCACGCTTCCGCCGGGCCTCCGGCGCCCGGCGACCTCGAGGAACCTGCCCGCCACCAGCCTACGGATCCGCGGCGCCGCCGGCCGCACCCGCCCGCACCGTCCGCCTCCGCCCACGCAGGCCCCCCGGAACGCCCCGCCTCACACCGTGAGGCCGGTCCTCACGCCTCACCCGGTGAAACGGATGGAGACCGACCCGCCGGAGGACCCCCCATGGCATCCAAGGCCGTCGTCAACCTGACCACCGGGCTCGAGGACCCCGAGAAGGTGACCGTGGCGTTGCTCACCGCGGTCGCGGCCGCCGAGTCCGGCCGGCCGACGCTCGTGTTCCTGACCAAGGAGGCCGTGCGGCTCGCCGTCGCCGGTGTCGCCACCGGCACGGCCTGCGACGGCTGCCCGCCGATCCCCGACCTGGTGACGCGCTACGCGGCCGCGGACGGCCGCTACCTCGTCTGCCCGATCTGCTTCAACGCCAAGGGCCTGGACGAGGGCGCGCTGATCGACGGCGCCGAGCTCGGCGGCACCGTGCCGCTCTGGGAGTGGATCGGCGACGGCGCCACGACCTTCAGCTTCTGACCTTCAGCTTCCGACGGCCCCGGACCCATCCGACCCCGAGGCGCTACAGGAGGAGGACGACCATGCCCCGCTACCGCGACGACCTACCCCAGCTGGCCACCGACCGGCTGTTCCTCACCGACGGCGGCATCGAGACCACCCTCATCTTCGACGACGGGTTCGACCTGCCCGACTTCGCCGCCTTTCCCCTGCTGGAGACCGAGGAGGGCCGAGCGGCGCTGACCCGGTACTTCGACGCCTACGCGGCGATCGCCGTCCGGGACCGGGTCGGGATCGTGCTCGAGACCCCCACCTGGCGGGCGAGCCCCGACTGGGGCGCCCGGCTCGGCTACGGCCGCGAGCAGCTCGACGAGCTCAACCGGCGGGCGGTCGAGCTGACGCTGGCCGCCCGCCGGGTCGAGACCCCCGATGCCCCGGTCGTGATCAGCGGCTGCATCGGACCCCGGGGCGACGGCTACCAGCCCGGCGAGCTGATGAGCCCGGACGAGGCCCGCGCCTACCACGCGATCCAGGTCCGGACGTTCGCCGACACCGAGGCCGACCTGGTCACCGCCATCACGATGACCAACAGCGCCGAGGCCATCGGCATCGCCCGGGCCGCCGAGGCTGCGGGCATCCCGGCGGTCATCTCGTTCACGGTCGAGACCGACGGGCGGCTGCCCACCGGCCAGCGGCTCGAGGACGCCATCGTCGAGGTGGACGCGGCCACCCGCGGGTACCCCGCCTACTACATGGTCAACTGCGCCCACCCGACCCACGTCCTGGCCGACGGCGGGGACGGCACCGACCGCGGGACCCCGTGGCCGGAGCGCCTACGGGGCCTGCGCGCCAACGCCTCCCGCCTCAGCCACGCCGAGCTGGACGAGGCCGAAAAGCTCGACCGGGGCGACCCCGCCGAGCTGGCCCGGGACTACGTGCGGCTGCGCGCCGCCCATCCCCCGCTCACCGTGCTCGGGGGCTGCTGCGGCACGAGCCACGAGCACGTCGGCGCCATCAGCGCCGCCTGCGTCGCCCGGCCGGCGGGGTAGGCGGCACCCGACAGCTCCGCGGCCACCGGGCGGTGGGGGCCAGCGGGCAGCGGGCCCGCACGGGCACCCGCCGCCCGGGGCGCGTCGGCGGACGCCTCGCGGTGAGGGCCGCACGCCTGGCCCGTACGGCACGAGCACGGTCGAGCACGGGGCGTGCCGCCCCGCCCGGTCGGAGGACGGGTCGGACAACCTGTCCGACCCGTAATAAAGGTTGCGACTGACCGTTCGGCGCTCGCCGTGTTAGGCGACGCCGATGATGTTCTCGCGACGAGCGTTCGCGGCGGCCGTGTTGGCCGCCGCGCTGAGCGCCTCACCGCTGGGTGGGATCGACGGCGACGCGGTCGGAAGCGGCGTGGCGGCCGCCAGTCCCGCCGCCGCCCAGCCCACGCAGCCCACCCCAGAGGCGGCCGCCTGCACCCCCACCGGCCCCCGGACGAGCACGACGGTGCAGACCCACCGCTGGGTGGTGGGCGGCGCCGGCACGCCGCTGCTCAAGCAGCCGATCGTGGTCCTGCGCGGCCTGCAGATGTGCGCCGGCCAGCCGCACCGGTTCGTGGGCAGCCACGTGTCGACGGTGAGCCGCAACATGCTGCGGGGGACGGACATCCTCTGCGTGCCCGCCGACGGCGACCTCGGGACCCCGGCCCAGCAGGCGGCCCGCCGCTCGGTGATGAGCACCCGCAACCACGGCAGCGACGTCAGCCGGTCGGCGACGCTCGCCGTGCGCTGGCTGTTCACCCCCGACCGCGACGGACGCTACGACTGCACGCTGCGGGCCTGGGGGCGGACGCCGGGCACGACGACCGGCACCGTGCAGGTCCTCGACGACGTCAACACGCGGCTCTCGGTGTCCGCCGTCGAGCCGGGCGGGCGCGAGTGGCGGCAGGACGACGACGTCTACCTGTGCCACGACGTCCCGGACGACGCCGGGTGCGCCCGCTCGGGCCGGGTGCTCAGCACCACGTTCCAGGCCGCCCCAGGGGCGCGCAGCATCGACGTCTATGCCGGCGTCGAGGCTTCGATCTGCGCCCGCGGCTACGCCGAGTGCACCGACGGCACCGCGGGGATGGGCGACTTCACGATCCGGACCCGGCTCATCGCCACGCAGCTGCGCACCGGGACGACCTCGTCGCTGTGCCCGGGGGCGCAGGCCCACACGCGGGACCTGACCACGCCCGTTCCCGGGGGCGGCGAGCTGAACCACACCAAGATCCACATCGACATGGGCCACGCCGTGCCGGTGGTGACGAACCCGGACTGCTCGCGGTCGTTCGCCATCCGGGTGCTGGTCGACTACGTCCGCACCAACCCGGACCGTCCCAACCACGGCGGGCTCGTCGAGGGACGCATCCCGGACGGCAACGCCGGCGACCCCGAGGCGCTCGGCCGCGCCTACACGAGCGCCATGGCGCTGAACAACCTCTAGGCGCCGCCCGCGCCCGTTTCCGCCTCCCTCCCTCGGGAAGCCCGCGGCCTGCGGCGGAAGCCCGCACCCACGAGGGGCTTCCCGAGGGAGGACACGATGCGAGCTGTGGCATGGCACGGCCGACGGGACGTGCGGGTCGACACGGTCCCCGACCCCCGGATCGAGGAGCCCACCGACGCCATCGTGGAGATCACGTCGACCGCCATCTGCGGCTCTGACCTCCACCTCTACGAGGTGCTGGGCATGTGGCTCGAGCCGGGCGACATCCTCGGCCACGAGACCATGGGCATCGTGCGGGAGGTCGGGCCCGAGGTGTCGCACATCGGGCCCGGTGACCGGGTGGTCGTCCCGTTCAACATCGCCTGCGGCCGCTGCTTCATGTGCGACCACCAGCTCTACGCTCAGTGCGAGACCACCCAGGTTCGGGGGCACGACAAGGGGGCCGCCCTGTTCGGCTACACCAAGCTGTACGGGCACGTGCCGGGCGGGCAGGCCGAGTACCTGCGCGTCCCGCAGGCCCACTTCGGTCCGATCAAGGTGCCCCACGACCACGCCGACGAGCGCTTCCTCTACCTGTCGGACGTCCTGCCCACCGCCTGGCAGGCCGTGGCCTACGCGGACGCCCCCAAGGGCGGCAGCCTGGCGGTGTTCGGCCTGGGGCCGATCGGCCAGCTGTGCGCCCGGATCGCCCGTCACCTCGGCGTGGAGACGGTCATCGGCGTCGACCTCGTGCCCGAGCGGCTCGAGATGGCCCGCCGCCACGGCGTGGACGCGCTCGACGCCGACGAGTTGGACGACGTGGCCGCGGCCGTCCAGGAGCGGACCAAGGGCCGGGGCGCCGACGCCGTGATCGACGCGGTGGGCATGGAGGCCCACGGCTCGCCGGTGGCCGGCGCGGCCCAGAGGGCGACGGCGATGCTGCCCGACCGGGTGGCGGCGCCGCTGACCGAGCGGCTGGGCGTCGATCGGCTGGCGGCGCTGCGGGAGGCGTTCCGCACCGTCCGCCGGGGCGGCACGGTGTCGATCGTGGGGGTGTATGCCGGCCAGACCGATCCGTTCCCGATGATGGAGCTGTTCGACAAGGGCGTGCAGCTGCGGATGGGCCAGGCCCACGTGCGCCGCTGGACCGACGAGATCCTGCCGGTGCTGCTGCGGGACGACGACGTGCTGGGAACCGAGGACCTCTGCACCCACCGGCTGCCGCTGGCCGAGGCGCCCCGCGGCTACGAGATCTTCCAGCAGAAGCAGGACGGGGCGGTGAAGGTCGTCCTGGATCCGGCCAGGACCGCCTGAGCGACGGGTCGCCGCCTGGCCGCCCGGGAGCGCCGGCCCGCGGCCCGGCCGCCCGGCCGGCGCGGCTCAGCGCGCCGCGGCCCGGCGTCCGGCGGTCGGCCGCGCCGCGGCGACCAGCCCGGGAGGCAGCCGCAGCAGGTGGCCGGGCGCCACCCGCCGCCAGGGGTCGCCCTCGGCCCACCAGGCGGCCTCGGCGTCGTCGGCGGCCCGGAAGGCGATGAAGCCGCCCGCGGCCCGCACCCGGTCGTGCCACAGCACCGCGCAGCGCAGGTGCCGGGCGCCGAGCATGGGGAGGTAGCGGGCGTAGTAGTCGCGGGAGACGCCGACCACCACCGGGTCGTCGAACGGGATCGGCGGCTCCGAGCGCACGAGCACCAGCTCCACGTACCCGCCGGGGGCCTCGGTGGCGGGGTCGGCGCCCGGGGCGGCGGCCACCGCCGCGTCCATGCCGCACACCACCCGCCCGGCCGCAGGCAGCGGCGAGGCGGCAGCCAGCCGGGCGGCGGCCTCCTGGTGGCGGAGGGCCACGACCGCCACGTCCGGCGACCCGCCGACGCCCTCCAGCACGCGGGCCAGCAGCAGGTCACCGCCGTCGCCGGCCACGCCACCACCGCCGTCGCCGGTCCCCTCACCGCCAACCACTTCGGCGGCGGCGCGCAGGTGGTCGTCGGCGCGCGCCGCGGCCTCGTCCGAGTCGAGCACGTCGACGACGAGGCACAAACCGGTCATGGCCGTGCGGGACCGGCTCCTCGGGCGGCGGCGTCCACGGCGGGCGGCAGCGACAGGCAGTGTCGACCGGGGGTCAGGTCCGGCGTTCCTCCGTTGGGAGCCGGTCGGGCCGGTCCTCGTGGGACCGCTCGGCGAAGCGGCGCTCGGCCTCGTCCAGGTCACCCCCGGTCTCCTCGACCAGCTCGTCGGCCAGCCGCTCGTCCTCGCTGGCCTGCTGGCCCAGCCAGTCGTCGACCGTGCTGTTGGGCGGCTCGTGGACGGCACCCTCCTCGTCGCGCGCGGCGTCGGGGCGGTCGGTGCGGTGCTCGGTTGCCATGCGCGAAGCCTTCCCGCTGGAGCGCGGTCCAATCACCGGGCGTGATCACCCGGTCGGATCGCCCGGCCCGGGCCTACCCGGTGCCCAGCCGGGGCGCCAGCTCCGTGCGGTAGAAGTCGAGGAACCCGGCCTGGTCGGGGCCGATCTGCGACACGTAGACCTCGTCGAAGCCGGCCTCCAGGCACGGGCGGATGGCGGCCGCGTGCCGCTCGGGGTCGGGCCCGCAGGCGATGACACCGGCGACGTCGTCCTCGGTCACGTC
This sequence comes from Acidimicrobiales bacterium, assembly GCA_036563805.1. Lineage (GTDB taxonomy): Bacteria > Actinomycetota > Acidimicrobiia > Acidimicrobiales > VFJN01 > DATCLS01. The sequence goes on along the minus strand of DATCLS010000017.1, from coordinate 36,711 downwards.
CGCCGTGGCCGCCTCGAAGTGCGACGGCTGGGGCAGCTCGACGTTGAGCTGCCCGGGCAGCAGCGAGTTGGGCCAGCGCGCGTGCGCCAGCCGCCGGGCCGCGGCCTCGTCCTCAGCCCAGCACACCTTCACCCCGATGGCGGCCGGGCCCCGGCCCTCCGCCCGGAACTTGGCCATGAGGCCGTCGTCGAGCCCGGTCGTGATCCACCCGTCGCCGTGGCTGGCGACCAGGTCCATCGCCTTGGGTCCCGTCGCCGAGATCAGCACCGGGATGTCGCCGTCGGGGCGGGTGAAGATGCGGGCGCCCTCGACCGTGTAGTGCTCGCCCCGCCAGGTGACGAGCTTGCCGGTCCACAGCTCGCGCATGAGCTCCACGGCCTCGGCCAGCATCTCCAGGCGGACCGGCGCCGGCGGCCAGTGCTGGCCGAGCACCCGCTCGTTGAGGGCTTCGCCGCTGCCCACCCCCAGCGCGAAGCGGCCGGGGAGCATGCGGGCGGCGGTGGCGGCGGCGTGGGCGACGATCGCCGGGTGGACGCGGAACGTCGGGCAGGTGACCGCGGTCGTCACCGCCAGCTCGGTGGTGGCGGCGATGCCGCCCACGACGCACCACACGAACGGGGCGTGCCCCTGGGCGCCGATCCACGGGTGGAAGTGGTCCGAGACCCAGAGCCGGCGGAAGCCGGCCTCCTCGGCCTGCCGGGCGAACCGGACGAGCGCGGTGCCGTCGTGCTCCTCGCTCGACAGGAAGATGCCGATCTCCGTCATGGCGCCGGCCTACCCGGCCGCCCCCACCGGCAACCGGCCCGCCGCCCGCCTCAGGGCACGCCGTACAGCGCGGCGGCGTTGTCGTGCAGGACCTTGGCCAGCACGTCGTCGGGCAGGTCGCCGAGCGTCTCGGTGGCGTAGTCGCGGGGCCGCTGGGCCGGCGTCCGCGGCCCCGGGTGCTGGCAGGTGGGGTGGGGGTAGTCGCTCTCGAACAGCAGGTTGTCGGCGTAGCGCTCGATGGCGGCCCGGGCCGCGCCCCGCTCGAACCAGAAGCAGCCGTAGATCTGACGCTGGAAGTACTCGCTGGGCAGCAGGTCGTACTCGGGGTGCTCGAGGCCGACGCCGCCGTTGCGCCACTGCCAGTCGAACGTCTCGAGCGCGGCCGGGATCCACCCCACCCCCGACTCCACCGACACGAACCTCAGCTCGGGGAACCGGTGGCACACGCCGCCGAAGATGAGGTCGCCGATGCAGCGCATGTTGTCCATGAAGATCAGCGACGACACCTTGGCGAAGTTTGTCATCCACCCCATCTCGGCCGTGTCCTGCATCTGGGTCCCCATCGACCCTCCTCCGACGTGGAAGCTGATCGAGACGCCGGCCTCCTGGGCCGCGGCCCACACGGGGTCCCAGTGGCGGTGGCCGAGCGGCGGCTGGCCGTAGTCCTGGGGCTGGTTGCACATGTTCACGGCCCGGTGGCCGCGCTCGACGCACCGCTGCAGCTCGGCCACGGCCGCCTCGACGTCCCAGAACGGCAAGGCCGTGACCGGCACCAGCCGGTCGGGATCGGCGCTGCACCAATCGGTGAGGAAGTCGTTGTAGGCCCGCACGCAGGCGTCGACGAGCTCGCGGTCGCCGAGCCGCAGGAAGTAGCCGTTCCCGAAGCCGCCGACGTTGGGGTAGAGGACCTGGGCCCGGATGCCCTGCTCGTCGAGGAAGGCGAGGCGGGCCTCGGCGTCGTAGGTCGCCGGGGCGATGTCGTCGAACGTCGGCGGGATCGAGGCCGGCATGATCCCGTCCCAGCCGGCCATCGAGTAGTAGCCGGGGGCGCCGAGCCGCTCGCCGCCGGCCACCCACACGTCCCGGCCGTCGATCCGCTCGACGTGCGGGACGCGGTCGTGCAGCGCCCTGGGCATGCGGGCCGTCCACACGTCGGGCGGCTCGGTCAGGTGGGTGTCGACATCGATCACCGCGTACCGGTCGAACAGGTCGGTCGTCACGGTCCCCCTCCCTCGGTGGTGCCCCGCGGCTCGTGGCCCCATAGCGCACACTACGGCGAATGGCGGGTGGGCGTCGGTTAGCGTCGCCCGCCGTGGGCGACGTGCTGAGCGTGCGGGATCTCAACCGGGCCACGCTGGCCCGGCAGATGCTGTTGGAGCGCCACGACCTGCCGGCGCCGGCCGCGATCGAGCGGCTGGTCGGCCTCCAGGCCCAGGCGCCGCCCGGCCCCTACATCGGGCTGTGGACGCGGCTGGCCGGCTTCGAGCGCGACGACCTGGCCACGCCGATCGCGGAGCGGGCCGTCGTCAAGGCGACGCTCATGCGCAGCACCCTGCACCTGGCCACGGCGGCCGACTACCCGTGGTTGCGGCGCACGCTGCACCCGGCGATGGCGGGGGCGGCCGACGACATCGCCACCCGCCGGGGCGGGAAGGGGGCGTTCGACGTCGAGCGGGTGGTGGAGGCCGGGCGCCACTTCTTCGCGGAGCCCCACACCTACGCCGAGCTGAGCGCCATGCTGGCCGAGCTGCTGCCCGACGTCGACGTGGGCTCGATGCGCTACACGGTCCGGACCCACGTGCCGCTCGTCCAGGTCCCGACCGACACCCGGTGGAGCTACCCGGGCCAGCCCCGGTTCACGGTGGCCGACGCCTGGCTCGGGCAGCCGGTCTCGACCGACGGGGGCGACCCCGACGACGACCTGCGCCGGCTGGTCACCCGCTACCTGGCCGCCTTCGGGCCGGCGACCGTGACCGACCTCCAGACCTGGTCGGGCCTGGGCAAGCTCAAGGACCGGGTGGCGGCCGTCGCTCCCGACCTCGTCACCTTCCGCGACGAGAACCGGCGCCAGCTGCTCGACCTGCCCGACGCCCCGCGGCCCGCCGGCGACACGCCGGCGCCCGTACGGTTCCTGCCCGAGTACGACAACGTGCTGCTGTCGCACCAGAAGCGCACCCGGATCGTGGCGGACGAGCACCGCAAGAAGGTGTTCCTGCCAGGCCTGCGCGTCGCCCGCACCGTGCTGGTCGACGGGTTCGTGGCCGGCACCTGGACCGTCGAGAAGACGAAGCGGACGGCGACGCTCGTCGTGGAGCCGTTCTCGAAGCCCGACGAGGCGACCGCCGGCGCCCTCGAGGAGGAGGCCGAGCGCCTCGTCCGCTTCGTCGAGCCGGAGGCCGCGGCGCACGCCGTGGACCTCCGCGCCTAGCTGGGCCCGCCCCGCCGCCGCCCCCCGGTCGGGCCCCGGGCCGGGCCCGCGTCGAGGTCGCGACTTGCCGCGAAACTGTCACGGAAGTGTCGCCGTCAACGGGGGAGCGCGGAGGTACCTTCGGCGGCGACCGTGAGGACGAAGACGTCAGGCACCGAGTCAACCGGCGGCGAGGTCGACGCGCCCCGACGGGGGCGCCGCGCCCGGCCGCGCGCCGCCAGCGAGACCGGGCGGCTCGACTTCGGTCCCCGGCCGATCCCGTTCGTCGAGAGCCGGCCCGACAGCCAGCCCCAGATGTTCGAGCCCAAGCGGCACATCGACGTGGGGCTCATCCTGGCCGTGCTGTTCGGGCTGGGGACGCTGGCGTTCGTCGGCCTGCTCATCTACCGGGCCACCCGGGTCGAGGTCGATCAGCGGGGCCTCGAGGACGGCGACGCGCTCAACGGCATCGAGGCCGCTCAGCTGGACGTGCGCATGGACCTCGGCTCCCGCGACAAGGTCGAGAGCGCCACCCTGTCGTTCGACGGCGAGGTCGTCGAGGAGCCGATCGTGCGGGGCGACACGATCATCTGGCGGCCCGAGGGCGAGCTGAGCGAGGGCGAGCACAGCCTCGAGCTGCGGGTGCCGCGCCCGGCGCTGGGATCGGCGACGTTCAGGTGGGACTTCACCGTCGACCTCACCCCGCCCGAGCTGGAGGTGCCCGGCGTCCTCGACCCCGTGCCCATCGACGGCCGCGCCCGCTTCTCGGGCCGCGTCGAGGAGGGGGCCACGGTCACCGCCGACGGCCGCGAGGTCGAGGTCGACGACGACGGCCGGTTCACGCTCGAGTTCGCCCGGCCCCCGGCCGGCCCGGTGCGCATCCAGGCCACCGACCGGGCCGACAACACGACCACCAAGGGCGTGGTCGTGCCGGTCCAGTACCCCGGCCTGCGCGGCGTCCACGTCACCGGCCCGGCGTGGGAGAGCGAGGTGCTGCGGAGCGGCATCATCCGGCTGCTCGACGAGCGTCGCATCGACACCGTCGTGCTCGACCTGAAGGACGAGGGCGGCACCGTCCACTACGCCTCGGCGGTGCCCCGGGTGCGCGAGATCGGCGCGGCCACCGCGTTCTTCGACCTCGACGAGGTGGTCTCGACCGTCGAGCGCCACGGCGGCCGAGTCGTGGGCCGGATCTCGACGTTCCGCGACCCGCGCCTGGCCCAGGCCGCCTGGGCCGCCGGGCAGCACGACCAGGTGGTGCAGGCGCCCGACGGTCGGCCCTACGGCGAGCCGGCGGAGTTCACCAACTTCGCCCACCCCGCCGTGCGCCGCTACAACCTCGACATCGCCTACGAGGCGATATCCCATGGCGTGAACGACATCCTGTGGGACGACGTGCGGCAGCCGGGCGGCGATCCGGACGAGGTGGTCGTGCCCCGCTTGACCGGCACGGCGGCCGACTCGATCGTCAGCTTCCTGGCGGAGGCCCACGCCCAGCTGCGGCGCCGGGGCGCCTACCAGGGCGTCACCGTCGAGGGGGCGGCGGCCGACCGGGGGGCGCCCAGCGGCCAGGACGTGCCCCGCATCGCCCGCAACGCCGACTACGTGGCCCCCATCATCTTCCCCGGCTACTGGACCTCGCAGGAGGGCACGCCCGGGCAGATCACGCGGCGCCTCGTCGACCGCTACCGCGAGGTGACCCGGGGCTCGGGGACGGTGCTGGCCCCGTGGCTGCAGGACTTCATGACCGGCGGCGTGGGCGGGGACGCCGACGTGCGGGCCCAGATCGACGCCACGCGGGCCGCCCAGGTCAACCGGTTCATGCTGTGGGACCCGGCCGTGAGCTACAGCGCCGGCGCCCTCGTCCCGGCCCGCTGACCGCGGCGCGGCGCGGTTGGCCGGGTCACCGCCCGGCGGTAGGGTCCGTCCATGGCCGATCGGGCTCGGTTCGCGGATCAGGCGATGGACCTCATGCCGTCGCTGTACGCCGCGGCCCTGCGCATGACGCGCAACCCGTCCGACGCCGAGGACCTGGTGCAGGAGACCTACCTGCGGGCCTACCGCGGCTTCGGCAGCTTCCAGGAGGGGACCAACCTCAAGGCCTGGCTGTACCGGATCCTGACCAACACGTACATCAACAGCTACCGCGCCAAGAAGCGCCGGCCCGACGAGACCGAGCTCGACGAGGTCGAGGATCTCTACCTCTACCGACGCATCGGGGGGCTCGAGGCCGCGCTCGCGGGGCGCAGCGCCGAGGACGAGCTGCTAGAACGGTTCACCGACGCTGAGGTGAAAGAGGCGGTCGAGTCCCTCCCCGAGAACTTCCGCTTGGCCGTGCTGCTGGCCGACGTGGAGGGGTTCTCCTACAAGGAGATCGCCGAGATCCTGGACATTCCGATCGGCACCGTGATGAGCCGTCTGCATCGCGGAAGAAAGGCGCTGCAGAAGCGGTTGTACGAGTTCGCGGTCGAGCGAAACCTCGCTCCGTCCCAGTCCTAGTCCCATGTCAGACTGCGAAGATGCCCTACACGAGCTGTACAGCTTCCTCGATGGCGAGCTGACCGAGGAGCGCAGGCTCCGCATCCGCCGGCACCTCGACGACTGCCAGCCGTGCGCCGAGCCCTACGACTTCGAGGCCGAGCTGCGCGAGGTCGTGCGGCGGAAGTGCCAGGAGCAGGTGCCCGAGCACCTGGTGGCCAAGGTGCGCAAGGCGCTCGAGAGCGAGAGCCACCGCCTCTGACGCCGCGGTCGACGGCCCGCCGAGGAGCCGGAGAGCAGGGGGCGCTCCGCGCCGCGACCGGGACGCCCTAGAAGGCGCCCCGGGCGGTGAGAACCGCCACGGGCGTGCGCAGCAGGATCACCAGGTCGCGGCGCAGGCTCCACGACTCGATGTACTGACGGTCGTACTCGACCCGCTCGGGGTAGTCGACGTTCGACCGGCCGTTGACCTGCCAGGCGCCCGTGATGCCGGGGCGCACCGACATGTAGGCGTCGCGGTGGGACCCGTAGTTCTCGAGCTCCTGCGGCACGATCGGCCGGGGGCCGACGAGGCTCATCGTGCCGAGCAGCACGTTGAGCACCTGGGGCAGCTCGTCGAGACTCGAGCGGCGCAGGAACCGGCCGACCCGGGTGATGCGGCGGTCGATCTCGGCCGGCAGCTTGTAGCCGTTGCGGACGTACTCGTCCCACAGCGCCGCGTCCTGCTGCAGGCGCCCCTCGGCGTCGGGCCGCATCGTACGGAACTTGTACATCTTGAACGGGCGGCCGCCGAGGCCCACCCGCTCCTGACTGAACAGGATCGGGCCCCGCGAGCTGGCGGCCACGAGCAGCGCCACGACGGCGCCGACGACCGCCACGACGGGCAGCGTGACGAGCACGACGGCGATGTCGAGGGCCCGCTTGGCCCGCGACGTGGCCGGCCGTGCCGGTGGCGGTGGCTCCGTGCCGACCTCCGGGGTCCGCGCCGGGCCTGCGGCCCGCGGCGGCGCGGACGCCGGCGGCGCGGACGCCGGGACGGGCGCCGGAGCGGCCACCTGAACCTGTCCCTCGCCGAGTTCTCCCACTCTGCCCCCAGAAGCCCGCAGTTCGGCGTGCCGGCGCGAAGCTAGCAGCCGTTATCCGCGCGTGGCTTGGCTGGGGAATTCCGGTCGATCTTGTGCGATCGGGAATACAAAGGGTGGCGGTTCGGTTTGGCCGGACATGGAAGAACGTGCGCTCTCGGGTGAACGGATCACGAGCGCCGTCGCTCCGTCCCGGCGGTACAAGTCCGGTCGGATCTGTGCCGAACCGGGGTGCCGGACGCGGCTCTCCATCTACAACGACGAGAAGTACTGCTCCCTGCACCATCGGATTTCCGCACCCCGGACCCGGGGTCGCAAGATCGCCTGATCGCTCTTCCCGGGGCAGTGCCGCCCCGTAAGGCGCCATAACCGGGCTCAACGTGGCGCCCACCCGGCACGAACGGCCTGGGCCGTCGACCGGCCACCCGCGCGCTCCGCGGGCGGACGGGACGGGGGCCGTGGTTCAGCCACCCGCGCGCCCTGACACCGGCTGAAGCGGGCCTGGGCCGTCGACCGGGCCCGCCCGCGCCCCGGCGCCGCCTCCCGCGGCTCGCCGCGGGATGTCGGCTCGCGCCCGCCGTCCCCTACCATGCTCACCATGCTCGCCGTCGTCTGGCACTACTGGATCGGTGTCGCCCTCGCCATCGGCGCGGTGGCGACGATCGCCGGCCTCGCCGGCGCGTACCTGAAGAAGGTCGAGTCCCTCCGCTACCCGAAGGGCGACTAGCGGCCGTGCCTCCTCGCTCCGGACCGGTCGACTGGGGTGTCGCGGAGCGGGTGGCGGTCCGGGTCGCCGGCCGCGAGCCGCTGGCCGAGTCGTACCACTACGACCGCCTGACGGCCGATTTCGAGGCGGCCACGGCCCAGGCCGAGGAGCTCGTCGCCGAGGAGACGGGGCTGCGCTCGGCCTCCGGGCCGGCCCGGGCCCGGGTCGTCGGGCGCGACGAGTGGGTGGGGGCCAACCTGGCCAGCTTCCAGCGGATGCTGCGGCCGCTCACCGACAAGATGGCCGAGCGGATGGGGTCGTCGAGCCGACCCCTGGCCAACGCCACCACCGCCCTGTCGCGCCGGGCCGCGGGCGTGGAGGTCGGCCTGCTGCTCGGCTGGATGGCCGGGCGGGTGCTCGGCCAGTACGACCTGCTGGTCATCGAGGACGAGGACCCCGAGGACCAAGACCTCGTCTACTACGTGGGCCCCAACGTGCTGGCGCTGGAGAAGCGCTTCGGCTTCCCGCCGGAGGAGTTCCGGCTGTGGCTGGCGCTGCACGAGGTGACCCACCGGGCCCAGTTCACGGGCATCCCGTGGCTGCGGTCGCACTTCCTGTCGCTCGTGCACCGCACGCTCGACGCGGTCGAGCCCGACCCCAAGCGGTTCCTCGACGCCGCCACCCAGGCGATCGAGGACCTGCGGGCCGGCCGCAACCCGCTGGACGAGGGTGGCTTGGCGGCGCTGTTCGCCAGCTCCGACCAGCGCGACCTGCTGGGCCGCATCGGCGGCCTGATGAGCCTGCTCGAGGGCCACGGCGACGTGACGATGGACCGGGCGGGCAAGGGCCACGTGCCCTCCGCCCCCCGCTTCTCGCGGGCGCTGCGCGAGCGCCGCCAGCAGGGCGGCAGCATGGCGAAGGCCATCCAGCGGGTCATGGGCATCGACGCCAAGCTCAAGCAGTACCGACAGGGCGAGGCCTTCATCGCGTACGTCGAGGAGCACGGCGGCGAGAACGCCCTCGACGCCGCCTGGCGGGGGCCCGAGTGGCTGCCGACGCTGGCCGAGATCCGGGCGCCGCAGGAGTGGCTCGACCGGGTCCGCCTGTCCGAGGAGCTGGTCGGCTAGCGGCCGTGCCGGAGGCGCGCCGCGAGGATGCGCGCCGCGCGGAGGCGCTCCGCGGTGAGCCGCTCGTCGCCGAGCTGCTGGCGCGCTGTGAGTTCCCGCCGGCCGGCACGGCGGTGACGTGCGCCGTGTCCGGGGGCGCGGACTCGCTGGCCCTGCTGGCGCTGGCGGTGGCGGCCGGGTGCCGGGCCACCGCCGTCCACGTCGACCACGGGCTGCGCCCGGGCTCGGCCGGCGAGGCCGCTGTCGTACGGGCCGCGACCGAGCGGCTGGGGGCCGGGTTCCGGGCCGTGACCGTCGAGGTGGAGCCGGGCCCCAACCTGGAGGCCCGGGCCCGGGCCGCCCGCTACGCGGCGCTGCCGCCCGACGCCCTGGTCGGGCACACCGCAGACGACCAGGCCGAGACCGTGCTGCTCAACCTCATGCGGGGCGCCGGGCTCGACGGGCTGGCCGGCATGGCCCCCGACCGCCGGCCCCTCCGCCGCCTGCGCCGTCGCGAGACCCGGGCCCTGTGCGCCGCGCTCGGGCTCGAGCCGGTCGCCGATCCCAGCAACGACGACCCGGCGTTCCGCCGCAACCGGGTGCGCCACGAGCTGATCCCGCTCCTCGACGGCATCGCCGAGCGCGACGTGGTGCCGGTGCTGGCCCGGCAGGCCGACACGGCGCGGGAGGAGGCCGCGTTCCTCGACGAGCTGGCCGCCGGGCTCGACCCCACCGACGCCAAGGCCCTGGCCGCCGCGCCGGTCGTGTTGGCCCGCCGGGCCGTCCGCCGGTGGCTGCGGGACGCCGGCACCGGGGGCCCGGAGCGCCACCCGCCGGGGGCGGCCGGCGTCGAGCGGGTGCTGGCCGTGGCCCGGGGCGAGGCGGTGGCCTGCGAGCTGCCCGGCGGGTGGCGCGTGGCCCGCAGCCGGGGGCGTCTCCGCCTGGAGCGGCCCGTTCCCGCGCCACCGACGGCGTTGTAGCGTGGCCGGGCATGGCGGATGATGCCCCCCCGATCGCCCACCATTTCGACGACAAAGCCCTCGGCCCGGTCGTCATCTCCGAAGACAAGATCAAGGCCCGCATCGCCGAGCTCGGCGAGCAGATCACGGCTGACTACGCCGACCGGCCCCCGCTCCTGATCTGCGTCCTCAAGGGCGCGTTCATCTTCCTCGCCGACCTCGTGCGCGAGATCCGGCTCCCGATCGAGGTCGACTTCATGGCCGTGTCGTCGTACGGCGCCTCGACCCGGTCGTCGGGGGTCGTCCGCATCGTCAAGGACCTCGACGTCGACCTCACCGGCCGCCACGTTGTGCTGGTGGAGGACATCGTCGACTCCGGCCTGACCCTCACCTACCTGCGCCGCAACCTGGCCGCCCGCCAGCCGGCCAGCCTCGAGGTGTGCGCCCTGTTCGTGCGCCAGGGCAAGCAGAAGACGCAGGAGGACCTGCGCTACGTCGGCTTCGAGATCCCGCCGGCGTTCGTGCTCGGCTACGGGCTCGACGTGGGCGAGCGCTTCCGCAACCTGCCCTACGTCTGCGAGTACGCGGGCGAGTAGGGGAGGTCGCCGCGGGCGGGCACGCACCCCGGCGCCGGGGGGACCGCCGCGGGCACCGCTCTGTCCCGACGGCGGCGCCGCCGATAGCCTGACCCGCACCGTGAAACGCTTCCGCCGAGCCGCGCTCGTCTATCTCGCCCTGGGGTTCTGCGTTCTCTTCTTCGGGGCCCAACTCTTCCGGGACGGCCCCGACCGCGAAGAGCTCGACCTGTCGACGTTCCGCGAGCACATCGCCGAGGGCGAGGTCGCCACCGCCGAGATCAAGGACCAGGACCACGTCGTGCAGGGCAAGCTGCGCGACGACACCGAGTACACGGTCTCCTTCCCGGCCGAGTGGTCGGACGAGCTGGTCCGCGAGCTCGGCAACGCCGAGCCGGCCGTCGAGATCAAGACCGACCAGCAGGAAGACTCGCTGTGGACGGGCCTGCTGTTCAGCCTCCTGCCCACCGTGCTGCTCATCGGCGCGTTCCTGCTGGTCATGAACGCCGTCCAGGGTGGCGGCCGGGGCGTCATGCAGTTCGGCAAGTCGCGGGCCAAGCAGGTCGACAAGAACATGCCGTCGGTGACGTTCGCCGACGTGGCCGGCGCCGACGAGGCCGTCGAGGAGCTGCAGGAGATCAAGGAGTTCCTGCAGAACCCCGGCCGGTTCCAGGCCATGGGCGCCCGCATCCCCAAGGGCGTGCTGCTCTACGGCCCGCCCGGCACCGGCAAGACGCTGCTGGCCCGGGCGGTGGCCGGCGAGGCCGGGGCGCCGTTCTTCCCGATCTCGGGCTCCGACTTCGTCGAGATGTTCGTGGGCGTGGGCGCCAGCCGGGTGCGCGACCTGTTCGACAAGGCCAAGGAGGCGGCGCCGGCCATCGTCTTCGTGGACGAGATCGACGCCGTCGGCCGCCACCGGGGAGCCGGCATGGGCGGCGGGCACGACGAGCGCGAGCAGACCCTGAACCAGCTGCTCGTCGAGATGGACGGCTTCGACTCGCGCACGGGCGTCATCCTCATCGCCGCCACCAACCGGCCCGACATCCTCGACCCGGCGCTGCTGCGGCCCGGCCGGTTCGACCGCCAGATCGTGGTCGACCAGCCCGACCTCGAGGGCCGCAAGGCCATCCTCAAGGTCCACGCCAAGTCGAAGCCGCTGGCCCCCGACGTGCGCCTCGACGTGCTGGCCCGGCGCACGCCCGGCTTCACCGGCGCCGACCTGGCCAACCTCATGAACGAGGCGGCGCTGCTCACGGCCCGCCGGGGCGGCACCGACATCGGCATGGACGCCCTGGAGGAGGCCATCGACCGGGTGCTGGCCGGGCCCGAGCGCAAGACGCGGGTGATGTCCGACCACGAGAAGCGGGTCATCGCCTACCACGAGGGCGGCCACACGCTGGTCGGCCACGTGCTCGAGGGCACCGACCCGATCCACAAGGTGTCGATCGTGTCGCGGGGCCGGGCGCTGGGCTGGACGCTGGCCCTGCCCGAGGAGGACAAGTACCTCAAGACGCGGGGCGAGCTGATCGACACGATGACGATGCTGCTCGGCGGGCGCACGGCCGAGGAGCTGGTGTTCGGCGAGCCCACCACCGGCGCCAGCGACGACATCGAGCGCTGCACCGAGATCGCCCGGTCCATGGTCACCACCTACGGCATGAGCGACCGCCTCGGGCCCCAGCAGCTCGGCAGCCAGAACGGCGAGGTGTTCCTCGGTCGCGACTACGGGCACGAGGCGACCTACTCCGACGAGGTGGCCGGCCTGATCGACGAGGAGGTGCGGCGGCTGGTCGACGGCGCCCACGAGCGCGCCCGCGCCATCCTGACCGCCCACCGCGCCACGCTCGACCGGCTGGCCGAGGCGCTGGTCGAGAAGGAGACCCTCGACGACGCCGACCTGGCCGAGGTGTTCGGCGACATCGACAAGGGGGCGGGCATCGAGCTGCCGCCCCAGCCGGAGCCCGAGCCCGAGCCGCCCCGGCCCAACCGCAAGCTCGTGGGCGTGGCGGCCACGGGGCTCGACGAGGCCGACGCCCTCGAGCCCCTGCCCCTCGGTGAGGTGGCCCGCACGTTGGGGCGCCGCCTGCTGCGCCGGCTGGCGCCGCGGGCGCCGAGACCCACCGGAACGTAGGGCGTGTCCTGCGAACCACGGCGCACGGCTCTCCGGCCAGGTCCGCCGCTGGCGGCGTCTTCCTCCATCGCCGGTGCTGGTGACAGAGTGCGTCGTCGATCCTTGCCGGCGACGCATCCCACTCGGCGATCCGCACACCGGACCCACAGGAGGCGCCCCAGCCACTTTTCGTGTTTCGTCGGTAGGAAGGGTGCCGATGGCTGACGAGTGGCCCGAACGGGAGTTCCCTCCCCTGGACACGCCCATGGATCTCGACCGCATCTCCAAGGCGGTCCGCGAGATCCTCGAGGCCATCGGCGAGGACCCCGACCGCGACGGCCTGCGGGACACGCCGATGCGGGTGGCCCGCATGTACGCCGAGGTGTGCTCCGGCCTCCACGAGGACGTCGACACCCACCTGGCCGTCACGTTCGAGTCGGGCCACGACGAGATGATCATGGTGCGGGACATCCCGGTGCAGTCGCTGTGCGAGCACCACCTGGTCCCGTTCCTGGGCAAGGCGCACGTCGCCTACATCCCGGGGACCGACGGCCGCATCACCGGCCTGTCCAAGCTCGCCCGGCTGGTCGACGCCTACGCCAAGCGGCCGCAGGTGCAGGAGACGCTCACCACCCAGGTGGCCGACGAGATAGACCGGACCCTCCAGCCCCGGGGCGTGATGGTGGTCATCGAGGCCGAGCACCTGTGCATGACCATGCGGGGGGTGCGCAAGCCGGGGTCGACGACGGTGACCTCCGCGGTGCGCGGGCTGTTCCGCACCAGCGTGGCCACCCGCGAGGAGGCCATGCGCTTCATCGTCGGCCACCGCTGAACGCAGTTTTCTGACCACCGTACGTGGTGGATCGGCCGGGAGAAATCCCGGTGGGGCCCGCAGAGCGGTTTAGGATGGTCGGCTGTGCAGGTCGGCTCCACGCAGGTCATGGGCGTCGTGAACGTCACCCCTGACTCGTTCTCGGACGGCGGCCGCTACTACGACCACGAGTCGGCCATCGCCTACGGGCAGCGGCTGGCCGCCGAGGGGGCCGACTGGGTCGATGTCGGGGGTGAGTCGACCCGTCCCGGCGCCGAGCCCGTCCCCGTCGCCGAGGAGTGCCGCCGGGTCCTCCCGGTGGTCGAGGCGCTGGCCGCCCGCGGCATCCGGGTGTCGATCGACACCCGCAAGCCCGAGGTGGCCGAGGCCGCCCTGGCCGCCGGGGCCCAGATGGTCAACGACGTGTCGGCCACGCTGGCGCCCGTGGCGGCGGCCGGCGGGGCGGCGTTCGTGGCCATGCACATGCTGGGCGATCCCCGCACCATGCAGCGCGAGCCCCGCTACGACGACGTCGTCGCCGACGTGCGCGACTTCCTGGTCGCCCGGGCCGACGAGGCCGTCGCCGCCGGCGTCACCGAGGTGTGGATCGACCCCGGCATCGGGTTCGGCAAGACACTGGAGCACAACCTCGACCTGCTCGGCAACCTCGACGTCCTGGTGGCCACCGGCTATCCGGTGCTGGTGGGCACCAGCCGCAAGTCGATGCTCGGCCGCCTGCTGGCCCGGGCCGACCGGACCGAGGACATCCCCCCGCCGGGCGACCGCCTGGCCGGGTCGGTGGCCACGGCCGCGTGGGCCTACCAGCGCGGGGCGTCGATGGTGCGGGCGCATGAGGTCCCCCCGACCGTGCGGGCGGCCGAGGCGGTCCGGAGAGCCGCCTAGACAGCAAGCAGACGCAGTCGATCCGAGGAGAGCACGTTGGCACCGATGAAGGGCAAGTGGGCCCAGGGGATCACCCCGCGCAACTTCACATGGGTGCTCAAGGATCGTCTGGCCATCTGCGAGCGACCCGGCGGCTACGGCCCCAACCACCGGCGCGTGCGCCGGCAGGAGGAGATCATCTGGATCCGGGAGCAGGGCTTCAACCGGGTCATCTCGCTGATCGCCGCACCCCACAACCTGCACAACTACGACGAGCTCGGCGTGAGCTGGCTGCACCGGCCCCAACGGCCGCACGACGACCCGGTGCTGTTCCAGCGCAACCTGTACCGCGAGCTGCAGGCCCTCCTGGCCAACGACGAGAAGCTGATCCTCCACCAGGAGGAGGTCGGCGACCGCATCTGCGGCCTGGTGGCCGGCTACCTGCTGTGGGCCCGGCTCGTGCCCTACGGCCCCCAGGCCATCTCGGTCACCGAGCGCCTGACCGGCCGCCAGCTCGGCCCCGAGGGCCGCGAGCTGGTGGCGTCGGCCGAGCAGCTCCGCGACGAGGCCGACGCCTCCCCGGCGTGACCGGCCGGGGGGCGGGCGACCGCATCGAGCTGCGGGGCCTGCGCGTCCTCGGGCGGTGCGGCGTGCTGCCGATCGAGGTCGAGCAGGCTCAGCCACTGGAGCTCGATCTCGACCTCGAGCTCGACCTGGCGCCGGCCGCGGCCAGCGACGACCTGGCCGACACCGTCGACTACGGGGCGGTGTGCGCGGCGGTCGAGCGGACGGTGGGCGCCGGCCACGTGGCGCTGCTGGAGCGGCTGGCGGCGCTGGTCGCCGACGCGGTCCTGGCCGTCGACGGCCGGATCGACGCGGTCGACGTGGCCGTGCGCAAGCTGCGCCCGCCGGTGCCGCAGCAGCTGGCCACGTCCGGCGTGCGGATCCGTCGGGCCCGCGACGGGGGTGTGGCGTGACGCGGGCGTTCCTGGGCTTGGGCTCCAACGTCGGCGACCGGGCCGGTCACCTGCGGGACGCCGTCGCCTCGCTCGGTCCGGCCGGCCTGCGGGCCGTCTCTCCCGTGTACGAGACCGAGCCGGTGGGCGGCCCCGAGCAGGGCCCCTACCTCAACCTCGTGGCCGAGCTGGACACGGACCGGACGCCCCGCGACCTGCTGGGCCTGTGCCACCGGCTGGAGTCGGCGGCCGGCCGGGTCCGCGACGTGCGCTGGGGGCCGCGGACGCTCGACGTCGACGTGCTGTGGATCGACGGCGTCACCGTCGACGAGCCCGACCTGGTCGTTCCCCACCCCCGCCTGTGGGAGCGCCGGTTCGTGCTGGCCCCGCTGCGCGACCTGGCGCCCGACCTGGTGAGCGCGGAGGACGTCGGGCGCTCGGTCGGCCATGTCCGCCCGCTGGGCCCGCTCGACGAGCTCTGACCCGCCGGGACCTCGGCCCCCGGCCCCCCGGGTGCGGCCCCCACGGCCCTTGGTGCGGCGCCCCCCGGACGACATCTCGGTCCCGACGCCGACATCTAGGCTTCGGGGGGTGACCTCGGTGCGCATCATCGGGCCCGGCCGGGCCGGCACGTCGCTGGCGCTCGCACTGACCCGCGTCGGGTGGGAGGTGGCGCCCATGCTGGGCCGCGGCGACGACGTGGCCGACGCCGCCGCCGACGTCCAGCTCCTGGTCATCGCCACGCCCGACGACGTCATCAACGAGACCGCCAAGGCCGTCGAGCCGGTGCCGTCCACGGTGGTGGCCCACATGTCGGGGGCGCTCGGCCTGTCCGAGCTGGCGCCCCACCCCCGGCGGGCGTCGTTCCACCCGCTCGTGGCGCTGCCCAACCCCGAGATCGGCGCCAAGCGCCTGCTCGGCGCCTGGTACGGCATCGGCGGCGACGAGGCCGTGATCGACAAGCTCGTCACCGCGCTCGGCGGGCGCTCGTTCGCCCTCGACGACGACGATCGGGCCCTCTACCACGCCGCCGCCTGCATCGCCTCCAACCACCTGGTGGCGCTGCTGGGCCAGGCCGAGCGCATCGCCGCGGGGCTGGAGGTGCCGCTCGAGGCCTACCTCGACCTGGCCCGGGCCACGCTCGACAACGTGGCCGAGCTGGGCCCGCGCCGGGCGCTCACCGGGCCGGCCGCCCGGGGCGACGAGGCCACGATCCGGCGCCACCTGCGGGCGCTGCCGGCCGACGAGCGCGAGGCCTACCGGGGGATGGTCGAGGCCGCCCGCCTCCTGGCCCGGACCCCGCCGCCGGCCCCGGTCGACGACGACCTGGGCGACAGCGCGTGACCGCCGGGCCGGGACGTTCGGGGGTGATCCGCCGGTGAAGACCGTCGCCACCATCGCCGAGCTGCGCGAGCTGCTGGACGCCGAGCGGGCGACCGGGCGCCGCGTCGGCTTCGTGCCCACCATGGGCTACCTGCACGAGGGCCACACGTCGCTGATCCGCCGGGCCCGGGCCGAGACCGACGTGGTGGTCGTGTCGATCTTCGTCAACCCGCTCCAGTTCGGGGAGGGGGAGGACCTCGACGCCTACCCCCGCGACCTGCCGCGCGACACGAAGCTGGCCGAGGCCGCCGGCACCGACGTGCTGTTCACGCCGTCGGTCGAGGAGATGTACCCCCGGCCGATGCTGACCACGGTGTCGGTCGCCGAGGTGTCGGCCCCGCTGGAGGGGGCGTCCCGCCCCACCCACTTCGACGGCGTCGCCACCGTCGTGGCCAAGCTGTTCGCCATCGTCGGGCCGTGCGCCGCCTACTTCGGCGAGAAGGACTTCCAGCAGCTGGCGGTCGTCCGGCGCATGGTCGCCGACCTGTCGTTCCCGGTCGACGTGGTCGGCTGCCCGACCGTGCGCGAGCGCGACGGCCTCGCCCTGTCGTCCCGCAACGCCTACCTGACGCCCGAGCAGCGGGCGGCGGCGCCGGTCGTGAACCGGGCGCTGAAGGCCGGGGCGGCGCTGATCCTGGCGGGGGAGCGCGACCCCGCCAAGGTCCGCCAGCTCATGGCCGAGATCATCGAGGCCGAGCCGCTGGCGGAATTGGACTACGCCGAGGTCGTCAGCGCAGACTCGTTCCGAGTCCCCGATCCGCTCGCCGGGAATCTTCGGCTGCTCGCAGCCGTTCGATTCGGGCGAGCCCGGCTCATCGACAACGTGGGGGTGACCGTGTGACGGCACCCACCCGAGGAGGCTTCCCACCATGCGGCGACGCATGCTCAAGTCGAAGATCCATCGTGCCGTCGTGACGGACGCCAACCTGCACTACGTGGGCTCCGTCACCATCGACCCCGACCTGTTGGAAGCGGCCGACATCCTCGAGCACGAGCAGGTCGCCGTCGTCGACATCGACAACGGCGCCCGGCTGGAGACCTACGCCATCGCCGGTCGGCGCGGCTCGGGCGACCTGTGCCTCAACGGCGCCGCGGCCCGCCTGGTCCAGCCCGGCGACCGGGTCATCATCATCAGCTACGCCGACTACGAGCGCGAGGAGCTGGCCGACTACGAGCCGATCGTCGTCCACGTCGACTCCCGCAACCGCCAGATCGACGCGATGACGGCCGAGCTGCTGGCCGCCCAGCAGTCGGGGCCGCCGCCCCACCGCTACGTCGAGGTCTCGGCGAGCTAGCCGACGGGGTCCCGTGCTCGACCTGCTGGTGGTCGGTTCGGGGGTCGCCGGCCTGTCCGCCGCCGTGCGGGCGGCCGAGACCCACGGCATGCGCGTCGGGGTGCTCACGAAGGCCGAGCTCGACCAGGCCACCACCCGGTGGGCCCAGGGCGGCGTCGCCGCCGTGCTGGCCGAGGACCCCGACTCCACCGATCTGCACCTGGCCGACACGCTGGCCGCCGGCGCGGGCCTGTGCGACGCCGACGCGGTGCGGGTCCTGGTCGACGAGGGGCCCGGGCGGGTCCACGAGCTGATCGCCCTGGGCGCCATCTTCGACCGCGACGCCAGCGGCGAGCTGGAGCTGGCGCGCGAGGGCGGCCACTCCCACGCCCGGGTCGTGCACGCCGGCGGGGCGGCGACGGGTGCCGAGGTCGAGCGGGCCCTGGTGGCGGCCGTCCGGGGCAGCGCGGCCGCCGTGTACGAGCGGTGGTTCGCCCTCGACTTGCTGGTGGAGGGCGGCCGGTGCGCCGGGCTGGTGGCGCTGTCGCCGGCCGGCGAGCGGACCGAGGTCCGGGCCCGGCACGTGCTCGTGGCCACCGGCGGCACCGGCCAGCTGTTCGCGGTGACGACCAACCCCGTCGAGTCGACCGGCGACGGCGTGGCCATGGCGCTGCGGTCGGGGGCGGTGGCGGTCGCCGACCTGGAGTTCGTCCAGTTCCACCCGACGGCGCTGCACCATCCGGCCATGCCCCGGCCGCTCCTGTCCGAGGCCCTGCGGGGCCACGGCGCGCTGCTCCGCGACGCCACCGGCGAGCGCTTCGTCGACGAGCTGCTCCCGCGCGACAAGGTGAGCCGGGCCATCACCGCCCGCATGCTGGAGACCGGCACCGACCACGTGTGGCTGGACGCCACGGGGCTGGACGGGTTCGCCGAGCGGTTCCCGACCATTGCCCGCGAGCTGGCGGCCGTCGGGCTCGACCCCCGCCGCGACTGGCTGCCGGTGGCCCCGGCCGCCCACTACCAGAGCGGCGGCATCGTGGCCGACCTCGACGGCGCCACCACGCTGCCCGGGCTGTGGGTGGCCGGCGAGGTGGCCTGCAACGGCGTCCACGGGGCCAACCGGCTGGCGTCCAACTCGCTGCTCGACGGCATGGTGTTCGGCCCCCGGGTCGTGGAGGCGGTCGAGCAGGGCAAGGACGGCCCCGAGCCCACCGGGGCCATGCGGTGCGTGCTCGGCGGCGACGACGGCGGGATCGGGGGCCGGCGCCTGGAGCTCGGGCCCTGGCCCGAGGCCAAGGCGCCGCCGGCCACCGTGGCCGAGGCCCGGGCCGTGCTCCAGCGGGCCATGTCGCTGGACGCCGGCGTGCTGCGGTCGGCGGCGTCGCTGGAGCGGGCGGCGGAGGCCGTGGCCGAGGCGGCCGCGGTGGTCGCCGCCCTGGCCGACGCGCCGCCCACGCCGGCCGCCTGCGAGCTGGCCAACCTCGTGGAGGTGGGCCGGGCCCTGTGCGCGGCGGCCGCGGCCCGCACCGAGAGCCGGGGCGCCCACGCCCGCACCGACTTCCCCGACACCTCGGCGGACCAGCTCGTCCGTTACGTGATCGGCGGCTGACGGGTGGCGCCAGCCCGTCACCGACGGTGGTGGGGGCAGGGGGGGCGCGCTACTGGTCAGCAGGGGTCACCGCTACTATCGGCCACCATGTCTACAGCCGATCAGCACGCCGCTGCGGGGGCTCCCGGCCAGCATCCCCAGGGCTGGTACCCCGATCCGTTCGGCCGGCACGAGACGCGGTGGTGGGACGGCACGCGGTGGACCGAGCACGTCGCTTCCCACGGGCGGCAGGCGATCGACCCGCCGACCGGCGGCGGGCACATCCCCACGGTCGACCGCGCCACCGAGAAGGTCGTGGGTGACGTCGCCCAGGCGGGCGTCGGGCCCGTGGCGGGCGGCGGCGGCACGATCTTCACCGAGCCGATCCTGGTCGTGAACCAGAAGGCGAAGCTCATCGAGGTCTCGAACGAGTACGCCATCTACGACCAGAACGGGCGCCAGCTCGGTGCGGTGCGCCAGGTCGGCCAGAGCACGGCCAAGAAGATCATCCGCGTGCTCACGTCCTACGACCAGTTCATGACGCACAAGCTCCAGGTCGTCGACCTGCAGGGCAACGTGCTCCTGGCGCTGACCCGGCCGGCCAAGGTGATCAAGTCCCGCGTCATCGTGCAGGACGGCATGGGCAACGAGGTCGGCCAGATCGTCCAGCAGAACGCCATCGGCAAGATCCGGTTCTCGCTCGAGTCCAACGGGCAGCAGTGGGGCTCGATCAACGCCGAGAACTGGCGGGCCTGGAACTTCAACATCCAGGACCACACCGGCGCCGAGGTCGCCCGCATCACCAAGACGTGGGAGGGCTTGGCCAAGGCCATGTTCACCACGGCCGACAACTACGTGGTGCAGATCCACCGCCCGCTGCAGGATCCGCTGCGCTCGCTGGTGGTGGCCGCCGCCCTCGGCGTCGACACCGCCCTCAAGCAGGACGCCCGCGGCTTCGGCTGATCGGCGCTGACCGGGCTGGCCGGCCCGCGGCGAGGCCCGAGCTGGGGGGAGAGCCCGGGCCCCGCCGCGCCCACAGCATCGGACAACCCACCAGCCCTAGCTGTGGGGTCCGCCCGCACCGGTGCGGTCGCGCTCCTCACCGGCGGCGAGCGCCTCCTCGACGGCCCGCCGAGCGCGGGCCAGCCGGGCGACGTTCTCCAGCGTGGGTGACATGCGGTGCGCCTCCTCGGCGGCGAGGAGTTGGCGGCTGGCCGACCGCAACGCCTCCACTGCGTCCTCACCAGCGCACCCCACGTGGTCACCCTCTCACGTGGGACATTGACGCCGAAATGGCCTCGTGCGTCACGCTGTTTGACGCCGGAAGTCATTTATCACACCCCCTATGATGGCAATGTGGACGGGGGGCACGGACGCGACGGGACGGGACACGACCGGCGGAAGCACGACGGGCCAGGGCAGGGCCGCCGGGCCGGCGACCGCTGGGGCGACGACCGGCATGGGGAGGGCCGGACGCAGGGCGGGCGCATCGACCGGGGGCGCCGCCAGGCCTTCGCCCGGGCCGCCGCCGAGATCCGGTTGCGGGGGCTGCGCGACGGCCTGCCGGTCGGCGTCATCGTCGACGAGATCCTGAAGGAGGTCCCCGGCGTGTTCGCGCTGGAGGCCTGGCGGTTCGCCAACGGGTGGACCCGACCCGAAGTGTCGGCCCGGCTCGACGCCCTGTACGAGGCCGACGGGCTGGCGCCGCCCCACATCACGAGCGCCGAGCTGTGTCGGTGGGAGCACCGCCAGCGCCGGCCCAGCGACGAGCGCATCGAGTACCTGTGCCGGCTGTACGGCACGCGCCCCGACCGGCTCGGGTTCGGCACCGACTTCGGCGCGGTCGACGTCGACCACCTGCAGCGCGCCGGGATCTCCAACATGTGGCCGCGGACGAACGAGGAGTCGTTCGTCGACCTGGCCGAGCGCATCAAGAGCGCCCGCGACCACATCACGCTGTTCGGCCTGACCCGCAACTTCTACGCCCGCGACCAGATCCTGCCGCTGTTCGAGGCCAAGGCCGTCTCGATCCCGGTGACGTTCTACGCCATGGACCCGGCGTGCGACTCCCGGCGCGACCGCTACCGCATCGAGCCGGCCGAGGCGGCGATGGAGGACCCCCGGCGCTACGTGCGTGAGATCCTCCGCCCGCTGTACGCGGCGAGCGAGCGCATCGCCCCGGCAGCGGCCGAGGGCGCCGGCCTGCACATCTACGTCTACAACTTCCCGTGCTCGTTCGCGATGGAGCAGATCGACCGGCACTGCCGGGTCATGCTCTACGGCCACGGCAAGCGGGGGACCGACGGGCCGATCTTCGTGTTCGACGAGGGCACGCCCTACTACGACTTCTTCGACGAGCAGATCCGGTGGCTGCGCCAGCTGGCCACCGACCCCCGCGAGCCGTGGACGACCAAGGGGCTGGTCGTCCGCCGGCTGGAGCCGGCCGACCTGGCCCGCTGAGCCCGCCGCCGGCCGGGTCGGTCCGCCGCCAGGCCACCGCCCGCAGGGCGGGACCGTCACTTCGTCCGCAGCTCCGCCAGCCCCGAGTCCGCGACGACCTCCGGCAGCGCCGCCATGCCGGACTCGTCGCCCCGCAGCTCGGCGTCGAGGAACGCAAGCATCGCCTGCTCGAACACCGCGCCGTTGGCGCCCTCGAACACGCTGACGTGGTCGGCCTCGTTCAGGCGCAGGTAGGTGATGGGCGGCGGCTGGTTCTCGAACGTGGCGTCGCCGACCCCGATCGGCACGCCCGGGTCGCGGACGCCGTGCACGAGCAGCAGCGGCACCGTGTCCTCCTCCAGGTACTCGCCGCCCTCGAAGACGAGGCCGCCGCCCGACACGGCGATGGCGGCGTCGATGCGCTCGTCGAGGCAGCACGTGTTGAAGGCGACGCCGAACACGGTGGCGGCGCCGAGCGAGTGGCCGCCCACCGCCACGTGCTCGCCGTCGGCCAGGCCGAGCTCGAGCACCTCGTCGATGACGAAGCTCATGTCGGCGGGTTGGTTCTGCACGTCGTCGCCGTTGGCGACGCCCTCCCGGCTCAGCGGGAACTCGGGCAGGGCCACGGCGTAGCCCTGGCGCGCCAGCCGCTCGGCGAAGGGGAGGAACGCCTCGTTGGTGCCGTTCCACCCGTGGGCCCAGACCAGGAGCGGGAACGGGCCCTCGACCTCGTCGGGGTGCACGAGGTGGACCTCGAGCGTCCGGTCGGGTCGGGCCGCCACGCTCGCCGGCGGGTAGGCGTCGGTGGGCCGGCTGCCGTCGACCATCTCGACCGTCCGGCGCTCGACGGCGAACGGCGGCCCGGCCTCCGCCGCGTTCCCGCCCGGGGTCTCGGCCGCGGCCGGCTCCCGGTCGCCGCCCCCCGCCCCGCCGCCGCTGTCGCCGTCGCCGCCGTCGCCCGATCCCGACGAGCAGGCGGCGGCCGCGACGACGAGGGCGGCCACCGCGCCGGCCCGGAATCTCCTGATCATGCGTCAAGTATCTTGCCATGCGAGACTGCCCGGCCGTGCACGACGTCCACCCGCCCATCACGGCCGTCCGCGAGGCGGTGGCGCGCGCCCTGGCCGAGGACCTCACGCCGATCGGCGACCTGACCTCCCTGCTCCTCCCGCCCGACCTGGAGGCCACGGCCCGGTTCGTGCCCCGGCGCGACGGCGTGCTCGCCGGCCGGCTGTGCGCCGAGGAGACGCTGCGCTGCGTCGACGCGTCGCTCACGGTCGAGTGGGCGGCCGACGACGGCGACCCGGTGCGGGCGGGCCACGAGGTCGGCCGCGTCGCCGGCCGCCTGGCCCCCATCCTCACCGCCGAACGGACCGCCCTGAACTTCCTCTGCCACCTGTCGGGCATCGCCACGCTGACCTCCCGCTACGTGGCGGCGGTGGCGGCGGCGGGCGGGTCGCTGCGCGTGTGGGACACCCGCAAGACCACGCCCGGCCTGCGGACGCTGGAGAAGGCGGCCGTGCGGGCCGGGGGCGGCCACAACCACCGGGGCAACCTGTCCGACTGGGTGCTGCTGAAGGACAACCACCTGGCCCTGTTCGGCATCACCGAGGCGGTCGAACGGGCGCGGGCCCGGTGGCCGGGCCGCACGGTACACGTCGAGTGCGCGGACGCCGCCATGGCCCGCGAGGCGGTCGAGGCCGGCGCCGACGCCCTCCTGCTCGACAACATGGAGCCGGCCGAGGTGAAGGCCGTCGTCGACGAGGTGCGGGCCCTGCGGCCCGGGCCCGGCCGTCCGCTGCTCGAGGTGTCCGGCCGGGTCGACCTCGACACGATCGGCGCCTACGCCACCACCGGCGCCGACATGGTGTCGGTGGGCGCCCTGACCCACTCCGCCCCCGTCCTCGACATCGGCCTCGACATCGACGACGGCGGCGCCGGGCCCTGACCGGCGGCCGGCCGGGCGACCCGGACCAACCGGTTCGTCCGTCCCGCCGGGGTCCGCGTAGCCTCACGCGCCGTGATGCTGCTGGCCATCGACGTTGGCAACACCCAGACCGTTGTCGGGCTGTACGACCTCGAGCCCGACAACGAGCACAACGTCGGCCGGCGCCTGGCCGACACCCACCTGCTCGACCACTGGCGGATCGCGACGAACGCCGAGCGGACGGCCGACGAGCACGCGCTCGTCGTCCAGGAGTTCCTCGGCTTCCACGGCTTTTCGTTCGACGAGGACATCGCCGGGGTGTGCGTGTGCTCGTCCGTCCCCCGGGTGACCGGGGCCCTGCGCCGCATGAGCGAGCGGTACTTCGGGCAGCAGGCCGTGGTCATCGAGCCGGGCATCCGCACCGGCGTGCCCATCCTCTACGACAACCCCAAGGAGGTCGGCGCCGACCGCATCGCCGACGCGGTCGCCGCCTACGACCTGTACAAGGGGCCGATCATCGTCGTCGACTTCGGCACGGCCACCACGTTCGAGGCCATCTCGGCCCGGGGCGAGTACCTGGGCGGCGCCATCTTCCCCGGCATCGACATCAGCCTGGATGCCCTGTTCGCCCGGGCCGCGGCCCTGCGGCGCGTCGAGCTGGTCGAGCCGCGCCACGTGATCGGGCGCTCGACCGTCGAGTCCATGCAGTCGGGCGTGGTCTACGGCTACACGGCTCTGGTCGACGGCATGGTGAGCCGCATCGAGGCCGAGCTGGGTGAGAAGGCCAACGTCATCTCGACCGGCGGCCTGTCGGGGCTCATCACGCCGCTGTCGTCGACCATCGACCACCACGAGCCATGGCTTACGCTGCACGGCTTGCGCCTGATCTACGAGAAGAACCGATGAGCGAGTTGCGTCCGCCCTACCGGGTGGAGGTGTCCGACCGGGCCGCCGACCTGCAGGCCGCCCACGAGAAGCTGGCCGACGGCGAGAACAGCGGCGTGCAGGCCACCGTCGCCGGCCGGGTCATGCTGCTGCGGGCCATGGGCCGGTTGACGTTCGCCACCCTGCGCGACTCGAGCGGGGCCATCCAGCTCATGGCCACCGCCAAGGGCACCTCCGAGTTCGAGCAGTTCAGCAAGCTCAACCTCGGCGACTGGGTCGTGGCCAGCGGCGAGGTGCTCCGCAGCCGCAAGGGCGAGCTGTCGGTGCAGGTGGCCGAGTGGCAGCTGCTGGCGGAGGCCCGCCGGGGCTTCGGCGACAAGTGGAAGGGCATCACGGACACCGACCTCCGCTACCGCCAGCGCTACGCCGACCTGTGGGCCAACGAGTCGAGCCGGCGGACGTTCCTGGCCCGGAGCCGGGCGATCTCGGTGATGCGGCGCTTCCTCGAGGACCGGGGGTTCATCGAGGTCGAGACGCCGGTGTTCCACCCCATCCCCGGCGGGGCGCTGGCCCGGCCGTTCGTCACCCACCACAACGCCCTCGACCTCGACCTCTACCTCCGCATCGCCCCCGAGCTGTACCTCAAGCGGCTGGTCGTGGGCGGCTTCGAGCGGGTGTTCGAGATCGGCCGGGTGTTCCGGAACGAGGGGCTGTCGACCCGGCACAACCCCGAGTTCACGATGCTGGAGCTGTACCAGGCCTACGCCGACTACGGCGACATGATGGCCCTGACCGAGGAGCTGGTCGCCGAGGTGGCCACCCAGGTCACGGGGTCGCCGGTCGTGACCTACAACGGGCGCGAGGTCGACCTCACGCCGCCGTGGCGGCGGGCGTCGCTGGTCGAGCTGGTGGAGGAGCACACCGGCCTGCGCCTGGACGTCCGCATGCCGGTCGAGCAGCTGCGGGCGATCGCCGCCGAGCGGGGCCTCGAGCCCGACGAGTCCTGGGGCCCGGGCAAGCTCGTCCTCGAGATCTACGAGAAGACGACCGAGGCCGAGCTGTGGGGCCCGGTGTTCGTGTGCGACTACCCCAAGGAGGTGTCGCCGCTGGCCCGCGACCACCGGGAGGTGCCCGAGACCGTCGAGCGGTTCGAGGCGCTGGTGGCGGGCCGCGAGCTGGCCAACGCCTTCTCCGAGCTCATCGATCCCGACGAGCAGCGCCGCCGGTTCGAGGAGCAGGCCCGGCAGCGGGCCGCCGGCGACGCCGAGGCGATGGCCGTCGACGAGGACTACCTGCGGGCGCTCGAGTACGGCCTGCCGCCCACCGGCGGGCTCGGCATCGGCATCGACCGGCTGATCATGCTGCTGACCGACACGCCGAGCATCCGCGACGTGATCTTGTTCCCGACGCTGCGGCCCGAGCAGGACTGACGGTCCGCTGGCCGTCGTCGACTTCGGCGTCGTCACGGAACCCGGCGACCACCCTCGGGCGTCGAAGGGGCATGGGTCGAACGGGCATGCGTCGGACACGCCGGACGAGCACGCGGTCGGTGAGGCGCCGGCTGGCCGCGCTCGTGGCCGCCGCGCTCGCCGCCGCGGCGTGCGGGGGCGGCGGGGAGGGAGGTAGCGACGTGGAGCTCGTGGCCGCGGACCGGCCCCGCCAGGCGGCGCCCGCCGACGCCCCCACGCCCGAGCTGGTGGCCGGGCTCGACACGTTCACCCGCGCCGTGGAGCCGGTGCTGGCCCGCTCCGGCGACAACACCGTGTTCTCCCCGACGAGCCTGGCCGTGGCCTTCGCCATGGCCGAGGCCGGCGCCCGGGGCGACACCGTCGACGCCATCGCCGGGGCGTTCGGGTTCCCCGACCAGCCGGGCCTGCACGCGGCCATGAACGACCTGACCGCCACGCTGGAGGCCGCCTCCGGCGAGGACGTGACCCTCGAGCTGGCCAACGCCATCTGGGCCCAGTCGGGCTTCGACGTCGAGGCCGACTTCCTCGACACGCTGGCGACCCACTACGGCGCCGGCCTGCAGGTGACCGACTTCGTCGACGACCCCGACGGCAGCCGCCGGGCCATCAACGACTGGGTCGCCGACGCCACCCGCGACCGCATCCCCGAGCTGCTCGGCGAGGACGCCATCACCGACGAGACCCGGGCGATGCTGGTCAACGCCGCGTACCTGAAGGCCGAGTGGGCGACGCAGTTCGTCGAGGAGGCCACCGAGGAGGAGCCGTTCCACCGGGCCGACGGGTCGACCGTCGAGGTCCCGACCATGCACGCGCCCGCGCTCCACGCCCGTTACGCCCGGGGCGCCGGGTACACGGCCGTCGAGCTCCCCTACCGGGGCGGCGAGCTGGCCATGCTCGTGGTGGTGCCCGACGACCCCGCCGCCCTCGACGACCCGGCGGCGCTGCCGGCCCTGGGCGAGGTCGCCGGGACGCTGACCGCGGGCCAGGTCGACCTGCGCCTGCCCCGGTGGGCGGCCAACGCCGCCCTCGACCTGGCGCCGGTGCTGGCCGAGCGGGGCCTGCGGATCCCCGGCGGCGACCTGAGCGGCATCGGCCCCGACCTCGAGATCGCCAGCGCGGTCCAGGCCGCCGACATCACCGTCGACGAGAACGGCACCGAGGCGGCAGCCGCCACCGCCATCGGGGTCGGCGTGACCTCGGCGCCGGCCGACCCGCCGGTCCCGATCACCGTCGACCGGCCGTTCCTGTACGCGGTGCGGCACGTCGCGACCGGGGCGCCGCTGTTCGTGGGGCGGGTGGTCGACCCGTCCCGCTGAGCGCCCCGTCCCCGCCCGGGGCCACCCGCGGGCGGCCGTCACCGCCCCGCCGCGGGCCGTCCACCCGGCGTCATGCCCCGCCCGCCCGCCGGCATCGCCGCCCGCTCGGCATCGCCGCCCGCCCGGCGCCGTCCCCCGCCCGGCGCCGCCGATCGTCAGTCGATGCCGTGCTCGAGGGCGTAGCGGACCAGCTCCTGCCGCCGGTTGAGGTGGAGCTTGTTCAGGATGTTGCGCACGTGGTTCTCGACCGTCTTCTCGGCGATGAACAGCTGCTCGCCGATCTCGCGGTAGGTGTGGCCCCGGGCCACGTACTGCAGGACCTCTCGCTCCCGCTCGGACAGCGGCTGGGTCGGCCCCGCCGCCTTGGCCAGGCGGCGGAACTCGCCCAGCACCAGCGACGCCAGCGTGGGCGAGAACACCGGCTCGCCGTGGGCCGCCCGCCACAGCTCGCGGCGCAGCTCGTCGGGCGGGGTCGTCTTCACCAGGTAGCCGTGGGCGCCGGCGGCCACGGCGTCGAGCAGGTCGCGCTCCTGCTCGCTGACCGTGAGCATGACGATGTGGGTGTCCTGGCCGCAGGCCCGGGCCACCTTGATGCCCCCGCCGCCCGGCATGTTGAGGTCGCACACCACCAGGTCGGGGTTGGTCGACCGGATCAGCTCGATGGCCTCGTCGGCGTCGCCGGCCTCGCCCACGATGTGGAAGTTGGAGCCGAGGTCGGCGCGCAGCCCCGACCGCCAGATCGGGTGGTCGTCGACCACCACGACGCGAACCGCGCGCAGATCGCTCACGCCCCGCAGGGTACGGGACCGTAGCCTCGCCGTCAGGGCGGACGCGGGCAGCGACGGGGCCTGGACCGGTCAGGACCGGTCAGGTCGGCACCCAGCACCGCACCTCGGTGCCCCGCCCCGGCCGCCCGTCGACCTCGACGCGGCCGCCGACCTCGGCGATGCGGCCCCGGACCGACCGGCGCAGGCCCTCGCCCTCGGGCGTCGCCGCCGGGTCGAACCCGGTGCCGTCGTCCTTGACCGAGCAGAACACCGCCCCGTCGGCCGGCTCGGCGTAGACGGTGACCGTGCCGGCCCCGCCGTGCTTGCCGGCGTTGGTGAGCGCCTCGCCCACGGCGCCGGCCAGCGCCTCGACGACCGGGGGCGGCAGCGCGGGCAGGTCGTCGGCCAGGATCACCCGGGCGGTGCCCCCGTAACGGTCCTCGAACCGGGCGGCCGCCGCCCGCAGGCGGGTGCCCAGGTCGCCGCCCCCGCCGACCGCGGTGCGGGCGCCGAACAGGTACTCGCGCAGCTCGCGCTCCTGCTCGTGGGCCAGGCGGACGAGGTCCGGGTCCTCGGCCCGCCGCTGGACGACGGCCAGCGTCTGGAGCACGCCGTCGTGCAGCGTGCGGGCGATCTCCTCGCGGGCCTGGGCGAGCGAGATGCGCCGCTCGGCGTCGCGCAGCCGGGCGGTGACGAGGCCGGCGACGACGCCGGCCAGCCCGTACAAGACGACCGACGAGAGCGACGAGACGCTGTCGTGCCGGCTCCACCGGCCCGGCTCGATCAGCTCGCCGGCCACGCGGCCGAGGCCGACCGCCACGCCGGCGACCAGGCCGCCCCGGGCGGCGAACGCTACCCCGGCGGTCAGGATCCCGGCCAGGGGCCAGGCCGACGACAGCGACTGGGCGCGGTCCACGCCGTTGTAGGCGGCGATGTCGCCCACCTCGAGGGCGAAGGCGACGGCCACCTCGGCCGCCACCAGCGGCAGCGTGAGCAGGCGGTCGGGGTCGGTGCGGAGCACGACCGTGAGGGCGGCGGTCGTGGCCAGCGCCGCGGCCACCAGGGCGATGGCCAGCCACGGCCGGGCCCGCTCGTCGCCCAGCTCGGGCCGGCTCACGACCAGCAGCGTCGCCATCCAGGCCCAGGCCAGCCAGCGGAACACGGCGATGCCGGCCAGCAGGCCGCGCACGAGCGCGTCCTCCCGCCCCGGGTCGGGGGCCGGGGAGCCGGGGCCGCGGGTCGCTCCGGACGGGGTCACGCCCCCGAGTTTTCCCGACGGGCGGATGGAATCCGGTGGCGGCGCCGCTGGTTGGACCGGTGGCATGTCCGAGGTGGAGACGCACCCCCCGACCGCGCCCGGGCGCGCGGCAGAGATTCCTGCGGGCGCGCCCGAGACCCCTGCGGGCGCGCCGGAGCCCGAGGTCCGCCTGTGGGGACCCGGCCGCGGCCGGCTGACCGCGGGGCTGGTCCTCACCGTGACCCTGGTGGCGTTCGAGTCGCTGGCGGTGGCCACCGTCATGCCGGTGGTGGCCGACGACCTGGGCGGGCTCGGCCTCTACGGCTGGGTGTTCTCGGGCTTCTTTTTGGGCAGCCTGCTCGGGATCGTGGTCGCCGGCGACACGGCCGACCGCCGGGGGACGCGGCTCCCGTACGCCACCGGGCTCGTCCTGTTCGCCGCCGGCCTGGTGGTCGGCGGGGCGGCGCCCAGCATGGGCGTCCTGGTGGTCGGGCGGGTGCTGCAGGGCGTGGGGGCCGGCGCCATCCCCGCCGTCGCCTACACGACCGTCGGGCGGGCCTTCCCGCCGGCGCTGCGGCCGCGGGTGTTCGCCGTGTTCTCCACCGCCTGGGTCGTTCCCGGCCTCCTGGGGCCGGCGGCGGCCAGCGGCATCGAGCGGTGGGCGTCGTGGCGGGTCGTGTTCCTGGCCCTGCTGCCTCTCGTGGCGCTCGCCGCCGCCATGACGCTGCCCATCCTGTCCGGCACGGTGCCGGACGACGGGGCGGCCGCCCGGGCGCCGAACCGCTGGCGGCCGGCCGCGGTGCTGGTCGTCGGCGTTGCCCTCGTCCTCGCCGGCCTGAGCACGGAGGGCGCCGGGCCGGCGGCGGCGCTCGTCGTGGCCGGGGCGCCGGTGGCGGCGCTCGCCTTCCTGCGGCTCGTCCCGGCCGGCACCGTCCGACTCCGGCCCGGCGTGCCGGCCGCGGTGGCGGTCCGGGGCATCCTCACGTTCGCGTTCTTCGGCACCGACGCCTACATCTCGCTGGCGGTCACCGACGCCCGCGGCCAGCCCACCTGGATGGCCGGTCTGGCGCTGACCGCCACGACGCTGTCGTGGACCGCCGGGTCCTGGATCCAGCAGCGCCTCGTCCTGTCGCGGGGCCCGCGCCGGCTGGTGCGCTGGGGGTTCGCCGGCCTGGCGGCGGGGGTGGCCGGGACGATGGTCGGGCTCGGCTCCGTGCCGGTGGCGGTGCTCATCGCCGCCTGGACCGTCGGCGGCCTCGGCATCGGCCTGTCGTACGCGCCGCTGTCGACCACGGTGCTCGGTGGGGCCGCCTCCGGGACGGAGGGCCGGGCCAGCTCGTCGCTCCAGCTCACCGACGTCCTGGGCACGTCGCTGGGCACCGGCATGGCCGGGGTGTTCGTGGCGCTGGGCGAGGCCCACGACTGGTCCACCGGCTCGTCGCTCACCCTGGCGTTCCTGGTCACGCTGGGCGTCGCCCTCGCGGGCGTGGCCGCGGCCGGGCGCCTTCCCCGCCGGCTGCCCACGTAGCCCGGCTGCCCACGCAGCTCGGGTCGCGACGCAGCCTGGTGACGACACAGCCCCGGGCGGCGCCGTGGCCTGGCTGGCCGCGCCGCCCGGGTGGCGACCTAAGTACAGACCCCTGCCAAAATGGGGCCCGTGACCGGAACCTGGCTCCGCATCCCGCCCGAAGCCCAGGTCGAGGCCCGCACGACCTGGACGATCGCGGTGAGCACCGATCAGCACCAGCTCGGCGCGGCCGTGATCCTGCTCAACCGTCCGTGCGACTCGGTCGCCGACCTCACGGCGGCCGAGTGGATGGACCTCCACACCCACATCCAGCGGGTCCACCGGGCGCTCGACCAGCTGCTGAGCCCCGACTCGTACGACCATGCCTTCCACATGAGCCCGTCGCACCAGGTCTACATGCAGGTCCTGCCGCGGTACACGACGCCGCGGACCTGGATGGGCGAGGTGTTCGACGACGCCCGCCGCGGCCTCCCGACCGGCCCCGGCGAGCGGCCGCTGGAGCCGGCGGCGCTGCAGGAGCTGCGCGACGCCATCCGCGACCGCATGCCCGCGGTCGTCTGACCCGGCCGTAATCTGAGGGGCGGAGGCGAGATCGACGATGACGACACCGCTGATCACCACGCTGCCCCAGGTCGACGAGCGCACCGACACGCGCACCGACGAAGACCTGCAGACGGGCGAGCCGAAGGTCGCCCACATCGTCCGCACCGACCCGGGCGAGTCGGCGGTGGCCAAGGTGACCGAGGCCCGGGTGTTCGGCTATCCGGTCGAGGCCCTGTGCGGCGAGCGCTTCGTGCCCCAGCGCGACCCGAAGAAGTTGCCCATGTGCCAGGCCTGCAAGGAGATCTACGACATGTACCGGGCGGTCAACGACGGCCTGGGCGAGACGCCCGGCGCCTGACGTGGCGGGCGGGCCGACGGGCCCGTCCCTCACCCGAGGGGCGTCGGTCGAGCGCACGTGGCTCGACGAGGCCTCGTGGGTCGACGTCGTCCGCGGCTGGGTGCGCGGTGCCGACCGGCTGTACGACACGCTGGTGGCGGCCGTGCCGTGGCGACAGGGCCGCGTGTTCCGCTACGAGCGGTGGGTCGACGAGCCCCGGCTCACGGCCGGCTACGCCTCGGTCGCCGACGCCCCCGACCCCGTCCTGGTCGACGCCGCCAAGGCGCTGCGGGCCCGCTACGGCGTCTCCTTCGCCGGCTTCTCGCTGAACTGGTACCGCGACGGGCGCGACAGCCAGGCGTTCCACCGCGACGACGACCTGCGCTGGCTCGACGACACGCTGATCGCCCTGCTGGTGCTCGGCGCCCGCCGGCCGTTCCTCGTCCGGCCCCGGTCGCGCCGGTACGCCCACGACGTCCCGGCCGGGGGCGCCACCCACGACTTCGCGCCCGGCCACGGCGACCTGCTGGTCATGGGCGGACGGTGCCAGGTCGGGTGGGAGCACGCCGTGCCCCGGGCGCCCGGCGTGGCCGGCGGGCGCATCTCGGTGCAGTGGCGGTGGACGGCGCGGACCGGCCGGCCGGTCCAGCACCCGTCCTACCGGGCGCCGCGCACGTTCAGCCGTTAGGCGCCCGCCCGGCGTGTCAGCGCCGCTCCCAGGCGCCGGCGACCTCGGTGTACGCCTCGACGTCCCTGGGCAGCTTGCCGGCCGCCAGGTCCGCGAGCGTGACGGTCTCGAGCACCGCCCGCAGGCTGGCCCGGGTGGCGATCCACAGCGGGCGGAGGACCTGGGTGGACGGCGGGTACTCGAGCGTCTCGGGCGCCTCGCCCCGCACGTCGGCCAGCGGGCCCTCGACGGCCCGGACGATGTCGGCGACCGAGACCGCCTCCGGCGGCCGCAGCAGCCGGTAGCCGCCCTCGCCGCCCCGGTGGCTCTGCACGAGCGACGCCCGCCGCATCGCGCTCAGGATCTGCTTGGTGAACGCCAGGGGCAGCTCCTGGCGGGCCGCGATCGTGTCCGCGGTCAGGGTGCCCGGGTGCTCGAGGGCGAGCTCGGTCGCGCTCCGCACCGCATAGTCGACTCGGGCCGTCACTCGCACGGCTCAAGCCTCGCGCGCCCGCAGCGTCCCAGCTGGTATCCGGGCCGGCCGGGCCGCAGCCGGCGGGCGCCGGCCGCCGTCAGAGCCGCCCGTGCAGCTCCGCCGTCAGGTGGCGGGCCGCCCCGGCGAGCGCCTCGACGGCCGGGGACGGCGGCAGCGGCGCCAGCGCCTCCACGGCCCGGTTGGCGTAGCCCTCGGCCACGGCGACGGCTTCGGGCACGCCCCGGCCGCCCCGCACCAGCTCCAGCGCCCGGGCCAGGCGGTCGCCCTCGATCGGCCCGCCCAGCAGGCCCCGCAGCTCGGGGCCCTCGTCGCCGGCCAGCGCCCGCAGGACCGGCAGGTTGTAGACCCCCTCGGTCAGGTCGTGGCCGGCCGGCTTGCCCAGCTCGTCCGCGGTGGCCACCACGTCGAGCACGTCGTCGACCACCTGGAAGGCCATGCCGTAGTGGAGGCCGAACTCGGTGAGCGCCTCGATCCGGTCGCGGGGCAGGTCGGCGACCAGCCCGCCGATCCGGCAGGCCGACGCGAACAGCGAGGCGGTCTTGCCCTCGATGGCGGCCAGGTAGCTCGCCTCGGTGCGGGTGACCTGGTACGCGTCCTGCAGCTCGGCGACCTCGCCCTCGCACAGCCGGGCGATGGTGGCGGCCAGCAGCTCGGCCACCTCGGTGCCGAGAGACGCCGCCAGCTCCGACGCCCGGGCCAGCAGGAAGTCGCCGGCCAGCACGGCCCGCAGGTTGCCCCACCGGGCGTTCACGCTCTCGACGGTCCGCCGGGTGGGGGCCTCGTCGATCACGTCGTCGTGGTAGAGCGATCCGATGTGGACGAGCTCGACGGCGACACCGCCGGTGACGGCGTCCTCGCCCGCCGTGTCGTTCGCGCTCGCGGCCGCAGCCAGCACGAACAGCGGCCGGATGCGCTTGCCGCCGGCCCGGACCAGATGGGAGGTCATCTCGGTCATCTGCGGATTCGCGGTCTCCACAGCCCCCAGCAACCGCTTCTCGACGCGATCACGCAGGTCAGGCAGGCCCGGTAGGCCGGTGAGGGGGTCGGGGGAGGCCACCGACACCACGTTAGGGGAGGTGATACCCGCCGGTTACAAACCGCGCTCGACGGCGTAGGGAACACGGACCGCGGGTACACTCGCCTCCACGGATCCCCCGACAAGGTGGGAGGCAGGTCCTTGTTCGAACGGTTCACCGACCGGGCTCGCCGTGTGGTCGTGCTCGCACAAGAGGAAGCCCGGCTCCTCAACCACAACTACATCGGCACGGAGCACATCCTCCTGGGCCTGATCCACGAGGGTGAGGGTGTGGCTGCCAAGGCGCTCGAGTCGCTGGGGATCAGCCTGGAGGCCGTTCGTCAGCAGGTCGAGGAGATCATCGGCCAGGGTGGCTCGTCGCCAGCGGGGCACATCCCCTTCACGCCTCGGGCCAAGAAGGTGCTCGAGCTGTCGCTGCGTGAGGCGCTCCAGCTGGGCCACAACTACATCGGCACGGAGCACATCCTCCTGGGCCTCATCCGTGAGGGCGAGGGCGTGGCCGCCCAGGTGCTGGTCAAGCTCGGGGCCGACCTGTCCCGGGTCCGCCAGCAGGTGATCCAGCTCCTGTCGGGGTACCAGGGCTCGTCCGGGCCCGGCAGCGAGAAGGCCGGCGCCGCCACCGGCTCCGGCAGCTCGAGCGAGAACCAGCCCACCGGCTCGCTGGTCCTCGACCAGTTCGGCCGCAACCTGACCCAGCTCGCCCGCGAGAAGAAGCTCGACCCGGTGATCGGGCGCTCCCGCGAGATGGAGCGGGTCATGCAGGTGCTGTCGCGGCGCACCAAGAACAACCCGGTGCTGGTGGGCGAGCCGGGCGTCGGCAAGACCGCCATCGTCGAGGGCCTGGCCCAGGCCATCGTCTCGCGCGAAGTGCCCGAGACGCTGGAGGACAAGCAGCTCTACACGCTCGATCTGGGCGCGCTGGTCGCCGGCAGCCGCTACCGGGGCGACTTCGAGGAGCGCCTGAAGAAGGTGCTCAAGGAGATCCGCACCCGGGGCGACATCATCCTGTTCATCGACGAGATCCACACGCTCGTCGGCGCCGGTGCCGCCGAGGGCGCCATCGACGCCGCCTCGCTCCTCAAGCCCATGCTGGCCCGGGGCGAGCTGCAGACGATCGGCGCCACCACGCTCGACGAGTACCGCAAGCACCTCGAGAAGGACGCGGCGCTCGAGCGGCGCTTCCAGAAGATCACGGTCGACGAGCCCACCGTGGCCCACACGATCGAGATCCTGAAGGGCCTGCGCGACCGCTACGAGGCGCACCACCGGGTCACGATCACCGACCAGGCGCTGGTCGCCTCGGCCAACCTGGCCGACCGGTACATCTCCGACCGGTTCCTGCCCGACAAGGCGATCGACCTCATCGACGAGGCCGGCAGCCGCCTGCGCATCAAGCGCATGAAGACCCCGGCCGACTACAAGGACCTCGAGAACGAGCTGGCCCGGGTCGTCGAGGCCAAGAAGAAGGCCGTCGAGCGGCAGGACTTCGAGGAGGCCGGCCGGCTCCGCGACGCCGAGAAGGAGCTCCTGGCCCGCAAGGAGGCCAAGGAGCAGGAGATCAAGGACTCCGGCGTCGACCTGTTCGACGAGGTCGACGAGGAGGCCATCGCCGAGGTCCTCTCGGTGTGGACCGGCATCCCGGTGTACAAGCTCACCGAGGAGGAGACCCAGAAGCTCCTCCGCATGGAGGACGAGCTGCACAAGCGGGTCGTCGGCCAGGAGGACGCCATCAAGGCCGTCAGCCAGGCCATCCGCCGCACCCGGGCCGGCCTGAAGGACCCGAAGCGGCCC
This sequence comes from Acidimicrobiales bacterium, assembly GCA_036563805.1. Classification (GTDB taxonomy): domain Bacteria; phylum Actinomycetota; class Acidimicrobiia; order Acidimicrobiales; family VFJN01; genus DATCLS01. The sequence continues at coordinate 1,191 of DATCLS010000017.1, read as the reverse complement.
AGCGGGTCGTTCATCTTCCTGGGCCCCTCGGGCGTCGGCAAGACCGAGCTGGCCAAGACCCTGGCCGAGTTCCTGTTCGGCGACGAGACCGCGCTGATCCAGCTCGACATGTCCGAGTACATGGAGAAGCACACGGTCTCGCGACTGGTCGGCTCGCCCCCGGGCTACGTCGGCTACGAGGAGGGTGGTCAGCTCACCGAGGCCGTCCGGCGCAAGCCGTTCTCGGTGGTGCTGTTCGACGAGATCGAGAAGGCCCACCCCGACGTCTTCAACACGCTGCTGCAGATCCTCGAGGAGGGTCGCCTGACCGACGCCCAGGGTCGCTCGGTCGACTTCCGCAACACCGTGCTGATCATGACGTCGAACCTCGGCACGGCCGACCTCCGCAAGGCCAACGTGGGCTTCGCCCGGGCCGACGAGGCGGTGTCGTACGAGAAGATGAAGGACAAGGTCAACGAGGCGCTCAAGCAGCACTTCCGGCCTGAGTTCCTCAACCGCATCGACGACACCATCGTCTTCCACGAGCTGACGAAGGACGAGGTGACCCAGATCGTCGACCTGATGGTCGCCCGGGTCCAGAAGCAGCTCGAGAGCCAGGGCCTCGGGCTGGAGCTCACGCAGGAGGCCAAGTACCTGCTGGCCGAGAAGGGCTACGACCCGCAGCTCGGCGCCCGGCCGCTGCGGCGGGCCATCCAGCGCATGATCGAGGACCCGGTGTCGGAGCGCCTGCTCATCAAGGAGTTCCGGGCCGGCGAGATCGTGGTCGTCGACGCCGAGGACGACCCCGAGACCGGCGAGCGGGTCATCGTCTTCCGCACCGTCGAGGGGTTCACCCCGCCGCCGATGGAGCTGGCCGAGGCAGCCGGCGAGAACTGACCGAGCGACCGCCGGGCGGGCCGTCGCCCGCCGCGGTTTCGCTCGCCAGGACGAGGACCTGAGCGACGCCCCGGCGCCCCGCCGGGGCGTCGCCGCGTCCGGCCGTGGTCCCGGGCCGGCTTGGCCGGTCCGGCCGTGGGTCGGCCGTCGGTCGGCGCGGTCCGACCGGGGGCGGGCCCTGGGGGGTGTCCCCATGTTCTTGTCAAGGGTCATGCGGCGGTGGGGTGGTCGGTTCGTTGGTCGGGGGTGAGGTAGTGCTGGCCGGTGCGGAGCATGGCCAAGATGACGTTGCAGCGGCGGCGGGCGAGGCAGATG
>DATCLS010000002.1:0-174431 GCA_036563805.1 Acidimicrobiales bacterium | reverse complement strand
GATTCCCCACTGCTGCCTCCCGTAGGAGTCTGGGCCGTGTCTCAGTCCCAGTGTGGCTGATCGTCCTCTCAGACCAGCTACCCGTCGTCGCCTTGGTGAGCCGTTACCTCACCAACAAGCTGATAGGCCGCGAGACCCTCCCGAAGCGGCGGACCTTTCCTTACCGCGCCATGCGACTCGGTAAGGGCATCCGGTATTAGCCCCCCTTTCGAGGGGTTATCCCGGGCTTCGGGGTAGGTTCCTCACGTGTTACTCACCCGTTCGCCACTAGGCCTTCCCCAGTGTTGCCACTGGTTGGGCCTCGTTCGACTTGCATGTGTTAAGCACGCCGCCAGCGTTCGTCCTGAGCCAGGATCAAACTCTCCGTCGAAGAATCGCTTCGATAGAGATGCCCTGCGCTCGATGACTCGAGCTCAGAGCTACTGGCACCATTGTCCGGTCGGATGCCGAAGCATCCGACGTTGGATTGACGGTGCGTTTACTAACTGCAACCGCACCCGATAAGCGGAACTTACCGGGGGCAATTGCCCGCACTCGCTCTCTCGTCCTCTCTTCTGTTTTCAAGGAGCGATTTGGCCGCTGCACACACCCTAGCAGGGATGTCGGTGCCTCTCGGCCGCCTCTTTCCCGCTCGGCGGGGGCCGTGCGGGGCGAGGAGGTAATCTAACGACCCTCCCCGGAAGCGTCAACTTCAGATTGGCGATTCCGGAGAATTTCTTGCTGCGGCCCGCTGACCAGGACCGCATAGTGCTTCTTACCCTTGCGGAGCACGACGTAGGCGTTGTGACGCAGGTCACTCCTGCGGATCGTTCGCCCCAGCGCCACCCTCTCGCCGTTGACGGACACCGCACCTTGCTCGAGGCTGCGGCGGGCGTCGCTGCGGGAGCGGGCCAGGCCGGTTTCGACCAGCAGGGGCACCACGTCGAGCCCCTGGTCCAACTCTGTTCCGTGCGGGAGGGGCGCCCAGGGCACCTCGCGTGCCACCAGGGCGAACCCTTCCTCGCTGAGATCATCGATGTTACCGCCGAACAGGGCGTTCGACGCCTCCTCGGCCGCCTTTTCCGCCCCGGGACCGTGGACGAGCCGGGTCACCTCCCGGGCCAGCACCAGCTGGCCCTGGCGCCGCTCGGGGGCCTCCTGGTGGGCGGCGGCCACCTCGTCGACCTCCTCCAGCGGCATCAGGGTGAACTTGGCCAGGAACTCGCGCACCTGGCGGTCGTCGGTGTTCATCCAGTGCTGGAAGAACCGGTAGGGGCTCGTCTTGTCGGGGTCGAGCCACACCCGCGCCCCCGTGGTCTTGCCCAGCTTGGTGCCGTCGGGCGCGGTGAGCAGCGGCCAGGCGAGGGCGTGGGCGGTCCGCCCCCGGACTCGGCGGATCAGGTCGACCCCCGAGACCATGTTGCCCCACTGGTCGGAGCCCCCGACCTGGAGCTCGACCCCCTTGTGCTCGTTCAGCCACAGGTAGTCGTGGGCCTGGAGCAGCATGTAGCTGAACTCGGTGAAGCTGATCCCCTGCTCGCTGGCCAGGCGGGCCTTGACCGACTCGCGGGCCAGCATCTGGTTGACGGTCACGTGCTTGCCGATGTCGCGGAGGAAGGCGAGCAGGGTGACGTCGGCGGTCCAGTCGCGGTTGTCGACCAGCTCGCCGCGCTCGTCGAGGTCGACGATGCGCCGCATCTGCTCCTTGATCCGGGCCACGTTGGCCGAGAGGGTCGCCTCGTCGAGCAGGTTGCGCTCGTCGGAGCGGCCGCTCGGGTCGCCCACCATGCCCGTGGCGCCGCCGGCCAGCGCCACGGCCCGGTGCCCGGCGTCCTGGAACCGCCGCAGCACCAGCAGGCCGATCAGGTTGCCGATGTGGAGGCTGTCGGCCGTCGGGTCGCAGCCGTAGTAGAGGCTGACGGGGCCCTCGGCCAGGCGCCGGGCCAGGGCCTCCCGATCGGTCGTGTCGTGCACGAGGCCGCGGGCCTCGAGGTCGTCCAGGATCGTGGGGGTCACCCCCAGATCTTGCCAAGCCGGCGCCGCCGGGCCGACCTGGGTTCCCGCCCGGGCTGGTCCCTGCCCGGGCCGCCGGCGCCCCATCGGCCCGCCGTCGGCGCCGACGTCGACCGACCGTCGACTGGACGCCGGCGCACCCGGCCGGGGACGCTAGGGGGCGTGACCGTCGACGCTCCCCCCGACCCGTCGGCGCCCGGTACGGGCGGCACCGATGGTGTCACCGCGGGCGCCGCCGAAGGCGCCACCGACGACGCCACCGCGGGCGGCGACGCCGCCGACGGTCGCGGCGCCCCCGAGCGGGGGCGGCGGGTGGGCCGGCTGGTCATCGCCGCCGTCGTGGTCGCGCTGGTGTCGATGTGGGGCTACGTCGTCTACCTGGCGTTCGGGCCCGGGCGGCAGCCGCCGCTCGACCGGCTCGACGACCCGGCGTTCGCCGAGGCCGCCGAAGAGCGGTGCGCCGAGGCGCTCGAGCGCATCGAGGAGCTGCCGGTGGCCAGCGCCACGCCCGACCCCGTGGAGCGGGCCGAGGTGCTCGACGCGGCCAACGCCGCCTACGAGGCCATGCTCGACGACCTCGACCGCCTGACCCGGCTCGTCCCCGATCCCGAGCAGAGGGGCTACGCCGAGGAGTGGCTGGCCGACTGGCGGCTCCACCTGAACGACCGGCGGGAGTACGCCGACGCCCTGCGCCGCGACCCGAACGCCCGCCTGCTCGTGTCGGAGAAGCCCGGCGAGGGCCGCCACGTCACGGCGTGGATCGATGAGTTCGCCCTCGCCAACCGTATGCCGTCCTGCGCCTCGCCTACCGACGCCTGAGCCTCGGCGAGCCAGGGACGCCACGACCCGTCCACCCCGGCGCGCCTCGGACGCCGGGGCCTCGAGCCGCGGCACGCCGGTCAGGACGCCGGGTGCCGGCGCACCGAGACGTTGGGGTCGTCGCGCACGTACCACCGCCAGGGGTGCTCGGCGCCGGCGCTGAGGCCGATGCGGGTCGTGCGCACCGGGTCCGTCGGCGGCGGCGTCCCGTCGTCGGCCACGACCACCCCCCGGTCGCCGGTGACGAGGTCGGCGCCGTCGAAGGACCGGTCGAGCCCCAGGGCCTGGCACAGCTTGGCCGGCCCGCTGCACAGGTCGCGCTCCCGCCGGGCCGCGGGCCGGGCGGCCCACATCGCCTCGACGCCGGTCACCGGGGCCAGCGCCCGCAGCAGGACGGCCAGGCCCACGCCCTCGTCACCGCACACGACGTTGGCGCACCAGTGCATCCCGTAGGTGAAGTAGACGTAGAGCCCGCCGGGCGGGCCGAACATCGTCCGGTTGCGGGGCGTCTCGCCGCGGTAGGCGTGGCTGCCCGGGTCCTCGGCGCCGCAGTAGGCCTCGACCTCGACGATGCGGCCGGCCTGGAGCGGCCGACCGGCGCCGGCCCGCACGAGCAGCTTGCCCAGCAGCTCGGGCGCCACCTCACGGGGGTCGCGCCGGTAGGTCTCCCGGGGGACGACCCGGACGTCCGGCCCGAGCTCGCCCAGAGGGACGGCCGGCGCCCCGGGGGCTGGCGCGGTCATCCGAGCGCGGCCCGGACCTCGTCCGGCACCGGGGTCGGGTTGGTCGTGCCGGGCTCCACCGCGACGTAGGTGAGCGTGGCGTCGAAGATGGGCCGCTCCCCCACCGAGCCCTCGAAGCCCACGTCGAAGCTGGTCGTGCCCCAGCGACGGACGGCCACGTCGATGGCCAGCGTGTCACCGAAGCCCGCGCCCCCCGACCACGTGATCTCGGCCCGCTTCACGACCATGTCGAGGACCTGGTCGTACTCGGGGCCGAGGGCGTGGCGCAGCCACTGGTCGAAGGCGTCGTCGATGTAGGCGAGGTAGTGGGCGTTGAACACGTGCCGCTGCATGTCGACCTCGCCGTAGCGGACGCGCAGCTCGTGGCGGTACGGACGGCTGCTCATGGGCCCGAGGCTACGGCCCGCCCGGACGGCCCCGGGCCCGCGGCTTGGCAGGCCGGCCGGGGCCACGCCGACCCACCCGGCTCACGCCGACCGGCCCCGGGCCCGCCCGGCTCACGCCCCCAACCGCTCGGCGTCGACCTCGATGCGGCGGGCGAACCGCTCGACCTGGGCGGCGACCGCGTCCGGCCCGCCGCCGCCCGGCGTCGTCCGCCGGGTGACGGCCAGGCCCGGCTCGAGCAGCGCTGCGCCCTCGGCCCCCAGGTCGGGGTGCGCCTCGACGAGCTCGACCAGCGGCACGTGGCGCTCCAGGCTGTCGCGCACCAGGCCGCCGACCAGCGCGTGGGCGTCGCGGAACGGCATGCCGCGCTCGACCAGCAGCTCGGCCAGGTCGGTGGCGGCGGCGTACGGCGTGTCGGCCGCCTGCTGCATGCGCGCCACGTCGAACGTGAGCGTGGCGTACAGCCCGGTCATGGCCGCCAGCGCCAGGCCGACCTGGTCGACGGCGTCGAACAGCGGCTCCTTGTCCTCCTGGAGGTCGCGGTTGTAGCTGAGCGGCAGGCCCTTGAGCGTGGCCAGCAGCCCGGTCAGGTCGCCGATGACCCGCCCGGCCTTGCCCCGAGCCAGCTCGGCGATGTCGGGGTTCTTCTTCTGGGGGAGCATCGACGACCCGGTGGCGTAGGCGTCGTCGAGCCGGGCGAAGCCGAACTCCTCGGACGTCCAGAGGATGACCTCCTCGCCGAGCCGCGACAGGTGCACGGCCACCATGCTCAGGGCGAACAGCGCCTCGGCCACGAAGTCGCGGTCGCTGACCGCGTCCAGACTGTTCTCGAACGGCGCCGCGAACCCGAGCTCGGAGGCCGTGTAGGCCGGGTCGAGCGGCAGCGACGAGCCCGCCAGCGCGCCCGCCCCCAGCGGGCTGACGTCGAGCCGGCGCCGGCAGTCGACGAGCCGGTCGACGTCGCGGGCCAGCGCCCAGCCGTGAGCCAGCAGGTGGTGGGCCAGCAGGACCGGCTGGGCCTGCTGCAGGTGGGTGTAGCCGGGCAGGTAGGCGGGCCCGGCCTCGCGGGCCCGGTCGAGCAGCACCTCCTGCAGGGCCAGCACCCGCCGGCCGATCTCGGTCAGCTCGCGCCGGCACCACAGGCGCAGCGCGGTCGCCACCTGGTCGTTGCGGCTCCGCCCGGTGTGGAGCTTGGCGCCCGCCGGGCCCGCCAGCGCAGTGACCCGGCGCTCGATGGCGGTGTGGATGTCCTCGTCGGTGGGCAGGAACTCGAACTCGCCCGACTCGAGCTCCTGCTCCACCCGGTCGAGGGCGGCCAGCACGACGCCCGCCTCGTCCTCGGCCAGGATCTTGGCCCGCGCCAGCCCCCGGACGTGCGCCCGGCTGCCCTCGAGGTCGTCGGCGGCCAGGCGCCGGTCGAAGGGCAGGCTGACCGTGAACGCGACGAGCTCGTCGGCCTGCCCCCCGGCGAAGCGGCCGTGCCAGAGGGTGCTCATGGGGGAACCGCTACTCCTCCGCGCCCTGGACGGACGCCCAGGTCTGGATGCCGAGACCCCACAGGCGCACGAAGCCCTCGCTGTCCTCGTGGCGGAACCTGTCGGCAGCGTCGTAGGTCGCCAGCCCGTAGTCGTAGAGGCTGTGAGGGCTGCGGCGCCCGGTCACCTGGCACGAGCCGGGCTCCAGGTGCAGCCGGACCTCGCCGGTCACGAACTTCTGGCTCTCGGCCACGAACGCGTCGAACGCCCGCTTGAGGGGGCTGAACCACAGGCCGTCGTACACCAGCTCGGCGTAGCGGGAGGCGATGCGCGTCTTCTCGCGGGCCAGGTCGCGCTCGAGGCAGATGCTCTCGAGGTCGGCGTGGGCCAGCATGAGCGCCAGGCTGGCCGGGCACTCGTAGGTCTCCCGGCTCTTGATGCCGACGCGCCGGTTCTCGACCATGTCGATCCGGCCCCAGCCGTACGAGCCGACGAGCGCCCCCAGCTGCTCGATGAGGGCCGCCGGCGTCAGGCCGGTGCCGTCGAGCGACACGGGGACACCCTCCTCGAAGCCGATCACGACGTCGACGGGCTCGGTGGCGGTGGGCTTGGTCAGATGCCACACGCCCGACGGCGGGACGTTCCAGGGGTCCTCCATCTCGCCGCACTCGATGGCCCGGCCCCAGAGGTTGTCGTCGATGGAGTACACCTTCTCCTTGGTCGCCGTGATCGGGATGTCGTGGTCGTAGGCGTAGTGGATGCAGTCCTCGCGGGTCATGCCCCACGACCGCACCGGCGCCACGACATCGAGGTCGGGGGCGAGCGCCCGGGTCGACACCTCGAAGCGGACCTGATCGTTGCCCTTGCCGGTGCAGCCGTGGCCGACCGCGTCGGCGCCGTGGAGCCGGGCGGTGGCGACCAGGTGCTTGACGATGAGCGGCCGCGACAGCGCGGAGACCAGCGGGTAGCGGTCCTCGTAGAGGGCGTTGGCCTGCATCACCGGCACGCAGTAGTCGCGGGCGAACTCCTCGCGGGCGTCGACCACGATCGCGTCGACCGCGCCGGCGGCCAGGGCGCGCTGGCGGACGACCTCCCAGTCCTCCGCCGACTGGCCGACGTCGACCGCCAGGGCGATCACCTCGACCCCCATGTTGTCGATCATCCAGCGCACGGCCACCGACGTGTCCAGGCCGCCGCTGTAGGCCAGCACCACTCGCTTCGCCATCTCTGTCCTTTCCTGTCGATCTCGTTGAGGCGCCCGGTCGGAGCGCTCGGTCAGGGACGCCCGCTCAGGGCCGGGCCTCGAGGCCGGCCAGCTCGGCGAGCTGGGCGGCGATCGCCCGGCCGCCCACGTCCTCGGCCACCACGACGATGAGCGTGTCGTCGCCGGCGACGGTGCCGATCACGTCGTGCCAGCCGGACCGGTCGAGCGCGGAGCCCACGACGTGGGCCGAGCCCGGCGGCGTGCGCAGCACGACGAGGTTGCCGGAGTGCGCCACCTCGACCACCCACTCGCTGAACACCCGGCGCAGGTGGTCCTCCGGCGCCCGCTGCTCGCTGGGTAGCTCGGGGATGGCGTAGACCGTCTCGCCGCCGGCGGCCCGCACCTTGATGGCGCCCAGGTCGTCGAGGTCGCGCGACACGGTCGCCTGGGTGGCGGCCACCCCCTCGGCGGCCAACAGCTCGACGAGCTGCGCCTGGCTGGTGACGGCGTGCTCGGCCAGCAGCCGGGCCACCCGGTGCTGGCGCTGGGGCTTGGACAGCGTGCGGAGGTCGGGCTCGGGCTGGGCGGTCACGCCCCCACCCCCTCGCCGAGCAGCCAGCGCAGCAGGCCGCGGAAGGCGTGGACCCGGTTGTGCGCCTGGGGGATGACCCGGCTCTGGGGCCCGTCGACCACGGACGCCGCCACCTCCTCGCCCCGGTGGGCCGGCAGGCAGTGCATGAACACCGCGCCCGGGGCGGCGGCCGCCATGATCCGGTCGTCGACCTGGAAGCCCTCGAACGCTCGGCGCCGCGCCTCCGCCTCGCCCTCCTGGCCCATCGAGGCCCAGACGTCGGTGTGGACGGCCTGGGCGCCGGCCACGCCCTCGTCGGGCCGGGCGGTCACGACCGGCTCGGCGCCGGCGGCCCGCAGGCGGTCGAGGTCGGCGTCGGTCGGCCCGTAGCCGGGCGGGCAGGCGAGGCGCACCTTCATGCCCAGCAGCGTCGCGCCGATGGTGAGCGACCGGGCCACGTTGTTGAAGTCGCCCACCCAGGCCACCGTGACCCCGGCCAGCTCGCCGAACGCCTGGCGCATGGTCAGCAGGTCGGCCAGCGCCTGGCACGGGTGGCCCCGGTCGGAGAGGAGGTTGACGACCGGCACGGAGGACGCCCCGGCCAGCTGCTCGAGCAGCCCGTGGTCGTAGACCCGGGCGCCGAGCGCGGCGTGATAGCCGGACAGGACCCGGGCGATGTCCTCGATCGGCTCGCGGTCACCAGCGCCGATCTCGTCCTGGCGGAACGTGAGCGGATGGCCGCCGAGCTGGACGACCGCCACCTCGCACGAGTGCCGGGTCCGCAGCGACGGCTTCTCGAAGTAGAGGCCCACGGTCCGGCCGGCCAGCAGCCGGGGCACGGGCGGCCGGGCGGCCAGGTCGAGCACGGTGGCGAGCTCGCCGGCCGACAGGTCGTCGATCTCGAGGAGGTGCCGGGGCCCGATCGTCACGACGCCTCCCGGGTGGCGGGCCGCAGCGCGCGGGCGGCCGCGGCCCGGGTCGTCTCGGGCCGGGCCGTCACGACAGCACCCCGGCGAGGATCGAGACGGCGTGGTCGATCTCGTCGTCGCTGATCAGCAGCGACGGCGCCAGGCGCAGGGCGGTCGGCGTGACGGCGTTGGCCACCAGCCCGGCGACCAGCAGCTCCTCGTTGACGGCCTTGGCGTCGTGCCCGTCGAGCTCGACGGCGAGCAGCAGGCCGAGGCCCCGAACGCCGGCCACGCCGGGCAGCGGCTCGAGCGCCTCGCGGAACCGGCGCCCGGCCCGCTCGGCCCGGGCCGGCGCGTCCTCGCGCTCCATGACGGCGAGGACGGCCCGGGCCGCGCTGGCGGCCAGGGGCTGGCCGCCGAACGTCGTGGCGTGGTCGCCCGGCTCGAACACCTCGGCCACCGCGGCGCGGGCCCAGCAGGCCCCGATGGGCACGCCGTTGCCCAGCGCCTTGGCCACGGTGACCACGTCGGGGGTGACGCCGAAGTGCTGGAACCCGAACCACCGGCCGGTCCGGCCCAGGCCCGTCTGCACCTCGTCGACCATCATCAGCACGCCCCGCTCGTCGCACAGCCGGCGGACCCCGGCGAAGTACTCGGCGGTCGCCGGGTTGACGCCGCCCTCGCCCTGGACCGGCTCGAGCAGCACGGCGGCCACCGACGGGTCGAGCGCGGCGGCCAGGGCGTCGAGGTCCTGCCAGGCGACGTGGCGGAACCCCTCGGGCAGGGGCTGGAACGTCTCGTGCTTGGCCGGCTGGCCCGTGGCGTGCAGCGTGGCCAGCGTCCGCCCGTGGAAGCTCCCGTAGGCCGAGACCACGACGTGGCGGCCCCGGCCGCCGACGCGCCGGGCCAGCTTGATGGCGCACTCGTTGGCCTCGGCGCCCGAGTTGCAGAAGAAGACGCGGCCCCCGCCACCGATCAGGCGGTCGAGCGTGCGGGCCACCTGGGGCCCCGGCTCGGTGCCGAACAGGTTGGACACGTGCAGCAGCGTCCGGGCCTGGTCGGACAGCGCAGCGGCCACGTCGGGGTGGGCGTGGCCGAGCGACGTCACCGCCAGGCCGGACAGGCAGTCGAGGTAGCGCCGGCCGTCCGCGTCGTAGAGCCACGACCCCTCGCCCCGCACGAACGTCACGGGCGGAGGCGGGTAGGTGGGCATGAGCGGGTCGGGTTCGACCGCGGTCGTCACTGTGCACCCCCGGATGCATCGGGCACCTTGTCGGTGATCATCGTGCCGATCCCCTCGTCGCTGAACAGCTCGAGCAGCACCACGTGGGGGACGCGCCCGTCGAGCAGGTGGGCCGATCGGACGCCGTGGCGCACCGCGTGGAGGGCGGCGGCGACCTTGGGGATCATGCCGCCGGCCAGGCGGCCGTCGTCGATCATGGCCTCGATCTCGGCGGCCGACGCCGCACTGATCAGGCTGTCCGGGTCGTTCACGTCGGCCAGCAGCCCGGGCACGTCGGTGAGGAAGATCGCCTTCTCGGCACCGAGCGCCACGGCCAACGCGCCGGCCACCGTGTCGGCGTTGATGTTGTAGGGCTGGCCGGTCAGGTCGGACCCGATGGTCGACACGACCGGGATCAGGTCCTCGGCGAGCAACCGCTCGAGGATCGTGGCGTTGACCGACTGGACGTCGCCAACGAAGCCGAGCTCGGCGTTGCGGGCGCTGGCCACCAGTAGCCCGGCGTCCTCGCCCGACAGCCCGACGGCGATGGGGCCGTGGACGTTGATGGCCGCCACGATGTCGCGGTTGACCTTGCCGACCAGCACCATGCGGGCGATGTCGACGGTCTCGGCGTCGGTCACCCGCAGCCCGTCGCGGAACTCGGGCTCCTTCCCCAGCCGGGCCATCAGGTCGCTGATCTGGGGGCCGCCGCCGTGGACCACGACCGGGCGCAGGCCGACGGCCCGCAGCAGCACCACGTCGTCGGCCACGTTGCGGCCCAGCTCGGGGTCGATCATGGCGTTGCCGCCGTACTTGACGACGACGATCGCCCCCCGGAACCGCTGGATGTAGGGCAGGGCCTCGAGCAGGACGGCGGCCCGCTCGGCGGCGGTCTGGCCGGGCGCCACTACGACGTCCCCTTGTTCTCGTCGATGTACCCGTAGGTCAGGTCGTTGGTGAGGACCCGGGCCTCGCCGTCGCCCACCCCCAGGTCGCAGTGCAGCTCGAGGTACTCGCCGGCCATGTGCTCGGCGACGGCGGTGGCGTCGTGGTCGACGGGCTCGCAGCCCCGGCTCACGACGGTCCCGCCGTAGGCGATCGTGAGCGCTCCGACGTCGAGCGCCACCCCGGCGGTACCGAGCTCGCTGGCCACCCGGCCCCAGTAGGGGTCCTCGCCGTACCACGAGCACTTGACCAGCTGGCTCTCGGCCACCTGGCGGGCGGCCCGGGCCGCCTCCTCCGCAGACGCCGCCCCGGTGACCCGCACGCGCACCACCTTGGTGTGGCCCTCGGCGTCGCCGACCATCTGGGTGGCCAGATCGAGGCAAGCGTCGGCCACGGCGCCGGCCAGCTCGTCCTCGTCGACGACGCCGGCCCGGCCGTTGGCGAGGATCAGCACCGTGTCGTTGGTGGACGTGCAGCCGTCGACGGTCACGGCGTTGAAGCTGTCGGCCACGCCGTGGCGCAGGATGCGCTGGAGCGTGTCGGGGTCGGCGTGGGCGTCGGTGGTCAGCACCGCCAGCATCGTCGCCATGTTGGGGGCCAGCATCGCCGCCCCCTTGGCCATGCCCCCGACGACGAAGCCCGAGCCTCGGACGACCGTCTCCTTGCGGCGGGTGTCGGTCGTCATGATCGCCTGGGCGGCGGCGATGCCGTGGGCCGGGTCGCCGCCCCGCCCCGCCACCAGCGGGGGCACGCCGGCCAGCAGGGCCGGCATCGGCAGCGGATAGCCGATCAGGCCGGTCGAGCACACGAGCACGGCGTCGGGGCCGCAGCCCAGCTCGTCGGCCACCGCCCTGCACATCCGCTCGGCGTCGTCGTCGCCCTGCTTGCCGGTGGCGGCGTTGGCGTTGCCGCTGTTGAGCACGACCGCGGCGGCCCGGCCCCGCGTGGCGGCCAGGTGGCGGCGGCTCACCACCACCGGGGCGGCCACGACCAGGTTCTGGGTGAAGACGCCGGCGGCCGACACGGGGTGCCCGTCGGCGGTGGCCACCAGGGCCAGGTCGAGCTCGCCGCCGGACTTGATGCCGGACGCCACGCCGTTGGCCACGAACCCCTGGGGAGCGACGACGCTCACGGATACACCCCCGCGACGGGAAGGCCCGTCTCCTCGGGCAGGCCGAGCATGAGGTTGGCGCACTGGATCGCCTGACCGGACGCCCCCTTGGTCAGGTTGTCGAGCGCGGCCAGGGCCACCAGCCACCCGGTCCGCTCGTCGGCCAGGGCGCCGACCTGCACGACGTTGGACCCGAGCGTGGCCTTGGTCGAGGGCGACCCCTCGACGACGGCCACGAACGGCTCGTCGGCCCACGCTTTGCGGACCGTGGCCAGGACCTCGTCGGACCCGAGCGTCGCCGCCCCGGCCGGGCGGGCGTAGCAGGTGGCGAGGATGCCCCGGCTCATCGGCGCCAGGTGCGGCGTGAACAGCACCTGGACGTCCGCGCCGGCGACCCGGGTCAGGGTCTGCTCGATCTCGGGCGTGTGCCGGTGGGTGAGCAGGCCGTAGGCGGTGAAATCCTCGTCGACGGCGCAGAAGGCGGTGGTGGCCTTGGGCCCCCGCCCGGCGCCCGACACCCCGGAGGCCGCGTCGACCACGATCCCGGTCGGCTCGGCCAGCCCGGCCCGCAGCAGCGGGGCCAGCGCCAGCGACGCCGCCGTCACGTAGCAGCCGGGGGCGGCCACGGCGTCCGCGGTGCGGATCTCGTCGCGGAACAGCTCGGGCAGCCCGTAGACGAAGCCGCCCAGCAGCTCGGGGGCCGTGTGCGGCTCGCCGTACCACCGCGGATACAGCGACGGGTCCTGCAGGCGGAAGTCGGCGGCCAGGTCGATGACCTTGCCCACCCGGCCCCGCAGCTCGGGCACCACCGCCTGCGAAGCGCCGTGCGGCAGCGCCAGGAACACGAGGTCGAGGCCGTCGCAGGCGGCCGGGTCGTACGCCTCGAACGTGGCGTCGCCGTAGGCGGCCGCCAGGCTCGGATACAGAGCGGCGATGCGGTTGCCCGCCTGGGAGTCACCGGTGGCCACCCGGACGTCGAAGGACGGATGCTGCGCGCAGAGCCGCAGCAGCTCGGCCCCTGTGTAGCCCGAGGCCCCGACGATGCCGACCGATGTCATCGCGTCAGCATACGGTCGGCTGCATAGTCATGCAAGCGGCCGCATAGGCCGCAAGGCTGCCTCCGACCGGCCTCACCGACGGCCCACGACGGACGAACGGGGGCGGCGACCCAGCGGTCGGCCGCCCCGCGTCTCAGCCGCGCAGCGTCGCCGGGTGGGCGCGCTCGACGGCCTCGACCGCCCGGCGGCGGATCTCGGCCACCTCGTCGTCGGTCAGCGTGTGGTCGAGGGCCTCGAGGCGCAGCGAGTAGGCCAGGCTGCGGCGGCCCTCGGCGATGCCGGCGCCGCGGTAGACGTCGAACAGGCGCAGCGACGCCAGGCGGTCGCCCGCCGCCTCGCGCAACGTGGCCTCGATGTCGGTGGCCGGCACCCCGTCGTCGACCTCGAACGCCAGGTCGATGTCGCTGGACGGGTAGACGCTGATCGGCCGGTAGACGCGCCCGGTGCGGGGCAGCCGGGCCACCTCGTCGAGGTCGACCTCGAGCCAGGCCACCCGCTCGCCGATGCCGTGGGCCTCGAGGACGGCGGGGTCGATCTCGCCCAGCGCCCCCACCGCCTCGCCCCCGGGGCCGACCAGCTCGGCCGACCGGGTGGGGTGCAGGCCGGGCACCGGGCCGTTGCGGACCTGCACGCCGGCCAGGTCGAGGGTCTCCTCCACAGCCCGCCAGGTATGCACGGCCTCGGGAGCCTCGCGGCCGGCCAGCGCCACGCCCAGCATCTCGCGCTCGTCGGGCAGCGGCGGCTCCTCGCCGTTGGGCGCCGGCCGACGGAACACGTGGCCGATCTCGAACAGGGCCACGCCGGTGTTGCGGCGGGCGGCGTTGGTGGCCACGGCCTTGACCAGCCCGGGGAGCAGCGAGGTGCGCAGCACCGACTCCTCGGCCACGAGCGGGTTGCTGATCGTCAGCCCGTCGCCGGGCAGGCCGGCCCGCTCGAGGTCGCCGGGGGCCAGGAACGGCATCGGCATGGCCTCGGCCAGGCCGCGCCCGACCAGCAGGGCCCGCAGCCGGCGGCGCTCGTGCTGGCGGGGGGTGAGGTGGCCGGCGTCGGCCGAGCGCGGCACCCGGCGGCCGATCTTCGTGTACCCGTACATCCGGGCCACCTCTTCGACGACGTCGATCTCGGTCGACGAGTCGTAGCGCCACGAGGGCACGGTCACGTCGAGGTCGTGGTCGCCCGCCGGGGTGGGGGCGAACCCGATCGGCTCGAGCAGCGCCGCCACCCGGTCGCGGTCGAGGTCGGTGCCGAGCAGCTTGTTGATGCGGGCGGTGCGCACCCGGACCGGCTCACGGCCGGGCAGCTCGCCCCGGGCGTCGACGAGGCCCGCCTCGAGCCGGGCGCCGGTCGGGGCCAGCAGCTCGGCCAGCCGGCGGTGGGCCAGCTCGACGATCTCGGGGTCGCAGCCCTTCTCGAACCGGGCCGAGGCGTCGGACCGCAGCTTGAGGCGCCGCGACGTCTTCGCGATGGCGAGGGGCAGGAACCAGGCGACCTCGACCAGCACGTCGGTGGTCTCGGGCCCGATCTCGCTGTCGGCGCCGCCCATTATGCCGGCGATGCCGACCGGCACGTCCTCGGCGTCGCAGATCAGCAGGTCGTCGGTCGTCAGCGTCCGCTCGACGCGGTCGAGCGTCACGATCGTCTCGCCGGCGCGGGCCCGCCGCACCCGGAACCCGGGCCCGGCCACCCGGGCCAGGTCGTACGCGTGGTTGGGCTGGCCCAGCTCGAGCATCACGTAGTTGGACGCGTCGACCACGTTGTTGATCGGCCGCATGCCGAGCAGGGTCAGCCGCCGGGCGACGGCCGGGTCGGACTCGCCGACGGTCACGCCCCGGATGACCCGCGCGCTGAACCGGCCGCACAGGTCGGGGTCGAGAATGTCGACGCTCACGTCGCGGATGCGCTCGCCCGGGACCTCGTCGACCGCCGGCTCGGGCAGCGTGAACGGCACGCCCAGGCGGGCGGCCAGGTCGCGGGCTACGCCCGCCACCGACATGGCGTCGGGCCGGTTGGGGTTGACCTCGAGGTCGTAGAGGACGTCGGCCGCCAGGCCCATGGCCTCGGCGAACGGGGCGCCCACCTCGAGGTCGGGCGGCAGGATGAGGATGCCGCTGTGGTCGCCGCCCAGGCCCACCTCGTCGGGGGCGCACAGCATGCCGTTCGACCACTCGCCCCGCATCTTGCGCCGGCCGATCTCCATGCCGTTGGGCAGGGTGGTGCCGATCGTGGCCAGGGGGACGAGGTCGCCGGGCTTCATGTTGAAGGCGCCGCAGGCGATCTGCAGCGCCTCGCCGTCGCCGGCGTCGACGTCGACGAGCTGGATCTTGTCGGCGTTGGGGTGCGGGCGGGTGGCGAGGACGCGGGCGACGACCACGCCGTCGAGCCCCTCCCCCAGCCGCTCCATCCCCTCGACCGCCAGGCCGAGGTCGCTCAGCTGCTCGCCGAGCTCGTCGGGGTCGCCCTCGATCGGCGCGAAGTCACGGAGCCAGGACAGCAGGACCTTCATCGGTCGCCCTTCTAGAACTGCGACAGGAAGCGGATGTCGTTGGTGAACAGGTCGCGCAGGTCGGCGACGCCGTGGCGGGCCGCCGCCAGGCGGTCGATGCCGAAGCCGAACGCGAAGCCCTGCCACTCCTCGGGGTCGAGCCCGCAGTTGGCCAGCACGTTGGGGTGGACCATCCCGCACCCCCCGAGCTCGAGCCAGGTGCCGTCGGGCCGCTGGATGTCGAACTCGGCGGACGGCTCGGTGAACGGGAAGTAGGACGGCCGCAGGCGGGACGTGAAGTCGCCGCCGAAGTAGGCCTTGGTGAAGGCGTCGATGGTGCCGGCCAGGTCGGCGAGCGTGATGTCGCGGTCGACGACCAGGCCCTCGATCTGGTGGAAGACCGGCACGTGGGTGGCGTCGGCCGTGTCGGACCGGAACACCCGGCCGGGGATGACCGTGTAGTACGGCGGCGGGCCGCTCGTCATCACCCGCACCTGGACCGGCGAGGTGTGGGTGCGCAGGAGGGTCGAGCCCGGCTTGCCGTAGTCGACGTACAGCGTGTCGTACATGTCGCGGGCCGGGTGGCCCTCGGGGAAGTTGAGCGCCCCGAAGTTGTGCCAGTCGGTCTCGACCTCGGGCCCCTCGGCGACCGTGTAGCCCATGCCGACGAACAGGTCCTCGAGCTCGGCGATGGCCTGGGTGACGAGGTGGAGGTGCCCGACGCCGGGGCCGGGCAGGACCTCGGTGAGGTCGAGCCGCTCGGCCTCGAGCCGGGCCCGGCGGGCCTCGGCCTCGAGGGCAGCGCGCCGGTCGGCCAGCAGGGCGGAGACGGTCTCGAACGCGGCGTTGAGCGCCTTGCCGGCGATGCGGCGCTCGTCGGGGTCGAGCGATCCCAGGCGTTGGCGGAGGGCGACCAACTGCGACTTGCGGCCCAACAGCTCGGTCTTGAGCGCGTCCAGCTCGTCGAGGGTGGTCGCCGCGGCCACGCGGGCGCGGGCCTCGTCCTCGATGCCGGAGATCGTGCGGGATAGGTCGTCGCTCATGTAGCTCGTCACCCTGCCGCTCGCGGCGGCTATCGGTCCAGTTGGTTCCGCAGGCCCGAGGCCCGCCGCTGCCGCAGCGACTCGAAGCACAGGATCGTGCCCGCCATGGCCACGTTCAGCGATTCGGTCCGGCCCGCCATGGGGATCGTGACGGCCCGGTCGACCCGCTCGGCGACGGCCGGCGGCAGGCCGTGCGCCTCGCTGCCGAGCACGATCGCCACCGGCCCGGCCAGGTCGACGTGATCGTAGGCCGTGTCGACCCCCCGGGCGAGCGTCCCGACGGTCGTGACGCCGGCGGCGCCGAGGGCGGCGAGCGCGGCGTCGGACGGGACGTCGCGCGCGACCGCCAGGCGGAACAGCGAGCCGGCCGACGCGCGCACGCACTTGGGGCCGTAGGGGTCGACCGAACCGTCGCAGAACAAGGCGGCGCCCCCGCCGGCGGCCTCGGCCGACCGCAGCAGCGTCCCGGCGTTTCCGGGGTCGGCGACGCCGACCAGCACCAGCGCCAGCGGCCCCGCCGCCGCCACCGCGGCCGCCAGCTGGCTGGCAGCGTCGCCACCCGGCAGGGCGGCCACGGCCGCCACCGGCTGGGGCGTGGTCGTGTCGGTGGCGCGGGCCAGCGTGCCCGCCGCCGCGTGGCGGACCGGGACGCCGGCCGCCTCGGCCCGCCGGAGCAGCGGCCCGGGCGCGCCCGGCTCGGCCACCACCTCGATCAGCGGGACGCCGGCGTCGAGGGCCTCGCCGAGCAGGACGGGGCCGTCGATGACGTAGGCCCCCTCCTCCGAACGCGAGCTGCGGCGCCGGGAGAGGCGCCGCAGCCGCTGGATGGAAGGATGCCGGGGGCCCACCACCGGGCCTGTCGGCGCCGGCGGCGCCGGGCGGGGCACCGCCTAGGCGGACGCCGCGGTGGCCCGCGGCTTCCCGTCCAGCGCCTTGCCCGCGCTGGCCACGAGGGCGCTGAAGGCGGTCGGGTCGGTCACGGCCAGGTCCGCGAGCACCTTGCGGTCGACCTCGACGCCGGCCTCCCGGAGGCCGGCGATGAACCGGCTGTAGGACATGCCGTTCTGGCGGCAGGCGGCGTTGATGCGCTGGATCCACAGCCGCCGGAAGTCGCCCTTGCGGGCGCGCCGGTCGCGGTAGGCGTACTGCAGGCTGTGCATCACCTGCTCGTTGGCGGCGCGCGGCGACCGGCTCTTGTTGCCGTAGTAGCCCTTGGCGCGCTCGAGCGTGACGCGGCGCTTCTTCTTGGCGTGGACGGAACGCTTCACCCGGGCCATGGGGGAGCTCCTTTCGTCGATCGGGGGGCGGGGAGGGAACGGAGGGGCGGCGCGCGCCCGGATCAGGCTCCGGTCAGCGGCCGAGCATGCGGTTGATGCGCGCCTCGTCCCCGGGATGGAGGTCCGCCGCACGCTTCAGGCGCCGAGTGCGCTTGGACGGCTTCTTCTCGAGGATGTGGTTCATGTTCGCCTGCCGGCGCCGCAGCTTGCCGGTGCCGGTCACCTTGAACCGCTTGGCCGCGCCGCGGTGCGTCTTCATCTTGGGCATGGGGGTACCTCGGTGATCGGGCGGCCCGAAGGCCGCCCCTGTCTGTCAGTCGCTCTCGTTGTCCGGGCCGGGGCCCGGGTCAGTCGCCGTTCGACCTGTCGCTCGGCTCGCGGCGCTGACCGTCGGGGGCGGCGCTGCCCGAGCGGGCCGCGCCGCCGTCGCGCCCGTTGGACCGCTGGCCGCCTTCCGCCTGCTGCCGCTTGGCCCGCTCGTTGGCAGCCTGGGCCTTGCGGTCGGGGGCGAGCACCATGGTCATGTTCCGGCCGTCGCGCCGCGGGAAGATCTCGACCCGGGCGATGTGGTCGACCGCTTCGACGACCTGGTCGAGGATGCGCTGCCCGAGCTCGGGGTGGTTCATCTCCCGTCCCCGGAACGTCAGCGTCACCTTGACCTTGTGGCCCTCGTTCAGGAACTGCTCGACCTTGCGCGTCTTGGTCTCGAAGTCGCCCCCCGAGATCTTCGGGCGGTACTTCATCTCCTTGATGGAGACGCTGCTGGTCTTGCGGCGGGACTCCTTGGCCTTCTGCGCCGCCTCGTACTTGTACTTGCCGTAATCCATGATCCGGCAGACGGGCGGGTTCGCCTGGGGCGCCACCTCGACCAGGTCGAGGTCGGCCTCGCGGGCGATGGCCAAGGCCTCCGGCAGCGGTCGGATGCCGATCTGTTGACCGTCCGGACCGACGAGCCGAACCTCGCGGGCTCGGATGCGATCGTTGATCCGGGGCTCGTTGTTAGCCGGCGGTGCTATCGCCAGTCACTCCTCATGTATGCGCAGACACCTCCGTACGCATGGTTGTCAGTGGGCGGCGCCGCATCTCGTTTGAAAAACGAAACACGGACGCCGGGAAGCCGACGTCCGCTCACGGGCCGGGCCCGCCTGCGATCGATCGACCCGACGCACCTCCATGTGGCCGGGTGGGGGTCGGTCGGGATCGGTTGGTCGGGACCAGCCGATCGGGACACCCCGCTTCCCATTCGGTTGTCGCCACAGGCTATCAGCGCTCGTCGCCGCCCGGGCAATACCCGCGGCGTAACCTGTCACGCTGCACGCAACGACGCGACAGTCGGGAGAGAGATGAGCCTCTGGACGCCCTCCGGTGAGCACCCCGTCGACCGGCCGGGCCGGTCGTCGTCGCCGCCCAACCAACCCCCGCCGGGCGCAGGGCCGACCGACGTCGACCTCGAGAACCTCACGCCCGAGCAGCGCGAGCAGCTCGAGGCCATGTCGCGCCAGGTCGAGGAGGCCCGCCGCCAGCTGGTCCAGGCGCCGGCCGGGCCGGTCGTCGGCCAGCAGGCGCTGCAGTTCTACGAGCTGGCCGCGCTCCACCTGTCCCAGCCCCAGCCCAAGCTCGACGACGCCCGCATCGCCATCGACGCCCTGACCGCGGTGGTCGAGAAGCTCGGCTCGCGGCTGGGTGAGGCCGAGCGACCGCTGCGCCAGGCCGCCCACCAGCTCCAGCTGGCCTTCGTGGAGGCCGCCAACCGGGCCGGCTCGGGCGGGTCGGGTGGCGGCAACGCCTCCCCGGGCTCTCCGGGCTCCGACGGCGCGGGCGACGCGACCGGTTCTGGCGGCGGGTCGCACGGCGAGCCAGGCGCCACGGCCTGACCAGACAGCCATGGCCGACGAGGCGGCGGACGGCGACGGCGGCGGCTCGGGCCGGCCGAGCACGCTGAGCCTGGTGGCCGGGGCCATCGTCGTGGCGGTGGCGGTCGTCGTGGGCGGGGCGCTGGTGGTGTCGAGCGACATCGGCGACGTGATCTCCGGCCGCGACCGGCACGAGCTCGACGTCGCGCTGGTCGGGGACTCGTTCGCCGACCAGGCGCGCGCCGGCTTCCTCGAGCTGGCCGAGGAGCACGGCCTCGACGCCGAGGTCTTCGCCTACGGCGGCACGGCCATCTGCGGGTGGAACGACCAGCTGCGCCGCCTGGCCCGGCGCGAGCCCGACGTGCTCGTCCTGTCGTTCGCCGGCAACGACCTCCAGCCCTGCATCAACCCGGCCCGCCAGACCCGCGCCCCCGAGACGGTGGCCGCCGACTACGGCCGCCAGCTCGAGGGCGTGCTCGAGATGTTCCGCTCGACCGGCACCGACCTGTACGTCGTCGAGCCGCCGCCCATCCGCGACGCCGAGTACGAGGCCCGGGCGGCGGCCATGCGCGAGCTGTACCGCCGGATGTCGCTCGACCACCCCCGCATCGACGTCATCGAGACCGAGGACCGGCTGGGGCCGGACGGCGAGTTCCACGCCGCGCTCCCCTGCCAGGAGGGCGAGGAGGGCTGCCGGCCCGACGGGACGGTCGTGCTCCGCCAGTCCGACGGCATCCACCTGACCCCGGCCGGCGGCCGGCGCTACGCCCAGGCCGTCTTCGACGTGCTGGAGCGCTGAGCGTGCGGTTCCGGGGGTTCGGCGCGGGCGCCACGCGGGTCTTCGACGAGCTGGCCGCCAACAACCGGCGCGACTGGCAGGCCAACCGCCACCGCTACGAGGCCGAGGTCCGGGAGGACTGGCGGTCGTTCACCGACCTCAACGCCTGGCTCGACGCCCACGTCGGCCCGACGACCGAGCCGATGACCGACCGCTAGGCCCGCCGCGGGCGGGCGGCCACGGCGGCTCAGGCGTCGGCGGCCACCGCGTCCGGGCTCGCCGCGCTCGCCGCCGCGTCCGCCGCCGGCTCGATGGCGGTCGCCTCCCACCGGCCCAGGCGGCCGGCGGCCACGGCGAAGGCCACCCGCAGCCCGACCGGGATCGTGCGGGTGCCGTCCGCGATCGCCGTGCAGTGGAACGGCAGCTCGCGGCCGTCGTCGGCCCGGATCGTGCCCAGCCCCCGGTGCTCGTCGAAGATCGCGACCACCCCGGTGCCCCGCGTGAACGGCCGCGGCCCCGCCATCAGCGGACGATCTTGGACAGCGGCAGCTCGATGATGTCGGACGCGCCGGCGTCCTTGAGCGCCGGGATCAGCGTGTTGATCTCGACCTTGGGCACGACGGTCTCGACCGCGTAGGCGCCGTTGCCGAACAGCTTCGACACGGTCGGCGACTTCATCGACGGCAGCAGCCCGATGACCGCGTCGAGGTCGTCGCCCCCGACGTTCAGCTTGACCAGCACCTGGCCCCGGGCCTCCAGCACGCCGTCGAGCAGCACCTTCAGCTGCTCCATCGCCTTGCGCTTGGCGTCGTCGGCGTGGGCGGCCGGGTTGGCCACCAGCTCGGTGTAGCTCTCGAGGATCTCGCCGATGATCTTCAGGCCCGCGGCCCGCAGCGCCCGCCCGGTCTCGGTGATGTCGACGATGCAGTCGACGATGTCGGGCACCTTGGCCTCGGTGGCCCCGTAGCTGAGGCGGATGTCGGCCTCGATCCCCCGCTCGGCGAAGTAGCGCCGGGTCAGCTCGGGGTACTCGGTGGAGACCCGCACGCCCTGGGGCAGGTCCTCGACCTTGTCGATCGGGCTGTCGCCCGGGACGGCGACGACGATGCGGACGGGCCGGCTCGAGACCTTCGAGTAGCTGAGCTTGCCGAGCGACACGACGGGCGACGAGGTCTCCTCGATCCAGTCGCGCCCGCAGATGCCGAGGTCGAACAGCCCCTCGGCCACGTAGCGGGGGATCTCCTGGGGCCGGAGGATGCGCACCTCGTCGACCCGGGGGTCGGCGATCGTCGCCTTGTACTCGACCGACGAGGACCGGTTGACCGTCAGGTCGGCCGCCTCGAACAGGTCGAGGGTCGCCTTCTCGAGCGAGCCCTTGGGGAGAACGAGCTTGAGCACGGGCACGGAGGGTACGTGCCGGACCGCCGTTATCGAAACTGCGAAACCGGCGGACGTCGGCTACGCGACCTCGGCGCCCCGCCGCCCGGACGGCCGTCCTCGGTCACGAAGCTGGCGAACGTCGACACGGTCGCCTCCTGCGCCCGGACGGTCGAGCCCGCCCGCAGGTCGGTCAGCGACGGGACCGGTCGACGGTGCACCGCATGGCGCCCCGGCCGTCGTCGATGACCCTCTTGTGGGGCCTCTCGGCCATGATCCGGGCGGGCCGGCAGGCCGCCGACCGGCACGAGCGGGTCGGGGGCGAGGCGGGTCCCGAGCACGACGCCGTCGGGCGCCGGGGCGCCCGAGGCGACGCCGAGCGTCAGCCCGGCCATGCTCGGGGTCAGCCGCCGGACGTCAGCCGCCGGGACGGCGGTAGGCCTGGGCCAGGCGGGCCATCTCGACGGCCACGGCGGCCGCCTCCTCCCCGACGTTGTGGCCGCCGGGGCCCTCGGACCGGGCCAGCGCCTGGGCCTCGTCCTCGGTGGTGAGCACGCCGAACGCCACCGGCACGCCGGTCGACAGCTGGACCTGCTGGACCCCGCGGGCGCACTCCCCAGCCACGATGTCGTAGTGGCTGGTCTCGCCCCGGATCACGCAGCCGATGCAGATCACGGCGTCGACCCGGCCGGAGGTGGCCAGCGCCCGGGCCCCGAACGGGATCTCGAACGAGCCGGGGACGGTCACGGTCACGACGTCGTCGGCCGCCACCCCCAGGCCCTTGAGCCCGCGCTCGACGCCCTCGGCCAGCCGGTCGACGATCCTGGCGTTCCACCGGGCGCGCACGACCCCGACCTTGAGGCCGGCGCCGTCGAGGCCGTCTGGCACGCCGGCCCGGCCGGCATCACTCGTCACCGACGCCTCCGGCGCAGCCCGCGCCGCCGACACGCGGTTCACAGCACATCGTCGAGCCCTTCGAGCAGGTGGCCCATGCGCTCGCGCTTGGTGCGCAGGTAGGCGATGTTCTCGGGGTTGGGGACGGTCAGGAGCGGGACGCGGCCGGTGATCTCCAGCCCGAACCCTTCGAGACCGCCGTACTTCGCCGGGTTGTTGGTGAGCAGGCGCATGGTGGTGATGCCCAGGTCGACCAGGATCTGGGAGCCGATACCGTACTCGCGGCTGTCGACCGGCAGGCCCAGCGCCAGGTTGGCGTCGACGGTGTCGTGGCCCTGGTCCTGCAGGCGGTAGGCCCGCAGCTTGTGGCCGAGCCCGATGCCCCGGCCCTCGTGGCCCCGCAGGTAGACGACGACGCCCATCCCCTCCTCGGCGATGAGCCGCATGGCCTCGGCCAGCTGGGGCCCGCAGTCGCAACGCAGCGACCCGAACACGTCGCCGGTCAGGCACTCGGAGTGCACCCGGACCAGCACGTCGTCCTGCCCCTGCACCGCCCCCTTCACGAAGGCCAGGTGCTCGGTGCCGTCCAGCGTCGACTCGTAGGCGTAGCAGGTGAAGTCGCCCCACTGGGTGGGCAGCCGGGCCTCGGTGATGCGGCGGACCAGCTTCTCCGTCTGCCGCCGGTACCGGACCAGGTCCGCGATCGAGATCATCAGCAGCCCGTGCTTCTCGGCGAACCGCTCGAGCTCGGGCACGCGGGCCATGTCGTCCTTGGCCTCGTTGACGATCTCGCACAGCACGCCGGCCGGGTAGACGCCGGCCATGCGGGCCAGGTCCATCGTCGCCTCGGTGTGGCCTGCCCGCTTGAGCACGCCGCCGTCGCGGGCCTCGAGCGGGAAGATGTGGCCGGGGCGGAGCAGGTCGGACGGGCGGGTGGCCGGGTCGACCAGCGCCTGGATGGTGGCGGCCCGGTCGTGCGCCGAGATGCCGGTGCTGGTGCCGTGGCGGTAGTCGACGCTGACCGTGAACGCCGTGCGCATGCTCTCGGTGTTGTTGGCCACCATGAGCGGCAGGTCGAGCTCGCGGGCCCGCTCCCGCGTCAGCGGGGCGCAGATGACACCGGACGTGTGGTGGAGGAAGAACGCGATCTTCTCCGGCGTGGCGAACTCGGCCGCCATGACGAGGTCGCCCTCGTTCTCGCGGTCCTCGTCGTCGACGACGATGACGATCTCCCCGCGGCCGAAGGCGGCGACCGCATCCTCGATCTTGGCGAACCCCACGGCGTCAGCCCTCGTCCTTCCAGGCCAGCAGGCGCTCCACGTACTTGACGGTCACGTCGACCTCGAGATTGACCCCGTCGCCCGGCCGGCGCAGGCCGAGCGTGGTGACCTCGGCGGTGTGGGGGATGACCGCCACCGTGAAGCCGTCGTCGAGCACGTCGACCACGGTGAGGCTCACACCGTCGACCGCGATCGACCCCTTCTCGACGATGTAGCGCAGCAGCGGCCGGGGCACCCGGACCCGCAGGTCGGGGGCGGGCGCCACCACCTCGCCCACGGCGTCGACGTGGCCCTGGACGATGTGGCCGCCCAACCGGTCGTTCACCCGCACCGGCCGCTCGAGGTTGACGCGGTCACCCGGCCGGAGCCCGCCGAGCGTCGTCCGTCGCAGGGTCTCGTCGGTGACGTCGGCCTGCCACCACCGGGCCCCGATCTCGACCGCGGTCAGGCAGCAGCCGTTGACGGCGATCGAGTCGCCCGTCTTGGTGTCCTCGAGGACGGTCGTGGCGGCGATGCGCAAGCGCCCGCCCTCCATGGACGCGACCTCGCCGAGCTCCTCGACGATTCCGGTGAACATGACGCGCTCCTCGGGGTTTGCGGGTCGACGCCACTGTCGTCGCCCGGACGAGTGGCGACGGCCTGGCGTCGTGCGCCACCGCGCCACGGGATCATCGTGGCGCCTCGCCCCCCAGGAGACAACTCGGGGAGCGACCGGGGCGCACGGCGCTCGGCGTCCTCCACACCCCTAAATTAGAACATGTTCTACTCCGACGTCGAGCGTCCGTGGTGTGGGGCGTCCCGGCGGGACTAGTGGGGCCGGCCGCCCTGGAGGAGGTCGAGGGCGTGGGGCACGACGTCGAGCACCGCCTCGAGGCACTCGACCGCCCCGGCGGACGAGCCCGGCGTGTTCAGCACCAGGCTCTCCCCGACCGTGCCGGCCACCGCCCGCGACAGGCGCCCCAGCGGGTTGGCCAGGCGCATCGCCTCGGCCAGGCCCGGCGCCTCGCGGTCGAGCACCCGCTTGGTGCCCTCGGGCGTGAGGTCGCGGGGGCCGAACCCGGTGCCGCCGGTCGTCACGATCAGGCCGGCGAAGCCGGCGGCCAGCTCCCCCAGCGCGGCCGCCACCTCGTCGACGCCGTCGGCGGTCACCCGCCGGTCGACGACGTCGAAGCCGGCCTCGGCCAGCCGGGCGGCCAGCGCTGCGCCGGACCTGTCCTCCCGGGTGCCGGCCACCACCCCGTCCGACACGGTGAGGACCTTGGCCGGCCACCGCCGCTCGGCGTGCTCGTGCCGGTGGCCGGGGCCGCCGTGACCGTGCTCGTGCCGGTGACCGGGGCCGGGCTCCCCGTGGCCGTGCTCGTGGCGGTGACCGGGGCCGCCGTGACCCTGCTCATCGTCGCCGTGGCCGTGCCGGTGGTCGTGGCCGCGGTCGTGGCCGTGGCCGTGGGGCTCGCCGTCGTGGCCGTGCTCGTGCTCGCCGGGCATGTCGGCGGACTCTAACGACGCCGGCCGTGACCCGTCCCCGCCAGCCGCCACCCCGCCCCCACCGGCGGCTACGGCGATGACGTCCGCGTGTAGCGGAACAGGGCCATGCCGTCGGTGCCGGCGGTCTGGGGCAGGAGGAGGGCGCCCCTCCCCCACGGCTGCCAACCCGGTCCCGGGGCACGGTCGCCGACGGCCGGGTCCGGCACCAGGTCGGGGCGGGCGTCGGCCAGCCAGGCATCGACGCCGGTGGTCTCGGCCGCGGTCAGCGTGCACACCGAGTAGACGAGCGTGCCGCCGGGCCGGACCAGGTCGGCGGCCGCCGCCACCAGCTGGCGCTGGAGCGCGGCCAGCCGGTCGACGGAGCCGGCGTCGGCCCGCCACCGCAGGTCGGGCCGGCGGTGCAGGGTCCCCAGCCCCGAGCAGGGGGCGTCGACCAGCACGCGGTCGGCGGCGCGGGGGCGGAACGGCGGCCGCCGCCCGTCGGCCGTCACCAGCGCCACCCGGCCCGCCAGGCCCAGTCGCTCGGCGTTGCCCCGGACGAGCCCGACCCGCCGGGCCCGGGAGTCGGCGGCCACCACCCGGGCGCCGGCGCCGGCCAGGGCGGTGGACTTGCCGCCCGGCGCCGCGCACAGGTCGAGGACCAGCTCGCCGGGCCGGGCCCCGACGGCGGCGGCCACCTGCTGGGACGCCGGGTCCTGGACGTAGCCGTCGGGCCGCTCGACCACGGCGGGCGTCCGGTCCATGGCGGCCAGGGCCTCCAGGGCCCGGTCCCGACCCAGGTCGGCGGCCAGGCGGTCGAGCACCCAGTCGGGCACGCTCAGCCGGGTGGCGTCGTCGGGCCAGTCCCCCGGCTCGGGGGGCCCGGCGGCGGCCACCCGGCGGAGCACGGCGTTGGCCAGGCCCCGGGCCGGCTTGGGCGTGACCGCCACCGTCTCGGCCACGGCCGCGTGCGCCGGGACGCCGGCGAACACGATCTGGTAGGCGCCGAGCCGCAGCGCGTTGCGGGCCCGGCCGGTCGGCGGCTTGGCCAGGAACCGGTCGACGAGGAAGTCGCAGGCCCGGCGCATGCGCGTCGTCCCGTAGACCAGGTCGGTGACGAACCGGCGGTCTCGGTCGTCGAGGTCGCTGCGGGCCAGGGCCTGGGGCAGGGCCAGGTTGGCGTAGGCGCCGGCGCCGTCGATGCGGTCGAGGGCGTCGAGCGCCAGGCGCCGGGCCTGGCGGCCGGGGGTGGCGGCCGACGGGCGGCCGCGGCGCGGGCCCCGGCGGCGGGCCCGCGCCCCGCCGGCCGGCGGTGGCGGGGTCATCGGGGCCTGTCCCCCGCGCTCGGGGGCGTGGCGATGGCTGCGCCCGTCCCCGGGTGGGGGCGCGCCGCGGCACCGGTCACCGTGCCGGTCATGCCGCCGGTCATGTGCCGAGCCGGTCGGTCGCCGGGTCCCAGTGGACGCCGTTGGCCCAGGCGGCGGCCGGCATGCGCTTCCGCCCCTCGGGCTGGACCTCGACCAGGTGCAGCTGCCCGTCGCCGGCGGGGACGGGCAGCGAGCCCGGCCGCTCGTCGAGGGCCGTGGCCCACACCTTGAGCCGGGTGCCCCGATGGGTCGTCCAGGCGCCGCCGATGCGGACCAGCCGGTGGATCTCCACGGCCGGCCGGCCCCAGTCGATCTCCAGCTCGGCCGGGTCGATCTTGCGGGCGTAGGTGGGCTCACCCTCCTGGGGGCGGGGCGACCCCAGCCCCTCCCGGAGGTTGCGCACGAGCATCTCGGCCCCCAGGTCGGCCAGCCGGTCGCGCAGCTCGTCGGCCGTCTCGTCGGGGCCGATCGCCACCTCGACGCGGTCGTAGATGCCGCCCGTGTCGAGCCCCTCCTCGACCACCATCAGGTCGACCCCGGTCCGCTCGTCGCCGGCCAGGATGGCCCGCTCGACCGGCGCTGCGCCCCGCCACCGGGGCAGCAGCGAGAAGTGCAGGTTGACCATGGGCAGCCGCTCGAGCACGTGGGGCTTGATCAGCCGGCCGAAGGCGGCCACGACCCCCAGGTCGGCGCCCACGTCGAGCGCGTCGTCGACCCGGTCGGACACCCGCAGGCCGAGGTCGAGGGCGGCCTGCTTGACCGGCGACGGGACGAGGCGGCCGCCCCGGCCCCGCCGCTTGTCGGGCTGGGAGACGACGAGGACGACATCGAAGCCGGCCTCGACCAGCGCCCGCAGCGGGCGGGTGGCGAAGGCGGGCGTGCCGAGGAAGACGAGGCGCCGCGGGTGGGAGGGCGCGGGTGCGAGGGCCAACCCCGGCCCCGCTCAGCGGAGCGAGAAGCCGCCGTTGCGGCGGGCGGACGACGTCGCCGCGGCGGTGGGCGACGGCACCGGCCGGCCGATGCCCCGCTCGCGGATCGTGCGCAGCGCCTGCTTCCGGGTGTCGGGGTCGAGCCGCTCGAGCAGCAGCACGCCGTCGAGGTGGTCGATCTCGTGCTGGAAGCAGCGGGCGAGGATCTCGTCGGCCTCGATCGAGATCTCGTTGCCGTCGAGGTCGAGGCCCGTCAGGTGGACCTGCTTGGGCCGGATGATCTCCCACGAGAGGCCGGGCACCGACAGGCAGCCCTCCTCGTAGGCCCACTCGCCGTCGGACTCGACGATCTTGGGGTTGATGATCGTGTGCGGCCCGTCGCCCACGTCGTAGACGAACAGCCGCTTCTCGACGCCGACCTGCGGAGCCGCCAGGCCCATGCCCGGCGCCTCGTACATGGTCGTCACCATGTCGTCGGCGAGCTTGGCCAGGCGCCCGTCGATGTTCGTGACCTCGGCTGCGCGCTGCCGCAGAACGGGGTCGCCGACCAGCCGGATCTCGTAGGGAGCCATGACGGACAAGGCTACCGTCGCTCGCGGTGCCTGGCTCCCCCTCCCACTACTTCGACCCCTCTCCCCGAGCGCCGTCCCGTCCCGGGACGGTCCGGCTCGACCTGCCCGACCTGTCCCTGCGCCTGCGGACCGACCGCGGCGTGTTCTCCCCCGACCGGATCGACCCCGGGACGAAGATCCTGCTCGACACGGAGCCGGACGGGGCCGGGCCGGACGGGGCCGGGGGCGGCGCCGGCTTCCGCTGGCCCGACGGCGCCGAGCTGCTCGACCTGGGCTGCGGCTACGGCCCGATCGCCCTCGCCCTGGCGGTTCGGGCGCCCGGCTGCCGCGTGTGGGCGGTCGACGTCAACCGGCGGGCCCGCGACCTCGCCCGGGCCAACGCCGAGGCCGCCGGGCTCGACAACGTGGTCGTGGCCCGGCCCGAGGACGTGCCCGGCGAGCTGCGGTTCGCCGCCGTCTGGTCCAACCCGCCGGTGCGGATCGGCAAGCCCGCCCTCCACGAGCTGCTGGCCCGGTGGCTCGGCCGCCTGGCCCCGGGCGGCCGCGCCCGGCTGGTGGTCCACAAGCACCTGGGCGCCGATTCCCTGCACCGGTGGCTGGAGGGCGAGGGGTGGGCCGTCCGCCGGGTCCGCAGCCGGCTCGGGTACCGGGTTCTGGAGGTGCGCGGGGCCGGCGCCACCGAGGACGACCGGAGGGTGGCGACGGAGGACGACGGATGAGCCGCCAGTTGGACTCGACCGGCCTCAAGCGGCTCCACCGCGCCTGGCGGCGCCGCACCACCGGGCGGGTCGCCCTCGTGCTCGACGCCGTGCAGTCCCCGTTCAACGTGGGGTCGATCCTGCGGACGGCCGCCGCCTTCCGGGTCGAGCACCTGTGGCTCGCCGGCGACGCCACCCCGCCCACTCACCAGAAGACGGCCAAGACCGCGCTCGGCTCCGAGCGGTACGTCGACTGGACGACGTGTCCGACCGCGGCGGCGGCCATCGCCGCCGCTCGCGCCGCCGGCTTCCGGGTCGTGGCGCTCGAGCTCGCCGACGACGCCGTCCCGCTCCACGAGCTGGCGCCGGCGCCGGCCACCTGCCTGGTCATCGGCCACGAAGACCGGGGCCTGACCCCCGCCGTCCTGGCCGAGTGCGACGCCATCGCCTTCCTGCCCCAGCTGGGGAAGATCGGCTCGCTCAACGTGGCCACCGCCACGGCCATCGCCCTCTACGAGCTGCGGCGGCAGGAGTGGGCGCCCGGGGGCGGGGCTGCCGGGCGCGCCGGGCCGGACGAAATGTCCGGGACCTGACGGCGGGCCCGCCGTAGCGTGGGCCCGATGGCGCCCGAGGCCCGGCCCCTCCGCGACGACGAGCTCCCCGCCTACTTCGAGGTGGTGGGCACCGCCTTCCTGTCCCCGCCAGTGTCCGACGAGGAGCTCGAGGCCCGCCGCCGCTTCATCGAGATCGACCGGTGCCTGGCGACGTTCGACGACGCCGGCCGCATGTGCGGGGTGGCCCGGTCGTTCGCCACCGAGCTGACCGTGCCCGGCGGCGCCGTGCGGGCGGCCGCGGTCAGCGGCGTTGGCGTGCTGCCCACCCACCGGCGCCGCGGCCACCTCAACGCCCTCATGCGCCGGCAGCTCGACGACGTCCGCGACCGGGGCGAGCCGGTGGCGATCCTGGTGGCGGCCGAGTACCCGATCTACGGCCGCTTCGGCTACGGGCCGGCCGTCCACGCCTGCGCGCTACGCATCGACTCCGGGGTGGCCTGGCGCGACGAGCCCACCGGCCGGGTCGAGCTGGTCGAGGGCGAACGGGCCGCGGCCGTGGCGGCCGATGTCTACGACCGGGTCCGGCCCACGATCCCCGGGCACCTGAGCTGGGACAAGACGTACTGGGACCTGCAGCTCGGCGTGCAGCCCCTCCACGACGGTGAGGACGCCAGCCGACGCGACGCCCGCAAGGTGGTCTGGTACGACGACGACGGCCAGGCCCAGGGTGTCGCCGTGTACACGGTGACCAGCGACTGGATCCACAACCGGCCCGAGGGCGAGCTGTCGGCGTCGCTCGCGCTGGCCGCCACCCCCGAGGCCGAGCGGGAGCTGTTCCGGTTCCTCACCTCGGTCGACTGGATCGCCACCGTCCGGGCCGGGCTGCGGCCCGTCGACGACCCGCTGCCGCTGCGGGTCCGGGACGGGCGGGCCGCGCTGCTGGTCGACCACTCCGACCACCTGTGGCTGCGGCCGGTCGACGCGGCTGCCGCGCTGGCCGCCCGCCGGTACGCCACCGAGGGGACCCTGGTGCTCGAGGTCGTCGACCCAGCCGGGTACGCCGCCGGGCGTCTGGCGCTCGACGCCGGGCCGGCCGGGGCGTCGTGCACGCCGACGACCCGCTCGCCCGACCTGACCGTGCCGGTCGCGGCGCTCGGCGCCGCCTACCTGGGTGGCACCCCGTGGACCCGTCTGGCCGCCGCCGGTTGGCTCGACGAGCACATCCCGGGCGCCGCCGAGCGGGCGCGGGTGCTGTTCACCCCCCACCGCGCCCCCTGGTCAGCGACGAGCTTCTGACCCGGGCGCCCTCTCGGGCGCTCCGGCCCGCGCCGGGGCTCCCTCCCGCCACCCGGCGGCGGGCGCAACCGGCGGGCGCGGCGGTCGTGGGCCCGCGGCCGCGCTTGTCTGCGTCCCGGCGAACCGGCACGACCGTCACGGCGGTCCCGGCGGCGACAGCCGATGCGCCGCTGCGCTCGATCGGACACCGGCCCGGCCCGTCCGCCGGCTGCGGCGGACGGGGCCGCCGCAGCCAACGCCGGCGGCCGGATGGCCGGCCGGTGCGGCGGCGAGCGGCGACCACGGCGCCAGGTGGCCTATCAGCCGCCGCCCGGCCGTTCGCCGCCGGACGGGGCTACGGCGGAGGTGGGATCGCGGGGCCGGACGGGGGTAGGGCGACCGTGGTGGTCGTGGTCGGCGGGCGGGACAGGGGGTTGGTGGTCGGCGGGGCCACCGGGACCGTCGTGACCGTGAGCGCCGGGCCGCCCGGCAGCGCCGTCGACGACGGCGACGTCTGCGAGGTGGCGGGCCCCGAGCTGGCGGTGCCGGCGTCGGCCTCTCGGTCGTGGTCGGGGGCGGTGGTCGTCGACCGCTCGGTCCGGGCCCGGTCGTCGTCGCCGCCGCCGCCCTCCCCGCCGGCCAGCGCCACGGCCAGGGCGACGACCACGACGGCCAGCAGTAGGCCGACCGCGAGCCACAGGGTCCGCCGGTCGGCCGTGGGCCCGCCGCGGGCGCCCGACCCGCCCGCCAGCGGGCCGACGGGGGCCAGGCCTGCCGGGGCGCGGTCGCCGGCCCGGCCGCCCGTGTCGGCGCCGTTCCCCTGGGCCGGCGCGGCCGGCCCGGGGCCCGATCCGTTGCCGGCCGAGCCCACGCCCTGGTCCGCCCCCGCTCCCGCCGTCGCGCTGGCCACCTGGGCGCCGTCGCCGCCCCCGCCCGACGCACCGGTGGACCTCCCGGCGGGGGCGCCGGCCGGCCCCCGGCCCCGCCGGGCCCGGCCCGTTGCCGCGTCCGCTGGCGCCGACCCGACGGCCGCCAGGCGGGCGGCCCGGGACCCGCCGCGGCCGCCGTCGGCCGGCCCGTCGGCCCCGCCCTCGGCCACGCCGACCAGCGTCGCCGACGCCACGTCGGGCACGTCGCGGCCGGCCGCGGCCATGGCCGCCCCCAGGGCGACCCCGAGCTTGGGCTCGGCCGCCACCTCGACCGCCCGCCCCAGCTGGGTGCCGATCAGCTCGGTCACCAGCGGCATGCGGGACGCCCCGCCCATGACCAGCACGGCCGTCAGGTCCGGGGTCTCGACGCCGGCCGACCGCAGCGTGTTGGCCAGGGCGTCGATCGTGCGGTCGAGCGACGGCCGAACCATCTTCTCGAGCTCCGACCGGCTCAGCGGCACGGTGGTCAGCATCGTCGGGATGGCCACGCCGAGGGGGACCTCGGGGCGGCTGGACAGCGCCTCCTTGGCCTCGACGCAGGCCAGGCGCAGCCGGGCGACGGCGGCCAGGTGGGTGGGGTCGTCGGGGTCGAGGACCTCCAGCGCCCCGCCGAGCGAGTCGGCCACGTGGTTGAACAACAGGTCGTCGACGTCGACGCCGCCCAGGCGGTCGATCCCCTCGGGTCGGCCCAGCAGCTCCCAGCCGGACTCGGTGGCGAACAGGGCGGCGGCGTCGAACGTGCCGCCGCCCAGGTCGTACACGGCCACGACCGACCCGGGCACGAACCCGTCGAGGGCGCCGTGGTGGAGGGCGGCGGCGTGCGGGTCGCTGACCAGCCCGACGTCGGCGACGCCGGCGGCCGCGAACGCCCGCCGCAGCGCCTCGCGCCGCGACTCGGGCCAGGTCAGCGGGTGGCTGGCGGCCACGCCGGCCGGGTCGCCGCCCTGGCGCTCGCGGGCCGCGTCGAGGACGGCCCGCACCAGGTGCACGGTCAGCTCGTCGGCCGTGTGCGGCTCGGCGTCGAGGACCGGCCCGGGCTCGCCCAGCCGCCGGCGGAAGTCGCGGGCGAGGCGGAGCGGCTCGGCGGTGAAGGCGGCATCCGCCTCCTCGCCGGTCAGCACCTCGCCGTTCTCCCGCACCAGGACGGCGGACGGGACCACCGGTCCCCTGCCGCCGAGCGCGACCACCTCCACCACGCCGTCTCGCCAGACCGCTGCCGCCGTGTTGCTGGTGCCGACGTCGACACCGAGGTAGTAGGACATCGCGCTCCCAGTCGCCCCCAGAGAACAGAGCGTGAGTCTATGCCCGGCCCACCGGGCCGGAATGCACGCCCGAGGCCCGGCAACGGGCCCGGGAAACCGGGGCGGAACGGCCCGCGGAACGGCCGGCAGGACGGCGGCCGGCCCGCCGATCAGCGACCGGTCGCGCGACCGCCGACCGCCCGGTCGGTCGGTCGACCGCGGGTGTGCCCGCCGGCGCCGCCTCAGGCGAGGCGCTCGCCTGCCGCCGGGCGGACCACCCGCCGCTCGGTCACGACAGCCGTGACGAGGTCGGCCGGCGTGACGTCGAAGGCCGGGTTGACCGCCCGGGCCCCGGGCGGGGCCACCCGCCGCCCGCCGACGGCCACCACCTCGTCGTCGCCGCGGTCCTCGATCTCGATGGCGGCGCCGGTGGGGGTGGCGGGGTCGACGGTCGACTCGGGGGCGGCGACCACGAACGGGATGCCGGCCCGGCCGGCCGCCAGCGCCAGCCCGTAGGTCCCGACCTTGTTGGCGACGTCGCCGTTGGCCGCCACCCGGTCGGCGCCGACGACCACGGCGTCGACCAGGCCGCGAGCGATCACCGACGGCCCGGCCCCGTCGACGACCAAGCGGTAGTCGACGCCGAGCCGGTCGAGCTCCCAGGCCGTGAGGCGGGCCCCCTGGAGCAGCGGCCGCGACTCGTCGGCGTACACCCGGGCCAGCTCGCCCCGCTCGTGGGCGACGCGCACGACGCCGAGAGCGGTGCCGATCCCGACGCAGGCCAGCGCCCCGGCGTTGCAGTGGGTGTGGAGCCGGAGCCCGTCGCCGCTCGGACCGCCCGGGCCGCACAGCTCGCGCAGCAGGTCGGCCCCCCGCTCGGCCAGGGCCCGGTTGGCCGCGGCGTCCTCGTCGAGCACCGCCCGGGCCTCGCGCTCGGCCGCCTCCTCGCCCTCGGCGGCCAGGCGGGCCGCCACCCGGTCGACCGCCCAGGCCAGGTTGACGGCGGTGGGGCGAGCCCGGCGGACCCGGTCGATGGCCTTAGCCCGGTCGTCGTCGCCCCAGCCCTCGCGCCGCGCCTGGCGGGCGGCCAGCACCACCCCGAGCGCCCCGGCGGCGCCCAGCGCCGGTGCCCCGCGCACCGCCAGGCGGCGGATGGCGTCGACCAGCGTGTCGACGTCGGTGATCCGCAGCTGGCGGACCTCGTGCGGCAGCAGGGTCTGGTCGAGGACCACCACGGCCTCGCCGTCCCAGTCGATCGCCAGGCGCTCGGTCGCGTGCACCCGGACATTGTGGCCGACCGCCCCGCCCGGAGCCCCCCGGCTCCGGCAGGTGGACGCCCGCCCCGCCGCCCCCGGTGGGTGGGCGGGCGGTCAGATGCGGAGCGGGTCGACGGCGATGCGGAGCCGGCCGGGCGGCCGGCGGGTGGCGGCCAGGGCGTCGCACAGGGTGGCGTGGTCGGGCGCCCGGAGGAGCCACCGCCCGTCGGACGGCCCCATCACCTCCACGCCCAGCGGCCGCCCCAGCTCGGCCACGAACGCCTCGGCGGCGGCGCCCGACACCTCGGCCATGGCCGTGACCGGCGGGAACCGCAGCAGCTCGCGGCGCCCGGCCTCGGCGGCCGCCACCCGGGTGGGGTCGCCGTGGAGGGCGGCCTGCACCACCTCGTGGCGGGGCAGGTGGGTCTGGAGCACGAGCCGGCCGGGCCCGGACCGGGGGCCGACCAGCCGGGCCGCCCGGGCCAGCAGGGCGAGGGCCTGCTCGGCCGCCCGGTACCGGGGGGCGAGCAGCTCCTGGTCGAGGTCGAGGAACGCGACGGCGTCGGCCCGGGCGACCTGGTGGAGCGTCGCCTCGGTCCCCACCACGACCCGGCTGGCCGGCGGGTCGCCGGAGGGCCGGGCGCCCGTGACCTCGTCCACCGGCTCGCCCACCAGGGCGGCGATCTCGTCCCGCACCCGGGTGACGCCCGAGCGGACGGTCCGCAGCTTGGTGGCGCCGCAGGCCGCGCAGATGACCGGCCGGGTCTCGCCGCAACGGGCGCACGCCAGCTCGTCGCCGGGCTGGCCCACGGCGGCGTCGCACCGCTCGCAGCGGGCCAGCTCCCCGCAGGCGGTGCAGGCCAGGAGCCGGGCCCGGCCGGTGCGGTTGAGCACGCACAGGACCCGGCGGTCGCTGCGCAGCAGCCGGACGAGGGCGGCCGGCAGCAGCCCGGTGCGCGGGTCCTGGTCGCGCATGTCGACCACGTCGACGACCGGCCAGCCCTCGCGCTCGTCGGGCCGGCCCGGGGCCACGACCCGGCCCCAGCGCTGGGCCTCGAGCGTCGGGCACGGCGAGGTGAGCACGCACGGGACGCCGGCCCGGCGGGCCCGCTCGGCGGCCACGTCGCGGGCGTGCCAGGTGGGCGCCTGCTCCTGCTGGTGGGACTCGTCGTGCTCGTCGACGACGACGACCGCCGCCAGGTCGCCGACCGGCGCCCAGGCGGCCGCCCGCGTCCCGACGACGGTGGCGCCGGCGGCGCCCAGCGCCCAGTCGCGGGGATGGAGGGCGACCGGCACGCCGGCCGCCCGCAGGCGCCGCCCGAGCGCCCGGGCCTGGGGCAGCGTCGGGCACAGGACCAGGGCGTTGCCCCGGGCGGCCGCCGCGGCCACCACGGGGAACACGTCGGCCGCCGGCGGCAAGCGGACCACGCCCCGCCCGGCGGCCAGGGCCTCCGCCGCCAACCGCTCGGGCAGGCCGGGGCCGCCGGCACGACCCACACCGCCCGGGCCGGCGGGCCCGGGACCACCGACATCTCCCGGCCCCCCGGCGCCGCCGGCGTTGGCGCGACCGACCCCGGAGCCGCCGCCGACCGGATCGCGCGGCACCCGCGGTCCCACGCCCGGCCGTGCCCCCACCCCCGGCCCCGGCCGGGCGGCCCGGCGGGGCGCCGGCGGCAGCGCCATCACGTTGCGCTCCGGCGAGGCCGTGCGCAGCAGCTGGGCGGGCCGCCCGGCCCACCGCCAGGCGGCCCACTCGGCCAGCTCGAGCAGGTCGGGCGTCGGCCCGCGCCCCGACCACTTGGCCAGCGGCCGCAGCACCACGCCCGGGGGCGGCTCCACGTCGAGGGCGGTGATCCACCCGCCGACGCGCCGGCCGCCCAGGGCGATGCGCACCCGGTCGCCCACGCGCGCCTGGCCCCCGACCGAGTCGGGGACCAGGTAGTCGAACGTCTTGGCGATGGCGGGCTCGTCGGGCAGGACCCGGGCGACCCGCGACGCCGGACGCGACGCGGGGCGCGTCGGCGAGCTCAGAGACCCAGAGCGGACTTCAGGTCGTCGACCCGAGTCGCCTGCTCCCAGGAGAACTCCTTCTCGTCACGCCCGAAGTGCCCGTAGGCGGCGGTCTTCTTGTAGATCGGCCGGCGCAGGTCGAGGTCGCGCACGATCGCCGCCGGCCGCAGGTCGAAGATCTCCTGCACGGCCTCGCTGATCTTCTGCGGGTCGACGGTCTCGGTGCCGAACGTGTCGACCAGCAGCGACACCGGGTGGGCGACGCCGATGGCGTAGGCCACCTGGACCTCGCACCGCTTGGCGGCGCCGGCGGCCACGACGTTCTTGGCGACCCAGCGGGCCGCGTAGGCGGCGGACCGGTCGACCTTGGACGGGTCCTTGCCGGAGAACGCGCCGCCGCCGTGGCGGGCGGCGCCGCCGTAGGTGTCGACGATGATCTTGCGGCCGGTGAGACCGCAGTCGGCGTGGGGGCCGCCGAGCTCGAAGGCGCCGGTCGGGTTGACGAGCACCCGATAGTCGTCGTCCTGGAACTGCGGCGGGACGAGCGGCCGGATGACGTGCTCGATCAGGTCGGGCTTGATGAGCGTCTCGGCGTCGAGGCCGGGCTGGTGCTGCGTCGAGATCAGGACGGTCTTCAGCGCCACCGGCACGCCGTCGCGGTACTCGAAGGTGACCTGGGTCTTCCCGTCGGGGCGCAGGTAGGGCAGGATGCCGGCCTTCCGGACCTCGGAGAGCCGGTGCGACAGGCGGTGGGCCAGCCAGATCGGCAGCGGCATCAGGTCCTCGGTCTCGTCGACCGCGTAGCCGAACATCATCCCCTGGTCGCCGGCGCCCTGCATGTCGAGGTCCTCGTCGGCGACGCCCGTCCGCTTCTCGTAGGCGGCGTCGACGCCCTGGGCGATGTCGGGCGACTGGGGATCGATCGACGTGACGACACCGCAGGTGTGACCATCGAAGCCGACCGACTCGCGGTCGTAGCCGATGCCCTTGATCGTCTCCCGTACGACGTTGGGGATCTCGATGTAGGCGTTGGTGGTGATCTCACCCGCCACCACGGCCAGACCGGTCGTGACCAGGGTCTCGCAGGCCACCCGCGCCATCGGGTCCTGCTCCAGGATCGCATCGAGGATCGCGTCACTGATCTGGTCGGCCATCTTGTCGGGATGGCCCTCGGTGACCGACTCCGATGTGAAGGTCCACTGACTCACTGGTTGGTTCTCCTCTCCAGGACGGCATTGAACACGGCGTGGGCGATCGCCCGCTTGTCGGCCAAAGGCACCTCGCGCTCAGTGCCGTCGGCGTTAAGGATCACGACATGGTTGGTGTCGTGCTCGAATCCAGCGCCGGGTGCCGTCACGTCGTTGGCAACGATCAGATCGGCGCCTTTGCCCAGCAGCTTGGCTGCTGCATTCTCTCGCACATCCTGCGTCTCTGCCGCAAATCCGACCAGGGTCTGCCCCGGCGGCTTGCTGCCGCCCAGAGAGGCGAGGATGTCGACCGTGGGCTCGAGGACGACCTCGGGCACCCCACCGGCCTTCTTGATCTTCTGCTCGGCCACCCGCACGGGCCGGAAGTCGGCGACGGCCGCCGCCATGACGACGATGTCGGCGGTCGGCGCCACGGCCGTGACGGCCTCGTGCATCTCGGCCGCGGTCTCGACCCGCACCACGTCGGCCCCCCGCGGCCCGTCCATCCGGGTGGTGGTCACGAGCGTGACCTTGGCGCCCCGGGCCGCGGCCTCGTCGGCCAGGGCGTGGCCCTGCTTGCCGGACGACCGGTTGCCGATGAACCGCACGGGGTCGATCGGCTCGCGGGTGCCGCCCGCGGTCACGAGCACGTGCAGCCCCGCCAGGTCGCCGGCGCCCTGCTCGCCGGCCTCGGCCAGGACCGCCTCGACGGCGGCCACGATCGTGGCCGCGTCCGCGAGCCGGCCGGCCCCGACGTCACCGCCCGCCAGGCGCCCCTCCTCGGGCTCGACGACGTGCACGCCCCGCCGGCGCAGGGTGGCGATGTTGTCCTGCACCGCCGGGTGCCGCCACATCTCGGTGTGCATGGCCGGGCAGACCACGACCGGGGCCTCGGTAGCCAGCAGCGTGGCGGTGAGCAGGTCGTTGGAGATGCCGGCCGCGTAGGTGCCGATGATGCGGGCCGTGGCCGGCGCCACCACCACGACGTCGGCCGACTGGCCGAGCCGCGTGTGCGGGATGGGGTCGCGGTCGCTCCACAGCGACGTGTGGACCGGCTCGGAGGCCAGCGCCGAGAACGTGGTCTCGCCCACGAACCGGGTGGCCCCCCGGGTCATGATCGGGACGACGTGGGCGCCGCCGTCGACCAGGCGCCGGCACACCTCGATGGCCTTGTAGGCGGCGATGCCGCCCGAGACCCCGAGGACGACGCGCCGTCCGGCGAGCACGGGACCAGCCAGCCCGCGGCTACGAGTCGGCGGGTGCGGGGGCCGGCCCGCCCGGCGCGCCGCCGTCGCCGGCGGCACCCTCGGGGGCCTGCTCGTCGCGACGCACCGGCACGATCTTGTCGCTCGCGATCTCCTCGAACGCGATCGACAGCGGCTTGCGGGCCACCGACGTCACCTGCGGCGGGACGATGGACCCGAGCCCCTCGCCCAACTGGTTGAAGTAGGCGTTGATCTGCCGGGCGCGCGTGGCGGAGAGCGTGACGAGCGAGAACTTGGAGCCGGCTCGCTCGAGGAGCTCTTCGATCGACGGGTTCATCATCGTGTCTTGGCGTGAGGCCATGAAGGCGCGCACCTCGGCTAGCAGGGGAAACGAGGACGAACAAGGGTACCGCCCGCGGAGCGGTGAGCGGGAACTCCCCGGCGGACCGGCGGTCCCGCCGGCGACGATCGCCAGGGACGGATGATCACCAGGGATGAGCGCGGGCCGCGGCGACGATGCGGTCGGCGATCTCGTCCGGGCCGAGCTCGCCCGAGTCGAGGACCAGGTCGTAGATCGACAGGTCGGCGAGGTCGATGCCGTACAGGGCCAGGTAGCGGTCGTGCTCGACCCGCTGCCGTTCGGCGTTGTCGGCCAAGGCCTGGTCGACCGAGACCCCCTCGCGCCCGGCCACCCGGGCGGCCCGGACGCGGGGGTCGCAGTCGATCCACGTCTTCACCGACGGGAGCCCGTCCCGGTGGGCGATCCAGCCGCTCAGGCGGGACTCGATGACGACCTCGCCCTTGCGGGCCCGGGCCGCCAACCGGGAGTCGAGCTCGACGTCGACCTCGGGGTGCTCGGCCGCGTAGGCCCCGAACGAGGCCAGGGACATGCCCCGCTCGGAGGCCATGGCGCGGAACACCTCGCCGCCGGGCACCAGCTCGATGGCGAGCGCACGGGCCACCCGCTTGGATGCGGTGGTCGTGCCCGAGCCCGGCGGGCCGGCGATCGTGATCAGCACCGGGCGCCCCGTCTCGATGCGGTGGCCGTGCCCGGTCCCGGCGGGCCCACGACCGTGGTCAGCAATCGAGCGGCGGCGTCGCCCGGCTCAACCGGAGAACGCCTCGAGGAGGGCCTTGCGCTGCTGCTCGCCCAGGCCCCGCACACGCCGCGTGTCGGCGATGCCGATGTCTTCCATCGCGCGCCGGGCACGGACCTTGCCGACGCCGGGGAGGGACTCGAGCACAGCGAGGACCTTCATCTTGCCCACCGTGTCGTCCGAGTCGGCCTGCTGGAGCAGCTCGCCGAGGGTCAGCGACCCCATCTTGAGCTTCTCCTTCAGCTCGGCCCGGGCGCGGCGGGCCTCGGCGGCCTTGGCAAGTGCGGCTTCGCGCTGCTCGGGTGTGAGGTTGGGAGGCTGAGGCATGAACGCGCACGTTAGCCCACCCCGCGACCTGGTCTGCGACACAAACGGCCCGGAACCCGGCTTTTTTTCTCTAGGTTGCTGACAAACCCGCCACCAGGGACCGGGCCGCGGCCACCGGGTCGGGGGCGCGCGTGACCGCCCGGCCGATCACCAGGAGATCGGCGCCGTCGGCCAGCGCCCGGGCCGGCGTGGCCACGCGCCCCTGGTCGTCGACCGGCGTGCCCTCGGGCCGGATGCCGGGGGTGACCAGAACCGCCCGGGGGGCCAGTTGGCGGATGGCGGGCACGTCGGGCGCCCCGCACACGAACCCGTCAACCCCGGCCTCGAGGCCGGCCGTGACCCGCTGGTGGAGCAGGTGGGTGCTGGCCTCGGGCTCGCTGGTCAGGACCGTGACGGCCAGCGCCACGGGGGCGGGCAGGCCGGCACCGGCCGCGCCCTCGCGCAGGCCCTCGACCCCGGCGCGCACCATGGTGGCGCCGCCGGCGGCGTGGACGTTCAGGTAGCGCACGCCGAGCGCCCCCAGCACCCGGGCCGCCCGCTCGACGGTCGTGGGGATGTCGTGCAGTTTGAGGTCGCAGAACACGTCGACGCCCAGGTCGAGCAGGCTGGACACCGCCTCGGGGCCGGCGGCGCTGTACAGCTCGAGGCCGACCTTCATCGTGCCGAACCACGGCTCGAGGTCGCGGGCCAGCCGCACGGCGGCCACCAGGTCGTCGACGTCGAGCGCCAGCGCCAGGCGGCGGCGGATCTCCTCGGGGGCGCCCTCCTGCTCGGCGTCCCGCGCCTTGGCGTCCAGCCCCTGCACATCGGTGCGGTCCATGCGTCCTCCTCGGCTCGCGGTCTGGCTCGCGGGGTAGCTCTCGGCGTTCACTCCTCGACCGCCCCGACCACCTCGGCGAGGCACCGGGCCCCCTGGCGGACGGCCCATGCTCGCAGCTCGGCCAGCACCCGGGCCGGCGCCCGGGGGTCGGCGAAGGTGGCGGTGCCCACCTGCACGGCGCTCGCCCCGGCCAGGAGCAGCTCCGCGGCGTCGACCCCGGAGGCGACGCCCCCGACACCCACGATCGGCAGGTCGGGCAGCGCCCGGTGGACGTCGAAGACGGCGCGCACGGCGATCGGGTGGATCGCTGGACCCGACAGGCCACCGCCCCGGGGGCCCGCGCCCAGCCGGAAGCGGCGGGTCTCGGGGTCGATGGCCATGCCCATCACGGTGTTGACCAACGTGACCGCCTCGGCGCCGGCGTCGCGGGCCGCGGCGGCAATCGGGACGAGGTCGCCGGCGTTGGGGCTGAGCTTGGCCCACAGCGGCCGACCGCACGCCGCCGCGGCCCGGACGGCGTCCCGGGTGGCCGCGGCCGAGTGGGCGAACAGGTCGCGGCCCGACTCGGTGTTGGGGCACGACAGGTTGACCTCGACGGCCACGACCGCGGCGGGCGCCCCGGCCAGCAGGGCGGCCGCCGCCTCGTACTCGGCCACCGTGCGGCCCCAGATCGACGCCACGACCCGGGCGCCGGTGGCCGCCAGCTCGGGCAGGTCGTCGGCCAGCCAGGCGGCCACGCCGGGCCCCTGGAGGCCGACCGAATTGATCATCCCGGCCGCCGTCTCGTGGACCCGCAGAGGCGGGTTCCCGGCCCACGGCTCGGCGTGCAGCGACTTGACCACGATCGCCCCCAGCGCGCCGAGGTCGAGGTACGGCGCCAGCTCGGCGCCGTGCCCGGCCGTCCCCGAGGCGGTCATGACCGGGTTGGGCAGGGTGACCGAGCCGACCCGGGCGGTCAGGTCGACGTCCGGGCGACGGGGCCCCACTCGGCGCCCTCCAACCGTTGGTACTCCTGCAGGGTCTGGACCCGTGGCTGGTGCTGGGTCCGGTCGAGGGCGCTCTCGGCCGCGGCCTTGGCGGCGGCCGCCGTGGTCAGGCACGGGATGCCGTGCTGGGCGGCCGCCCGGCGGATGTAGGCACCGTCGGCCCGGGCGCCCCGGCCCCGGGGGCTGTTGACGACGAGCTGGACCTTGCCGTCGCCGATCAGGTCGAGCGCGGTGGGCAGGCCATCGGCGCCCGGCTCGGGGTCGGTCGACCCGTCGTCCAGCGCCACCTTGGCCACCCGCTGGGCGACCGGCACGCCGTGGGCCTCGAGGTGGTCGGCCGTGCCCCGGGTGGCGGCGATGGCGAAGCCCAGCTCGACGAACCGGGCCGCGGCTTGCAGGCCGGCGGGCTTGTCGCGGTCGGCCAGCGACAGGAACACCATGCCGGAGGACGGCAGCCGCTCGCCGGCCGCCACCTGCGACTTGCCGAACGCCAGCCCGAACGTGCGGTCGATGCCCATGACCTCGCCGGTCGAGCGCATCTCGGGGCCGAGGAGGGTGTCGACGTCCGGGAACCGGTTGAACGGCAGCACGGCCTCCTTGACGGCCACGTGGGCGGTCCCGTCGCCGACCACCCCCCCGACGACGGGGTCGCGCAGCAGCCCCTCGCGGCGCAGGTCGGCCAGCGTGTCGCCCACCATGACCCGGGCCGCCACCTTGACCAGCGGCACGCCGGTGGCCTTGGCCACGAACGGCACGGTCCGGCTGGCCCGGGGGTTGGCCTCGATGACGAACACCTCGTCGCCCTTGACCGCGTACTGGACGTTGATCAGGCCCCGGACGTCGAGGGCGTGGGCCAGGCGGCGGGTGTGGTCCTCGATCACCGCCACGGTGGCCGGCGCCAGCGAGTGCG
The DNA here is from genome assembly GCA_036563805.1 of Acidimicrobiales bacterium. Lineage (GTDB taxonomy): Bacteria > Actinomycetota > Acidimicrobiia > Acidimicrobiales > VFJN01 > DATCLS01. Next base: position 132,188 of record DATCLS010000002.1, on the reverse strand, counting down.
GCGGGATCGAGCAGGCCGAGTCGCCGGAGTGGACCCCGGCCTCCTCGACGTGCTCCATCACGCCGCCGATCACGACCTCGCCGGCGGCGTCGCGGATGGCGTCGACGTCGACCTCGGTGGCGTCCTCGAGGAACCGGTCGATGAGCACCGGCCGGGACGCCGACAGGCCGCCCTCGCGGCCGAGGCTGCCGAAGCGGGCCAGCTCGGCCATGGCCCGGCGCAGGCCCTCCTCGTCGTAGACGATCTCCATGGCCCGCCCGCCGAGCACGTAGGACGGCCGCAGCAGCGCCGGGTAGCCGATCCGCTCGACGACGGCCAGGGCCTCCTCGACCGACGTGGCGGTGCCGCCGGCCGGCTGGGCGATGCCGAGCTCGGCGCACAGGGCGTTCCAGCGCTCGCGGTCCTCGGCGGCGTCGATCGAGGCCGGGGACGTGCCCAGCACCAGCCCGGGCGGCAGCGAGCCGGCCAGCTTGAGCGGCGTCTGGCCGCCCAGGGCCACGATGACGCCCGCCAGCTCGCCGGCGGCCTGCTCGGCCTCGATGACGTTGAGCGTGTCCTCCAGCGTGAGCGGCTCGAAGTACAGCCGGTCGGAGGTGTCGTAGTCGGTCGAGACCGTCTCCGGGTTGCAGTTGACCATGACGGTCTCGTAGCCGGCGTCGGACAGGGCGAAGCTGGCGTGGACACAGCAGTAGTCGAACTCGATGCCCTGGCCGATGCGGTTGGGCCCCGAGCCCAGGATCAGCACCTTGCGCCGCCCACTGGCGACGATCTCGTCCTCGTCCTCGTAGGTCGAGTAGTGGTACGGGGTCGCCGCCTCGAACTCGGCCCCGCAGGTGTCGACAGTCTTGTACGTGGGCCGCACGCCGGCGGCCAGGCGCCGGCGTCGCACCTCGGCCTCGTCCAGCCCCCACAGCCACGCCAGCTGGGCGTCGCTGAAGCCGAGCTGCTTGGCCCGCTTCCAGTCGCGGCGGCCGAGTCCGTCGGGCCCGACCGCGGCCAGGTGCGCCCGCTCCTCGACCACCCGCAGGATCTGGTCGAGGAACCAGGGGTCGACCTTGGTCCGCTCCGCCAGCACCTCGATCGGGATGCCGCGCCGGAGGGCGGCCTCGAGCTGGAACGGGCGGTCGGGCGTGCCGATGGCGGCCCGGCTCAGCAGCTCCTCGTCGTCGAGCTGGTCGAGCGCGGCCTCGGCGGGGTCGCAGTTGAGGCCGGCCCGTCCGTGCTCGAGGCTGCGCAGCGCCTTCTGCAGCGACTCGGGGAACGTGCGCCCGATCGCCATGGCCTCGCCGACCGACTGCATCGACGTCCCGAGCACCGCAGGCGCCTCGGGGAACTTCTCGAACGCCCACCGGGGCACCTTGGTGACCACGTAGTCGATGGTGGGCTCGAAGCTGGCCGGGGTCTTGCGGGTGATGTCGTTGGGGATCTCGTCGAGCGTGTAGCCGACGGCGAGCTTGGCCGCGATCTTGGCGATCGGGAACCCGGTGGCCTTGCTGGCCAGGGCCGACGACCGGCTCACCCGGGGGTTCATCTCGATGATGACCATGTCGCCGTTCGCCGGGTCGAGGGCGAACTGGACGTTCGACCCGCCGGTCTCGACGCCGACCCGGCGGATGCAGGCGAACGCCGCGTCCCGCATGGCCTGGTACTCGACGTCGGTGAGCGTCTGGGCCGGCGCCACCGTGATCGAGTCGCCGGTGTGGACGCCCATGGGATCGAGGTTCTCGATCGAGCAGACGACCACGCAGTTGTCGGCGCGGTCGCGCATGACCTCGAGCTCGTACTCCTTCCAGCCGGCGATCGACCGCTCGATGAGGATCTCACCGATGGGGCTGGCGGCCAGGCCCTGCGCAGCCACCCGGCGGAACTCGTCGATGGTGGCGGCCATGCCCGTGCCCTTGCCGCCGAGGATGTAGGCGGGCCGGACGATCACCGGCAGCCCGATGCGCTCGACGGCCGCCAGGGCCTCGTCCAGCGAGTGGGCGGTGGCCGAGGCCGGGACGCTCAGGCCGATCTCCTGCATCGCCGCCTTGAACCGCTCGCGGTCCTCGGCGGTGGCGATGGCCTCGGCGCTGGCGCCGATCAGCTCCGGAGCGTCCCCCGAGCGAGAGCCCGGCGTGGCGATCGCCCCCCGCTCCACGGCCTCCATGGCCAGGTTGAGCGCGGTCTGGCCGCCCAGGGTCGGCAGCACGGCGTCGGGCCGCTCGCGCTCGATGATCCGCTCCAGGTGCTCGACGTCGAGCGGCTCGACGTAGGTGGCCGCCGCGAAGTCGGGGTCGGTCATGATCGTCGCCGGGTTCGAGTTGACGAGCACGACCCGGTAGCCCTCGGCCCGCAGCACCTTGCACGCCTGGGTGCCCGAGTAGTCGAACTCGCAGGCCTGGCCGATCACGATCGGGCCGGCACCGATCAGCAGGATCGACTCGATGTCGGTGCGGCGCGGCATCTAGCTGGTCCCGTCGATGAGGGCGGCGAACTCGGCGAACAGGTAGGCGGCGTCGTGGGGGCCGGGCCCGGCCTCGGGGTGGTACTGGACGCCGAACGCCCGCAGCCGCGGCGCCCGGATGCCCTCGATCACGCCGTCGTTCAGGTTGACGTGGGTCACCTCGACATCCGCGCCGAGCGAGCCCTCGACCACCGCGTAGTTGTGGTTCTGGCTGGTGATCTCGACCTGGCCGCTGGCCACCCGCTTCACGGGGTGGTTGCCGCCGTGGTGGCCGAACGGCAGCTTGTGGGTCGTGGCCCCGAGCGCGGTGCCCAGCAGCTGGTGGCCGAGGCAGATGCCGAACACCGGCACCGCGCCCAGCAGCTCGCGGATGGCGGCCACGCCCTCGGTCACGGCCGCCGGGTCGCCCGGCCCGTTGGACAGGAACACGCCGTCGGGCCGGCGGGCCAGCACCTCGGCCGCCGGCGTGCCCGCCGGCACGACCTCGACCTCGCCGAGCTTGGCCAGGTGGCGCAGGATCGTGCGCTTGATGCCGAAGTCGTAGGCGACGATGCGCCGACCCCCGCCAGTGGCCGGGACCGTGTAGGGCTCGGCGCAGGTCACCTCGGCCGCCAGGTTGCGGCCGTCGGTGCCGGGCTCGGCCGCGGCCGCCGCCTTGAGGGCCGTCTCGTCGGTGGCGTCGAGCGCGCCGAAGGCGCCCGGGATCGCCCCGGCCTCGCGGATGTGGCGGGTGAGCCGGCGGGTGTCGACCCCGGCGATGCCGGGCACGCCGTGCCGGCGCAGGTAGGCGTCGAGGTCGTCGGTGGCGCGCCAGTTGGACCGGCGGCGCGCCAGGTCGCGCACGACCACGCCTCGGCAGAACGGCCGCCGGCTCTCGTCGTCGTGGCCGTTGACCCCGTAGTTGCCGATGTGCGGATAGGTGAACGTGATGATCTGCCCGGCGTAGGACGGGTCGGAGATGACCTCCTGGTAGCCGGACAGGACGGTGTTGAACACGACCTCGCCGGTGGCGATCGGCGCGGGATCGGCGCCGATCAGCTCGCCCTCGAACGTCGAGCCGTCGGCCAGGACCAGCACACCCTCGCGCAGGTCAACCACCCGACCAGGCACCCGATCGAAGACCCGAGCTGTCGTGCATAGCTATGCAGTGTACTGCATGCATCATCGTTGCGCCTCCCCGTCGACGACGACGGGCTCCCCCGCCAGCAGCGTGTGGCGCACCCTGCCGGTCAGCTCCATCCCGGCGTACGGCGTGTTGCGGCTGCGGCTGGCCAGCCGCCCGGGGTCGACCGTCCACGTCTCGGTGGGGTCGACCACGCAGAGGTGGGCGGGGCGGCCGGGCGCCACCGGGCCGCCGTGGACGTCGTCGACGCCCAGCACCGCCGCCGGCCCCCACGACAGGAGGGCGAACACGTCGATCGGGGCGAGGTCGAGCTCGGTCAGGGCCAACGCGAGCGCCGTCTCCAGGCCGAGCATGCCCGGCGGGGCCTGGTCGAACGGCTGCTCCTTGGTCTCGGGGGTGTGCGGGGCGTGGTCGGTGGCGATGCAGTCGACCGTGCCGGCGGCCAGGGCGGCGCGCACGGCGGCCACATCGTCGCCGGTGCGCAGCGGCGGATTGACCTTGAACACCGGGTCGTAGGTCGCGCACCGCTCGTCGGTGAGCGTGAAGTGGTGCGGCGTGACCTCGCAGGTCACCCGCAGGCCGGCGGCCTTGGCCTGGGCGACCAGCTCCAGCGACCGGCGGGTCGACAGGTGCTGGAGGTGGACGCGGGCCCCGGTGAGCCGAGCCAGGGCGATGTCGCGCATGACCATCAGCTCCTCGGCCTCGGCCGGCTGGCCGGGGATGCCGAGCCGCGACGACCAGGCGCCCTCGTTCATGTGGCCGCCGGCGGCCAGGGCCTCGTCCTCGCAGTGCTGGGCCAGCACCACGCCGAGGCCGCGGGCGTACTCCAGCGCCCGGCGCATCAGCCGGCCGTCCTGGACGCCCGAGCCGTCGTCGGTGAAGAACCGGACCCCCAGCTCGGCCAGCTCGGCCATGGGCGTCAGCCGCTCGCCCTGCCGCCCGACCGTGATGGCCGCCGAGGTGCGGACGTCGCAGGTCGTGCCCCGGCCCAGCTCGAGCACCTCGCGGGCCACGCCGGCCGAGTCGATGGCCGGCTCGGTGTTGGGCATGGCCAGGATGCACGTGAAGCCGCCCAGCGCCGCGGCACGGGCGCCGGTCTCGACGGTCTCGGCCTCCTCGCGTCCGGGCTGGCGCAGGTGGGTGTGGACGTCGACCAGCCCGGGCCCGACCAGGCAGCCCCCGGCGTCGAGCTCGACGTCGGCGTGGGCGTCGAGGTCTTCGCCGACGGCAACGATCTCGCCGTCGGCCACGACCACGTCGGCCCGGCGCTCGCCGGTGGCGTCGACCACGCACCCGCCCCGGATCATCACGGACTTGCCGGTCACTGGCTGTCGTCTCCCTCGGTCCCCTCGGGGCGGGGCAGCACCGCGCCCGAGCCCAGCAGCTCGTAGAGCACCGCCATCCGCACGGCCACGCCGTTGCGGACCTGGTCGATCACCACCGAGCGCGGCCCCTCGGCCACGTCCGCGGCGATCTCGACGCCCCGGTTCATGGGCCCCGGGTGCATGACGATGGCCTTCTCGGCCATGAGGTCGAGGCGCCGCCGGGTGAGGCCCCAGCGCGCCGAGTACTCGCGCAGCGACGGGACCAGCGCCTCGGTCATGCGCTCGCGCTGCATGCGCAGCAGGTAGACGACGTCGACCTCGGGCAGGACCGCGTCGAGGTCGTGGCTGACCCGCACCGGCCAGCCCTCGAGGCTCGGCGGTAGGAGCGTGGGCGGCGCCACGAGCGTGACCTCGGCACCCAGCCGGGTGAACGCCCACACGTCGCTGCGGGCCACCCGGCTGTGCTTGACGTCGCCGACGATGGCGATGCGCAGGCCGTCGATGTCGCCCACGTGGGAACGGAGCGTGTAGCAGTCGAGCAGAGCCTGGGTCGGGTGCTCGTGCCACCCGTCGCCGGCGTTGACCACGCTGGCCGACACCCACTGGGCGATCTGGGCCGGCACGCCGGAGGACGAGTGGCGCACGACGATGGCGTCGACGCCCAGCGCCTCGATGGTCTGCACGGTGTCGCGCAGGCTCTCGCCTTTGCGGACCGACGACGACGAGACCGTGAAGCTCAGCGTGTCGGCCGACAGCCGCTTGGCCGCCTGCTCGAACGACAGCCGCGTGCGGGTGGAGTCCTCGTAGAACAGCCACGTGACCGTGCGCCCCTGCAGCGCCGGCACCTTGGGCACGCGCCGCCGCCCCACCTCGGCGAAGGCGTCGGTCAGGTCGAGCAGGTGGTCGATGTCCTCGCGGGTCAGGTCCTCGATCGCCAGCAGGTGCTTCACCAGGCGTCCTTGCGCATCTCGCCCAGCTCGACGCCGTCGAGCGTGGCGTTGACGGCCTCGTCGCGCCGGGTCGGCAGGTTCTTGCCCACGTAGTCGGGCCGGATCGGCAGCTCGCGGTGGCCCCGGTCGACCATCACGGCCAGCTGAACCGCCCGGGGGCGGCCGTAGGTGTGGACCGCGTCGAGCGCGGCCCGGATCGTCCGTCCGGTGAACAGCACGTCGTCGACCAGCACCACCACCTGGCCGGTCAGGTCGCAAGGGATCTCGGTGACCGTGCTCGGCAGCACGGGGCGCAGCCCGATGTCGTCGCGGTGGAAGGCGACGTCGAGCGTGCCGGTGGGCGGGTGGTCGCCCTCGATCTGGTCGAAGGCCTCGCCCAGGGCGGCGGCGAACGGGACGCCCCCGGTCTGGAGCCCGATCAGGACCAGGTCGTCGATGCCGTGGTTGCGCTCGATGATCTCGTGCGCCATGCGCCAGATGGCGCGGCGCACGTCGTCGTGGTCGAGCACCTGGCTGCGGGCAACGAAAACGCCCCCGAACGGGGGCGTGCTTCGGCGTTCGCGCTCGGCCAATCGGAAACCTCTCTGTCCGTACGGGCCTCGCTGGACCCGCTTCACGGTCAGGGCCGCAGGTTAGCAGCGTCCCGCGTCCACACCACGGACCTGCCCGCCGGCCCGCCGGCCGGTCCGGGGGCCTCGCCGCGGCGCAGGAACCCGGCCCGGACCAGGACGCCCGCCGCCCGCTCGTTGGCGGGGTCGGTGCGGGCCCACACCCGCCGCAGGCCGAGCTCGGTCAGCGCCCACCGGGCACAGCGGGCCACGGCGACCGTGGCCAGGCCCCGGCCCCGCGCCGCGGGGGCGAGCCAGAAGCCGAGTTCGGCCCAGCCCCGGTCGTCGAGGTGGGCGAGGCCGACCTCGCCGAGGACCTGCCGCCCGCCGTCCGCCGGCGAGCCGACGACGAGGTCGAGCGCCAGGCGGTGGGCCCGGCGCTCGGGCTCGCCGGCGATCCACCGGGCGGCGGCCGCCGCGTCGCGGGCGGCCGGGACGGCGGTCCACCGGGCCACCTCGGGGTCGGCCCAGGCGGCGGCCAGGGCGACGGCGTCGTGGGCGACGTCGCCCGGCGGCGCCCCCCACCAGCGGAGCATGACGCCCGGGCCCTCGCCCTCCCCCGGGCCCGGCGCCGGGGGCGGCGGGTCGGCGGGGCCGTTCAGAGCAGACCGGCCGCAACCAGGGCGGCCCGGAGGTCGTCGACGCCCGTGAACCGCACGGCCCGCATTCCGGCGGCCCGGGCCCCCTCGACGTTGTCGGCCAGGTCGTCGACCATCAAGCACCTCTCCGGCGGGACGCCGAGCCGGTCGGCGGCGGCGGTGAAGGCGGCGGCGTCGGGCTTGGTCAGGCCGATGTCGGCCGAACCGACCACCGTGTCGAAGTGGCCCGTGATGCCGGCCCGGTCGAGGTCGTCGGCCAGGCGGGTGCTGGCGTTGGACAGCAGCGCCACCGGCACCCGCTCGCGCACCTGGTCGACCAGCGCCAGGACCTCGGCGTCGATGTCCCACCGGGCGTCCGCGAACGCCTTGGACACGGCCTCGGCGGCGACGTCGTGCTCGGCGGCCACCGCCTCGCCCAGGCTCGTGTACCACTCGTCGAACGTCAGCTCGCCGTTCATGGCCGGCTCGAACCGCACGGGGTCGAACGCCGCCTTGCCGATGGCGCCGGCCGGCAGCCCCAGGGCCTCCTCGGCCTCGGCCAGGTAGTCCTGGTCCCAGTGCCGAATGACCCCGTCGAGATCGATGATCAGCGCCTCGACCTCGGGCTCGGGGGTCTCGGCATCGGGATCGGTGGGCGCGGCGTCGGCGTCGTGGCCGGCGTCGGCGCGGGCGGCCCCGGGCTCGCCGGCCCGGGCCTCGGCCTCGCCGTCGCCCTGCACCTCGGCGGCGACCGCCGAGAGCACCCCGTTCACGAACCGGGGCGAGTCGTCGGTGCCGAACCGGCGGGCCAGGATCACCGCCTCGTTGATCACCACCGCCTGGGGCCGGTCGGGCCGGTCGAGCAGCTCGTAGGTCCCGAGGCGGAGCACGGCGCGGTCGACGGCGGCCAGGCGGGCCAGGCTCCAGCGGGGCGCGACGCGGCGGGCGAGAATCTCGTCGATGCGCGCGCTGTGGGCCGCCACGCCCCGCACCAGCTCGACCGCCAGCTCCGCCGGCGCCACCGGCAGCGCAGCCAGGACGTCGTCGATGCCCGAGCCCTTGATCTCGGCCTCGTAGAGCAGCTCCAGGGCCCGCTCACGGGCGGAGCGGCGCTCCTCGACCTCGGTGGGCTCGAGGTCGCTCACGCGCGCGTCAGGTACTCGGCGCTGCGGGTGTCGACCTTGATGCGATCGCCCGTGTTGACGAACAGCGGCACCTGCACGACGAGCCCGGTCTCGAGCTTGGCCGGCTTACGGGCGCCCGACACCCGGTCGCCCTGGATGCCCGGCTCGGTCTCGGTCACCTCGAGCTCGACGGCGGCCGGCAGGTCGGTGCCGATGATCTCGTCCTTGCAGAACTGCAGGGTCATCGTCGAGCCGTCGACGATGTAGTTGACGGCGTCGCCCAGCGCCGGCGCCCCCACGGTGAGCTGCTCGTAGGTGCCGTTGTCCATGAACACGTAGTCGTCGCCGTCGCGGTACAGGTACTGCATCTCGCGCTTGTCGACGTTGGCCCGCTCGACCCGCTCGTCGGCCCGGAACGTCTTGTCGAGCACGTTGCCGGTCCGGACGTTGCGCAGCGTCGTCCGCACGAAGGCCGGGCCCTTGCCGGGCTTGACGTGCTGGAAGTCGACGACCTGGAACAACCCCTCGGGGAGGTCGAGGGTCATGCCCTTCTTCAGGTCGTTGGTGGAGGTGGCGACCATGTCTCGGTTAGCTCCTGGCGCTCGCCGCGTCGGTGGCGCGGCCCTGTACTGAGAGTTCCGGTCCCTTGGGCGCCCGCGTCAGGGGGCGGCAGCCGTCGGGGGTGACCACGACCGTGTCTTCGACACGGACCCCGCCGTGCTCGGGCAGATACACGCCGGGCTCGACCGTGACGACGTGGCCGCAGGCCAGCGTAGCATCGGCTGTCGCGGACACCCTGGGCGCCTCGTGGATGTCGAGCCCCACGCCGTGCCCGGTTCCGTGCAGGAAGGCGCCCTCCCAGCCGGCGTCGCGGATCACCGACCGGCACGTCTCGTCGACGGCCGCGGCCTCGACGCCCTCCCCCACCGCGGCCACGCCGGCCGCCTGGGCCGCGGTCACGACCTCGAGCATGCGGGCCTGGGTGGGGCTCGGCTCGCCGACGACGACCGTGCGGGTCATGTCGGAGTGGTAGCCGTCGACCAGCGCCCCGAAGTCGATCACGACCAGGTCACCCTCGGCGATGCGCCGGGCCCCGGCCCGGTGGTGGGGCTTGGCGCCGTTGGGGCCCGAGGCCACGATGGTGTCGAACGACGGGCCCTCGGCGCCGAGCCGCCGCATGTGCGACTCGAGCTCGAGCGCCACCTCGGCCTCGGTCGGGCCCTCGGCCAGGCGGGGCCGCACCCGCTCCAGGGCCTCGTCGGCCATCGCCGCCGCGGCCTCGATGCGGGCGATCTCACCCTCGTCCTTCACCTGCCGCAGCTCCTCGACCAGGCCGTCGGTGGGGACCAGCTGGGCCTGCGGGAACCAGTCGGCGCCGAACCGGCGGACCTGGGCCCAGGACACGTGCTCGGCCTCGAGCCCCAGGCGGCCGACGGCGGCGCCGGGGCCGGCCAGGTGGTCGCGCTGCTCGTCGGACGTGCGCCCGATCTCGATGCGGGCGTCGACGCCGGCCGCGGCCAGCTGCTCGGTCGCCTGGTCGCGGTAGCGGCCGTCGGTCACGAACAGCAGCTCGTCGGGCGCCACCAGCAGCAGCGCGGCCGAGCCGGAGAAGCCGGTGAGGTACCGGATGTTGGTCAGGCTGGTCACGAGCAGGCCGTCGCACCCGGCCTCGGGCAGCCGCTCGCGCAGGCGCCCCACGCGGTCGGCGACCTGCATGGGCGGGAGGAGGGACAGGTCGAAGGTCACCGCGCCAAGCGTAAAGCTGGCGACGCGGCGGGCGGCGCCCGGGCAGGATGCCGGTATGAGCATCACGCGCCTGACGGTGTTCTGTGGCTCGAGCCCCGGCGCCGACCCGGCCCACCTCGAGACGGCCACGGCCCTGGGGCGGGAGCTGGCCGAGCGGGGCATCGGCCTCGTGTACGGCGGCGCCCACCTGGGCCTGATGGGGGCGCTCGCCGACGCCGCCCTGGACGCCGGGGGCGACGTGATCGGCGTCATGACCGAGGCCCTGGTCGACGCCGAGATCGCCCACACCGGCCTGCCCGAGCTGCACGTGGTGCCGACCATGCACGAGCGCAAGGCGCTGATGGCTGACCTGGGCGACGGGTTCTGCATGCTGCCTGGCGGCTACGGCACGCTCGACGAGTTCTGCGAGGCGGTGACCTGGACGCAGCTCGGCATCCACCACAAGCCGTGCGGCGTGCTCGACCCGACCGGCTACTACGCGCCCCTGCTCGAGCTGCTCGACCGGGCGACCGAGCAGCGCTTCATCCGGCCCGAGCACCGCGGGCTGGTCCTAGCGGCCAAGACCGTCCCCGACCTGCTCGACCGGCTGGAGACCTGGACGCCACTGCCGCTGGCCAAGTGGCTCGACACCACCGACCGCTGAGCCGGGCCGGCCGCTGAGCCGGGCGGGCCCCGGGTCGGGCGGCCCCGCGTCGTGCGGACCGCCGGTCCGGGCCGCCGGCTAGCCGGGCCCGGCCGTGGACCCCTGGTCCAGCAGGCGGCGGACGGCCTCGATGGCCAGCACGTAGCCGTGCCCGCCGAACCCGGCCACGGTGCCGGTGGCGACCGGCGCCACGACCGACGTGTGCCGCCACGGCTCGCGGGCGTTGGGGTTGGACAGGTGGACCTCGACCACCGGGCCCTCGAAGGCGGCCAGGGCGTCGTGCAGACCCCAGGCGTAGTGGGTGAACGCCCCGGGGTTGATCACGATCGCCGCGCACCGGCCCCGGGCCCCGTGGATGGCGTCGATCAGCTCGCCCTCGTGGTTGGACTGGAGGTGCTCGACGTCCAGCCCGGCCGCGTCGGCCGCCGCCCGGGCCGCGGCCACGTGGTCGTCGAGCGTGGCCGTCCCGTACACCGCCGGCTCGCGCTGGCCGAGCAGGTTGAGGTTGGGCCCGCTGAGCAGCAGGACCAGGGGCCGCCCGCTCATGCCGTCGACCGCTCGCCGCCGTCGGCCCGGTCGAGACGCCCGAGGGCGGCCAGGGCGTCGTCGGGCGACACGCCGGGGACGACCTCGACGCCGGCCGGCCCGTCGAGCACGAAGGTGAGCCCGTCGATTGCCTTCTTGTCCCGGGCCATGAGCGAGACCAGCTCGGCGCCGTCGGCCCCGGCCGGCAGGGCGCCGGACAGGCCGTAGTCGGCCACCACGGCGCGGTGCTCGGCCACCCGGGCGGCGTCGATGCGGCCGAGCAGGTGGGCCAGCTCGGCGGCGTAGACGAGCCCGACGGCCACGGCCTCGCCGTGCCGCAGCCCGTAGCGGCCGGCGGTCTCGAGGGCGTGGGCCAGCGTGTGGCCGTAGTTGAGGATCGCCCGCCCCGACCGGTTGGCCGGGTCCTCGCGCTCGTCGGCCGCCACCACCGCCGCCTTGATACGGACGCAGGCGGCGACGCGCTCGGGCAGCGACAGGCCGGCCAGGTCGTCACCGGTGAGGAAGTGGTACTTGGCCATCTCCCCCGCCCCGCTGCGCCGCTCGCGCTCGGGCAGCGTGGCCAGGGCGTCGGTGTCGCACACGACGGCCCGTGGTTGCCAGAACGCGCCGACGAGGTTCTTGCCCTCGGGGAGGTTGACCCCGGTCTTGCCGCCGATGGCGGCGTCGACCATGCCGAGCAGCGTCGTCGGGACGTGCACGACCGGGATGCCCCGGTGGTAGACGGCCGCCGCGAAGCCGGCCGTGTCGGTGACCACGCCCCCGCCGACGGCCACGACCGCGTCGCGCCGGGTGAGCCCCCAGCGCGACCAGGCCCGGCACAGCTCCTCGACGGTGGCCAGGGTCTTGGACTCCTCCCCCGGTCCCACGTGGAACAGCTCGTGCTCGCGGCCGGGGTCGACGGCCCCGGCGAAGTCGATGCCGGGCTGGCTGACCACGGCCACCCGCCTGGGGCCGACCCCGAGGAGGGCGGCGAGCTCGCGGCGGGCGCCGGCCCCCACGACGACCGGGTAGGTGCCCCCGCCGGCCGCCACGTCGACCCGGATCACCCGCCCGCCCTCCCGGCGGGTGCCGGCGGCGGCACCGCGGCGCCGGCCTCGCAGGCCAGGGCGGCGATGTGCTGGGCGATGGCCCGCTTGGGCTTCTCGTCCTCGCCCGCGTGGAACGGCTCGACGTCGACGACCACGTCGGCCACCGCCTCGTAGAGCGGCGCCCGCTCGTCGAGCAGGCGCTGGAGCGTGACCGCCGGGTCGTCGGCCGAGTTGGCCAGCAGCGGCCGGTGGGTGGTGTCGGTGCGGGCGGCCAGGAACTCGGCCGAGGCCCGGAGCCACACGACGAAGCCCCGGGGGGCGAGCACCTCGCGGTTCTGGCCCCGGCTGACCGCGCCGCCGCCGGCGGCCACGACCAGCGGGTAGGGCCGCCCCATCAGGTCGGCGAGGACCTCGGTCTCCAGCCGGCGGAACTCCTCCTCGCCCCCGGTGCGGAAGATGGCGGGGATGGCCCGCCCGGCGCGCAGCTCGACCTGCTCGTCGGCGTCCGCGAACGGGCGCTGCATCTCCTTGGCCAGGCGGCGCCCGACGGTGCTCTTGCCCACGCCCATGAGCCCGACGAGGACGACGTGGCGCTCCGCGGGCTCAGCCATCGCGCAGGGTGGCGTCGAACGCCTGCTTGTTGCGGACCAGCTCGGCCACGGAGTCGCCCCCGAACTTCCGCAGCGCCTCGGACGCCAGCACCAGCGCCACCATCGTCTCGGCCACCACGCCCATGGCCGGCACGGCGGTGACGTCGGTGCGCTCCTTGAAGCTCACCGTGGCCTCCTTGGTGTCGACGTCGACCGTCTCGAGGACCGGCCGGTTCAGCGTGGCCAGCGGCTTCATCGCCGCCCGACACACGAGCAGCTCGCCGGTGGTCATGCCGCCCTCGACGCCGCCGGCCCGGGTGGACGTGCGGCGGTAGCGGCGCTCGCCGGCGTCCCACCGGATGGGGTCGTGGGCCTGGCTGCCCGGCAGCCCGGCGACCTCGAACCCGTCGCCGATCTCGACGCCCTTGACCGCCTGGACGCTCATCAGCGCCTGGGCGAGCAGGCCGTCGATCTTGCGGTCCCAGTGGACGTGGCTGCCGAGGCCCACCGGCACGCCGTAGCCCAGCACCTCGACGACGCCGCCCAGGCTGTCGCCCTCCTTGGCCACGGCCTTGATCTCGTCGACCATCGCCTGCTCGGCCGCCTCGTCGAAGCACCGGAGCGGCGAGGCGTCGACCCGCGCGAGGTCGCCGGGGCCGGGCCGCTCGACGGCCTTCGACCGCACCGACCCCATCTGGATCACGTGCGACACGACGTCGACGCCCAGCTCGGCCAGCAGGCGCTTGGCGAGGGCACCGGCGGCCACCCGGGCCGCGGTCTCACGGGCCGACGCCCGCTCGAGCACGTCGCGGGCGTCGTCGAAGCCGTACTTCTGCATGCCGGCCAGATCGGCGTGGCCGGGGCGGGGCTGGGTGAGCCGGTCGGGGGTCGGCCCCGGCTCGACCGCCATCTGCTCGTGCCACTTGTCGGACCGGAACCACTCGGTGTTGGCGATCTCGATGGCGACGGGCGAGCCGAGCGTGCGGCCGTGGCGGACGCCGCCGACGATCGTCACCTCGTCCTGCTCGAAGCGCATGCGGGGGCCCCGGCCGTAGCCGAGGCGGCGGCGGGCCAGCTCGCCTCGGATGTCGTCGAGGGTCACCGGCAGGCCGGCCGGGAGCCCCTCGACGATGACGACGAGGGCTCGGCCGTGGGATTCGCCGGCGGTCAGGAACCGGAGCACGGCAGGCAATGTACCTGCGGGGGGCGCGGCGCCCCGCAACCTGCGGCCCCGCGCCGCGGGCGCGCCCCCGGGAGGCCGTCCTGCCGGCGGCCGGTCACCGCACCGCCGGGAGGAGCACGGCGACCAGGGCCCCGATCGCCATGGCCGGCCCGAACGGGAACGGGCGGTTCTGCCGGCGCACCACGAGCAGGACGGTGCCGACCACCGTCCCCACCAGGCTCGCCACCAGCGCCGCCCGCAGGACGGCGGTCAGCGGCCCCACGATCGGCTCGTCGGGCGCCCAGGCCAGCCACCCGACCACGGCGCCGATGACGGCGGCCAGGCGCACGTCGCCGAAGCCGAGCATGGCCGGCGACAGGAGGTAGAACACGGCGAGGAACCCGGCGTACACGCCGCCGCCTATCAGCGCCCCGGCCAGGGCGTCGACCGGCCCGGCCACGAAGGCGGCCCCGGCGATGGCGGCGGCCGACGCCGCGCCGGTCACGTGCACGAACCGGGTGGGGATCCGCAGGTAGACGAGGTCGACGGCCGACACGGCGACGAGCCCGGCCACCAACACCAGCACCGCCGGCAGCTCGGCCGACCAGCCGAGCCGGGCGGCCACCGCGCCGAACAGCCCGCCGGTCGCGACCTCGACGCCGGCCAGCCAGCCCGGACGGGCGGCGCCGCAGCCGCGGCATCGGCCGGCGGCCAGCGCCCAGGGCAGCAGCCCCACCAGCCCAACACGGCACTCGAGCGTCCGCCCGCACGCCCGGCAGCGGGCGGGGGCGGGCGCCACCTCGTCCCACGCCGGCACCCGACCGAGCAGGGCGGCCACGACGACCCGCCGCCCGACCCACCGGAGGATGGCGAGGTTGAGCGCGGGCCCGACGATCGCGACGCCCGCCAGAGCGCACGCGAGCGTGAGGATCACGCCGGTGGTCTACCAGCTGCGCCGGGCGGGGCCGGCCGACGGACCGGTCAGCGCCCCCCGGGTCAGGGACGGACCGACGACAGGAAGTTGAGCAGCTGCCCGCGCTGGGCCAGCTCCTCGCCGGGGCCGAGGCCGGCGGCCGCGCCGCCCGTGTTGCCCACGGTGCCCTGCACCGCGGCCCGGGCCTCGGGCGTCATGGCCGCCACGTGCGGGGCGACCTCGTTGGGGTCGAGCGGGGTGGTGCCGCTCATCGGCGGGCCGCCGAGCGGCCCCCCGTTGCTCCGACCGTTGCCGAGGCCGTTACCCATGCCGTTGCCGGCGCCGTTGGTGCCGGCGCCGAGCCCGCTGAACGGGGCGGTGGGCGGCAGGCCGGCGTCGTCGTCGGCCGCCCACCGCAGGTCGGGGGGCATCGCCGCCGGCGACACGGGCCGGATCTGCCCGGTGTCGGCCGGCAGCGGCGACGGCCCGAGCGGGCCCGGGTCGAAGGCGGACGGCGAGGCCGGCGGCATGCTCAGCGGGCCGGTGTCGGGCGGCAGCGCCCGGCCGGGGCCGGGGGTGCGGCGCGGCCCGCTGGGCGGCCGGTTCTTGCCCGGGCGGGAGGACCCGTCACCGTTGGGGCCGGCGCCCGAGCCGGCCGGGGGCCGGAGGGACTCGCCGCTGGCGTCGCGGGACCCGCCGGCGCCGGCGCGGCCTCGCTTGGACCCGGCACGCCCCGAGCCGGGGCGGGAGCTGGACGACCGGCCGGCGGCGCGCCCGGCGCGGCCGGAGGCCGAGCGGCCAGCCCGCTTGCTGCCGGCGTTCGAGCCGTCGGCGGCGTCGGGGCTGCCGCCGTTGGCGGAGCCGGCAGCCGAGCGGCCCAGGCGGGGGGCCTCGGTTCCGGCCGGCGGGGTGGCCGGAGCGACGCCGTTGGCGGGCGCTCCGGGGCCGCGGTCGCCGGAGGCGGAGAGGGTGTCGTCGCCGGCGGTGCCGGACGGGCGCTCGGGCGACTGGAGCCAGCCGGTGCGGGGCAGGCCGTCGGTGTCGGCGCGGGGCACGGAGGTGGCCAGGGACTCGCCCGAGCCCAGGCTGCCGAACGGCGTGCGGCGGGCGATCTCCTCGGGCGGGACGTCCTCGCGGCTGGCGGGCGGGATCGTCGGCTCGTCGGTGGACGACGGCCCCTCGGGCAGAGGGTCTTCGATCTCGGCGATGCCGAGGTCGACGAGGTCGCGCACGGCCCGGGTGGCCCCCAACTCACTCAGGCCGAGCGTCCGCGCCACGTCGCCCACGGTCTCGCCGGAGGCCACGGCCACGAGAGCCGGCCACCGGCGGGCGTCGACCGTGACGTCGCCGTTCGGCAGCGAGTCGACGAGCCGCACCCGGTGGCGCAGCGACGGGACGATCGACACGAGCTCGTTCCACTCGGTGAGGAGGGCCCCGGCGTTGCGCAGCAGGATCTCCACGTCCTCGGGCTGCTCGCCGTTGGGCGACAGCTGGTCCATGTCGAAGGCGAACGAGCCCTCCTCGAACCGCAGCAGCTCGAACAGGACCTCCTCGGCGGGTGCGTCGTCGAGCGCCCCGTCGGCCTCGGCGGCCATGACCGTGCCGTCACGAAGCCACACGCTGCCATGGCCCCGATCACCGTCGATCCGCAGCCGGCCGGTCTTCGCGGTCGTGGCGAGCAACCGCAGGACGTCCGGCAGTGCGAACGTGTCGAGACTCCCTTGGAGCGCCAACGCTCTACCTCCGATGTTCGGCTGTGGGGGTTACCGCCGTCACCAAGCGTCTGGAAGAGCCTAGGACCTCCAACCCCTGCGCGCCCATATTGAACCGCGCGTGAGTCTGGATCAATCACCGATTTGAGCCGTCCGAGACGCCGGGCTGGCCGCCCAGCGCGGCCCGGGCAGCGGCCGCCATGGCTGCCAGCGGGGCGTCCTCGCCCAGCCAGTGGCGGAAGTTGCGGGCGGCTTGGTGGACGAGCATCCCGAGGCCGTTGACGGCCACCAGCCCCCGCTCCCGGGCGGCGGCCAGCAGGGGCGTGGTGGCCGGGTGGTAGATCAGGTCGGCGACCACCTGGCCGGGCCGCAGGAGCTCGGGGTCGAGCGGGAGCGGCTCGGGGGCGCCGTCGGCGGCCACGCCCATGCCGAGGGGGGTGGCGTTCACGACGATGTCGGCGTCCGGGATGTCGCTGTGGTCGCCGACCCGGCCCACCGGACCGGCGAGCGCGGCCGCCCGCGCCGCCGCGGCCGGCGAGCGGTTGACGACGACCACCTCGGCGGCGCCGGCCTCCCCCAGCGACCGGGCGACGGCACGCCCGGCCCCGCCGGCGCCGACGACGACGCACCGGGCGCCGTCGGGGTCGATGCCCTCGTCGATGCGCAGCGAGTCGACGAAGCCCGGCCCGTCGGTGCTGTCGCCGACGAGCGCCCCGTCCCGCCAGAACACGCAGTTCACGGCGCCCAGCGCCGCGGCCGCCGGGGTCAGTTCGTCGACGGCGGCGGCGACCGCCCCCTTGTGGGGCATGGTCACCGCCAGCCCGCCGAGGCCCAGCACGCGGGCGGCGGCGACGGCGTCGCCGCCCCGGCCGTCGGGCACCTCGAAGGCGGTGAACACCCAGTCGGCGCCCGCCGCCTCGAAGGCGGCGTTGAGGATGACCGGGGAGAGCGAGTGCCGGGCCGGCCACCCGATCACCGCCGCCACCCGGGTGGTCCCCCGGATCGCCCCGGTCACCGCCCGGCCCCCGGGGGCGGGATGTCGGGCTCGGGCCCCTCGGGCGACCCGCTGGGCTCGCCGGCGGGCGCGGGCCCCTCAAGCGACCCGCCCGAGGGCCCGCCCGGGTCGGGCCGGTCGAGGGGCTGGCCGGCGTCGAGCCAGGCCTGGAGGATCACGGTCGCCGCCACCTGGTCGACCACCTTGCGGCGGGCCCGGCCCTTGACCCCGGCGCCCCGCAGCCGGCGCTCCGCCTCGGCGGTCGACAGCCGCTCGTCCCACACGACGACCGGGCGGCCCAGCCTGGCCCGGAGCTCGGCCACCTCGTCGAGGACGGTGCGGGCCGCGGGGCCGACCGTCCCGTCGAGCGACAGCGGCAGGCCGACGACCACGACCTCGGCGTCGGCGTCGTCGGCCAGGGCGGCGATCCGGTCGTGGTCGCGCGCCCGGTCGCCCGAGCGCGGCACGACCTCGTACGGCGTGGCCAACGTGCCGGCGCTGTCGGACAGGGCGACCCCGATGCGCCGGGTGCCGATGTCGAGCGCCACGGCGCGGGTCACGGCCGTCGCCCCCGCATCTCGAGGGCGGCGCGCGGACCGCTCACGGCCGGCCGCCCGGCCGGGCGCTCACAGGCCGGCGGCGGCGCGGACCTGGTCGAGCGCCTCGTCGAGCCGGGACGGGTCGCGCCCCCCGGCCACGGCAAGCTCGGGGCCCTTGCCGCCCCCGCCGCCGACGGTGCGGGCCGCCTCGGCGATCAGTTCGCCGGCCTTGAGTCCGCTGTCCTTGGCCACGGCCGCCACGAGGCCGACCCCGCCGCCCGACGGGACGCCGCCGATGACGGCGGCCCGGATGCCGGGCTGCTGGCGCACGGCCAGGGCCAGCTGTCGCAGGTCGTCGCGCTCGGTGCCGTCGACGCGGGCCACGACGACACCGTCGACGGCCTCGCGGGCCAGCTCGACCGCCTGGTTGCCGGCGGCCTGGCGCCGCAGCTCCTTGAGCTCGTCGCGCAGCGCCTTGACCTCGGCCCGCAGGCGGCGCGCCGCCTCGGGCAGCTCGTCGGCCGGCGCCCCGAGCGCCTCGGCGGCCCGGTCGACCAGCTCCTCCTCCTGCCGGAGGCGCTCGATGGGCCCGAAGCCGGTCACGGCCTCGATGCGCCGCAGGTTGGACCCGATCGACTGCTCGGAGACGATCTTCAGCGGGCCGATGTCGCCGAGGCGGCGGACGTGGGTGCCGCCACACAGCTCGATCGAGTTCTCGCCGGCCTCGAGGACCCGCACGATGTCGCCGTACTTGTCGCCGAAGAAGGCGATGGCGCCCCGCTTGCGGGCCTCGTCCATGGTCGTCTCGTAGTGGCGGACCGGGGCGTTGCCGAGGATCTCGCGGTTGGCGAGGTCTTCGATGGCCCGGATCTGGTCGTCGGTCAGCGGCTCGAAGTGGCTGAAGTCGAACCGCAACCGGTCGGGCGCCACCAGCGAGCCCTGCTGTTTGACGTGCTCGCCCAGCACGGAGCGCAGCGCCCAGTGCAGGATGTGGGTGCCGGTGTGGTTGCGGCGGATGGCGTCCCGCCGCTCGCCGTCGATGCGGGCGACGGCGCGCTGGCCCACCTCGATCGTGCCCTCACGCACCTTGAACGTGTGCTGGTGCAGGCCGGGCAGGGCGTAGCCGGTGTCGATCACGTCGACCACGCCGGTGTCGGTGGTGATCGTGCCCGTGTCGCCGACCTGGCCGCCCGACTCGGCGTAGAACGGCGTGCGGTCGAGGTACAGGCCGTCGCCGATGATGCCGATGATCGTGGCCTCGGTCTCGTACTCCTCGCGGCCGGTGAACACGGTCGGGCCGTGCTCGCGCAGCAGGCGGTGCTGCTCGTCGACCTCGTCGCCCGTGGCCACGGACCCACCCTTGCTGGCGGCCCGGGCCCGGCGGCGCTGCTCCTCCATGGCCGCCTCGAAGCCGGCCACGTCGACGCCGTGGCCCCGCATCTCGGCCATCTCCTGCGTGACCTCGATCGGGAACCCGTAGGTGTCGTGGAGCTGGAAGGCGACGTCGCCCGGCAGCGTGGCCCCCTGGCCCAGCTTGTCGAGCTGGGTGTCGAGGATCTGGGAGCCGGTGGCCAGCGTGCGGCGGAAGGCCTCCTCCTCGCGGGTGATGATCGGCACCACCAGGTCGTGGTTCTCGCGCACGACCGGGTAGGCGTCGCCCATCACGTCGATGGTGCGCTCGACCATCCGCGGCAGGACCGGCTTCTCGACGCCCAACAGGTAGGCGAAGCGGACGGCCCGGCGGATGATCCGCCGCAGCACGTAGCCGCGGTCCTCGTTGGAGGGGATCACCCCGTCGGCCACCAGGAACGTCATCGTGCGGGCGTGGTCGGCCATCAGCCGCAGGGCGATGTCGCCCAGCTCGGACTGGCCGAACCGGTGGCCCGTAACCGACTGGGCCTCGTCGACCAGGCTCGCGAGCGTGTCGGCCGAGTACAGCGTCGGGCTGTCGTTGAGCACGGCCAGCATGCGCTCGAAGCCGGCGCCCGTGTCGATGTTCTTGCTCGGCAGGTCGACCAGCGAGCCGTCCGCCCGCCGGAGGTACTGCTCGAACACCAGGTTCCAGATCTCGACGTAGCGCTCCTCGGCCTCGGGGTTGGCCGGGCCGCCACCGGGGCCGTACTTCGGCCCGTAGTCCCAGAAGATCTCGGACGACGGCCCGCAGGGGCCGGTGTCGCCCATCTCCCAGAAGTTGTCCTTCTCGAGCCGCTGGATCCGCTCGGCCGGGAAGCCGGCGGCGTCGATCCAGATCTGCTCGGCCTCGTCGTCGTCGACGTGCACCGTCACCCAGATGCGGTCGGCGTCGAGCTCGAGCACCTCGGTGACGAACTCCCAGGCCCAGGGGATGGCCTGCTCCTTGAAGTACTCACCGAAGCTGAAGTTGCCGAGCATCTCGAAGAAGCTCAGGTGCCGGGGCGACCGGCCGATGGCGTCGAGGTCGTTGTGCTTGCCACCGGCCCGCACGCACCGCTGGGTCGACACCGCCCGGGGTGGGTCGAACGGCACCGGCTCCTCCCCCAGGAAGTAGGGGACGAACGGCATCATCCCCGAGTTGGTGAACATCGGGGCGCTGGGATGCGTCGGGATCAGGCTCGCCGAGGGGACGACCGTGTGACCGCGCGCGGTGAAGAACTCGTCCCACGCCTTGCGGAGCTCTGCGGAAGTCCTCGGTGCCATAAGGACATCAGCCTACTGGCGTCGAGCTGCGCCCCTGGTCGATTACCGATCGACCCACCCCGGGCCGCAGCTCGGCCCGCAGCTCGGCCTCCCGGCGACGGGCCGCGGCCCGGCCCTCGGCCACCGCCTCGCGCAGGCCCCGGCCGACGCGGCGGGCCGACTCGCTGACCTGGGCCTGCGCCCGGGGCGACAGCACCCGGTCGATCCGCCGCAGCAGCCACCGGCGGAGCCACATGGCGCCGCCGAACCCGGCCGTCGCCCCCGTGGTGAACCACACGAGCCGGCGGATCAGCTGCACGCGCCCGTCACTCCCCCTTCCGGGGCCGCAGCCGCCGGGCGGCCTTGGCCGTGCCGCTGGCGAACGCCACGCCCTTGATCACCGGGTTGGCCATCGCCAGGTACGCCAGCCGGGACGCCGAGTCGACCGTGCCGGTCACCGACTCGGCCGTGGTGACGAGCTGGTCGAACCGCTCGATCTCGTGGTTGGCCACGTCGACGGTCTGCCGCAGCTCGTCGAGCACCGGCACCGTCTCGGTGCGCAGCAGGTGGGCGACGTCGCGCATGGCCCGCAGCGTGCGCACCAGCGCCACGAGCGCCACGGCCAGGAGCACGACGGCGACGACGCTGGCGCCGGCCACGATGACCGCCGCGAGGTCGGTGGCGCTCATCGGCCCCCGCCCTCCTCGGCGCCGTCGGCGCCCGCCGCGCCGGTCGGGGCCGCGTCGGTGCCGGCGGCTCCGGCGGGCCGGCCGGCGCGCCGCCCGTCGTCGTCGGCGGTGGTGCCGTCGGGGTGCTCGGCGCTCGCGGCCAGCCGTTCCATGCGCGTGCGGATCTCCTGCTCGAAGCCGTGGCGGGACGGGCGGTAGTACGCCACGTCGTCCATGCCGTCGGGCAGGTACCGCTGCGGCACCCACCCGCGGGGGTCGTCGTGAGGATACTCGTAGCCCACACCGTGCCCGAGCGAGTGGGCCGACCGGTAGTGGGCGTCGCGGAGGTGGACCGGGACCTCGCCGGTCGCCCCCTGGCGGACGTCCGCCCGGGCCCGCCAGATGCCCTCGGCCGACCGGTTGGACTTCGGCGCCGTGGCCAGGTGGATCGTGGCCTGGGCGAGGTTGAGCTGAGCCTCGGGCAGGCCGACCAGCTCGACGGCCTGGGCGGCCGCCGTGGCCACGACCAGGCCCATCGGGTCGGCCTCGCCGACGTCCTCGCTGGCCAGGATGACCAGGCGGCGGGCGATGAACCGGGCGTCCTCGCCGGCCTCCAGCATGCGGGCCAGCCAGTGGAGCGCCGCCTGGGGGTCCGACCCCCGGACGCTCTTGATGAACGCCGAGACGACGTCGTAGTGGTCGTCGCGGCCGTAGCGCTGGAGCTTGGTCCCGAGCGCCGCCTCGGCGTCGGCCACCGTCACCCGCACCGCGCTTGCACCGGCGGGGCCCGGGCCGGCAGCGTCACCGCCACCAGCGCCGCCGCCGGTGCCGCCCGTGCCCTCGGCCCGGCTGCGGGCCAGCGCCACCGCCACCTCGAGGCTGGTCAGGGCGTGGCGGCCGTCGCCGCCGGCCCGCTCGGCCAGGTGGCGGACGGCCTCGTCCTCGGCCGTGGCCCGCTCGGCCTCGAGCCCCCGGCGCAACAGCTCGGCGATCGCCTCGGGGCCGAGGGGCTGGAGCCGAAACAGCGTGGACCGGCTCATCAGCGGGGCGTTGACCTCGAAGTACGGGTTCTCGGTCGTGGCCCCGACGAGCACGAGCAGGCCGCTCTCGACCGACGGGAGCAGGGCGTCCTGCTGGGCCTTGTTGAACCGGTGGACCTCGTCGAGGAACAGGATCGTGCCCTGCCCCCGCTCCCCCAGTCGATGCTCGGCCCGGGCCACGACCTCGCGGACGTCCTTCACGCTCGCCGACACCGCCGACAGCTGCTCGTAGGCCTTGGCGGTGTGGCGGGCGATGACCTGGGCCAGGGTGGTCTTGCCGGTGCCGGGCGGCCCCCAGAAGATGGCCGAGGACAGCCGGTCGGACTCGACCAGCACCCGCAGCGGGCGGCCCGGCCCCACCAGCTCGTCCTGGCCGACGACGTCGTCGAGGCGCTGGGGCCGCAGGCGGGCGGCCAGCGGCGCCTGCTGGGCCAGGCGCTCTTCGGCGGCCGCGGCGAACAGGTCGTCACCCACCGTCGGGAGGGTACCGGCCGGCCGGACAGCCCGGCCCCGGGGTCCCGGATCATCGGGCGTCGGGCCCCGGATCATCGGGCGTCGGGCCCCGGATCCTCGGGCGTCGGGCCCGGGACCGTCGGGCCGCGGGGCGACATCGCCCCGGTGACGGGCGATGATGGGTCCGTGGTGGAGAGCCGGTCCCGGGAGAGCCGGTCCCGCGAGGGCCTGTCCAGCGACGAGGTGGCGCTCGTCCTGCGGCGGGCCGCTGAGCTCGAGGCGGCGGCCGATCCCGCCGACCCGACCCGCTACGACCCGGCGGCCGTCGAGGCGGCGGCGAGCGAGGTCGGCCTGTCCCCCGCCGCCGTCCGCCAAGCGATCGCCGAGCTGCGGGTCGGCTCGCTGGGCCGGCCGCCGGGCGGCCGGATCCGCTGCACGCGGGCGTCCGACGTGGTCGTCGACCAGCGCCCAGTGGCCGGGTCGCCCCCGGCCGTGCTCGACGCCGTCACCCGCCTGCTGCGGGCCCACCTGTTCGAGCCCGGGCGCCGCACCGGCGACCGGGCCGTGTTCCGGCCCCGCGAGGACCTCGTGGCCAAGCTGCAGCGCCGCCTCGACTTCGCCCGGGCCGTCCGCCTCGACGGGGTGGCCAGCGTCACCGTCGTCGCCACCGAGGCCGACGGCGGCACGCTGGTGCGGGCCGAGGCCGCGCTGGCCCGGACCCGGGCCGGCATCGTGACCGGCTCGGCCGGCATGGGGGCCGGCGTCGGCCTGCTGCTCGGACTGGGCGGGGCGCTGTTCCACGAGCCGGCGCTGATCATCGGCGCCCCGCCCGCCGCGGTCGTGCTGGCGGCCGGCGGGATCCGCCGGCGCGGCCAGCGCTGGGAGCAGCAGCGCGAGCGGGTCGCCGACGCGCTCGCCGCCCTGCTCGACCGGCTCTGAGCGCCGCCCGAGTCGTCAGGTCGCCTTGGGCAGCAGGCGCAGGCCCAGCTCGGTGAGCAGCTGCGGGTCGAGCGGCGTCGGCGCCTCGGTCAGCGGGTCGGCGCCCGACTGGGTCTTGGGGAAGGCGATGACCTCGCGGATGTTCTCCTCCCCCACCAGCAGGGCGACCAGCCGGTCGATCCCGAAGGCGAAGCCGGCGTGGGGCGGCGCCCCGTACCGGAAGGCGTCGAGCAGGAAGCCGAAGCGGGCCTGGGCCTCCTCGTCGGAGATGCCGAGCAGGCCGAAGATCGTGCGCTGGATGTCGCGCCGGTGGATCCGGACCGAGCCCGAGCCCAGCTCCCACCCGTTCAGGACCAGGTCGTAGGCCTGCGACCGCACCCGGAGCAGCGTGGCCGGGTCGTCGGACTCCAGCAGCCCGAGGTCGTCGGGGTGCGGCATCGTGAACGGGTGGTGGGCCGGGATCGGCCGCTTGTCGTCGCCCAGCCCCTCGAACAGCGGGAAGTCGACGACCCACAGGAACTGCAGCCCGCCCTCGGTGACGGGCGGGCGACCCAGCTCGAGCCGCAGCAGGCCGAGCACGTGGCGCGCCACGGACCGCTCGTCGGCCACGAGCAGCACGAGGTCGCCAGGCGCGGCCTCCAGGCCGGCGCGGATGCCGGCCAGCTCGTCCTCGGACAGGAACTTGGCGACCGGGCTCTCGAGCGTCTCCTCCTGGACCCGCATCCACACCAGACCCTTGGCGCCCCACCGCTTGGCCCGGTCGGTGAGGTCGTCGAGCTTGCTGCGGGAGAAGTCGCCGCCGCCCGGGACCCGGATGCCCTTCACGCACTGGCCCTGGAACGCCTTGAACCCGGTGCTGGCGAACACGTCGGTCAGGTCGGCCAGCTCCATGCCGAAGCGGGTGTCGGGCTTGTCGGACCCGTAGCGCTCCATGGCGTCGTGCCAGCTGATGCGGGGCACGTCGACCACGTCCTCGCCGGTCACGGCCTTGACCGCGGCGCGGATGCCGGCGGTGACGAAGTCCAGCACCTCCTCCTGGCCGACGAAGCTCGCCTCCATGTCGAGCTGCATGAACTCGAACTGGCGGTCGGCCCGCAGGTCCTCGTCGCGCAGGCAGCGGGCGATCTGGAAGTAGCGGTCGATCCCGCCGACCATGCACAGCTGCTTGAAGATCTGCGGGCTTTGGGGCAGGGCGTAGAACGAGCCCGGGTGCAGGCGGGAGGGCACGACGAAGTCGCGGGCGCCCTCGGGCGTCGAGGCGATGAGCATGGGCGTCTCGACCTCGACGAACCCCTGCTCCTCCATCGACCGGCGCAGCGCGCTGTTGACCGCGGCCCGGGCCCGCAGGTTGCGCTGAAGCCGGTCGCGGCGCAGGTCGACGTAGCGGTACCGGAGGCGAACGGTCTCGTCGGTCTCGATGCGCTCGTCGAGCGGGAACGGCGGCGGCTCGGCCTCGCTGAGCACCTCGACCGTGCAGTCGCCCAGCTCGACCTCGCCGGTGGGCAGCGCCGGGTTGGCCGTCCCCTCCGGCCGGGCCCGGACCGTGCCGGTCACCCGCACGACCCACTCGTTGCGCAGGGTGACCGAGCCGTCGACCACGCACTGGAGCACGCCCTCGCGGTCGCGCACGTCGACGAACGCCAGGTGCTCGCCGTGCTCGCGGCGGCGGGCGACCCACCCGCACACCGTGACCTGCTGCCCGACGTGGTCCGGGCGCAGCTCACCGCACCAGTGGGTGCGGAGCCCGACGGCCGGGGCGTAGCGGGGGTGCGACTCGCTCACGATTCCTCCATCAGCGTCCGGACGAGGCCGACGACCTCGCCCCGGCTCACGACCTTCTGCTCGGCGCGGCGCAGGTCGCGGACGGTGGCGGTGCCGTCCGCTGCCTCCTGCTCGCCGATGATCACGGCCACCTTGGCGCCCGACCGGCCGGCCGCCTTCATTTGGGCCTTCATCGACCGGCGGTCGAACGCCCGGTCGGTCCGCAGCCCGGCGGACCGCAGCTCGTGGGCGACGTCGCGGGCCGCGCTGCCGTCGGTGGTGTCGACGACGAACACGTCGAGCGTGGAGTCGGGCCCGGGGAACACACCCTCGGCATCGCAGGCCAGCAGCATCCGCTCGATGCCCGAGCCGAACCCGATGCCGGGCGTCGGCGGCCCGCCGAGCTGCTCGATGAGCCCGTCGTAGCGGCCGCCGCCGATCACCGTCGACTGGGCGGCGTCGAGCGCCTCGCTCTGGAACTCGAACAGGGTGTGCGTGTAGTAGTCGAGCCCCCGCACCAGCGACGGCTCGATCGTGTAGGGGATGCCCAGCGCCGTCAGACCCTTCTGGACCCGCTCGAAGTGGCCGAGCGAGCCGGCGTCGAGCACCTCGGCGATGCGGGGCGCCTCGGCCACCGCCGCCTGCGTCTGCTCACGCTTGGAGTCGAGCACCCGCAGCGGGTGGCTCTCGACCTTCTCGCGGTCGTCGGGCGCGAGGTCGTCGACCCGGGCCCGGAGCCACTCCTGCAGCACCTGGGCGTAGGCGGCGCGGTCGGCGGGCGTGCCCATCGTGTTTATGGCCAGCCGCCATCGGGTCAGGCCCAGGGCGGCCAGATAGGCGGCGCCGAGGGCGATGATCTCCACGTCGATGTCGGGGTCGGCCACGCCGATCGCCTCGACGTCGACCTGGTGGTGCTGGCGCAGCCGGCCGGCCTGGGGTCGCTCGTAGCGGAACGCCGGGGTCAGGCACCACACCTTCCACGGTGTCGGCGGGCGGTGCTGGACGTACGCCCGCGCCACCGAGGCCGTCGCCTCGGGCCGGAGGGCGAAGTGGCGATCGCCCTTGTCGCGGAAGTCGTACATCTCCTTGCGGACGACCTCGGTGCCGGCGCCCAGCCGCTGGAACACCCCGAGGTCCTCGAACAGCGGCCCGTGCACCAGGCCGTAGCCGAACCGCTCGGCCACCCCCGCGAACGTGGCGATCAGCGCCTGCCAGCGGGCGGAGGCCGGGGGGAGCACGTCCTGCGTGCCGATGGGCGCTCGGAAGGTCTCGGCCATGACGGAGCGAGGCTAGCGGCGCGCAGCGCGCCGCCCGAACAGAGTTGGTCGAGGGGGCGGCCGGCGGTCGGGTCTCGACGGTCAGCCGCCGGAGGCGGCGGCCGGCGAGGACCGGGCCGGCATGTCCGGGGCCCGCCCGGACGGGGCCTGCCCGGCCCGGGCCGACCCGGGGCGGCGGCCCGGCGGCGACGTCCACCGGCGAGCCAGGCGGGCCGACGGCTTCTCGATCAGCCAGTACGTCACGGCCGACACGGCCAGCGTGAACGCCACGACGAAGGCCAGCATCCCGGGCCACCAGCCGTCGAGCGGCTGGATGTCCCGCCACTCGATCCACCGGTCGATCGCCCATTCGTGCCACAGGAACACGCCGTAGGTGAGCAGACCCGCCCCCGCCACCGGGCGCCAGCGCAGCGCCCACCGGATCGGCCCCTTGTCCTGCGGGCCGAACACGGCCGGCAGCAGCAGCCCGAGGCTGACGATCGTGTAGAGGATTTCACGGGCCATCCACTCCCCCGGGTCGTGGGCGCCAGCCGACAGCGGCAGGCCGAGCCGCACCGACACGTACCAGTAGGCGACGGCGGCGATCCCCCACCACGCCACCGGCGGCACCCGACCCAGCGCCCACGCCGCCGTGCGGGCGCCGGCGGGCTGGCGCTCGCCCCACGCGTAGAGGGCGGCGAGGGCCATGCCCAGCCCGAACACGTCGGCGTGGATGGGCAGCCAGTTCAGCCGGGGGTCGATGACCGCCGCCTGGCGGGGCAGGTCGTTCACGACGATCCAGCGGACCACGTAGCCCAACGCCACCAGGGCGGCGCACACGGCCAGCTCGACCCGCAGGCGGCCGGCGCCGCTCCCGGCCCGGCGGGCCAGGCCCCGGACGGCCAGGGCCACCACCGGGACCGCCAGGTAGAACGACATGAGCGTGCACAGGCTCCAGGCCTGCTGGATGCCGCCGTCGACGTAGCCGTCGCGGTAGATCTGCCCGAACAGGTAGTAGGTGAGGAGATCACCGACGTTCTCGACCGGGCGCCGGTGGTGGACGAACAGCACCACCGTCAGAGCGACCCAGTAGAGGGGGACGATCCGGGCGAACCGGCGGATCAGGTAGGCCCGGACGGCCGGGCAGGGGTGGCCGTCGAGGTGGGCGGCGACGAACGGGCGGTACACCAGGAAGCCCGACATCAGGAAGAACACGGTCACGCCCACCTCGGCCCGGGCGAAGTAGGGGCCGAGCACGGCCCCGGGCCGCAGGCTGTAGCCGGTGATCAGGCCCACGTGGACGACGATCACGCCGAAGGCGGCGATCGCCCGCACGCCGTCGAGGCAGGGCAGGCGCGGGACCGTGCCGGCCGGGCGGCCCTCGGCCCCGCCGCCCGGGTCGCCGGCCGGCTCGGCGGCCTCGTCCGGGCGCCGGACCGCCTCCTGGCCCCGCGCCGCCACCCCGCCGGCCGCGGCGGGATCGGGTCCCGCCGGGACGGCGGCGGGTTGCGCCGGCGCGGCCGCCGCGTCCGGTCCGGCCGCGATGGCCTTTGGTTGGGCCCGCCCGGCGCCGGTGCCGGTCGGCTCCGCCGGTGTGGGACCGGCGGGGCGGACGGTCACGGCGCAGCGGGGCCCGGTGCGGGCCCGGCCACCGGGGAGGTGGGGCCGCCCGCCGGGGGGCCGTCGGGCGCGGCGGCCCCGTCCGCTGAGCTCGGCTCGGCACCGTCCACCGGCTCGGACGCCCGGGCACCCTCGGCCCGGCCCGGCCACCGGCGCGCGAGCGCGGCGTCGGCCGCCACGGCGGCCAGCAGCACGAGCGACGGCTCGGCCGGCGCCCGGAACCGCGTCGAGCCGTAGAACAGCACCACGGTGGCCGCCACGTTGAGCAGGCCGGCCACCAGCGGGAACGACGGCGTCCCCCGCCGGCGCAGGACGACCATGCCGGCCACGGCCCCGGCGGCGACCACGTAGTAGGCAGCCAGCCCGGCCCGGGACGCCCCGAGCGGACGGGCCTCGGCGAACCGGTCGAACTTCAGCTGCTCGAACGGGTCGTACAGCGCCCACGCCCGCCCGAACCGGGCGGCCACCACGACCGGCAGGCGGTCGAGGTGGTCGCGGGCGTACTCGATCGCCTCGTCGCGCAGCTGCTTGTCGATGGTCGACCGGTCGGCGTTGGGCACCTCGGGGTCGGACGCGCAGGCGAACGACCACGCCCCCAGCGCCCGGCCGTAGTAGGTCTCCTCGCAGTTGGCGACGTCGAGCGTCGGCCCCAGCTGGGTGGACAGGGTGGCCGGCTCCTCGAAGCGGGCCAGGTTGTAGAGCACCCAGGGCGCCACGACCAGGGCCGCCACCCCGGTGCCCAGGGCGAGCCGCCCGAGGCGGACCCGCCAGCCGTCGAGCCCGCGGGCCCAGGCCGCCAGCGGCCACACCACGAGCGGCACGAGCATGAGGCCCTCAGCCCGGGCCAGGCTGGCCAGCCCGATCGCCGCGCCGGTGGCGGCGAACCACCGCCAGTCGGGCCGCTTCCAGGCCCTGTAGGCGCAGATGACGACGACCACCCCGCACAGCAGGGCCAGCGTCTCGGACATGACCGCGGCGTCGTTCATCCAGATGTTGGGGTACAGGGCGGTCACACCGGCGGCGATGAGGCCGGCTCGGCGGCCGGCGATCTGGCGCCCGGCCACGCCGGCCAGGCCCACCGTGACCGTGCCCAGCAGGCAGGAGAACACCTGGTGGTCGCGGACCGAGTCGAAGCCCAGGAGCGAGGGCAGGGCCAGGACCACCTGGTAGGCGGGCGGGTGGTCGGCGCCCGGGGCGCGGATCCCCTCCTCCCAGAAGAAGGGGTGGACGAAGCCCTCGCCGTCGGCCAGCAGGTTGGCGGCGGCGTGGTAGTAGAAGGCGTCGCCGCCCAGCTCGTCGTCGGCGATCTGCTGCCAGCCGAGCACGTAGCCGACCCGCAGGGCGAGGCCCAGGGCGCAGATGAGGAGCAGGGCGACCAGCCACCGGCGGTCGGACCGGGCCCGTGCGGGCTCGCCCGGGGGCGCAGCCGAGCCGGGACCCGGGCCCGGTTCGGCGGGGGCCGGGGTCGGTGCGCCGCCGCCCGGCGCGAGGTCGGTCGTTCCCCTGGACGCCACCGGCGAGAGGTTAGCCACGCGCACGCCCCCACCCCGGCGCTGAGCGGCGACCCCGCCGCGCCCCGTGCGGCCGCCGGCCTCAGTCCGTGATCAGGCCCGAGCGCTCTGGCGGCCCGAGCCGCTCGGAGGCGGGATCGGCCGCCCGGACGCCCGGACCGCGCGAGCGGGACCGGAGACGGCGGACGGCCAGGCGTGGGTGGTTCGAGCGGTCAGGACCGCTTGCCGGGGACGACCCGGTAGGCGTCGTAGACGCTGTCGATGCCGCGGATCGTCGACAGCAGCGACTCGAGGTGGGACGGGTCGCCCAGCTCCATGTCGAAGCGCATCTTCGAGATGCGGTCGCTGCCGGTCTGCGTCGTGCAGGTGAGGATGTTGACGTGATGGTCGGCGAACGCCGCCGTCACGTCGCGCAGCAGCTTCGCCCGGTCGAGCGCCTTGAGCTCGATCGAGGCGATGAACACGCCGCTGGGGTCGTTGTCCCACTCGACCTCGATGAGCCGGTCGGCCTGGCCCTCGGCCAGCGACACGGCGTTGGCGCAGTCGGTGCGGTGGACCGACACGCCCCGACCCCGGGTCACGAACCCGATGATCTCGTCGCCGGGAACGGGCGTGCAGCACCGCGACAGCCGGACGAACACGTCGTCGAGGCCCTCGACGTGGACCCCGGCCGGCGACGGGCCCTTCCGATGCCGGCGGGTCTGGCGGATCGTGGTGGGCAGGCTGGCCTCGGGCTCGGGCCCGACGTCGCGCACCACCTTGGCGACCCGGGCCGCCACCGCCTTGGCCGACACGTGGTTCTCGCCGATCGCGGCGTGCAGGGCGTCGAGGTCGGCGTAGTTCATCGCCTTGGCGACGTCCAGGATCACCGGCCCGCTCTGCAGCTTCTGGACCGGCAGGCCCTCGCGCCGCAGCGCCTTGATGAGCTCCTCGCGCCCGGCCTCGATGGCGTCCTCGCGCCGCTCCCGCGAGAACCACTGGCGGATCTTCGACGCCGCCCGGGGCGTGGCCACGATCTGCAGCCAGTCGCGCGACGGCCCGGCCCCCTCGACCTTCGAGGTGAAGATCTCGACGGTGTCGCCCGACACCAGCGTCGAGTCGAGCGGCACCAGCCGCCCGTTGACCCGGGCGCCGATGCAGGCGTGCCCGACCTCGGTGTGGATGGCGTAGGCGAAGTCGATCGGCGTGGCCCCGACCGGCAGCGTCACCACCTTCCCCTTGGGCGTGAAGACGAAGACCTCGTCCTGCTCGAGGTCGATCTTCAGGTTCTGCATGAACTCGTCGGGATCGGTGGTCTCGGACTGCCAGTCGATGATCCGGTTCAGCCAGGGCAGATCGCCGGAGTCCTTGCCGTTGCCCTCCTTGTACTGCCAGTGGGCGGCGACGCCCCTCTCGGCCCGGGCGTGCATCTCGCGGGTGCGGATCTGGACCTCGAGCGGCTTGCCCTGGGGCCCGATCACCGTCGTGTGCAGGGACTGGTACAGGTTGAACTTGGGCATCGCCACGTAGTCCTTGAACCGGCCCTGCACCGGCTTCCACGTGGCGTGGATGGAGCCCAGCGCCGCGTAGCAGTCCTTGACCGAGTCGACGATGACCCGCATGCCGACCAGGTCGAAGATGTCGTTGAACTCGCGGCCCTTGACGACCATCTTCTCGTAGATCGAGTAGAGGTGCTTGGGCCGCCCGGTGACCTCGGCGTCGATGCGCAGCTCGGCCAGCCGCTGGCGCACCTCCTCGAGCACCTGGGTGAGGTAGATGTCGCGCTCGGGCGTGCGCACCGAGACCATGTGGTCGATCTCGGCGTACCGCTTGGGGTGCAGGGCCGCGAACGCCAGGTCCTCGAGCTGGGTCTTCACGTCCTGCATGCCGAGGCGGTGGGCCAGCGGGGCGTAGATGTCGAGGGTCTCGCGGGCGATGCGGTCCTGCTTGTGGGTGGGCAGGGCCGCGATCGTGCGCATGTTGTGCAGGCGGTCGGCCAGCTTGATGATCAGGACCCGCAGGTCCTTGGCCATGGCCACCAGCATCTTGCGCATGGTGGCGGCCTGCTGGGCCTCGCGCGAGTCGAACTGGACCCGGTCGAGCTTGGTGACCCCGTCGACGATGGCGGCCACGTCGGACCCGAACATGCGGCCGAGGTCGTCGAGCGTGACCCCCGTGTCCTCGACCGTGTCGTGCAGCAGGGCGGCGGCCACGGTCACGTCGTCGAGCCCCAGCTCGGCGACGATGCGGGCGACGGCGAGCGGGTGCTGCACGTACGGCTCGCCCGAGCTGCGCAGCTGGCCCCGGTGGGCGTCGGCCGCGTACAGGTACGCCCGGGTGATGAGGGCGGTCGGGGCCTTGGGGTGGCGCTTCCGGTAGGCGTTGAGGAGCGGCGCGACCTCATCCGCGGGCGGCCGGTGGTTGCGCCGCCATGGCAAGACCCGGTCGACCGTCGGCAAAGCGCCCTCCTACACGGTTACGAGGCTGACTACGTCGTAGTCAGGAAGTTTCGCCCGTCCACTCAGGAAACCCAACTCGACGACGAAGCCCGCGCCCGCCACCCGGCCGCCGAGGCGCTCGACGAGCCGGCAGGTGGCGGCGGCGGTGCCGCCCGTGGCGAGCACGTCGTCGATCACGTACACATCATCGCCCGCCGCGATGGCGTCCTCGTGGATCTCGAGCGCGTCGGTGCCGTACTCGAGCTCGTAGGTCTCGGTCGCCGTCCGCCACGGCAGCTTGCCGGGCTTGCGGACCGGCACGAGGCCGGCCCCGAGCCGGTAGGCGACCGCGGAGGCGAAGATGAAGCCCCGGGCCTCGATGCCGACGACCTTCTCCACCGAGCGCTCGGCGACCCGGTCGGCCAGCGCATCGACCGTGTAGCGGAACGCCTCGACGTCGGCCAGCAGCGGGGTCAGGTCCTTGAACACGATGCCCGGCTTGGGGAAGTCGGGCACGTCGCGCAGGCGGCTGGACAGCCACGCTCCATCGCTCATGGCCGGACGTTATCGCCCGGTCCCGACCGCCCGGACAGCGGCCCGGACAGCAGGTGCGGGACGCGGGTCGCCCGGCCGGCCGGGCCCGCCCGCACGAGCCGACGACGCCGGGCGCCCGAGGCCCCGGGCCTAGCGGCGGCCGCGGGTCTTCTTGCGGGGCCGGGGTGGGATGGCCCGGCCCGACGGCGCGACGACGCGGGGCCGGTCCCCGCTGGAGCCCGAGCTCGAGCCACCCTTCGCCCCCGCCGGGGCGGCGACCGCGGCCTTTACGTCTCGCCCGGCGATGATGGCGGCCTGGACCTCGGCGTCGCCGCCCCGGGCCTCGACGCGGAGCTTGATGTCGCGGTAGCGGGGCTCGCGCTCCTTGAGCACGGCGTGCAGCGGCGAGGCGATGAACGGCGACGAGTAGGCGCCGGTGAACAGGCCGATCAGCAGGGCCAGGGCGAACTCCTCCAGCGTCGTGGCGCCCATGATCCACGAGCCGACGATCAGCAGCGACCCGACCGGCAGCAGCGCGGTGATCGTGGTGTTGAGCGAGCGCATCAGCGCCTGGTTGAGCGACACGTTCACCATGCCGGCGTAGCTCAGGCCCCCGGTCGACGACACCCGCCGCATGTTCTCCTCGACCTTGTCGAACACAACGATGCCGTCGTAGATCGAGTAGCCGAGGATCGTCAGGAAAGCGATGACGGTGGCGGGCGTCACGGGGAACTGGAACACCGAGTAGGTGCCGACCGTGATGATGATGTCGTGCAGCAACGCGACGAGCGTGGGGATGGCCATCTTCAACTCGAAGCGCACCGTGATGTAGAGGGTGACGAGGACGAGGAAGACGACCAGCGCCCGCAGCGCCTTCTCGGTGATCTGCCGGCCCCACGTCGGCCCGACCGCTTGGAGGTCGACCTCGTCGATGTCGGACCCGGTCGCCTCGGCCAGCGCCGCGGTCACCGCGTCGCTCCGCTCCGGCGACACGGGCTCGGCCTCGACGCGGATCTCGCGCCCGGCGTCGCTCTCCAGCTCCTGGACGGTGGCGTCGGTCAGGTCGTGCCCCCTGATGGCCTCCCGGATGTCGGGGACCGTGGCGTCGCCGGCGGGCACCTCCCACACGACGCCGCCCTCGAAGTCGATGCCGAGGTTGAGGCCCCGCGTGATCAGCGACACCGACGCGATGACGACCAGCACCAGCGAGATGCCGAACCACAGGTTCCGCCGGCCGACGAAGTCGAAGTTGGTCTCGCCGTGGTAGAGGCGCGTCCAGATCGACCGCTTGGGCCCCTCCTCGCCCCCGGTCGACCCGTTGGTGGCCGCGCCCGCGTCGGCGGGCTCCTCGGCGGCCGCGTCGGCGCCTGCCTCCGTGACTTCGGACCGCTTCTCGTCGCTCATCGTCCCGCTCCCGCCTTCGCGCCGGAGGGCCGCGGCGGCCGGCCGCTCCTCCTGCCCGGGCCCGACCGGAGCTCCGCCCCCGGCACGGACGCCAGGCCCCGCGCCACGCCCAGGAACGGCATGTCGACGAACACCCGGCTGCGCGACAGCCACATGACCATCGGCTGGGTGAACAACCAGGCGACCACGACGTCGAGGGCGGTCGACAGGCCGAGGAAGAAGGCGAAGCCCCGCACCGACCCGACGGTCAGCCACCACAGCACGGCGGCCCCCAGGAACGCCGTGATGTTGGCGGCCAGGATCGTGCGGAACGCCCGCCGGAAGGCGCGCTCGGTCGACGTGCGCAGCGTCCGCCCGGCCCGCACCTCGTCCTTCAACCGCTCGAAGTAGACGACGTAGGAGTCGACGGTCACGCCGATCGACACGATGATGCCGGTCACGCCGGACAGCGTCAGCGCCAGGCCCTGGGTCTCGCCCAGCCAGCTGACGATCGACCACAGCAGCGCGGCCCACACCGCCAGGCCGAGCACGACCACGACGCCCAGGGCCCGGTAGTAGATGATCATGTAGATCAGCACCAAGCCGACGCCGGTGAAGCCGGCGATCACGCCGGCCCGCAGGGAGTCCTCGCCCAGCGAGGCCGACACGGTCTGGACGGTCTGGCGCTCGAGCTCGACCGGCAGCGAGCCGTACCGCAGCACGAGCGCCAGATCCTTGGCCTCGGACTCGGTGAAGTCGCCGCTGATCTGGATCTGGTCGGGCTCGTAGCTCGGGTTCTGGATGGTCGGCGCCGACTGGACCACCGAGTCGAGCACGATCGCCAGCTGGCCCGTCGGGCACACGTCGGTGCGGTTGAAGCACTCCGCGGCGATCTCGTTGAACTTGTCGATGCCGTTGGCGCCGCCCCGCATCTCGAGGCCGACGATCCACGAGCCCTGGGGGATCTCGGCCTGGGCGGTCTTGACGATACGGCCCGTGGCCTGGGCCGGGCCGAGCCGGTAGCGGATGCCGTCCTCGTCGGCCAGCGTGACCGTGGCGTCGACCTCGTCCTGCTCCCGGGGCGTGAGCCGGGTCGGGTCGCCCTGGTCGGCCGGGGCGGTGGTGGTGGTCGTCGGTGCGGTCGTGGTGGTCGTGCCGTCGTCCTCCTGGGCGCCGGCCGCCACGCCGGCGCCGGAGCCGCCGGCCGCGCTCTCGCCGGGGGCCAGGCCGAGCGCCTCCTCGTCGCCGGCGGTGGTCGTCGTCGACTCGCCGGCGGTCGTGGTGGTCGTCTCGCCCTCGTCGCCCTCGCCGGTCGTGGTGGTCGTCTCGCCCTCGTCGCCCTCGCCGGCCGTGGTGGTCGTGGTCTCACCGCCCTCGTCGGACCCCTCGTCGCCGGACCCCTCGGCCGGCGGGCCGAGCACCTCGAGCACGGGGCGGAAGCGCAGCTCGGCGGTCTCGCCGACCAGCTCGATCGCCCGGTCGCGATTTCGCACGCCCGGAAGCTCGACGACGATGGCGTCGCCCTGCCGGCTGATGTCGGGCTCGGCCACGCCGAGAGCGTCGACCCGCTGGCGGATGATCTCGAGGGCCTCGTCGAGCTGGTCGCCGGAGACGTCCTCCGTCGGGGCCAGCACGACCGACACGCCGCCCTGCAGATCGAGGCCGAGCTCGGGGCCGCTCCCGGACAGGAGCGTGGCCGTCACCCCCGCGGCGCCCAGCAGCACGATGAACAGGAGCGGGAGCAGGATCTTGCGTCGCATGGATCAGCGCATCTCGCTCGCAGGTGGATCGGTATCGGGACCGGGGGGTTCTGCCTGGTCGCCCGTGTCCGCCTCGGGACGGGGCTCGTCGACCTCGACGACGACCCCGACGGTGCCGTCGTCGACCGGCTCGACCCGGCGCAGCACGGCCTGGCGGGCCACGTGCAGGTCGACGCCGGGCGCCACCGTCACCCAGACGTCGTCGTCCTCCATGGCGACGATGCGGCCGTAGATGCCGGCGGAGAGGATCACCTCGTCGCCCACCTCCAGCGACGCCACCAGCAGCTGGTGGGCCCGGACCTGACGCTGGCGGGGCCAGATGAACAGCACCCACAGCAGCCCGAAGCTGGCGACGAGGACGAACAAGGCTTCCATGGCAACCGGCCGAGGTTAACGCGCCGTATGCGTGCCGCCGGCATCGCCGGACGGCTCCGCCGGCCGGGGTCGTCAGGAGGCGGTGTCGGGGCCGTCAGCGGCGGCGTCCGCGCCGCCGGGCTCCCAGACGGCGGCGAGCTCGGCCCGCAACGCGGGCAGCGTGCCCGCCTCGACGGCCGACCGGACCCGGCGCACCAGGTCGATCGTCCACCAGACGTTGTGCAGGGTGAGCAGGCGAGGTGCCGTCGGCTCGTCCACCGACAGCAAGTGGCGCAGGTAGCCCCGCGACCACCGGGCGCACACCGGGCATCCGCAGGCCTCGTCGAGCGGGCCGGCGTCGTCGGCGAAGCGGCGGTTGCGGAGGTTCAGGCGCCCCGTCGACGTGAGCATCGTGCCGTGGCGGGCGAGCCGGGTGGGCAGCACGCAGTCGAACATGTCGACGCCCCGGGCCACGGCGTCGACGATCCCCATCGGGTCGCCCAGGCCCATGAAGTAGCGGGGCTGGTCGGCCGGCAGGGCGGCGACCGCGGCCTCGAGCGCGGGCAGCATCTGGCTACGGTCCTCCCCCACCGACAGCCCGCCCACGGCGTAGCCGTCGAAGCCGATGGCCACCGTGCGCTCGGCGCTCTCGGCCCGCAGGTCGAGGTCGACCCCACCCTGGACGATGCCGAACTGGTTGAGGTCCGGCCGCCCGTGGTCGAGGAACGCCTTGCGGGCCCGCTCGGCCCACAGCGCCGTGCGGTCGACGGCCCGGCGCACGACCTCCGGCGGGGACGGGAGCGGCGGGCAGACGTCCAGCACCATCTGGATGTCGCTGTTCAGCAGGACCTGGACGTCGACGGCCCCCTCCGGGGTCAGGTGGACCTGCTGGCCGTCGTAGGTCGAGGCGAACGTCACGCCGTCGTCGTCGACCTTGGGCTCGAGCGAGAACACCTGATAGCCCCCCGAGTCGGTGAGCACGTGGCCCGACCAGTCCATGAACCCGTGCAGGCCGCCCAGGTTGGCCACCCGCTCGGCGCCCGGCCGGAGCATCAGGTGGTAGGTGTTGCCCAGCACGACCTCGGCGCCCAGCGCCTCGAGGTCGTCGGCGGCCAGCGTCCGCACCGCGCCCCGGGTGCCGACCGGCATGAAGCACGGCGTCCGGAACGTGCCGCGGGCGGTGGTGACCGTACCGGTGCGGGCCGCGCCGCACGTCGCCTCGACCGCGAAGCTGAGCGTCACGCCGGCTCCTCGGGCTCGGCGCGGGACGCCACCTCGTCGTCGCGCTCGAGCAGCATGGCGTCGCCGAACGACAGGAACCGGTAGCCCTCGGCCAGCGCCTCGGCGTACAGCTGCCGCCACCGGGGCCCGACCAGTGCGTCGACCAGCACGAGCAGCGACGAGCGCGGCATGTGGAAGTTGGTCAGCAGGGCGTCCACCACCCGCCACCGCCAGGGCCGGCGGATGAACAGGTCGGTGCGGCCGGACAGCTCGCCGGTGACGGCGGCCGCCTCCAGCGCCCGGACGGTGGTCGTGCCCACGGCCAGGACCCGGCTGGCCGCCGCGCACGCCTCCCACGTGGCTGGCGGCACCCGGTAGCGCTCGGCGTGCATGCGGTGGTCCTCGACCCGGGGCGTGGCGATGGGCCGGAACGTGCCCAGGCCCACGATCAGCTCGACCGGCTCGACGCGGGCGCCGGCGGCCCGGCAGGCGTCGAGCACGGCGGGCGTCAGGTGCAGACCGGCGGTCGGGGCCGCCACCGAGGCCGGCCGTTCGGCGTACACGGTCTGGTAGCGCTCGGGGTCGTCGAGCGGGGCGGTTATGTAGGGCGGCAGGGGGACGGCGCCGTAGCGGTCGAGCGCGGCCAGCTCGGCGCGCAGGCTCGACTGCTCGCCGTCGCCGTTCCCGCCGTCACCGTTCGCGGCATCACCACCGGCGGTGCCGCCGAGGAGCAGGCGGACCAGGCGGCGGCCGTCGTCGGCCACCGGCTCCCCCACCTCGACGGCGAGGTCGTCCCCCGCCACCAGCACGGTCCCGGGCGGGAGCCGGCGGCCGGGCCGGACCAGCGCCTCCCAGGTACCGGGGCCGGTGCGCTCGAGCACCAGCACCTCGGCCTGTCCACCGGTCTCCTTCCGCAGCCGCAGGCGGGCCGGCAGGACCCGGGTGGTGTTGACCACCAGCAGGTCGCCCGGCCCGACGAGCGAGGGCAGGTCACGCACGATCCGGTGCTCGGGCGGCGCCTTCGGGCCCCGGTCGACCAGCAGGCGCGCCGCGTCGCGCGGCTCGGCCGGCCGCTGGGCGACGGCGCGCTCGGGCAGGTCGTAGGCGAACAGATCGAGGTCCATGCGGCGCGGCAACCGTAGCGGCCCCCGCCCGGCCGGCCGACAGGCGGGCGCCCGCAAGCCGCGTGGGCGGGCCGTCGGCGGCCCCGTCGGACGGGCCGTCACCCGCCGAACAGGCTGGGCGGCTCCGGCGACCGGTCGGACGGGGGCGTGAGCCCGAGGTGCTCCCAGGCGGTGGGCAGCGCCACCCGCCCCCGCGGCGTGCGCATGATCAGGCCCTGCTGGATGAGGAACGGCTCGTAGACGTCCTCGACCGTCTCGGTCTGCTCGCCGACGCTGATGGCCAGCGTCGACAGCCCGACCGGCCCGCCCAGGAAGCGCTCGCACAGGGCCGTCAGGATGGCCCGGTCGACCTTGTCGAGCCCCCGGTCGTCGACCCCGAACAGCGCCAGGCCCTCGCGGGCCGTCTCGCGGTCGACCGTGCCGTCGCCCCGCACCTCCGCGAAGTCGCGCACCCGGCGCAGCAGCCGGTTGGCGATGCGGGGCGTGCCCCGGGCCCGGCGGGCGATCTCGGCGCACCCCTCGGCGTCGATCTTCACGCCCACGATCTCGGCGCTCCGGGACACGATGGCCTCGAGGTCGGCGGCCGTGTAGTAGTCGAGCCGGGCCACCAGCCCGAACCGGTCGCGCAGGGGCCCGGTGATCGAGCCCGTGCGGGTCGTGGCGCCCACCAGCGTGAACCGGGGCAGGTCGAGCCGGATCGACCGGGCGGCCGGGCCCTTGCCCAGGACGATATCGAGCTGGAAGTCCTCCATCGCCGGGTAGAGGACCTCCTCCACCGCCCGGGGCAGCCGGTGGATCTCGTCGACGAACAGCACGTCGCCCGGCTCGAGCTGGGTGAGGATGGCGGCCAGGTCGCCGGCCCGCTCGAGCGCCGGCCCCGACGTCGTCTGGAGGTGGGCGTCGACCTCGTTGGCGATGATGCCGGCCAGCGTCGTCTTGCCCAGCCCGGGCGGGCCGCTGAACAGCAGGTGGTCGGGCGCCTGGCCCCGGCGTCGGGCCGCCTCGAGCACGATCTCGAGGTGGGCCTTGAGCTCGGACTGGCCGACGAACTCGGCCAGCCGCCGGGGCCGCAGCCCGCTCTCGACCGCGGCCTCGTCGGGCCCGGGGGACGGGTCGAGCAGCTCCTCCCTCACCACCGGGCCGCCCTCACCGGCTCGCCGCCAGCCTCTGGAGCGCCTCGCGCAGCAGCGTCGAGGCGTCGCCGTCGTCGGGCAGCTCGGCCGTGGCCAGCCGGATCTCGTCAGGGCCGTAGCCCAGGCCGGCCAGCGCCTCGCGGACATCGGCGTGGGCGCTCGGCGCGCCCGCCCCGTTGCCCCCCGCCCCGACGCCCGCCGGCACGCCACCGGTGTCGGGCACGTCGAGGCGGGACTTGAGCTCGACGAGCAGCCGGGCGGCCGTCTTCTTCCCCACACCGGGCACGAGGCACAGGGCGGCCACGTCGTCGTCGGCCAGGATGCGGGCCAGGGCCGGGGGCGCGTGGACCGAGAGGATGGCCAGCGCCAGCGCCGGCCCCACGCCATGGGCGCCGATGAGGGCCTCGAACGTGCGGCGCTCGTCGCGGCCGGCGAAGCCGTAGAGCGTGTGGGCGTCCTCGCGGACGTGGTGGTGGACCCAGACGAACACCTCGTCGCCCACGTCGCCCAGCGCCACGGCCGTGGTCGGCGACACCACCACCCGGTAGCCGACGCCGCCGGCCTCGACCAGGATCTCGTCGGCCCCCCGCTCGAGGAGCCGACCCCGCAGCGACCCGATCACCGCCCCACCCCCGGCTCGGCCGCCAGCCGCCGCCGGAGCGGGGCGTGGGCGACGTGGCACAGCGCCAGCGCCACGGCGTCGGCGGCGTCGACCGGACGCAGCGGGTGGGCGATGCCCAGCAGTGTCTGCACCATGCGCTCGATCTGCTCCTTGCCGGCGGCGCCCGACCCGGCGACCGCCTGCTTGACCTGGTTGGGCGAGTACTCGACGACCTCGCACCCGGCCGCCACGGCCTCGACCATGGCCACCCCGGCGGCCTGGGCCACGGGGATGGCGGTGCGGGCGTTGACCTGGAACAACACGCGCTCGACGGCCACCACGTCGGGCCGGTGCTCGGCCAGCAGCGCCCGCACGTCGGCCTGCAGGGCGGCGAGCCGCTGGGGCACCGCCAGGGCCGGGTCGGTGCGCATCACGCCCGCCGCCACGGCCCGGGGGCGGCGCCCCGACCGCTCGACCACGCCGTAGCCGCAGCGCGACAGGCCGGGGTCGATGCCGAGCACGAACACGGGTTCGTAACCTAGCGGACCGGGCCCGGGCGCCGGTGGATCCCGGCGAGTGGGCCGTCTCGCGGCCGGCGGTGCCGCCGGCGGCGGTCAGGCGGCGGCGCGCACGGCGGCCACGAGCTCGGCGGTGGGCCGGAACGACAGCCCCGCCACCCCGCGGTGGACGTAGCGGATCACGCCCGCGCCGTCGACCACGAAGATCGACCGCCGGTAGAAGCCGACCGGCCCGATGATCCCGTAGCGTCGGCCGACCTCCTTGTCGACGTCGGCCAGCAGGGGGAAGCCGAAGCCGCCCTGCTCGGCGCTGAACCGGTCGTGGCTCTCGACCGACTGGGGGCTGATGGCCAGGATCTGGGCATCGAGCGATTCGAACTCGCCGATGTCGGCCGTGTACGTGTTGAGCTGGCGGGTGCAGACCGGGGTGCCGTCGCCCGGGTAGAAGACCAGCACCACGGGCCGGCCCCGCCACTCCGACAGCGTGTAGTCGCGGTGCCCCTCGCCCGAGGCCGATCCGTCCGTGCCCGGCAGCTTGAAGTCGGGCGCCGGGTCGCCCACCCGCGGTTTGGACGGTTTGGACGGCTCCGACGGTTTCGACGGCTCCGACGCCTTGGCCACCTACGCCTCCACGGACTCGAGGATCGTGTCGGGGATGTCGAAGTTGGCGTGCACGGCCTGGACGTCGTCGTGGTCGTCGAGCGCGTCGATCAGCCGCAGCACCTTCTTGGCCGACTCGGCCGAGTCGAGCGGCACGGTGGCCTGGGGCACCATCGTCAGGTCGGACGACTCGACCGGGATGCCGGCCTCCTCGAGGCCCGACCGCACGGCGTGCAGCTCGGTGGGCGGGGTCGTGACCCGCCAGTTGTCGCCCTCGTCGGTGATGTCCTCGGCCCCGGCGTCGAGCGCGGTGAGCATCAGCTCCTCCTCGTCGACCGACCGGGGGACGACGATGTGGCCCTTCCGGTCGAACTGCCAGGCCACCGCGCCCGGCTCGGCCATCGAGCCGCCGTTCTTCGAGAAGATGTTGCGGATGTCGGCGCCGGTGCGGTTGCGGTTGTCGGTCAGGACCTCGACCATCACCGCCACGCCGCCGGCGGCGTAGCCCTCGTAGGTGATCTGCTCGTAGGTGACGCCCTCGAGCTCGCCGGTGCCGCGCTTGACGGCCCGCTCGATCGTGTCGAGCGGGATCGAGTTGTCGCGGGCCTTCTGGTACATGGTCCGCAGCGTGGGGTTGGCGTCGAGGTCACCCCCGCCCTCGCGCGCCGCCACCTCGACCTGGCGCAGCAGCTTGGCGAAGAGCTTGCCGCGGGCCTTGTCGTTGGCCGCCTTCTTGTGCTTGATCGTCGCCCACTTGGAATGACCGGACATTCACACCACCTCGTTGAGGAACAGCTCGTGCAACCGGGGATCGTCGCCGAGCTCGGGATGGAAGGCCGCCGCGACCACCGGCCCTTGGCGGCACAGCACGGGCCGGCCACCGACGGTGGCCAGCACCTCGACGTCGTCGCCCACCCGCTCGACCACCGGCGCCCGGATGAACACCGCGTGCACCGGTGGGCCGTCGACGTCGTCGACGGCGAGGTCGGCCTCGAACGAGTCGACCTGGCGCCCGAACGCGTTGCGCTGCACCGCGATGTCGAGGGCCCCGAAGCAACGCTGGTCGGGGCGCCCGTCGAGGATCTCGCGGCCCAGCAGGATCATGCCCGCGCACGTGCCGAACGCCGGCATGCCGCCCGCCAGCCGCTCGGCGATCGCCGGGAACAGCCCCGACGACTCGAGCAGCATCGAGATCGTCGTCGACTCGCCGCCGGGCAGGATCAGCGCGGCGACGCCGTCGAGCTGGTCGGGGGTGCGGACGGCGACGGGCTCAGCGCCCAGCCGCGCCAGCATGGCGGCGTGGCGGGCAAACGCGCCCTGGAGCGCGACCACGCCCACCTTCACGCCGCCGGCCCGGGTGGCCCGCGCGGAAGTTTGCACCATCGGGGTCTGGCGCGCGGTACGGTCGTTGTCCACCTGGGGGCCTCGCTACCGCCAACATGACACGTCGATTGTACGGGTCCGGTCGCGACCGACGAGAATCTCCTCTCCGCTCGAGGAGCGTCGGCGTCGGGCGGCCCCCCGATCGGAGGATTTAGTTGCACGCGCCAACACGCGGCAGGATCACGGCAGTCACAGCGGCGCGCCCCGGGCACCCCGGGCGGCGCACCCGGCGGTTCCGGCTCCTCGCCGGGCTGGTCGCGCTGGGGCTGCTGGGTGCGGCGTGCAGCGGCAGCTCCGAGGCC
The DNA here is from genome assembly GCA_036563805.1 of Acidimicrobiales bacterium. Lineage (GTDB taxonomy): Bacteria > Actinomycetota > Acidimicrobiia > Acidimicrobiales > VFJN01 > DATCLS01. Next base: position 88,928 of record DATCLS010000002.1, on the reverse strand, counting down.
TCCCCGTCCGACCCCGACCCCACCTTCCGGCGGGCCGAGGGCCAGAACCTCCGGTTCCCCGAGCCGGTGGCCACCGTCTCGCAGCTCGTCCCCCCGACCGAGGACGAGCCGTGGACGGTCGTGGGCTCGGTGTTCGACCCCGAGGCCCGCGTGTCGCACGCCGCCACCTGGCAGTCCGACGACGGCGTGGCCTGGGAGCGCCAGGACGTCGAGCCCGAGGACGGCGACGTGTCCGAGTCGTTCTCGGCCGTGGCCGACAGCCCCCACGGACGGTTCGCGGTCGGCTGGGTAGGCGACGGCGCCGCGTCCGACGCCGCCGTGTGGCGCCGCGACGGCGACTCGTGGACCCGCATCGAGGCCCCCGAGCTGGGCGGCGAGCACGAGCAGTGGGCGTTCGACGTGGTGGCCAGCGACACCGGCATCCTCGTCGCCGGCGGCGAGAGCGTGTGGGGCGAGGTCCGGCCCCGCCTGTGGTTCAGCGAGGACGGCGAGAACTGGGAGGTCGTCGACGGCGGCCCCGGCGGCCCGTTCGACGCCACCGGCCAGGAGTCGCTGCGCGACATCACCCCGTTCGACGACGGGTTCGTCGCCGTCGGCTCCCGCAACCTCGACAGCGAGCAGGACGGCATCGCCTGGTTCTCGCCCGACGGGCGCGAGTGGAGCCAGGTCGACGCGCCGACGCTGGGCGGCGACGGCAGCCGCCAGTCCGTGCAGACCGTGACCGTGTCCAACGGCGTGGTCGTGGCCGGCGGCTACACGAGCGACCTGGCCGGCCAGGGCACGCCCGTCGTGTGGCGGTCGCGGGACGGGCGCGAGTGGGGCCGGCCCTCCGCCCCCCTCCCCCTCCACGACGACACCCGCTCGGCGGCCGCCGACATGAGCGTGCGCACGCTGGCGGTCGACGAGGCCGGCATGGTCGCCGCCGGCGGGTCCGACTGGCGGCCCACGCTGTGGCGCTCGGTCGACAACGGCCAGACGTGGACGCTCCTGCCCAACCCGGTGGCCAGCGGCCTGTTCCAGGACGGGGTGGCGCTGGCCGGGGCGGCCATGCACGGCGACACCACCCTGGCCCTCGGGCTCGAGCCCACCGTCATGCGGCTCGACGGCGACCGCTGGCAGGACGCCACCGGCGAGGAGTTCCCCAAGGGCGGCGAGCAGCCGTTCGCCACCGGGGTGGCGCTGCGCGACGACGACGCGGTGGTGGCCGGCGGCCGCTACCGGGCCCCGAGCGGCGACGAGCGCGAGCGCTACGTCGGCCAGGTCTGGAACGAGGGCGACGACGGGTGGCGCGCCCTCGACACCGACCACCTCAACGCCGGCCAGATCATGGACATCACGCCGTTCGAGGGCGGCTACATCGCGGTCGGGTTCGAGGACTTCGGCATCGCCAAGCGCCGGACCGCGGGCGAGAACTCGTCGCCCGACGGCCTGGTGTGGGTCTCGCCCGACGGCCGGGAGTGGAGCCGGGTCGGCGCCTCCATCGCCAGCATCGACGAGGACCTCATCCCGATCCTGGCCGAGAACTCCGAGGACCAGAACCTGCCGGGCGTCATCGCCCAGACCGCGGCCGACCAGCCGTTCGAGACCGACCCGCCGGCCGGCGGGCCCGGCACCCAGTCGCTCGACGCGGTCGCCCCGCTCGGCGACGGGTTCATCGCCGTCGGCGTCGCCTACGACGAGAACGAGGCCGAGCCCATCGTGGTCACCGGCTCGAGCGACGACCAGACCCTGCGCGGCGAGAACCCCCAGTTCACCGGGCCCGGCACCCAGCGGTTCCGCGACGTGTGCGTGTCACCCGACGGCGTGGCCATCGCCGTGGGCATCACGGGCACCGACGGCGCCTACGACGTCGGCGTCCGCCGCCGCAACGCCGAGGGGCAGTGGGGTGCCTCCCGGTCCGACGACCGGTCGTTCGGCGGCCCCGGCAACCAGCAGGCCTACGGGTGCGCGGCCAGCGAGGAGGGGTTCGTCGTGGTCGGCTCCGACGACCGCAGCGGCGACTCCGACGCCCGCATCTGGTTCTCCGAGGACGGGGTCACGTTCACCCGGGTCGAGTCCGGCCTGCTGGGCGGCGCCGGCGACCAGTGGGCGGGTGCCGTGGCCGCCGTCCCCGAGGACGAGGGTGGCGGCTGGCTCGTCGGCGGCACCGACACGGTGACCGGTGACGGCGACGTGGCCCTGTGGCGCCTGCACCCGGGCGGCGAGGTGTCGCGCCGCGACCGGGGCGAGCCCGAGCTGGGCGGCCCGGGCGAGCAGACCGTCAACGACATGGCCATCCGCGACGGCCGGGTCGTGCTCGTCGGTGACGACTACGGCCGGGCCGGCGTGTGGGAGTCGGACACGATCGACCGCTGACCGGCCGGCGCATCGGCCGGACCGGTCCGCGCGGTGCCGTCCACGCCGGCGTCGGTCGGGGTCCTACCAGCCCCGCTCGGCCAGCTTGACGTCGAGGTCGGCGATCTCCTGGCCCCGCATGGCCTCGCCCAGGCCCCGACTGACCTTGGCCAGGATGCCGGCGTCCTCGTAGTGGGCGGTGGCCTCGACGATGGCCTTGGCCCGGCGGGCCGGGTCGTCGCTCTTGAAGATGCCGGACCCGACGAACACGGCCTCGGCCCCCAGCTGCATGACCAGGGCGGCGTCCGCGGGCGTGGCGATGCCCCCGGCGCAGAACAGCGGCACGGGCAGGCGGCCGGTCTCGGCCACCTCCTGCACGAGGCCGACCGGGGCCCGCAGCTGCTTGGCCCAGTCGTAGATCTCGGCCGAGTCGGCCTGGGTGATCTTGCGGATGTCACCGAGGATCGAGCGCAGGTGGCGGACCGCCTCGACGATGTTGCCGGTGCCGGCCTCGCCCTTGGAGCGGATCATGGCCGCCCCCTCGCTGATGCGGCGCAGCGCCTCGCCCAGGTTGGTGGCGCCGCACACGAACGGCACGGTGAAGGCCCACTTGTCGATGTGGTGGGTCTCGTCGGCCGGGGTCAGCACCTCGGACTCGTCGACGTAGTCGACGCCCAGCGCTTCGAGGATCTGCGCCTCGACGAAGTGGCCGATGCGGGCCTTGGCCATGACCGGGATCGTCACCGCGGCGACGATGCCCTCGATCAGCTCGGGGTCGCTCATGCGGGCCACGCCGCCGTCGCGGCGGATGTCGGCCGGGACCCGCTCGAGCGCCATGACGGCCGCGGCCCCGGCGTCCTCGGCGATCTTGGCCTGCTCGGGAGTGACGACGTCCATGATGACGCCGCCCTTGAGCATCTCGGCCAGCCCGCGCTTGACGCGGACGGTACCGATCTCGTGGCCGGGGGTCGGGGACGCAGACTCCGTCATGACGGCCAGTGTACGGGCGGCCTCCGGCGGCGGGACCAGCCGCTTCGCCGTGAAATGGATCGGTTTCTACGACCGGACGCCGCACGACTGCCGCGCCACCCCGCGGCCGGCGGCCGCCGGGCCGTCACATCTCGCGCAGCAGCGCGATCCGCTCCTCGATGGGCGGGTGGGTCTGGAACAGCCGGTTGACGCGCGACAGCCGGCCCTCGTCCGGCGTCTGGGCCGCCGGCTCCTCGATCCACAGGTGGGCTGTGGCACGGCTGTGGGCGTGGACGACCGTGGAGTCGTCGCGCAGCTTCTCCAGCGCCGAGATGAGCCCCGGCGGGTAGCGCGTCATCTCGACGCCCGACACGTCGGCCAGCGTCTCCCGCTGCCGGCTGACCGCCAGCTGCATGAGCCGGGCGATCAGCGGCGACAGGAGCAGCAGCACGAACCCGACGATCGACAGGATCGCCGCCGGGCCGCCGTTGCCGCCGCGGTCGCGGTCGAAGTCGCTGTGCGACCGCCGGCCCCCGCCCCACCACAGCAGACGGATGCCGAGGTCGGCCAGGATCGCCACCATGCCGACCATGGTCACGGCCAGCGTGGAGACCAGGATGTCGTAGTTCTTGATGTGGGACAGCTCGTGGGCCAGCACGCCCTCGAGCTCCATGCGGTTCATCTTCTCCAGCAGCCCGGTGGTGACGGCCACGGCCGCGTTGCGGGGGTTGCGGCCGGTGGCGAACGCGTTGGGCGCCGGGTCGTCGATGACGTAGAGCCGGGGCTTGGGCAGGCCCGAGGCGATGCACAGGCCCTCGACGAGGTTGTGGTAGCGGGCGAACTCCTCCTGCGGGGCCGGGCGGGCCCGGCTGAGGCGGAGCGCCACCGCGTCGGACTTCCAGTAGGCGCCGACGTTGAGGGCGATCGCCACGACCAGCGCGATGGCGACGCCCGCGGGTCCGGCCTGGATGAGGTACGAGAAGGCGACGGCCACCGCGACGACGAACAGGGCGAAGCCGGCGACCAGCAGCCAGCTCCGGCGCTTGTTCGCGGTGACCTGGTCGTACACGGGCAGCTCGGCGGCGAGGGCGAGCACGCTCAGAACCGGACCTGCGTGGGCCCGCGCGACTCGTCGTCGGCCTGGAAGTACTCCCGCTCGCGGAACCGGAAGGCGTTGGCCAGGATGTTGGCCGGGAAGCTCTGGATCTTCGTGTTGTAGCGGTACACGGTGTCGTTGTAGAACTGCCGCGCGTAGGCGATGCGGCCCTCCGTGCCCGTCAGCTCCTCCTGCAGCTGGGCGAAGTTCTGGTTGGCCTTGAGGTCGGGGTACGCCTCGGACAGGGCGAACAGCGACTTCAGGGCGCCGGTGATCTGGTTCTCGGCTTGGGCCTGCTCGTGCGGCGTGCTGGCGTTCATCCCGGCGTTGCGGGCCGTGATGACCGCGTCGAGGGTCTCGCGCTCGTGGGCCGCGTAGCCCTTGACGGTCTCGACCAGGTTGGGGATCAGGTCGTAGCGGCGCTTGAGCTGCACGTCGATCTGCGCCCAAGCGTTCTCGATGCGGTTCCGCAGCGAGACCAACCCGTTGTAGGTGATCACCAGGTAGAGCCCGACGAGCACCACCAGGACCACGACGACGATCAGCGCAATCACGCCCGCATGTTAGGTGGCGGCCGGCGACCCCACGACGCGCCTCGTCCGGCGTCGTCACCCGGTCGGCGTCGGGCGGACGCCGCGTCGGGGTGGACCCGGCGCCGGTCAGCGGCGGAGGAGCCGCTCGTAGCGCTCGATGTACAGCTCGGCCAGGCGCTCCATCGAGAACGCCTGGGCCCGCTGCTCGGCGTTGGCCACCAGCTCGGCCCGGAGGGCGCCGTCGCTCAGCACCCGCCGCAGCGCGTCGGCCAGGGCCTCGCTGTCGCCCGGCTCGGTCAGCAGGGCGTCCACGCCGTCGCTGGCCACGTTGCAGTAGCCGTCGAGCCGCGACGCCACCACGACAGCCCCGGCCGCCATGGCCTCGAGCAGCACGACCCCGAACGACTCGCCGTGCAGCGAAGGCGCGCAGAACACGTCGGCGGCCCGCATGCGGGACGCCACCTCCTCCGAGGACATGCGGCCCAGCCACTCGATGCGGGGGTCGCCGCCGTGCGCCGCCCGCAGCGCCTCGGTCTGGGGCCCGACGCCCCCCACCCACACCCGCACGTCCTGGGGCAGCAGGCGCAGAGCGTCGAGAAGCACCGACAGGCCCTTGCGCTCCTCGTGGCGGCCGACGAACAGGATCGTCGGGCCGTCGGTGGGGGTCGGCGTCGCCTTGGCGAACCGCTCGATCTCGATACCGTTGAACAGCAGCTCGTACTCACCGCCCAGCGCCTTGTGGGCGGTGGCCCGGGCGTCCTTGGACACGGCGCACCGCAGGTCGAGGCGCTTGGCCATCCACCGGACCACGGGTCGGGCCAGCTTGTAGGCGGCGCTGTCGCCGGCCCGGTGGAACGTACCGACGATGGGGGCGTTGCGGAACAGCAGCGCGGTCATGGTCGGGCCGGGGGCGAGCGGCTCGTGCAGGTGGAGCACGTCGAACGCCTCGTCGCGCAGGGCCCGGATCGTGCGGAGCTGGGCGGCCGGGTCGGGCGCCAGCGGGGCCACCGACCCGTTGGAGGCGGTGGGCACGCTCTTGCCCAACGGCGTGACGCCGGCGTCGGGCGGCGGCCCGTCGCAGGGCGCGAGGACGCGGACCTGCTGGCCGAGCCCCCGGAGCGTCCGCGCCAAGCCGAGAACCTGCGCCTGCACGCCACCGGGGACGGTGAGGCTGTAGGGGCAGATCAGCCCGATGCGCACCCCGCCAGGGTACGCCACCCACCGCCCCGGGGCGCTCACGCCTCGCGGGCCAGGGCCTTCCGGTCGCTCGGCCAGTTGGGCTGGAGCAGGTGCCACTGCTCCGGCGCCCGGCGGATCAGCGCCTCCAGCTCGTCGGCGATGGCCTGGGTGATCCGGGCGACGTCCTGACGGAACGTGCCCGTCCGCTCGACGGGGATCGGCGGCCGCACCACGCCGTGGCGGAGGCGACCCTCGTCGTAGACGCCCGTCGGCAGCAGCGGCGCGCCGGTCCGCAGCGCCAGCACCGCCGGCCCCGACGGCAGCGTGGTCTTCTCGCCGAAGAACGTGACCTCGACGCCGCCGCCGGTGATGTCGCGATCACACAGCAGCGTGACGATGTGGCACGACTTGATGGCGGTCATCACCGCCCGGCCGGCGTCGCCGCCCAGCGGCACGACGTCGATGCCGATCCGCTGGCGGAACGACACGAACCAGTCGAACAGGGCGGGCGGCTCGAGCCGCTCGACCACCGCGGTGAGCCGGTGGCCCTCGACCCGGGTGAGCCAGTAGGCGCACCACTCCCAGCTGCCGAGATGCGGCAGGACGAGGATGGGGCCGATCCCCCGGTCGAGGGTTTCGAGGACGTGCTCGTAGCCCTCGTGCGTCAGGCCGGCCGACAGCTCCTCGGGCGTCACCGACGGCAGGCGGAACGACTCGCCGTAGTAGCGCCCGTAGGACCGGTACACGCGGCGCACCTGCCGGCGGAGCGCGGCGCCCTCCAGGTCGGGCTGGACGCGCCGCTGGTGGCGCTCGACCATGCGCCGGCTGGCGGTCGGCCGCAAGGCCGCCAGCTCGGCGACCCGGGGGGCGGCGGCGTCGATGAAGCGGCCCGGCAGCCGCTGGGCCAGGGCGGCCGCCGCGCGGTAGGCCGGCGTCACCAGGTCCATGGGCCTGCCGGGCAGGTCAGCGGCGGCGGCGCCGGCTGCTCAGTGCGGCCTGGCGGCGCCACGTGCGCTGGGTCGAACGGGCGACGCGGCGCGAGCGCCACCGGACGGCCAGCGGCTGGACGGCGGGCGCCGTGGCCTGCGACCAGACGCGGGCGAAGCGCTGGGCGGCGGTGACTACCGTGAGCGCCAGCATGACCCACAGCACGGGCACGAGCAGCGACTCGAACAGCAGGCCGAAGGCGAGCACGACGATGCGCTCGGCCCGCTCCATGAGGCCGCCCCGGGCGTCGAAGCCCAGCGACTCGGCCCGGGCCCGCTCGTAGGACACGATCATCGAGGCGGCGGCCACGGCGAAGGCCAGCACGGCCGCCTGGCCGCCCTCGGTCGACGCCAGGTACCAGGCGACGCCGCCGAGCAGCAGGGCGTCGCTGACGCGGTCGACCACCGAGTCGAAGAACGCGCCGCGCGGCGACGCCGTGCCGGAGGCCTTGGCGACCGCCCCGTCGAGCACGTCGGGCACGGCGGTCAGCACGACCAGCAGCAGGCCCGCGCGCAGGGCGCCGTTGGCGATCGCCACGGCGGCCGCTCCGGCCATGACCAGGCCGGTGATCGTGAGGTGGTTGGCGGTGATGCCGGTGCGCCGGATCTGGGCGCCGACCGGTCGCAGGCCGCTTTCGAACGTGCTCCGCCACCGTCCGTCGAACATGGTCTCTCCTGATCCGGACCGCCACGCTGCGGTCCTTCGGGGTGCTGGCTCCAGGCTAACCAGCCGTCGCCACGCATAGCGACCACCGTCGCGGGCGGTCCGGGCCGGATCGGGAGGCGTCCGGGCAGGGGCCGGCCCGCGCGGGCGGGCGGCGTCCGGCGGTGGGCCCCGTGGGGCGCGGGCGGGGCGTCCACGGGGCGTCCGCGTGGCGTCCAGACCCGGCCGGCGGGGCCGTCATGGCGGCGCCGCCGGGGCGTCTGGGCAGGGCCGACGCGGCGTCTGCGCAGGGTCCGCACCGGGTCCGAGCACTGGCGCAAGTCCTTCGCTACCCTCGCCCCCACAGCGCCGGTTCCACGGCCGCGAGACCGGCCCGAACGGCGACCGGCAGACCGAGCAGACCACCTAGGGGGGCCTGGTGAAGCGGTACGCGACCGGTCAGATCCGCAATGTCGCCCTCGTCGGACACGGGGGGTCCGGCAAGACGAGCCTCGCGGAGGCGCTGCTCCACCGGGCCGGCGCCATCAACCGGCTCGGCCGCGTCGAGGACGGCACGACCACGTGCGACTTCATGCCCGAAGAGCAGCGCCGCGGGCTGTCGCTGTCGCTGTCGGTGGCGCCGTTCGAGTGGCGCGACCACAAGGTCAACCTGCTCGACGCCCCCGGCTACGCCGACTTCGTGGGCGACGTATCCGCCGCGCTGCGGGTCGCCGACCTGGCCGTCTTCGTGGTCAGCGCGGCCGACGGGGTCCAGGTCCAGACCGAGGTGGCGTGGCGGATGGCGGCCGAGCTGAAGCTGCCCCGCATGGTGTTCATCAACAAGCTCGACCGCGAGCGGGCCGATTTCGACGCCACCCTGACCCAGCTGCGCGACCGGCTGGGCGCCGGCATCGCCCCCCTCGAGCTGCCGATCGGCGAGGAGGCCCAGTTCCGGGGCATCGCCGACCTGCTCACCGACAAGGCCCACATCTACGAGAACGGGGTCCCCCACACCGAGGAGATCCCCGACGACATGGAGGACCTCGAGCGCCAGGTGCGCGACAGCCTGGTCGAGGGCATCGTGGTCGCCGACGACGCCCTGGTCGAGCGCTACCTCGAGGGCGAGACGATCCCGCTCGACGAGCTCGAGCGGACGCTGCACGACGGCATCGCCCAGGCCACGGTGTTCCCGGTGGTGATCGGCTCGGCCACGGCCGAGATCGGCATCGACCGCCTCGCCGACTTCCTCGTCGAGATCGGGCCCTCGCCGCTCGACCGCCCGGCCACGGTCAAGGCCGGCGACGACGAGGTCGACGTGACGGCCGATGCCAACGGCGACCCGCTGGCGTTCGTGTTCAAGTCGATCGCCGACCCCTACGTGGGCCAGATCAGCCTGTTCCGGGTGCTGTCGGGCACGATCCGCCCCGACGACCACCTGGTCAACAGCCGCACCGGTGCCGACGAGCGGCTGCACGGCCTGCTCATGGTCCGGGGCAAGGACCAGGAGCCCGTGGACGAGCTCGTGGCCGGCGACATCGGCGCCTGCGCAAAGCTGTCCAACACCGCCACCGGCGACACGCTGGCGCCCCGGGGCAAGCCGGTGATCGTGCCCCCGATCGAGCAGCCCGAGCCGGTCCTGTCCGTGGCCGTCGTCCCCAAGACCCAGGCCGACGAGGACAAGCTGGCCCCGGCGCTCCACCGCCTCACCGAGGAGGACCCGGCGCTCGTCGTCGAGCGCAACGACGAGACCCACCAGACCCTGCTGCGGGGCACGGGCGAGACCCACCTCCAGATCACGCTCGAGAAGCTGACCCGCAAGTTCGGCGCCCAGGTCGAGACCGAGGACGTGCGGGTCCCCTACCGCGAGACGATCACCGGCACCGCCAAGGGCGTCGAGGGCCGACACAAGAAGCAGACCGGCGGCCACGGCCAGTTCGGCGTGTGCGTCATCGACCTCGAGCCCCTCCCCCGCGGCGGCGGGTTCGAGTTCGTCAACCAGATCGTGGGCGGGGCCATCAGCCGGGGCTACATCCCGGCCGTCCAGAAGGGCATCGAGGAGACGATGGCCTCCGGCGGCGTGTTCGGCTACCCGGTCGTCGACGTCAAGGTGACGCTGGTCGACGGCAAGGAGCACTCGGTCGACAGCTCGGAGATGGCGTTCAAGGTCGCCGGGCGGCTCGCCTTCCGGGCGGCCATGGAGAAGGCCCAGCCCGTGATCCTCGAGCCCATCAGTCGGGTCGAAGTGACCGTGCCCGTCGAGCTGCAGGGCGACGTGATGGGCGACCTGAACGCCCGACGGGGCCGCGTCCAGGGCACCGAGGCCTCGGGCGACGGCGAGCAGACGATCGTGGCCCTGGTGCCGACGTCCGAGATCCAGCGGTACGCCATCGACCTGCGCTCGCTGACCGGCGGGCGCGGCCGGTTCCGGGCCGAGCACGACCACTACGACGTGCTACCCGCGCACCTGGTCGACGCCGTGCGGCGGGAGGTGGCGGAGGCGTCGTAGTGGGCGCCCCCGGGTGCCGCCGGGACGGTTCGGCCCGACCTGGGCAGCCCGTGCCCGTCAGCCGGGGAGGGCCTTCTCGACCGCGCTCACGACCTCGTCGGACGTCGGCTCGACCGTCGGGTTGAACCGGGCCACCACCTGGCCGCCGGGGGCGACGAGGAACTTCTCGAAGTTCCAGCGGATGTCGCCGGTGTGGCCGTCGGCGACGTCGGGCACGTCCACCAGCTGCTGGTAGAGCGGGTGGCGGTTCTCGCCGTTGACCTCGATCTTCTCGGTCAGCGGGAACGTGACCCCGTACGTGGTCGAGCAGAACGTGGCGATCTCCTCGGCCGTGCCCGGCTCCTGCCCGGCGAACTGGTTGCACGGCACGCCCAGCACCGTGAAGCCCCGGTCGGCGTAGCGCTCGTGGAGCTGCTCGAGCCCGGTGTACTGGGGCGTCAGCCCGCACTTCGACGCCACGTTGACGACCAGCACGGCCTTCTTCTCGTACTCGTGGAGGTCGGCGGGCGTTCCGTCGAGCCGGTTGATGGGCACGTCGTAGATGGACATGCCGGGCACGCTACCGGCGTCCTCTGACGGTGCGCCCGGGGTGCGCTAGAACGCTCGCATGGACCTGTCCAAGCTGACGCCCGCCGACGCCGCCGTCGCCCTCCGGGGGCTCGAGCGGCGCTACCGCGGCCTGTTCGCCGGCCTCGGCGACGACGAGGCACCCGACGACGTGGCCCGGCGCCAGGTGAACGGGTGGTCGGCGATCGACCACGTGGTGGCCGCGGCCCGCGCCCTCGCCGCCGCCGACCGGGCGCTGGCCGCAGTGCTCACGACCGACCGCCCCCAGGTGGCGGCCGAGGATGCCGGCGCCGCGCCCCGCCCCCACCCCGGGGCGCCGACCGGCACGGTGCACGAGCGACTGTCCGAGCTGGGGCTCGAGGCGAACGCCCTCGCCGACCGCATCGACGGGGTCCGGGCCGACGACTGGGCCCGAACGGCGACGGTCGGCGACGGCGAGCGGGAGGTCACGGCGCTCGACATCGTGCGCGCCGCCGTCGACGCCGGGGTGACCCACCTCAACGAGGCCAAGGAGGTGCTCGCCGCGGTCGTCGGCTGAGGAATTTCTCCCCTCCAATGCGTAGTCATCGGCGCACGTACGTCCTAAGCTTGCAGCCACAAGAACTCGACGGATTCCCCGCCAATCCGCCGAGCAAGGGTGCGGCCCCGGCGTGCTCCCTGTTCCCCAGCCAGGTTGAGCTGCCGGGGCCGCCCCGCCTCTGGGCCCGTGCGGGCACATTCCGCGGCTGCCACCTCCCAAGCCGACGGCTGCCAGCTCCCAACACGCCGGCACGCCGCGGGATCGGGGCGACGTCGCCGACCGGCGATCGACGGCTGGCACAGGCGCCGGGGCTCGGGGTGGACGTGCGGGTGGTGGCGTGACGCCCGGGGCGCGGGTGCGGACCTACTCGAGGTCGGACCAGTCCTCCGGGTTGTCTTCGACGAAGTGCTCGACCACCGTGCCGTCGACCCCGTCGACCAGCACCAGGCCCCGCTTGGCCGGCGGGTTCTCGGCCGAGTAGAGCAGGATCCGCCACAGCGGGCGGCTGCGCAGCCCCCGCCACCCCATCTGGGCCGAGGCGTGGCCGACCGGGAACCCGACCTCGCGGGTGGCGGCGACCAGGGCGTCCTGCTCGTCGACGTCGAGGTCCCACCCGGCGAGCAGGTGGTACACGCCGAAGGCGGCCAGGATGACCGCCGCCCCGAGGAACCCGCCGTTGACGTACACCGAGTCGCCGGCCAGCGCCCACACCGCCACGCACACGGCGGCGAGCACCAGGTAGATCACGCCGGGGATGCGACGCCGGTTGTTGTTGGGGAACAGGTAGGGCCCGACGTAGCCGGCCGCCCGCAGGTCGTCGGGCAGCTCGTCGACGATCTCCTCGTCGGGGATCGCCGAGCCGTCGGAGACGCCGGCCGGCTCCGACACGCCGGCCGGCTCGACATCGGCGCCGTCCGAGACGGCGTCGTCGGAGGCCCCGGCGGCGCCGTCGTCGCCCGAGCCCACGCTTTCGGAGGCCACACTCTCGTCCTGCTTCCCGTTCGCCGTCGACATGGCTGCGCCGACGGTAGCGATCCGCCGGCGCAGCCGGGAAATCCCCGCCCCGGCCGGGCAGCCCGGCCGGGGCGGGCAGGTCAGGGAGTCAGCTCGGCCAGGCCTCGCGCAGCTTGCGCCAGCTGTCGTCGAGCGTCTCGGGCAGGACCCGCACCTCGGCCACCGCGGTCATGAAGTTGGAGTCGGCGTTCCAGCGGGGCAGCACATGCAGGTGGACGTGCGACGGCACGCCGGCCCCGGCCGCCTCGCCCAGGTTGGCCCCGACGTTCACCCCGTGGGGCTTGTAGGCCCGCTTGACCGCCACGACCGCCTTACGGACGGCCGACCACAGCTCGGCCGACTCGTCGTCGGTCAGGTCCTCGAGCTCGGCCACCTCACGGTAGGGCATCACCAGCAGGTGCCCGCTGGTGTAGGGGTAGGCGTTGAGGATGGCGAACGTCGTCTCGCCCCGCCACACGATGTGCGTCTCGGAGTCGGGCAGCCCCGACTCGAGGATCTGGCGGAACAACGACCCCTGGCCGGACAGCGCCCCGTTGCCGGCGGCGGCCACGTAGGCCGACCGCCAGCCGGCCCACATCCGGTCCATCGGCGGCGTCACCCGACGCCCGGCGCCGCTCGCCCCGCCGGCGCCCGCGCCGCCCCCGGGCCCGGCCCCGACCTCCGACCCGCTAGCCACGGATGGTGACCTCGTCGCGCAGCCGCGCCACGAACTCGTCGACGGCCACGCCCCGCTCGACGGCGCCGCCCCGGGGGTTGTCGCCGACGGTGCCGTTGGCCTCGTCCTCGTCGCCGACGACCACCACGTGCGGCACCTTCTCGAGCTTGGCCTTGCGGATGCGGGCGCCGAGCGGCTCGTCGGCCTCGGACAGCTCGGCCCGGAACCCGTCGGCCCGCAGTCGGTCGATCAGCGACCGAGCGTAGCCCTCGTTCTCGGACCGGACGGGCACGACCTGGACCTGCACCGGCGCCAGCCAGGTCGGAAGCGCCCCGGCGGTGTGCTCGAGCAGCACGCCGAAGAACCGGTCGATCGACCCGAACAGGGCCCGGTGGATCATGTGGGGCCGGTGCCGCTGGTTGTCGGCGCCGACGTACTCGATGCCGAACCGGCCCGGTTCCTGGAAGTCGACCTGCAGGGTCGACAGCTGCCAGCGCCGGCCGATGGCGTCGCGCACGTGGACGTCGATCTTGGGGGCGTAGAAGGCCCCCTCGCCCTCGGCCACGACGTAGGGGATCCCCGACGCCTCGACCGCGTGCTTGAGGGCCGCCTCGGCCTCGTCCCACTCCTCGGGCGAGCCCACGAACTTTTCGGGCCGGGTCGACAGCTCGGCCTCGAACTCGTCGAAGCCGAAGTCGCGCAGCAGGCCCAGCACGAAGTCGAGCAGGTTGGCCAGCTCGCCCTGGAGCTGCTCGGGGGTGCAGAAGATGTGGGAGTCGTCCTGGGTGAAGCCCCGGGCCCGCAGCAGGCCGTGGACCACGCCCGACTTCTCGTACCGGTACACGGTGCCGAACTCGAACAGCCGCAGGGGCAGCTCGCGGTACGAGCGCTGCCGCGATGCGTAGATCAGCACGTGCATCGGGCAGTTCATGGGCTTCGGGTAGTAGGCGGTGCCCCCGTCGAGCTCCATGGCCGGGTACATGTTCTCGGCGTACCAGCCGAGGTGGCCGCTGGTCTCGAACAGCTCGCCCTTGGTGATGTGCGGCGTGTAGACGAACTCGTAGCCGGCCTCCTCGTGGCGGCGGCGCGAGTAGTCCTCCATCAGCTTGCGGACGAGCCCGCCCTTGGGGTGGTAGAGCGGCAGGCCGCTGCCCACCTCCGGCGGGAAGCTGAACAGGTCGAGCTCGGCGCCCAGCTTGCGGTGGTCGCGCTTGGCGGCCTCCTCGAGCCGGTGCAGGTGTTCCTCCAGCGCTTGGCGGGAGTGCCAGGCGGTTCCGTAGATGCGCTGGAGCTGGGGGTTGCGCTCGTCGCCCCGCCAGTAGGCGCCGGCCACCCGCATGAGCTTGAAGTGCCCGAGGTGGCGGCCGGTGTGCTCGACGTGGGGCCCCCGGCACAGGTCGATGAACCCGGGCTTGTCGACGAACGGCGGGTGCTCCTTGGGCTTGGGCGGGGGGTTCTCGTAGGTCCGGACCTTGCCGGCCTCGCTCACCGACATCGGGTCGGTCGAGGCGTTGTCGATGATCTCGAGCTTGAACCGGTGCTGCTTGAAGATCGTGCGCGCCTCATCGGCCGGGATCTCGTCGCGCACGAACGGCTGCCGCTCGGCGATGATCTCGCGCATGCGGGCCTCGATGCGCTCGAGGTCGTCGGGGCCGAAGGTGGCCCCGCCCGGCAGCTCGAAGTCGTAGTAGAAGCCGTCTTCGACCGGCGGGCCGATACCGAAGGTGGCGTCGGGGTACAGGTCGAGCACCGCCTGGGCCAGCACGTGGGCGGTGGAGTGGCGGATGGTGTAGAGGCCGAGCTCGCTGTCGGCGGTGACGATGCTCACCTCGTCGCCGTCGTGCAGCTCGGTCGCCAGGTCGCGCTGCTCGCCGTTGACGATGGCGATCACCGCCGCCTTGGCCAGCCCCCGCCCGATCGTCGTCGCCAGGTCGCCGGCAGTGGCGCCCGCGGGCAGCGTGCGGGCGGAACCATCGGGGAGCGTGACCTGGATCTCTGACATGAGGGCCGAGGTTATCGACCCCGGAAGGGTGCCCTGAACCCGAATCGGGCCCGGACCGGTCCGGCGCCGGCCGCCCAGCTAGGCCGTGCGGGACAGCACCTCGGCCGACGACCGGCGCACGTCGAGGGCCTCAGCGCGGTCGTCGGGGCTCGCTTCGGCCCGGCCCGCCCGGTCGCCCGGCCCGGCCGGCGCCGCCCCGTGGTACTCGTCCACGTACTCCTGCCCCGACAGGCTGCGGATCTCGTACATCAGCTCGTCGGTGATCCGCCGGAGCACCAGGCGGTCGTCGCCCCGCTCGGCGTGGCGGCGGGCGTCGATCGGCTCCCCGATCCGGATGACGCAGACCCGGAACGGCCGAGGCAGTCGGGCGCCGGGCGGCTGGATCTCGCGGGTCCCGATGATGCCCACCGGGATCAGCGGCGCTCCGGTGCGCAGAGCGAGGCGGGCGGCGCCGGTGCGCCCCCGCCGCAGCTTGCCGTCACGGCTGCGGGTCCCCTCGGGGTAGATGCCGAACAGCTCGCCCCGGTCGAGCACCCGGGCGGCGGCGTCGAGGGCCCGCTGGGCGGCGTCGCCGCCGCTGCGGTCGATGGGGATCATGCCGAGCGCCGGGAACAGGTACCGCGTCTTCCAGCTGTCGAGGTACTCGGCCTTGCCCACGAACGTGATGCGCCGGGGCAGCACGGCCGGCAGCAGGAACGAGTCGATGACCGACGTGTGGTTGGGGCACAGGATGGCCGGGCCCACCTCCGGGAGATGCGCGCGGCCCTCGACCCGGATCCGCCAGGCGAAGTGGAAGATGGGCAGCAGCACGGGCCGGGCGGCCGGGTACAGCCACCCGTACTCCCGCTCCTGCGCACCGACGCCCACGAGCGGGAGACTAGAGCGCGCGTCAGCGCTCGAGCGTGACGCCGAGCAGGCCGGCGGCCTTCGAGACCCCGACGCCGGAGGCGGCCGCCTCGTCGATGGCCCGCAGGGCGGCGGGCGTGTCGAGGTCGTTGTCGAGCGCGGCCCGGACCTCCTCGAGCGCGCCGTCGCCCTCGCCGGCCGCGTCCCAGGCGGCGAGCCGCTCGGCCGCCTCGGGCATCAGCTCGTCGGACCACTCCCAGCCCGACCGGTAGTGGTGCGCGAGCACGGCCAACCGGATCGCCCGCGGGTCCCAGACCTTGCGCAGGTCGGACACGAACACGAGGTTCCCGAGCGACTTCGACATCTTCTCGCCGTCCATCCGCACCATCTCCTGGTGCAGCCAGTGGCGGACGAACCGCTCGCCGGTGGCCGCCTCGGACTGGGCGGCCTCGCACTCGTGGTGCGGGAACACCAGGTCCGTCCCGCCGCCGTGCAGGTCGATCGTGGTCCCCAGCTCGCGCAGGGCGAGCGCCGAGCACTCGATGTGCCAGCCGGGTCGGCCCGGCCCCCACAGCGACTCCCACGCCGGCTCGCCCGGCGCCGACGGCTGCCACAGCACGAAGTCGAGCGGGTCGTCCTTGTGGGGGTCGTCGACGTTGCCACCCCGCTCGGCGGCCAGCGCCAGCATCTCGTCGCGGCCCAGGTGGCTGACCTGCCCAAACCGCTCGAACTTGGAGACGTCGAAGTACACGCCGCCGCCGGCCTGGTAGGCGTAGCCGCGGTCGAGGACCATGCCGATGAAGCCCCGGATGTCGGGGATGGCCGAGGTGGCCCGGGGCTCGCTCCACGACGGGAGCATGCCGAGCGCCCGCATGTCGTCGTCGAACCGGGCCGTCTCGGCGGCCGCCAGGTCGAGGTAGTGGACGCCGAGCTCGCGGGCCTTGCGGAGGATGTCGTCGTCGACGTCGGTGATGTTGCGGACGCAGCGGGTGTCGTGGCCCCGGTCGCGCAGCCGCCGCTGGAGCACGTCGTAGGTCAGGTAGGTGGCGGCGTGGCCCAGGTGGGTGGCGTCGTACGGCGTGATGCCGCACGTGTACATGGTGACCACCGGCCCGACCTCGAAGGGAACGACCTCACCGCGAGCCGTGTCGTGGAGCCGCATGGGCTCGCGGTCGCGGGGGTCGACGGGTCTCACGCCGAGGATTTGGCTGCACCCTCGGCGGCCTCGGCCCCCCGAGCGCCGTCTGCCCCGGCCTGCTTCGCGGCCGCCTTGCGCGGCTTGGCCGCGCCCGCCGACTCGCCGTTGGGGATGCCCGTCAGCTTGAGGGCCACCCGCGTCTTGTAGTGCATGTTCAGCTGCAGCAGCACGGCCGTGAACGATTCGATCGGCGTGGCCATGGCCAGCTCGCCGGCGTTGAGCGGGCGCATGTTGGGCACCTTGGCCACGATCTGGCTGGTCGTCTCGACCGCCGAGGCGTGGTCGGAGCAGATGAGCACGTCGCTCTCGATCGGCTCGTTGAGGTCGCCCAGCTCGCGGGCGGGCACGTGGTGGAAGGCGGCGGCCACCAGGCAGTCGGGCACGGCCGCCTGCACGCTGGCCGCCACCGAGCCCCGTGGCGGGACGAGGGGCTCGAACTCGCGTCCCAGCTTGGTGAGGGCGTTGGCCATCGACACGACGACCTTGCCCCGCAGCCGCTCGCTGACCTGACGGGCGGTCTGGGTGGCGCCGTCCCACGGCGTGGCGATGACGACGACGTCGGCCCCGGCGGCGTTGAGGTTGTCGGCCGCCGAGATGGGCAGGTGGCGATCGGGCCAGTCCTCGAGGAGGTTGTCCACCGCCTCCATCGCCCGGTATTTCGACCGGGAGCCCACCACGACCTCGTACCCCACCGAAGCGAGGCGGGCGGCGAGTGCCTTCCCGGCCGGACCGGTTCCCCCGAGGATGCCGATGCGCACGAACGACAACCTAGCGGCGCCTCGCTACCGATCGTCCAACTCACGCAGGGTGTTCACATGGGCCGGGTACGGTGCTCGGCCGTGGTCGAACAGCCCTCCCCCGCCCCCGCCCTGCGCCTGTCGGGCGTCCGCCTCGTCCGCGACGGGACGGTCATCCTCGACGGCGTCGACTGGACCGTCGGGCCCGGCGAGCGCTGGGTCGTGCTCGGGCCCAACGGCTCGGGCAAGACCACGCTGCTGCGCATCGCCAGCCTCTACCTCCACCCCTCCGAAGGCGAGGTCGAGGTGCTCGGGCACCGGCTCGGCCGGGTCGACGTCCGCCGGCTGCGCACCGAGATCGGCCTGGTCAGCCCCGCCCTGGCCGGCCTGCTGCGCGACGAGGTGCCGGCGCTCGACGTCGTGATGGCCGCCCGCGAGGCCGCGCTCGAGACGTGGTGGCACACCTACGGCGACGACGACCGGGCGCACGCCCGCGACCTGCTCAAGCGGGTGGGGGCCGAGCACACGGCCGAGCGGCCGTTCGGCGCGCTGTCCTCGGGTGAGCGCCAGCGGGTGCTGCTGGCCCGGTCGCTGTGGGGCGACCCCGGGCTGGTCCTGCTCGACGAGCCCACCGCCGGCCTCGACCTCGGCGCCCGCGAGGACCTGATCGGGCGCCTGCGGGCGCTGGCCGACGATCCGGCCATGCCGCCGACCGTGCTGGTCACCCACCACGTGGAGGAGATCCCCGCCGGCTTCACCCACGGCCTCCTGCTGCGGAACGGCCGGGTTCTGGCCGCCGGCCCCCTGGCGGACGTCGTGACGGCCGAGGCGCTGTCGGAGGCGTTCGGCCTGGCCCTGATCGTGGACCGGCGCGCCGGGCGCTACGCGGCCCGGGCGGTCGACCCGGGCGCCCGGGGCTGAGCTGCGGGCCCGGCCGGCCGGGCGGTCGGCCCGCCGGTCAGCCCGGGCTCGCCACCAGGCCGAGCAGCCGGGGCTTGGACCGGCGGATCTCGTCGGCCAGCAGCTTCTCGACGACCGGTCCCACCAGGGAGCCGCCGTAGTGGAGGTGCATGGTGAGGACGCTCCCGGCCCCCTCGCCGTCGGCGGGCGCCACCGTGGCCTCGAGGATCCAGTCGGCGTGCTGGCGGCCGTCGTGCTCGCGGCGCTCGAAGCGCACCGCGTGCGGCGGGTCGTGCCGAGTCCGGACCATGCGCAGCCGCTTGGACCGGGCGAACGGCCCCAGGCGGCCCCGGAGGTCGACCGACCAGGCCGGGCCCGGGTCGCCATCGCGGGGCTCGACCGGCACGGCCCGGGGCACGATGTCGAGCCAGTCCGGGTAGCGGGCCAGGTCGTCGACCCAGGCGAAGAGCGTCGCCGGGTCGCAGGGGGCCGCAAGGGCCTCGGTCACGTCCACGGGCTCATTCTGGCCGCCGTGCGCGCCCGCCCCCGAAGTCGGTGCGCAGTCGGCGCCGCGCGTGGGAGCCGGTGGCACCGGGCAGCACCGCCACCAGGGTCCCGGCCCGGAGCGTGACCGCGGCCCGGGCGCCGAGCATCTCGTTGCTGACCCCCCGGGTCGTGCCAGGCGGCAGGTCCTCGTCGCGCAGCGGGTAGAGCAGGCCCTCGGTCGTCACCCCCACCGCCGTCCCGTGCACGGGGACGAGCGTGACCAGCTCGCCGGGCCGCCCGGTGAGCGCCGCCGGCCGGCCGGGCCGGACGACCGCCAGCCGGGCGGGCCCGAGGCGGGCCTCGACCTCGACGTCGGCGTAGCGGGGCGCGGCCAGCAGCACCGCCCCGGCCAGCAGGTGGTCGAGGCGCCCGGTGGCGGGCCCGAGCACGACGATGCGGCGGGCGCCGCGGGCGACGGCGAGGTCGAGCGCCAGCTCGAGGTCGGTGGCGTCCTTGGCCTCGGGGTGGCGCTCGACGACGGCGCCGGCGGCCTCTGCCGCCTCCAGCGCGGGGGCCGACACCGAGTCGAGGTCGCCCACCACGACGTCGACGGTCAGGCCGAGCGCCCGGGCGTGGTCGAGGCCGGAGTCGGCGGCCACCACCAGCGCCCCCGCCGGCAGCCCGACCGTGGCGCCCGGGTCGGGTGGGCCCCCGCCCGAGACCACCACGGCCACCGCCACCGGGGCGTCGCGGTCGGCCGTCAGCTCGACTCCGGCTCGGGGACGGGCTTGCGCCGCCCGGCGGCCTCCAGCACCTCCGGGTACCGGGCCAGGCGGTACAGGCCGCCGACGGTGAAGTCGGTGAGCAGGTCGATGAGCGCGTCGCGGTCCCAGCTCGGGTCGTCGGCCTGCCGGACGGCCACGCCCTCGGCCATGCCGAAGAACATGAGCGACAGGATCTCGCTGGCGGCCCCCACGTCGACGCCCAGGTTCTCCCAGCGCGACCGGGTGGAGGCCGCCACCGTGGCCAGAACCCGCCGCCGGGTGTCGGCCACGGCCAGCATGGGCGGCTCCATGCCGCCCCGCTCGGCGTTGAGCAGCACGGTGACCGTCTCGCGGTCCTGCTCGAACAGCTCGAACACGGTCGTGAAGTTGTGGGCGACGTAGTCGCGCAGCTCGAAGTCGGCCGAGTCGCGGAAGCTGGTCGTCAGCCGCTGGACGAAGCGCTCGGCCGCGTCGGCCACGACGGCGATGAACAGGTCCTCCTTGCCGTCGAACAGCTCGTAGACGCTGGACCGGGCCGTGCCCGCCTGGCGGGCGACCCGCTCGATCGTGGCGCCGCTGTAGCCCTCGCCGGCGAAGACGACCCGGGCGGCGTCGATGACGAGGCGCCGCTGCTCCTCGATCGGCAGGGCGCGGGGACGACCGGGGCGCCGCCCGGATCGGCGCCGGGGCGGCTCGGTCTCGGACTGGGGCTGATCGCCGCTGGGCATCTCGGGGGCCTGGGGGGTTTCCGACGCGTCCGTACCGGAACTTAGCCCACCCTGTACCGACGGTCGCGTTATCTGCTCAGCAGATCGCGGGCCACGTGCGTGATCTGTATCTCGTCGGTGCCGCCGTAGATCTGCAGCACCTTGGCGTCGCGGGCCAGCTGCTCGACCTGGAACTCGGCCATGTAGCCGTTGCCGCCGAACAGCTGCACGGCCTCCATCGCCACCTCGACCGCGGCCCGGGCCGAGTAGAGCTTCATGGCCGAGGCCTCGGCCAGGGTCAGCCCCCGCCCGGCGGCCGCCGTCTCGATGTACCGGAACACCAGGTTCTCGACGTTGAGCCGGGCGACCTCCATGCGGGCGAGCTTGTCCTGGATGAGCTGGAACTCGCCGATGGGCTGGCCGAACTGGACCCGGTCGCGGGCGTAGGCCACGCACAGGTCGAGGCACTGGGAGATGATGCCGAGCGCCATGGCGGCGACGCCCGAGCGCTCCATCGAGAACGTCTGCTTGGCCGCCGAGCGCCCGCCGGCCGGCACGTCCTCGGTCTCGCCGATCAGCCGGTCGCGGCCGACCCGCACGTCGTCGAGGAACAGCTCACCGGTGGGCGAGCTGTGCAGGCCCATCTTGGCCAGGGGCGCGGACTGGGTCAGCCCCGGCATCCCCTTGTCGAGCACGAAGCTGAGCATCTTGCGCTCGGCCGGCGGGTTGCCCTCGTCGAGCTTGCAGATGAAGACGATCGTGTCGGCGTAGGGGCCGTTGGTGATGAACGTCTTGTTGCCGTTGAGTACGTACTCGTCGCCGTCGCGCCGGGCGGTCGCCTTCATCGACCCGAAGGCGTCGGACCCCGAGCCCGGCTCGGTGATGGCCCAGGCGCCGATCTTCTCGAGCGTCAGCAGGGGCAACGCCCAGCGCCGCTTCTGGGCCGGGGAGCCGCGGCTCATGATCGCCGCCGGGGTCAGGCCCATCGACACGCCCATGGCCGTGACCATCCCGGGGCTCCAGCGGGACAGCTCGATGATCGGGATCATCTGGAAGGCGACGGCGTTGGCGTCGCGGGGCCGGGCCTCGGCCTCGCCGGCGTCGGCGGCAGCGGCGTCCGTGGCTCCGCCGGCCTCCCCCGCCTCCTCGCGCTGGAGCTGGCGCTCGAACCGATCGCGCGCCATGGCGTCCATCCCGAACGTCGAGAACAGCTTGCGGAGGATGTCGTAGGGCGGGAGGTCGCCGTGCTCCAGCTCGCGGTGGCGCGGCACGACCTCCTTCTCGATGAAGTCCCGGACCGCGGCCCGGACCATCTGCTGCTCCTCGGTCCACTCGAACACCGCGCCCCCTCCGGGTTCTCGCACTCGGCGTGCAACGACGATATCCGCCGGAAGATGGCATCCTGTAAGGACCCCAGGGACGTCTTCAGGAGCTGTGCGTGTCTTTCCGCGTCAAGGATCGCGTGGTGTATCCCCACCACGGTGCTGCGGTCATCGAGGCGACCGAAGTCCTCACGATGCCCAACGGTGAGGAGAAGGACTTTTTCGTCCTGCGCATGACGCATGGCGACCTCACCCTCAAGGTGCCCGTCGACCGGGCGGAGGAGATCGGGATGCGCTACCCGATCTCCGTCGAAGACGTCGAGGACGTCTTCGAGGTGCTCGCCAAGAAGGACGTGCGCGAGCCCACCAACTGGTCCCGGCGCTTCAAGAACCACCAGGAGAAGCTCAAGTCGGGCGACGTCTACCAGGTCGCCGAGGTGGTCCGGAACCTCGCGCTGCGCGAGGCCGACAAGGGCTTGTCGGCCGGCGAGAAGTCGATGTTCGTGAAAGCCCGCCAGGTGCTGGTCTCCGAGCTGGCCTTCGCGCTCGACATCAGCGAGGAGGAAGCGATGGAGCGCCTCACCAAGACGCTGGCCTGACGCCGGCGGGTGGGCGGAACCAACGACGGCGGCTGATGCAGGCGGCCGCGGCCGGCGTGGCCGGGCTGGCCGGCGGGCAGGCGCTGAGCGCCGGCGTGCTGGTCGGCGGCCCCCGCCACCGGGCGGGCTCGGGCTCGACGGCCACGGCCAGAAGCCGCGCCCGCACGGCGGGTCGCCGTCGTCGGTCCTCCTGCCCGCTGTCCGTGACGCTGCGGCGGTCACACGCACCGCGACGCGTACGCGCGGCGCATGCGGCGCCCCGCCCTCCGCTGCCCCGTGGCGCGGTGGGTGCCGTGGGCGTTCCCGCGCTCGCTAGAGCAGGCGGAGCTGCGCCGTGCGCGGCCGGGGGCGGGGCGCGGCGTCGAGCTGCACGTAGGCCGACGGGTCGAGGTCGTCGAGGAAGCGGGACCGGCGTCGGGCCCGGTCCCCGCCCGCCGCGCCGCCCGGGCCCGGCCAGGCCCGCTCGGCGGCGTGCGTCAGGTACAGGCGGCGCCGGGCCCGGGTCATGCCGACGAACAGCAGGCGGCGCTCCTCCGCCACCTGGGGGTCGTCGCCGCCGGCGGGCGCCGCGCCCGGCCACCGCAACGGCAGCAGCCCCTCCTCGCAGCCGACCACGAACACGATCGGGAACTCGAGGCCCTTGGCGGCGTGCAGGGTGAGCAGCGAGACCCGGTCGGCTCGGGGGTCCCACGTGTCGACCTCGACGCCGAGCGCCAGGTCGGTGCGGAAGCGACCGACGTCGTCGCCGCACCGCTCGGCCAGCGGCCCGAGCAGCTCGCGGGCGGCGTCGAGCTCGGCCCGCCGCCTCTCCGCCTCGGCGGCGGGGGCGGCGGCCACCAGGGCGTCGGCCGCTTGCCGGAGCAGGTCGGCCACGGGGGCGCCGGATGCGCCCTCCGGCAGCGCCGTCACCAGCTCGGCCACGCCGGGGTGGTCGGCCAGGCGGTCGTGCGACCGCTTCTGGACCGGGAGGCCGGCGGTGGCGAACGCGTCGAGCAGGGCCTGGGCCTGGCGGTCGGTCCGGTAGAGCACGGCGAAGTCGGAGAAGCCGAGCCCCCGTAGCCCATCGGAGGCCACCCGGCCGCTGTCGAGCGAGTGGAACGACGCCCCGCCGAGCAGCTGCTCGATCGTCCGGGCCACGAACGACGCCTCGGCCTGCTCGGTGGCGGCGCGGTGGACGGCGACGGCCGGGGCGGCGCCCTCCCCCTCCGGCCGCCCCGGGTCCGACGCGGTCGACGCGGCCGCGGCCGCCGGCCGCAGGACCCGGTCGGGCACCAGCGTGGTCGGCGCGATCGCCTGCAGGGCGGCCGTGACGACGCCGGGGGCGGAGCGGTAGTTGCGGGTCAGCTGCACGGTCCGGGCCCCCGGGAAGTCCTGCCGGAACCGCAGGAAGAAGCCGACGTCCGCGCCCCGGAAGCCGTAGATGGCCTGGTCGGGGTCGCCGATGGCGGCCAGGTTGCCGTCGGGGCCGGCGAGCTGGCGGAGCAGCCGGTACTGCGCCTCGTCGACGTCCTGGTACTCGTCGACGGCGATCCACCGGTAGCGGTCGCGGTAGGCGGCGGCCAGCTCGGCGTCGGCCTCGAGCAGCGCGGCGGGTAGCGCGATCAGCTCGTCGAAGTCGACCAGGTCGGCGTGGCGCAGCGCCTTGCGGTAGCGCTGGGCCGCCTCGGCCAGCTCGGGGTCGGTGTTGGCCTCGCCGTTGGCCTCGGGGTCGGCGACGGTGCCAGCCGCGGCCCCGGGGCGGGTGCGGGCCAGGTGGGCCAGCAGGCGCCGGGCCGCCCGCTCGCCGCCGGTCACCTCGGCCGCCACCGCCAGCTGCCGGGCCTCGTCGGCCACGGTGAAGGCGGGGCTCAGCCCGAACCGCTCGTGCTGCTCCCGCACGATGCGGGCGCCGAGCCGGTGGAACGTCGCCACCGTCACCGCCGGCGCCTGGGCCGGGACGAGGGCGGCGAGCCGCTCGGCCAGCTCGTCGGCGGCGCGCCGGGTGAACGTGATGGCCAGGCAGTGGTGCGGCGCCACGCCCCGGCGGGTGATCAGGTGGGCGAGGCGGTGGGTCAGCGTGCGGGTCTTGCCGGTGCCGGGGCCGGCGACGATCAGCAGCGGGCCGCCGGGAGCCTCGACCGCGGACCGCTGGTCGGGATCGAGGTCGGGGTCGCTGGCGTCGCCCGCGTCGCCCGCACCACCGGGCGTGCCGGTCGCGGCGGCCGCCGGTTCGGTGGCGGCGGAGCGCCCGGTCGGGTCGCCGGCGTCGGTCGCCCCGGCCCGATCGCCCCCGGCCGCTGGCGCCGACGCGGGCCGGGTCGTCGCCGGGGCGGTCCGGGTCGTCGCCGGGGCCGCGGCTGGCACGTCGAACAGCGCCGGCGCCGCCTGTTGCTGCAGCTCGCCCGGCTGGAACACCCGGATGACCCCGTATTCGCCGTCGTAGCCGGCCTCGCGGATCACCTCGCCCCGCCGCAGCCGGCCGACGGCCTCGGCCAGCACCGGCGCCCGGGCGGCGATGTCCTCGACCGGCACCTCCTCGAGGATCGCCAGCTCGGGGCCGAGCGCCGCGGTCAGCCGGTCGATCTCGCCGACCACCTTCTTCGACTTGGGACCCGTGCCGACGATCTCGCTCACGACCTCGGGCAGCGGCACGAGGCACCGGTAGTCGGCCGCCCCCGGCGGGCGGGCGCCGGCGGGTCGGTCGGCCAGCTCGTCGACGCGGCTCAGCACGCCGACCGTGACCTCCTTGCCGCAGCCCGGGCACCGGCCGCCGTGGGCCCGGGTCTCGTGCGGCTCCAGGCGCACGCCGCACTTGCGGTGGCCATCGACGTGGTACTTCCCCTCCTCGGGGAAGAACTCGACCGTGCCGGCCAGCCCGGCGCCGGTCTCCAGCGCCCGGCGGATCGCGGCGTAGTCGAGCTCGGTGGCGAAGACCGTGGTCTCGCGCCCGAGGATCGGCGGCGAGTGGGCGTCGGAGCTGCTCATCAGCCGGTAACGGTCGAGCGCCGAGACCCGCCAGTTCATCGCCGGGTCGCTCGACAGCCCGGTCTCCAGGGCAAAGATGTGGTCGGCCAGATCGACGTAGCAGTCCTCGACCGCGTCGAAGCCCGACTTCGAGCCGAGCACGGCGAACCACGGCGTCCACACGTGGGCGGGCACCAGGTAGGCGCCCTCGCCGCACTCCAGCGTGATCTCGAGCAGGTCGCGGGAGTCGAGCCCCAGGATCGGCCGGCCGTCGGACCCCAGGTTGCCGATGCGGCCCAGCCGCCGGTTGAGCTCGGCGGCCGTGTCGAAGTCGGGCACGTACACCAGGTGGTGGACCTTGCGGGTGCGGTCGGCCCGCTTGTAGATCGTCGAGATCTCGACCGACAGCATGAAGCGCACCGGCGCGCCGGCCAGGCGGGGCGGCAGCCGCCGGTCGACCTCGCGGTCGACGTCGTCACGTAGGCGGAACAGCCCGGGCTCGGCCGGCACCAGGTTGTCGCGCAGGTGGTCGAACCAGGCCGGGTGGGTGAAGTCGCCGGTGCCGACGACCGTCACGCCCTTGCGCCGAGCCCACCAGGTCAGGTGCTCGAGGTCGCAATCCCGGCTGCACGCCCGCGAGTACTTCGAGTGGATGTGCAGATCGGCGTGGAAGCGCACCGGCGGCGATCCTGGCACACGTCGACGCGGCCCCGGAGGACCCTCCGCGTCCCCGCCGCGTCAGCCCAGGCAGGTCGCCAGGAGCTGTTCGAGCGTCCGCCGGCCGACGCCCTCGGCCTCCACGTCGAGCCGAACCGGCTCGGCGTCGCCGACCCGCACCCTGGCCGTGAGGATGAACTTCCGCTTGTACTCGATGAGGGCGTGGGGGTCGCAGCGCGAGGCCTCGATCACCACCCTCGCCCGGTCCGAGCGCCGGTCGCCGCCCACCTCCAGGCCCGGCTCGCCCGGGTCGACCGTGAAGATCACGTTGCCCTCGAACTCCATGACCGCCGCCTCCACGCCGGCGCGCCGCTGGACCAGCTCCAGGTCGGTCGCCACCGCCCGGGGGCCGGCCGGCTCCCAGCGCTCGCCGAAACGGACGTCGACCTGGTCGAGCACGTCCGCCACCCGGCACTCGGCGGCGTGCAGCCCGGCCAGCAGGTCGTCGGGGACCTCGGCGAGCTCGAGGCGCACCTCCTCGCCGTCCACCCTCGCCACCAGCTCGGCCGGCCGGGCGTCGGTGTGGTCGGCGTCTGCCTCGTCGGCGTCCTCGACATCGGCGTCCTCGACGTCGGCGTCCTCGGCGTCGGTGTCGTCGGCGTCCTCGACGTCGGCCTCCTCGACGGCGCACCGGGCCTCGCCGTAGCGCAGCGGCATGACGACGGCACGCTCGCGGGCCCGGACCCGCGAGTCGCGCCGCTGGGCGGGGACCGTCTCGAACAGCGGCGTGCGCAGCTGGATCGTCTCCACCACCAGGTCGCGGTCGCCGGTCGGCTCCAACGTCAGCGAGAAGGCGCGCTGGGTGTCGAACAGCGTGGCCCGCCGCAGCGTGCCCCGGAGCGCGACCGACGCCCCTTCGCCCCCGCCCTCGTCGCCGGCGCCGTCCCCGCCACACGCGGCGATCGCCAGCGCCCCGGCGGCCAGCACCGCCACCACGCGCCGCACCGGGGCCGAACGTACCAGAGCGGGTCCGGGGCGGCGCCGGGTGGCAGGGCGGGTCCGGAGCGGCGCCGGTGGCGGAGTCAGCTGGCCGGCGCCTCCTGGTGCTCCCAGCCGGTCCTCGGCCGCGAAGCCGGCGGGGTCGAAGAACGGGCAGTCGCCCTCGCGGGTCACGTAGGTCTCCACCTCGGCCAGGCCGTCGCCCTCGATCAGCAGCCGGACGCCGACCAGGGCCTCGGCGCCGTCTTCGTCGACGACGGCCTCGGTGTGGGCGCCGCACCGCCGGTCGTCGACGAGCGTGCGGCTGAACCGGACGGCGTCGGCCGTCTCCCCCAGGCCCTGCCCCAGCTCGACCGCCGCGCCGTTCTCGGTGGCCCGGAAGCCGGGGGCCGGGGTGATCGGCGACGGGCCGCCGACGACCAGCAGGTTCAGGTAGGCGCCGGCGAACCAGCGCAGCTCCGGCCGCAGCCAGGCGCACCCCGGCTGCGCCGCCGACGGTGACGATCCGGCCGGTGACGCGGTGGTCGGGACGTGGTGGTCAGGCAGCTGCCGACGGCGACGGCCAGCAGCAGCGCGGCGAGACGATGGCCCCAGCGACCCCAGCGCATGGCGAGACTCCTCTTCCGCTGACGGAGAGGCCGGCCCCCGGCTGCGCACCCCTCCCCTCCGGGTGCGCCCGGTCGTTACCCACGGTTGGGCACCGGTGGCGCCGGCGCCAGCGGGCGCCGGCGTGGTCCCGTGCCGGCATGGAGCCCGCCACCCCCGGACCGCCTGCGGCCCGCCCCCGCCGACGTGCTGGCCGTGGTCGCCTCTACCAGGCGGTCGTGCCGCGGGTCATCCGCGGCCTGTTCGGCCGCACCAGCGCTTCGCCCCCGCCCAGGGCCTGCCGGCGCCGGGGCCTGGATCGCCTCGCTGGCCCTGCTCGTGGTCGCCGTGACCGTGCTGGAGGCGATCGACCGGGCCAAGGTGCGCCGGCTCGCCGCCGGGCGGGCGCACCGCCCGGCCGGGGTAGGTTCGGCCCATGGCTGCGCTGACGGGAACCGGGATCTGGTCGGCTGAGCTGCGCTTCGGCGAGCCCGGCGCGGTGGCGGAGGCGGCGGCCGAGCTCGAGTCGTGGGGGTACACGGCGGTGTGGATCCCCGACGCCCGCGGCGACCTGTTCGGCGCCCTCGACCGCCTGCGGGCGGCGACGTCCACGCTCACGGTCGCCAGCGGCATCCTCAACATCTGGCGGCAGACGGCGGATGCGACGAACGCCTGGTGGGCCGGCCTCTCCCCTGCGGAGCGCGACCGCACGCTGATCGGGCTGGGCGTCAGCCACGGTCCGCTGATCGGCGACGAGTGGCGGCGACCGCTGACCGCCATGGGGGCGTTCCTCGACGACCTCGACGTGCCCGCCGACCGGCGGTGCCTCGCCGCCCTCGGCCCCAGGATGCTGGCGCTGGCCCGCGACCGGTCGGCCGGCGCCCACCCCTACCTCGTGACCCCCGAGCACACGGCCCGGGCCCGCGAGGTGCTCGGGCCCGAGGCCCTGCTCGCCCCCGAGCAGGGCGTCGTGCTGGAGACCGGCCCCGCCGCCGCCCGGGGCATCGCCCGCGAGGCCATCGCCGGCTACACGAACCTGCCCAACTACGTGAACAACTGGAAGCGGCTGGGCTACACGGACGACGACGTGTCCGGGCTCAGCGACCGGCTCGTCGACGCCCTGGTGGCCTGGGGCGACGTCGACGCCATCGCCGCCCGGGTGGCCGAGCACCGGGCGGCCGGCGCCGACCACGTGTGCCTCCAGGTGCTCCTCGCGCCCGGGGGCCCGCTCCCCCGCGGCGCCTGGAAGGCCCTGGCCGGGATCTGACCGCGGCCCGGCCGCTCCCGGGCCGGGCCCGACCAGCACGGCCTGGCGGCGGCCCGCCGGCCCGCCGCCAGGTCCGCCGTCAGGAGGCGGTGCGCCGGCTGAACAGGGCGGCGGCCGCCGCCGTGCCCACCACGACGCCGCCCACGGTCCAGGCCAGCGCCGCCGCCCCGTGGCTGCCGACCGGCGTGCCCATCATCAGGCCGCGCAGCGTCTCGATGATCGGCGTCACCGGCTGGTGCTGGGCCACGCCCCGCAACGCGCTCGGCATCGTGTCGGTCGGGACGAAGGCGCTCGACACGTAGGGCAGGAACATGATCCCGAAGGCGAAGGCGCCGGCCGCCTCGGCGTCGCTGGCCACCAGCCCGAAGGCGGCCGCCAGCCACGAGACGGCGGTCATGTACAGCGCCAGCAGACCGGCCACGCCCAGCCAGGCGACCGGGTCGCCCTCGGGCCGGAACCCGACGAGCAGCGCCACGCCCAGCACGACCACCGTGGAGGCCAGGTTGCGGACCACGCTGGCCACGACGTGCCCGGCCAGCACGGCGGCGGCCGCGATCGGCATGGACCGGAACCGGTCGATGACGCCGGTCGTCATGTCCTCGTTGACCTTGATGGCCGTGGTCGAGGCGCCCATCCCGGCGCACAGCAGGATGATGCCGGGCACGACGTAGTCGACGTAGCCGCCCGACGGACGCAGCGCCCCGCCGAACACGTACACGAACATCAACAGGATCACGACCGGCAGGGCGATCGCCGTGATCACGGCGTCGACCGACCGCACGCTGTGCCGGGTGCTGCGCCCGACGAAGATGGCCGCATCGCGCAGCGGGTCGAGCCAGGTGCGGGCGGGCGGGGAGAGGGGCGCGGTCACAGGGGCGGTCGCCGGTGGTGTCGTCATGCCGTCATCTCCAGGGAATCGTCGGGCCCGCCGGACGCGCCGGGCGCGTCCGGCGCGTCCGGGGGCCGGTCGGTGAGGGCGAGAAACACCTCGTCGAGGCTCGGGCGGCGCAGCGTCAGCCGGTCGGCGGGCGCCCCGACCGCCGCCACCGCGTCGAGGACCCGGTGGACGTCCTCGGCGGTGCCGTCGCCGGCCACCCGCACGACCGGGCGGTCCGCCTCCTCGACGACGGCCGGGCCCCGGCCGGCGGCCGCCAGCGCGCGGGCGGCCCGGGCCGCCCGCGCCGCGGCCTCGGCGCCGGCGTAGGCCAGCTCGACGGTCTCGCGGCCGACCTGGGCCTTCAGCTCGGCCGGGGTGCCCTCGGCCACCGCACGCCCGCGGTCGATCACGGCCACGCGGTCGGCCAGCGCGTCGGCCTCCTCGAGGTACTGGGTCGTGAGCAGAAGGGTCACGCCGGACGACACGAGCGCGGTCACGGCCTCCCACACGTCGCGCCGGCTGCGGGGGTCGAGCCCGGTGGTCGGCTCATCGAGGACCAGGAGGGCCGGGCGGACGACCAGGCTCATGGCCAGGTCGAGCCGCCGCCGCATGCCGCCCGAATAGGTGGCCACCCGGCGGTCGGCCGCGTCGGCCAGGCCGAACTGGTCGAGCAGCTCGGCCGCCCGCCGCCGGGCCCCGGCCCGGCCCAAGCGCCGGAGCCGTCCGACCATGACCAGGTTCTCGCGCCCGGTCAGGATCTGGTCGACCGCGGTGTACTGCCCGGTCAGGCTGATGGCGCCCCGGGCAGCGCCCGGCTCGGCCACCACGTCGTACCCGGCGACGACCACCCGCCCGGCGTCGGGCCGGAGCAGCGTGGACAGGATGCGGACGGTGGTCGTCTTCCCCGCCCCGTTCGGGCCGAGCAGGGCGAACACCTCGCCGGGCCGGACCCGCAGGTCGAGGCCCGCCAGCACCTCCCGCCCCCCGAAGGACTTGCGGAGCCCTCGGACGTCGACTGTGTATTCCATACACAAAGTGTATCGCATACACATGGCGGTACAGTCAACGGCGTGACCGCCAACCGGGAGAGCACCGAGCGGACAGTCGCCGACGGGACCGGCGCCGAGCCGGACCGAACCGATGCGGCCGCCCGCCTCGTCGACCTCTGGCACCGGTGGGAGAACCCGGGCCGGTCGGCGCAGCGCGGCCTCAACCTGCGGCGCATCGCCGAGGCCGCCATCGAGATCGCCGACGCCGACGGGCTGGGCGCCGTGTCCATGGCCCGGGTGGCCGAGCGGCTCGGCTACACGACGATGGCCCTGTACCGGCACGTGTCCGGCAAGGACGAGCTGCTGGCGGTGATGGCCGAGGCGGCGTTCGAGCCGGCGCTCGAGGACATCCCGGCCGGGACGCCGTGGCGGGCCGGGCTCGAGCGGTGGGCGCGGGCCGTGCTCGGTCGCTACCTCGCCTCCCCGTGGCTGACCGACATCAACCCGACCGGCCTCAACAGCCCGGTCCAGCTGAAGCTCATGGACCAGGGCCTACGCCTGCTGGCCCCGACCGGGCTCCCCTACCTCGAGCGCCTGGGCGTCCTGCTGTCGCTGAGCGCCTTCATCGCCGGCCACGCCCGGCTCGTGGCCTACGTCGCCCGCACCGAGGCCGGCGAGGGCGCCCCGATGGGCACGCTGATGACGCACATGGCCGGGTCCGGCCAGCTGCCGGAGGCCGAGGCGGCGCTGGCGGCCGGCATGCTCGGGGACGACGACTTCGACGACTTCGCCTTCGGCTTGGGCCTCGTCCTCGACGGCGTCGAACGGCTGCTGCGCCGGCGCGGCGGCGCCACCGCCGACGGCGACGCTCCCTAGACGGCCGACGCCCCGGGAACGACGCCCCCGGGAACGCCCTGGGAGCGACGTCTACGCCCCGTCCGGGCCGGCGAAACGATCGGCCAGCGCGGCGCGCTGCACCTTGCCCATGGCGTTGCGGGGCAGCGCCTCGACCACCGCGATCCGGTCCGGGACCTTGTAGCGGGCCAGGCGCTGGCGGCAGTGGTCGCGCAGCTCCTCGGGCGGGGTGGCGGCGCCCGGCTCCAGCTCGACCGCGGCAACCACCCGCTGGCCGAGCCGGTCGTCGGCCAGGCCGAGCACGGCGCTGGCCCGCACCCCGGGGGCGGCGTCGAGGACCCGCTCGACCTCAGCCGGGTACACGTTGGCGCCGCCCCGGTTGATGACCAGCGACTTGCGCTCCCGCACGTGCAGATAGCCCCGATCGTCGACCGTGCCGACGTCGCCGGTGGGCAGGTCGTCGCGCCCGTAGGGCTCGACCCGCCCATCCCGCCAATAGCCGAGCATCGGCCGGTAGACGCCCCGCCAGGGGCCGTCGTCGGCCGCCCGCACCACGAGCTCGTCGTCGCGGACGCCGACGCGCAGGTGCGGCAGCGGGACGCCGGAGGCGCCGGGGACGTGCTCGCCGTCCACCGGGTCGATCGACACGACCGTGGGCGCCTCGGTCAAGCCGTAGGTCTGGCGCAGCGGCACGCCGAACTTCTCCTGGAAGGCCTGGAACAGGTCCTCGGGACAGGCGGCGCCGCCGGTCCACACCTCGCGGAGCGAGCCGAGGAGCCCGGGGTCGAGGTCGGGGTCGTGGACCATGCTGTAGAGCAGCGCCGGCACCCCGTTCCACACGGTCACCTGCTCGCGGGCCAGCCACTCGGCCACGCCCCGGGCGTCGCGGCGGTCGGTGAGCACGCAGCACCCGCCCGCCGCGGTGGTGAGCAGGGTGGTGAGCACCTGCAGGTTGAGGATGGTCAGCG
The DNA here is from genome assembly GCA_036563805.1 of Acidimicrobiales bacterium. Taxonomy (GTDB): domain Bacteria; phylum Actinomycetota; class Acidimicrobiia; order Acidimicrobiales; family VFJN01; genus DATCLS01. The sequence goes on along the minus strand of DATCLS010000002.1, from coordinate 56,225 downwards.
GCAGGCAGTCACCCTTGCGGAGCGTCTCGTCGTAGCCCCGGCTGGCCACCAGCGCCCGCGCCGGGACGACGAGGTTGTGCTGGGAGTGGACGATGCCCTTGGGCTGGCCGGTCGTCCCGCTGGTGAAGGCGAGGCCGGCCGGGGCGTGGGGGTCGGGCGGCGGGAGACGTCCGGCACCGGCCGCCGCCGCGAGGGCCGCGCCCCACTCGGCGTCGTCGTCGCCGGGGTCGACCGCCACCGTCCGCCACGGGACGCCACCGGGCATCGGGCTGCCCGCCGACCCGTGGGCCGCGGCGGTGGCCGGGTCGGCGAGGAACACGGTCGGCGCCGACGCCGCCAGCAGCGCCTCCTTCTCGGGCGGGGCGAGGGCGGCGTTGACCCCGACCCACACCGCCCCGAGGCGCATGGCCCCATGGAAGGCGACGACGATGTCGACATCGTTGGGCAGGCAGGCGGCGACCCGGTCCTGGGGCCCGACGCCCAGCTCGCGCAGCGCGGCGGCCGCGGCGTCGGCGGTCGCGTCCAGCTCGGCGTAGGTCAGCGACCGGCTCGGCCCGACGACGGCCACCCGGTCGGGGTCGCGGGCGAGGACCGCGTCGAGCGTCTCGGTGATCGGCGGCAACGGCGGCGCGCTCATGTCCCGATCGTCTAGCGCAGCAGCCGCCCGCTCGTGTCCCCGGTCGCCCGCCCTCCCTCCAGCGTGAGCGTCCCGTTGACGATCACGGCGTGGATGCCGGTGGCGCCCTGAGCCAGGCGAGGTCCGCCGTCGGGCAGGTCGTTCACGACCCGCGGCGGCTCGGACCCGACGGTCTCGGGGTCGAGCACGACCACGTCTGCGTGGCTGCCGGGCCGGAGCGTGCCCCGGCCCTCCAGGCCCCACACCGCCGCCGGCCGTCCGGTCAGCATGTGGATGGCCTCCGGCCACGTGAAGGCCCCGCGGTCGCGCACCCAGTGGGCCAGGAACCAGGTGGGAATGTTGGAGTCGAGGATCTGCGACACGTGCGCCCCCGAGTCCGACGCCGCGATCACGGTGTGGGGGTGGCGCAGCGCCCGCAGGACCTGCTCGGGGGACGTGTCGCTGAGGGGCTGCCGGAACAGCTGGTCGAAGTCGCTGGCCAGGGCGAGGTGGATCATCAGCTCGACGGGCCGGAGGTCCCGGGCCGCGGCCGCCGCGGCCACGGTGCGCTCGGGCTCGGCCCCGTCGACGATCGTGATGGCGTCGAAGTCGGGCGCCCGCACCTCGGCGCCGATGGCCTCGCCGTAGTCGCCGTGCTCGGCTTCGTCGATCAGGGCGGCGCGCACCGCCTCGTCCTCCAGCAGCCGCCGCTGGGCGTCGAGCGGCCGGGACCGCACCTCCCGCCACCGCTCGAGCCGGTCGAACGGCAAGGCGGTCCGGAACCCGAACACGTTCTCGAAGCCGCGCACGTGGACCTGGCCGGTGGCCGCACCACCGGCGGCGACGACGCGGGCGACGGTGTCGAGCTGCTCGTCCTGCCCGCCGACCATGAACGTGACCGGCCGGCCGCTGGTCACCGCCAGGTCGCGGAGCCGGGCCTGGAAGTCGGCCAGCGCCGCGAGCTCGGTCGACCGCTCCGGGGCCAGCTGGAACAGGCCCCGACCCCGGCGGCCCATGGCCGTCACCAGCGCCACCACCTCGTCCCAGGCGGCCAGCCGGCTAGCCACCGGCGTGCCCGTCCGGGTCGCGTGGGCGCGGCTGCGCGACGTGCTGAAGCCCCGGGCCCCGGCGGCGATCGCTTCCTCGACCGCCGCGGCCATGCGAGCCACGTCGGCGTCGGTGGCCGGCTCGGTGAAAGCGCGCTCGCCCATGACCGCGGCCCGGAGCGCCGAGTGGCCGAGCTGGCCGACCAGGTTCAGCGCCTTGGGCAGGGCGTCGACCGCGTCGAGGTACTCGGGGAACGTGCGCCACGTCCACGGCACGCCCCGGGCGATGGCCTCCCGCGACATGTCCTCGGACCGCTCGATGCTGCGCACGACGAGCTCGGCGTGCTCCTCGCCGCCGGGTGCCAGCGTGAAGCCGCAGTTGCCCATGACCGCGGTGGTCACGCCGTGGGCGAGCAGGCTGCCGGCGTAGGGGTCCCAGAAGATCTGGGCGTCGAGGTGGGTGTGCCCGTCCACGAACCCGGGCACGACGTAGAGGCCGCTGGCGTCGACGGTCCGGGTGGCGCCGCCCGCCACCCGGCCGACCTCCACGACGCGGCCGGCGCGGACGGCGACGTCGCCGAGGACGCCTTCGGCGCCCGTGCCGTCGAACACCGTGCCGCCGCGGATGACGAGGTCGTGCATCTGTCCCCTCCCAGGCGGGCTCACGGCACCGGGCCGGCCGCGGCGTCCGGCGCCTTCCACTTGAGGACCGACCGCTCGACGAGCGTGACGCCGAGGTTGAGCAGCAGCGACAGGACGACCACGACGGCGATGGCCGCGAACATCGCCGACGGGTTGAACTGCGAGTTGGCCCGCTGGATCAGCATGCCGAGGCCTTCCCGGGCGGCCACCATCTCGCCGACCACGGCCGCGACGAAGGCGTAGGGCACCGACACCCGCAGGCCGGCGATGATCCACGTGGCGATCGACGGCAGCGTGACCCGGCGGTGGATCTCCCAGCGGGGGGCGTTCATGATCCGCAGCACGTTGACCAGGTCGCGGTCGACGTCCCGCACGCCGGTGAGCGTGTTGTAGAAGATCAGGAAGAACACGACGGTCACGACGAGCGCAACCTTCGACGTGCTGTCGAGCCCGAACCACAGGATGAACAGCGGGGCCAGGGCAAGGCGAGGGATCGCGTAGAGGCCGGTCACGAACGGTGACAGCACCCGGGCCGTGCGCTCCATGACACCGAACACGAACCCGACGGCTGCGCCGGCCAGCGTGCCGAGCGCGAAGCCGAGGAGCGCCTCCTTGACCGTCACCCAGGCGTGCGTCCACAGCTCGCCCGAGCGCTGCCACTCGACCAGCACGTCCCACGCCTCCGACGGGCTGCCGACGTAGAACTCGTCGACCAGCACGAAGCCTTGGTCGGGCGGGCCGGCCAGGTGCTCCCACCCGAGCAGCAGCGCGACGAGAAGCGCGAGCTGCCAGGCCAGCGTGCCGGCCCGGACCGAGCGGAGGCGCCGCCGGACCGCCCTGCCGGCCGCCGGGCGCGGGCGGCCCGTCACCGGCCCTCCCCCGGCCGGGCGGGGGCGCCGCCGTCGCGGATCAGCGCCCACAGGTGTCGCCACAGCTCGGCGAAGTCGGGGGACGCCCGGAGCTGCTCGATCGTGCGGGGCCGGGGCAGCGGGTTGTCGACGACCTCGACCACCCGGCCCGGCCGAGTCCCGAACACGACGACGCGGTCGGCCAGCAGCAGCGCCTCGTCCAGGTCGTGGGTGACGAAGCACACCGTGCAGCGCCGCTCGGACCACAGGTCGAGGAGCTGGGCCTGGAGGTCGGTCCGCATCTGGGCGTCGAGGGCGCTGAACGGCTCGTCCATGAGCAGCGCCGGCGGCTGGTACACGAGCGTCCGGGCCAGGGCGGCCCGCTTGCGCATGCCGCCGGACAGCTGGCTCGGGTAGCGGTCGGCGAAGCCGTCGAGGCCGACCTCCCGCAGGATGCGGTCGACGCGCGCGGCCCGGTCGGCCCGGGTGCCGATGCGCTGCACCTCGAGCCCGAGGGCGACGTTCTTCCGCACCGTCGACCAGGGCAGCAGCGTGTCGCCCTGGGTCATGTAGCCGATGCCGGTGTTGACGCCGGTGACGGGCCGGCCCATGAACCGGATCGACCCGGACGTTGGCGGGATCAACCCCGCCACCATGTTCAGGAACGTCGACTTGCCGCAGCCGGAGGGGCCGACCAGGGCGACGAACTCGCCCTTCGCCACCGTGAGCGACACCGACTCCAGCGCCACGAACGGGCCGGACGCCGAGCCGAAGTCCTTGCGGACGTCCCGGGCCTCGAGGGCAGGGACGCTCGCGTCGGCGACGCCGTCAACCCCGGCGGCGGTGCCCGTCTCGGCGGTTCCGGCGGCGGCCGCGGCCGCACGGGCGTCACCCGAGGTCAACATTGGCGTCCTGGTAGGCCACGCCCTCGAGCGCCTCGGCGGCGGAGGCGTTGAACTGCTCGATGACCGCCTCCCAGCCCGCCTCGTCGATGTCGGGGCCGACGTAGACGGGACCCACGATCTCGATCGACATGCGCAGCACCTCGGGGTCGAGGTCGGGGAAGAACTCGCTGACCGCTTCCAGGGCCCGGTCGGGGTCCTCGCGCACGATCCGCTGGGCCTCCTCCAGCACCCGGTACACGGTGGCGAGCACATCCTCGTGTTCCTCGGCGTAGTCGGCGTTGGCGAACCAGGCGGTCGAGTAGGCGCCCTCGGCCGACGGCAGCTCGTCCACCGCGCCGTTGATCCACATGACCCCGTAGCCCTCGTTGATGGCCACGGCCACCTGGGGCACGACCGTGGCGACGCCGTCGACGTCGTTCTGTTCCAGGGCGGCGACCACGGCGGTGATGTCGCCCACCTGGGGCCAGGTGACGCTGTCGGGGTCCACGCCGAAGTCGGCGAGGCCTGCCCGGTACACGGCCTCGGCGGCGCCACCGGCCGTCGTCGTGCCGATGTCGAGCCCCTCCAGCGCCCGCATCCGGTCCTCGAGCGGCGACTCCGGCGTCACGCCGGTCTCCTCCTCGATGCGGGCCGCCACGTCGTCGCTGAGGACGACGTGGTTGACCTGGCGGCTGGCGCCCTTGCCGAAGATCCGCAGGTCGCGGCCAGACTGGAGGACGGCGAGCACGCCGGCGATGTTGGTGGCGCCGATGTCGGCGTCGCCGCGGGCGATGGCCTGGGCCAGGCCGGCGGCGCCGCCCGCCGTGCCCTGCGGAAACGGCAGCAGGTCGACCTCCAGGCCCTCATCCTCGAGCATGTCCAGCCCGAGCGCCACCGAGGCGTCGAAGTACACGGGCGAGGACACCTGGATCCGGACGGTGTCTCCGTCGGACCCACCGGACGATCCGCCGCCCCCGCGGCCGGTGTCGGCGCAGGCGGCGAGCGTGGTGACCAGGGCGAGTGTCGCAGCGAGGCCGCGGCGCGCTCCAGCGATCATGGTGGTGATACCCCCTCCTGTCCGCCGCGCCTCAGGGGCGCGAGGGCCGTTTGCGGTAGATGAGGCTGACCCGCTCCTCGTCGAGCGCGTCGCTCGGGGTCAGGGTCGGGCGAACCTGGGCCAGCCGGGTGAGCGCGCCCAGCGGGTCGTCACCCAGGTCGTAGAGCGCCAGGTAACGGAAGGGCGGCGCTGGGCGGGGGTCGATGTCGGGCCGCTCACCCGCCTCGTAGCGCGTGACCGTCGTGATGCCCATGGCCGCGGTGACCTCGGGGATGTGGACGGTGTCGTACCACTCGTTGAACTCGTCCTCCCGGCCGGCCGCGGCGTTAGTGAACACGACCATGAGGTGCTCGGCGTCACACATCGGTCGCCCCCCAGCCGTCCGGGGCGGGCAGCGGGTGCCCGAACAGGGCGGCGGCGTTGCGGTAGGCGATCGCCTCGGCCTCGGGCGCCGGGACGTCCCCGAGCCGCTCGGCCAGCAGCTTCTGCGTGTGGGGCCAGGTCGAGTCGGCGTGCGGATAGTCGGTCTCGAACAGGATGTGATCGACGCCGATGGCGTGCCGGGCCGGCAGCGTCGTCGGGTCGTCGAGCATGCAGAACCAGAAGTTGCGGCGCAGCGCCTCGCTGGGTGTGACGTCCTCCGTCCAGGGGTCACCGGTGGCCGGGCCGGCCGAGTGGGCGATCACGTAGTCGAGCCGGTCGATGGCCATGGGCACCCAGCCGATCCCGCCCTCGGACAGCGCGATCTTCAGATCCGGGTACCGGGTCGGCACCCGGGCCCAGGTCCAGTCGACGGCGGCGGCGAAGGCGCCGGCCGGGAACAACGTCGTGCCGACGTTGAGCGGGGCGCCCGGCGAGCCCTCGACGATGTGGCCGCTGGCCCCCGTGTGCAGGCACACGACCGTGCCGGTCTCCTCGCAGGCCCGCAGGAACGGCTCCCAGTGGTCGTGGTCGGTGATGGGCGGCAGGCCGAGGCGGTGGGGGGCGTCGACGAAGCTGACCGCTGCGAAGCCCCGCTCGGCGTTGGCCCGGACCTCGGCCGCGGCCACCACCGGGTCGGCCAGGTAGGCCAGCTGGAGCGGGATGAACCGCTCCGGGTAGGCACCGGACCACTCCTCGATGTTCCACTGGTTCCAGGCCCGGACGGCTGCGAGCCCGAGCTCGGGGTCCCGGGCCAGCGACAGCACCCGGCCGGCGAAGCCCCAAGCCATCGACGGGAAGCAGACCGAGGCCCAGACGCCGTCGAGGTCCATGTCGCGGACCCGGGCGTGCACGTCCCAGCAGCCGGCTCGCATCTCCTCGAAGCGGAGGCCGTCGAACTTCCACTCCTCCCGGGGCCGGCCGGCCACGACGCCGAGCCCGTAGTCGAAGTGGATGGCGTTCTCGAACGCCCACACCTGCGTGCCGTCGGGCATCTCCAGGATCTGGGGCGCCCGCTCGGCCAGGCGCTGCGGCATCCGGCCGATGAACACGTCGGGTGGCTCGGTGATGTGGTCGTCGACCGAGATCACGGGGAAGACCCGTTCGTGGGGCTCGGGGTCGGGCAGCAGGGTCCACGTCGGTCGCGGCATCGGGCGGGCGCTCCGGGCGGGTCGGCGGCGGTCGGCTCGGTGGGTTCGTCCCCCGGCGGGGCCGGTGTGACGGCGTTCTCAGTCACCCACGCGCCGTGGCGAGCGACAAGCACCAAACAACGCGGATCGACGCGCGATTCGCGCGGACGGTAGGTTCCGGGGTCCGGGGGGGTGAACCGATGCGCAACCTCGACCGCCTGCGGTGTTTCGTGACGGTCGCCGACCACGGGCGCGTGAAGACGGCCAGCGAGATCCTGGGCTTCAGCCCGTCGGTCGTCAGCCAGCGGATCCGCCAGCTCGAGCAGGCCTGGGGCGTCGTCCTGTTCGATCGCACCGGCCGCGAACTGCGGGTCACCGACGTCGGCGCCTCCCTGCTGGACCAGGCCCGCGCCATCGTCGAGGCGGTCGACGAGCTCGACCGGTCGGCGCGGGCCGCGGCCGGCCAGGCCGCCCGCACGGTCCGGATCGCGTACCGCCACAACGCCGCCGCCTGGGTGAGCCGGCTCGCCCGCGAGCTGGCCCGCGAGGCCCCGCGGATCATGGTCGTGCCGATGGCCCGCGAGCACCACGACGTGGTCGACGCCGTGCTGTCGGGCGCCGCCGACCTGGGCATCGCCGGGCAGGCCGACGGCCTCGCCGCCCTGGAGCTGCGCCGGGAGCCGCTGGGGTGCCTGGCCGTGCCCCGCCGGCACCGGCTGGCCTCGGCACACCGCGTGACCATCCACGACCTCCAGGGCGAGCCCTACCTGATCGACGACCGTGAGCAGCACTCGTGGCCCCGCCGCGAGATCACCGATTTCCTGGCCGCCCACGGAGTGGAGCCCGACTACCGCCCGGCACGCCTCAGCTCGGCCCAGGACCTGCTGACGCTCGTCGGCGCCGAGGTCGGGCTGGCGCTGGTGCGCTCGTCCCGCCGGCCCGACCGGCAGCCCGAGGTGGCCGACGGCGTCGTGTTCCGGGCCGTGGAGGGCGAGGTGCCGCGGATCCTCGACGCCCTGCTCTGGGTGCCGGGCCACGCCCCCGGCCTCGTCAACCAGTGCGTGGAGATCCTCCAGCACCAGGCCGGGCCGGGCCGGCGACGCCACCCGCTCCGTCGGCCCCACTCGCCCGTTCCGCTCGGCGCCACCGGCTGACGACTGAGGGCTGACGGCGGCTGGCGCCGGCTCACGCCAGTTCGCTGCGCCGGGGCGGAGGCGGCCCCTGGCGGCGCAGAAATCGAGCGGCCGGCGGGTTGCTTCGAACTCGAAGCGCCTTACACTGCCGGCTATGCTTCGAGTTCGAAGCACTTCGCCAGTCAGCCCACGAGTCGGAGGGCAGATCGATGAAGGCAGTGCGCTACCACGCCCACGGCGACAGCGACGTCCTGGTGTCCGAGGACGCCGAGCGCCCGGCGGCCGGACCCGGGGAGGTGGTCGTCCGGGTGGCCGGCACGGCGTTCAACCTGTTGGACGCCGCCATCCGCTCCGGCCTGGTCCGGGAGGTGTTCCCCGTAGCGCTCCCCCACGTCCCCGGCTACGACGTGTCCGGCGTCGTCGACGAGGTCGGCGAGGGCGTGCACGGCTGGGCGGTCGGCGACGCCGTGGTGGCGTTCCTGTCGCCGGTCGCCCCCGGCGCGGCGGCCGAGTACGTGGCCGCCCCGGCCGAGGCGCTGGCCCGCGCGCCCCGCACCGCCGACCTGGCCGACGCCGCCGCCCTTCCCTCGGTGGGGCTGACGGCCTGGCAAGCGGTGTTCGAGCACGCCGGCGTGCAGGCGGGCCAGCGGGTGCTCGTCGACGGCGCCGGAGGCGGGGTCGGCGGCTACGCCGTCCAGCTGGCGGCCGGGGCCGGCGCCCGCGTGACCGCCACGGCCGGCCCGCGCAGCGTCGAGCGGGTCCGCGCCTACGGCGCCGAGCACGTCGTCGACTACACGGCGGCGCCGCCCGGCGAGGCGCTGGCCGGCCAGCGGTTCGACGTGGTGCTCCACTTCGCCCCGATGCGGATCGCCGACCTGACGCCCACCTCCCCCGAGGAGGTGGCGCGGCTGGTCGACCTGGTCGCCGACGGCGGCACCTTCCTCAGCACGACCGTCGACGGCCCCGAGGAGCCCGGGCGCGGCGTGCGGGCCGAACGGATCTTCGTGCGCGCCGACCCCGCCCAGCTGGCCGGGCTGGTCGCCCGGGTCGACGCCGGCGACCTGCGGATCCACGTGGCCCAGCGGCGGCCGCTGGCCGACCTGCCCGCCGTCCACGCCGACGCCGCCGCCGGCCGACCGCCGGGCCGGACGGTCCTGACCCCGTGAGCGGGCCGTAGCCGAGGCCCCGCTCCCCACCGGGAGGCGGGCCGCGGGCGGAGATCCCGCGGCCCGCCTCCCGTTTCGGCGCGGGGAACCCGGTTGATCCCGGTACGCTCCACGGTCCTGTTGAGCGGAAGCGGCGTGCGTTGGTGATCGACGAGCAGCGGGCGGTCGAGACCGGCCAGCCGTCCGCCGGCCAGACGCGCTGGGCGCGTCGCCTGGCCCCGGTCCGCGAGTTCGTCGCCACCGAGAACTCCAGCGCCCTCGTGCTCCTGGCCGCGACCGTCGCCGCGGTCGTGTGGGCCAACTCGCCGGTCTCCTCCAGCTACGAGCGGCTGTGGGAGACCGAGATCGGCGTCAGCTTCGGCCACGCCGAGCTGGAGATGAGCCTGCGCCACTGGATCAACGACGGGCTGATGGCGTTCTTCTTCTTCGTCGTCGGCCTGGAGATCCGGCGCGAGTTCGACATGGGCGAGCTCCGGGAGCGGCGGCGGGTGGCGACGCCGGTGCTGGCGGCGATCGGCGGGATGCTGGCGCCCGCGCTCATCTTCCTGGGCATCAACGCCGGCGAGCCCACCGCCCGGGGCTGGGGCATCGCCATGGGCACCGACACGGCGTTCGCCCTCGGCATCCTCACCCTGGTCGGCGGGGCGTCGCCCCGGGTCCGGGCCTTCCTGCTGACCCTGGTGATCGTCGACGACATCGTCGCCCTGGCCGTCATCGCGCTGGCGTACACCGACGACCTGTCCCTCCCCGCCCTCGGGGTGGCTCTCGGCCTGTACGGGGTCGTGCTCGTGTTCAAACGCATCGGGGTCCGCCACGGCGTGCCCTACTTCCTGGCCGGAGTGGCGATGTGGCTCGCGACGCTGGCGTCAGGCGTGCACGCCACGATCGCCGGGGTGGCGGTGGGCCTGCTGGCCTCGGCCTACCCACCCTCCCGCGAGGAGCTGTCGCGGGCGGGGGCCATGTGGCGCCTGTTCCGGGAGATGCCGACCCCCCGCTACGCCCGCGAAGCCGGCCGTACTCTGGCGCTGACCGTGTCGCCCAACGAGCGTCTCCAGCACCTGTTCCACGGCTGGACCAGCTACGTGATCGTCCCCGTGTTCGCCCTCGCCAACGCCGGGGTCGAGCTGGAGGGCGAGGTGCTGCGGACCGTGGGCACGCAGGCGGTGTTCCTCGGCATCGTCCTCGGCCTGGTGGTGGGCAAGCCCCTCGGGATCGTGGGCGCCACCTGGCTCGTCAGCCGGCGGTGGCTCGGGGGCTTCCCCCGCACGGTCCCCTGGCCGCCGCTCGTGGGGGCCGCCACGGTGGCCGGCATCGGCTTCACCGTGTCGCTGCTGATCGCCGACATCACGTTCACCGGGCGGGAGCTGGAGGAGGCCAAGCTCGGCGTCCTGACCGCTTCGGTGGTGGCGTCGCTGGCGTCGTGGGTGGTGTTCACCGTGATCCGGCGCCTGCCGGCCCGCCGGGGCGGCGGGGAGCTGGCCCCGCAGATCGTCGACCTGGCCGAGGACGTCGACCCCGCGGTCGACCACATCCGGGGGCCGGTCGACGCCCCGGTCACGCTGGTCGAGTACGGCGACTTCGAGTGCCCCTACTGCGGGCAGGCCGAGCCCGTGGTGCGCGAGCTGGTGCGCCGCTTCGGCAACGACCTCCGGTTCGTGTTCCGCCACCTGCCGCTCGTCGACGTCCACCGCAACGCCGACCTGGCCGCCCGGGCCTCGGAGGCGGCGGCCGCCCAGGGCAAGTTCTGGGAGATGTACGACAAGCTCATCCCGGAGGACGCGCTGGTGCGCTACCCCGACCTGCGCCGGTACGCGGCGGAGATCGGGCTCGACGTCGACCGGTTCCTCGACGACCTCCACGCCCACCGCTACGTCGACCGGATCGAGCGCGACATCCACAGCGCCGACGCCAGCGGGGCGGTGGGGACGCCGGCCCTGTTCGTCAACGGCCGCCGCCAGGAGGGTGGCCACGACGTCGAGGCGCTGACCGCCGCCATCGAGCGCGAGCTGGAGGCCTGCACGGCTGACGCCTGAGGCCTGACCGCCGGGAGGGCGAGGCCGGGCGGCCCGGGGGCCGACTCCCGCCGCCGCTGACCCGCGGGTGGACCTCGCCGGCCGGCCCGGCCTCCGGGCCCCGCAGCGCCGCCCCGGGGAGGCCCGGCGTAATCCGCCGCACTCCCCGAGGCGTACGGTGACCGACTCCCTGGTCGGTGGTCGGCGCCTGGCCGCCTGCCGCACCGTCGCCGCATGCTGCTGCGTCGGGAGGCTCGGGGCGGATCGTCACCGCCGACCGGTCGCCCTCGCCTTCGGGGCGGCGGTGATCGTGGTGGCCGCCGCGTGAGCCGCGAGCACCGGACGCACGTGACCGCGTGGTGGTGCGAGGTGTTCGGCGGACCCGCCCGCTACACCGACGACCTCGGCGGGTACGAGCGCATGCTCAGCAAGCACCGCAACCTGGGCATCACGCCCGAGCAGCGATTCCGGTTCGCCTCGCTGATGAGCCGGGCGGCCGACGACGCCCGCCTGCCCGACGACCCCGAGTTCCGCTCGGCGCTCGTCGCCCACCTTGAGTGGGGCACCCGCATCGCCCTCGCCAACTCCCAGCCCGGCGCCGAGGTCGTCGAGCACGCGCCGGTCCCCCGTTGGGGCTGGGGCGAGGCCCCGCCCTACCAACCCTGGCGGGTCCCTCGACGCGGGCTGGTGTACGACCTGAACCGGGCTGCCCCCAGGAGGGCGGCGCGCCGGTCGGCGGCGGGCGGAACGGGTGGGCGTAAGAGGACTCGAACCTCTGACCTCACGCGTGTGAAGCGTGCGCTCTAACCAGCTGAGCTATACGCCCGGGAGGCCTTGCACCATAGCAGGGCCGGCGGGGGTCCTGAACCGGGTCCGGCAGCGGGTCCCGGACCGGATCGCCGACCCGTGGGACACTACCGATCGTGGCAGCGATGACGGTCGGCGTGCCGGCGGAGGTCAAGAACAACGAGAACCGGGTGGCGATCACGCCCGACGGCGTCCGCGAACTGGTCGAGCTCGGCGTGCCCGTCCTGATCGAGGCGGGCGCAGGCGAGTCGTCGTCGATCCCCGACGACGACTACGCCCGGGCCGGGGCGGAGATCGTCCCCGACGCCGCCGCCGTGTTCGAGCGGGCCGACCTGGTGTGCAAGGTCAAGGAGCCCCAGCCCGACGAGCTGGGCATGCTGCGCCGGGGCCAGGTCTTGTTCACCTACCTGCACTTGGCCGCCTACCCCGACGTGGGCAAGTCGCTCCTGGCCGCGGGCGTGACCGGCGTGGCCTACGAGACGGTCCAGCTGCCCAACGGCGAGCTGCCGCTGCTCGCCCCGATGAGCGAGGTGGCCGGCCGCATGGCCACCCAGGTCGGCGCCCACTTCCTCGAGCGGGAGGCCGGCGGCCGGGGCGTGCTGCTGGGCGGCGTGCCCGGCGTGCGCCCGGCCCGGGTCGTGGTCGTGGGCGCCGGCAACGTCGGCTGGAACGCCGCCTGGATCGCGGCCGGCATGGAGGCCGAGGTCATCCTGCTCGACAAGAACGTCGACCGCCTGCGCTGGGTCGACCAGATCCACCGGGGCCGGATCATGACGCTGGCCTCCAACCGGGGGTCGGTCGAGCGGTCGGTGGCCGACGCCGACCTGGTCATCGGCGCGGTGCTGGTCCCCGGCGGCCGGGCGCCCACCGTTGTCACCGACGCCATGGTGCGGGGCATGAAGCCCCGGGCGGTGATCGTCGACGTGGCGATCGACCAGGGCGGCTGTGTCGAGGGCATCCACGAGACCACGCACGACGACCCGGTGTTCGAGCGCCACGGCGTGGTCCACTACGCGGTCGGGAACATGCCGGGCGCCGTCCCCCACACGTCGACCTACGCCCTGACCAACGCCACGCTCCCCTACCTGCGCGAGCTGGCCACCGCCGGCCTCCGGGCCGCCGTCACCGCCGACCCCGCGCTGGCGCTGGGCGTCAACACGCTGAACGGGGCCGTGACCCACGAGGCCGTGGCCGCCTCGCTCGGGGTCGACCACACGCCGCTCAAGGAGGCGCTGGAGGCGCTGCCCGGGGAATGAACCGGGCCGCCCGCGTGTTCGGGCGGCACGTGGCCCGGGCGACGGACGAGACAGGCAGGCGCGCCTCCGCTCCCGCCGCGGCCCCGGGCCCGCCGGGCCCGCCGGGTCCGCCTCGTCCACCCCGGCCCCCCGAGCCCCCGGTCGAGGTCGCCGCCGACGCCGTCGCCGACGGCGACCGCTCCTACGCGCCCGGCTCGGCCCGGGCCGCCCTCCGCTACCCGACGTTCCGCCGCATCTACTTCGGCGCCTTCCTGTCGAACATCGGCACGTGGATGCAGAACGTCGTGCTGGGCGCCCTCGCCTACGACCTCACAGGCTCGTCGACGTTCGTCGGGATCGTGATCTTCGCCCAGCTGGGGCCGATGCTGCTGCTGTCGATGGTCGGCGGCCTGCTGGTCGACGTGTTGGACCGGCGCCGGCTGCTGGTCACGATCAGCCTCGTCCAGCTCGTGCTGTCGTTCGTCTTGGCCGCCGTCGTGGCGCCGGGCGAGCCCAACAACGTCACGCTCGTGGCGCTGGTGTTCGCCCTGGGCATCGCCCAGGCCTTCTACGCCCCCGCCTACGCCGCCATCCTCCCCCAGCTGGTCGACCGCGAGGACCTGCCGGGCGCCATCTCGCTCAACTCCGTGCAGATGAACGCGTCCCGGGTGATCGGGCCGGTCGTGGGCGCCTTCATCGACTCGCTGCTCGGGGCCTCCGCCGTGTTCGCCAGCAACGGCGTCACGTACCTGTTCGTGGTGGGGGCCGTGCTGACCGTCCGCCTGCCCCCGCCCGCCGGGCGCGCCGACGGCGCCGAGAACGGGGTGCTGCGCCGGCTGACCTCGGGGTTCGCCGTCGCCCGCCGAGACCCCATCGTCGGCCGCTGCCTGGTCACGCTGACCACGTTCTCGCTGCTGTCGCTGGCGTTCATCGGCCAGCTCCCGGTGGTGGCCGACCGCAACCTCGGGATCGACGAGCGGTCGGGCGCTTACGGCGCCCTGTACGCCTGCCTGGGCGTGGGGGCGGTGTCGGGGGCGCTGGCCATCGGCACGGTGCTCAGCCAGCGGTCGCAGGCCCGCATCAGCCGGGTGGCGCTGGTCGGGTTCTCGGTGACGCTGGCGGTGTTCGCCCTGCTCCGGACGCCGGCGCCCGCCTACCCGGTGGTGATCGTGCTCGGGACCATGTACTTCGCCCTGATCACCTCGCTGTCGACGATCGTGCAGTCGCGGATCGACGACCACGAGCGGGGGCGGGTGACCGCGCTGTGGATCATGGGCTTCGCCGGGACCGTCCCGGTCGGCAACCTGATCGCCGGCCCGGTGATCGAGGCCACGTCGGTCACGACGGTGCTGCTGGTCGGGGCGGCCTGGGCGCTGGCGCTGACCGCCTACGCCCGGTTGGACGACCACCGCGCCGGCGCCGGTGGCGACGGCCGCGCCGGCGGCCAGGCCGGCAACAGCGGCCAGGCCGGCAACGGCGGCGCCGCCCCCGCCTCCCCCACCGCTCGCCCGCTCACCCCCGGGTGAGGGCGGTCGCCACCCGCTCCAGCCCGGCCACCCGGCTGCCCTTGAGCAGCACGACGTCGCCGTCGACCAGCTCGCCCAGCGGGCCGAGGGCGGCCAGCGGGTCGTCGCCCGGCACAAGCGTCCCGCCGTAGGCGGGCACACCGACCGACACGACCTCGATCCCCAGGCTGCGGGCCAGCTCGCCCACGGACCGGTGCTCCGCCTCGCTGGTCGACCCGATCTCGGCCATCAGCCCGAGGACGGCGACGCGGCGCCGGGCCGGCACGGCGGCGAGCGCCCGGAGCGCGGCCGCCATCGACGTCGGGTTGGCGTTGTAGGCGTCGTTGATCACCCGGGCCCCCGACGGCAGCCGCACCAGGTCCATCCGCCACGGCGACAGGCGGGCCTCGGCGAGCCCGTCGGCCACGTCCTCGACCGACACGCCGCACACCAGTCCGGCCGCCGCCGCGGCCAGGGCGTTGTCCACCATGTGCCGCCCCCGCACGGCGAGCTCGACCTCGGTCGCGCCCCACGGGCTGACCAGCCGGAACCGGGGCAGCAGCTCGTCGTCGAGCCGCACGTCCTCGGCCCGCACGTCGCCGGCTGCGCCGAACGTGACCGTCCGCCCCGCCGCCCGGGCCGCCAGGGCGGCCACGCGGGGGTCGTCGGCGTTGAGGACGGCGGTGCCGTCGGCCGGCAGCGCCTCCACCAGCTCGCCCTTGGCCCGGGCCACCTCGTCGATCGTGCCGAACGTCTCGGTGTGGACGGCGGCCACCAGGGTCACGACGCCGACGGTCGGCCGGACCACGTCGCACAGCGCCTTCACGTGCCCCACGCCCCGGGCGCCCATCTCCACGACAAGCGCCTCGGTCTCGTCGGGAGCGTTGAGTACCGTGAGCGGGACGCCCAGCTCGTTGTTGAACGACCGGACGCTGGCGGACGTCGACCAGCGGGTCTCCAGCACCGCGGCCAGCAGGTCCTTGACGCTGGTCTTGCCGACCGACCCGGTGACGCCGACGACGTGGCCGCGGATCCGGTCGCGGGCGGAGGCCGCCAAGGCGCTCAGCGCCGCCCGGGTGTCGGCCACGTGGATGGCCGGGACGAGGTCGCCCTCGGCGTCGCCCCCACCCGCCACCGCGACGTCCGGCCGCTGGGTCAGGTAGGCGGCGGCGCCGGCGGCCACGGCCGCGGGGATGAAGTCGTGTCCGTCGCGCTCGGCGACGATGGGGACGAACAGCTCCTCGCCCTCCACCGCCCGAGAGTCGATGGCGACCCCCGCCACCGTGACGTCGGGCCCGATCAGGCGGCCACCCGTGGCGCGGGCGACCTCGCTGGTGCGCAGTTCCACGGGGACGCATCTTCGCATCCCCGGGCGGACCCGCCGCCCCACGCCACCTCGCCCCACGCCGAGCCCGGTCGGGGCGCACCGGCTGCAGGCGCCGGGGGCGGTCGCCGCTGCCGGCCCCGGGCGCACCGGCCGCCCGGCCCACCGCCAGTACGCTCGCAGCGCATGACCCACCCCGAGCGCGTCCGCCTCGTCGTCCTGTTCGGCGGCCAGTCCGCCGAGCACGAGGTCTCCTGCACCACGGCCGCCCACGTCCTGCGGGCCATCGACCCGGCCCGCTACGAGGCCGTGCCGGTCGGCATCACCCGCGACGGCACGTGGGTGCAGGCCGACGACGCCATGGCCGCGCTCGCCCGGGGAGCCGGCGAGCTGCCCGACCAGCTCGCCGCCACCGGCACCGCCATCGAGCCCCTGCCCGCCGTGGCGCCCGCCCGGGCTGACGTCCCCGTGGTGGTGCTGCCGCTGCTGCACGGGCCCCACGGCGAGGACGGGACCGTCCAGGGCCTGCTCGAGCTGGCCGGCGTGCCCTACGTCGGCTCGGGCGTCCTGGCCTCGGCGCTGTGCATGGACAAGCCCAAGGCCAAGGAGATCCTGGCCGCCCATGGCTTGCCCCAGACCCGGTGGCTGGTCGTGCGCGACGCCGAGATCGAGGGCGCCGAGGCCGCGGTGGCCGACGCCGGGCTGCGCTACCCCCTGTTCGTGAAGCCGGCCAACCTGGGCTCGTCGGTGGGCGTGACCAAGGTCAAGGGGCCCGACGCCCTCGGCCCCGCCCTGCTGGCCGCCGCCGACTACGACGAGTGGGTCGTCATCGAGGAGGGTGTGGACGGCCGCGAGGTCGAGGTGGCCGTGCTGGGCAACGCCGAGCCCCGCACCTCGGTGCCCGGCGAGATCGTCTCCAGCCACGAGTTCTACGACTACGAGGACAAGTACCTCGACGGCACGTGCGAGCTGGTCATCCCCGCCCCGCTGAGCGACGAGGACACGGCCCGTGTGCAGGAGCTGGCCGTCCGGGCCTACCGGGCGCTGCGGTGCGAGGGCATGGCCCGGGCCGACTTCTTCTTCGAGGAGGGCGGCCGGGGCTTCCTGATCAACGAGCTGAACACGATCCCCGGGTTCACGCCGGGGTCGATGTACCCGAAGCTGTGGGAGGCCAGCGGCCTGCCCTATGCCGACCTCATCGACGAGCTCGTGCGCCTGGCGGTCGAGCGCCACGAGCGCCGCAGCCGGTTCTCCACCAAGCGCTGACCGGGCCCGGAGCGGGCCGCCCGCCCGCCGAGCCCCGCCTGCGCAGCTGCGGACAACCACATGACGCGCGTGATGAATCACGGAGCGTGTTGAAGCGGCTAGGGTCAACGCCTTCGGTCGGGCTCCCGGGAGGATCACGTTGGCTCGTCGGACAGGCTTCCTCGCCACGGTCACGCTCGTCGCCGCGCTCGGTGCGCTCGGCTCGCTGGCGCCCGCGCCCGCGACCGCGGGGGCCACCAGCCCGGCGCCCGGCCCGGCCGCGGACCCGCCGCCCGACCCCGCGGCCGTCGCCGCCGCGGTCGAGCGCCGGGCCGGCGCCCGCTACGGCGGCTACTGGGTGGACGACGACGGCGTCGTGCACGTCAACGTCGTCGAGCCCTCGGCGGCCGACCGCGAGCTGGCCGGCGACCGGGTCAGGATCCACGACGCCGACCTCTCCTACGACCAGCTGGTCGCCGCCCGGGACGCCGTGGCCGCCGCCCTCGACCGCGGCGAGACGGGCAACTACACGGTCGGGCTCGACGTCCCCCACAGCGGCCTGACCGTCGAGACCGAGCGGGGCGACGCCGCCGTCACCCGGCTGCTCGCCCTGGACGCCGCCCGCACCGCCGCCGTCGTGCCCCGGAGCGGCGCCGACGCCCCCGGCGGCGGCATCAGCCTCGAGCGCCTCAACGTCCTCACGGGCTCGCGGATCGGCATCGTCCCCCTCGGCGCCACAGGCGCGGCCGGCCCCACGGGCCCGGCGGGCCCCACCCCCACCGACTACCCGCCCTACGAGGCGGGGCTCCACCTCCGGGTCGATTCCGCCGACGCCACCATCCGGTGCACGTCGGGCTTCGCCTTCACCGGCGCCCTGGGCACGTTCGGGAGCACGGCCGGGCACTGCGGCCGGGTCGGCGACACGGTCCGGGTCGGCGACACCGTCGTCGGGCGGGTGGCCCGGAACACGTTCGAGTCGGCCCGTAGCCCGGTCCGGGCCGACACGGCCCTGTACCCGGTGCCGCCGGGCGCGGCGGAGGACGCCGTGGTCCACGGCCAATCGGCTCACCGCCGCGTGGTCGGCGGCCTGCCCGATAGCCGGATCGGCATGGGCATGCGCTTGTGCTTCGACGGCCGGGCCAGCGGCACGGGCAACTGCGGCTCTGTCGACGCCGTCGGCCGCCAGGTGTGCTGCGACGCCGAGGGCCGGTCGTTCATCTTCACGTGCATCGACCGGACGGCCCGGGCCGGCGACAGCGGCGGCCCCGTCTACCAGCCCGTGGCCGGGGCGGTGCGCGCCGCCGGCACGCTGTCGTCGTCGGTGAGCGTCGACGGCCGGCCGTCGATGTGCTTCTCGACGATCGACCAGATACAGCGGGCGACGGGCACTCAGCTGGCGGGCTGAGCCGGACCGGCCTCGGACGTCCCGGCCCACGGCGCGGCCGGCGCCCCTGCCTGGGATGCTCCCGTTCCTGCCTCCGGCGCCAGCGCCGCTCGCAGCAGCACCAGCAGCTCGTTGCGTCGCCGGACCAGCGAGGCCAGCGTCGGCTCCTCGCCGAACGCCCGCAGCACCTCGACCTCGCCGGCCAGCCCGCTGACCATCGAGTAGGCGGCGAGCAGGAGCAGGCGGGGGTCGTGGCGCCGCATGCGTCCCGCCTCCATCTCGGCCGACAGGAACCCGGCCGCCCGGTCGACCAGCGGCGACAGGGCGGCGAGCAGGCGGCTGGACGCGGGCGGGCCCAGGCGCCCGACCTCGCGCACGAAGCCGAGCATGGTCGGGTGCCGGGCGGCCAGCCGGAACATGGCCCGAACGATGGCGTCGACCCGCCCGAACCCCTCGCCCCCCACGGCCAGCGCCCGCTCCAGCCGGACGGTGACCTCGCTCGCCGTGCGGTCGATGGCCGCGTCGAGCAGCGCCTCCTTGGAGGGGAACCAGTACAGGATCGTCTGCTTGCGCAGCCCGACCTGGCGGGCCAGGTCGTCGAGGGAGGTGGCGCCGTACCCGCGGGTGCCGAAGGCGGCGATGGCGGCGTCGAGGATCCGCGTCGGCGTGTCGGACCGGGAGCGCGCCCGACCGGACGAGCCCGTCTCCGAAGAACCCGTTCCGGATGATCCCGAGGTCCGCCGCTCGGCTGGCGGTGTCGCCGTCGCCATCTACCAGATGGTAGACCGTACGGCCGTGATCCCCGAGGCCCTCCACGGGAAGCGCATCGCCGTCACCGGCGGCACCGGGTTCCTGGGCACCGCGCTCATCGAGCGACTGCTCCGGTCGGTGCCCGGGTGCGAGCTGGTGCTGCTCATCCGCCCCGGCAAGCGCTCCGGCGTCGAGGCGCGGGCGCGACGCGAGATCTTCCGCAACGACGCCTTCGACCGGCTCCGGGCCGAGTGGGGCGACCGCTTCGACGACGAGGTCGCCCGGCGGGTCACCCCCATCGCCGGCGACGTCGGCACCGACGGCCTGGGCCTCGACGCCGACGGGCGGGCGGCGCTGGCGTCGTGCGACGTCGTCGTCCACTCGGCGGCCACCGTGGCCTTCGACTCGCCGCTCGACACCGCGGTCGAGGTCAACCTCCTCGGGCCGAGCCGGATCGTGACCACGCTCCACGACCTGGGCGTGTCCCCCCACCTCGTGTCGGTGTCGACCTGCTACGTGGCCGGCAACCGCCGGGGCGCGGCGCCCGAGCAGCCGGTGGACGCCAGCCCCTTCTTCGTCGACGTCGACTGGCGGGGCGAGGTCGAGGGGGCCCGCCGGGCCCGGCAGGACGCCCAGGCCGCCAGCCGCACGCCCGAGGCGCTGGCCCGGTTCCGCAAGGAGGCCCGCGAGGAGCTGGGCGCCGCCGGCACCCCGGCCCTGGCCGCCAAGACCGAGCAGCGCCGCGACGCCTGGGTGCGCGAGCGGATGGTCGAGGCGGGCCGGGCCCGGGCCGCGTCGCTGGGCTGGCCCGACGCCTACGCCTACACCAAGGCGCTGGGCGAGCGGGCGCTGCTGGCCCAGCGGGGCGACGTGCCGGTCACGATCGTGCGGCCCTCGATCATCGAGTCGGCGCTGGCCGAGCCCCGGCCGGGCTGGATCCGGGGCTTCCGCATGGCCGAGCCGGTCATCATCTCCTATGCCCGGGGCCTGCTGAAGGAGTTCCCGGGCGTGCCCGAGGGCACGATCGACGTCATCCCGGTCGACCTGGTGGTGGCGGCGATCATCGAGGCGGCCGCCGCCGAGCCGCCCGCCGAGCCAGAGATCGTGCAGGTCGCCTCGGGCTCCACCAACCCACTGCGCTACCGCCAGCTGGTCGACCTGGTGCAGGGCTGGTTCACCGAGCACCCGCTGTACGACAGCGAGGGCCAGCCCATCGTGGTGCCCGAGTGGTCGTTCCCCGGGCGGGGCCGGGTCCAGCGCCAGCTGGAGCGGGCCAAGTCCACGATCGAGCGGGCCGAGAAGGTGCTCCACAGCCTGCCGCTGCGGGGCAAGCAGGCCGAGTGGTCGGCCCGGCTGGAGGAGCGGCGCGACGAGGCCGAGCGGGCGCTCGGCTACGTCGAGCTGTACGGCGCCTACGCCGAGTGCGAGGCCATCTACGGCGTCGACCGGCTGCTGGCCCGGTGGGAGCGGCTCGACGCCGCTGACCGCGAGCGGTTCTGCTTCGACCCCCGGGTCATCGACTGGCCGAGCTACGTGCGCGACATCCACCTGCCGTCGGTGGTCCACCACGCCCGGGTTCGCACGACCGGTGGGGGTCGGACCCGCGACTCCCGGTCCGACCGCCTGCGCCGCCAGGTGCTCGACCCGGCCCGCCACTTCGCCGCCTTCGACCTCGAGAACACGCTCATCGCATCGAACGTCGTGGCCGCCTATTCGTGGCTGGCCACCCGGCGGCTGCCGCGGGAGGACCGGGTGCGGTTCGCGCTCAAGACCCTGGCCCAGGCGCCGTCGCTGCTGGCCCAGGACCGCCGCGACCGCAGCGACTTCCTGCGCCACTTCTACCGGCGCTACGACGGCGCCTCGATCGAGCAGCTCGAGGCCGACGCGGCCGAGATGTTCAGCGACCTGCTGCTGGCCAAGTCGTTCCCGGCCGCGGTGCGCCGGGTGCGCGAGCACCGCGAGCTGGGCCACCGCACGGTGCTGATCACCGGCGCGCTCGACTTCGCCATCGAGCCGCTGCGGCCGCTGTTCGACGACGTCGTGTGCGCCCGGCTGGCCACCCGCCCCGACGGCACGTACCGGGGCGAGCTCACCGACGTGCCACCGACCGGCGAGGCCCGGGCCCAGGCCATGGCCGACTACGCCGAGGCCAACGGGTTCGACCTGCGCGAGTCGGTGGCCTACGCCGACTCGACGTCCGACCTGCCGATGCTGGAGGCCGTCGGCTTCCCGGTGGCCGTCAACCCCGAGACCCGCCTGGCGGCACTGGCCCGCAAGCGGGGCTGGTTGGTCGAGCACTTCGACAAGGCCGACGGTGCCCCGACCCGGCTGCTGCCGATCGGGCCGCCGTGGGGGTCGAGCGGCGGCACGGGCCTCGTCGACCGCCTGCTGCAGGCCGCGGCGGGGAAGGTGGCCCGGTGAAGGCGCTCGTGTTCTCCCGCAAGCCGGTCCGCTACGCGGCCGCCATGGTGGCCGGCAGCCTGCGGCCGGGCCGCGGCGCCCGCTACGGCCCGCTGTCGCTGCGCGACGTCGACCCGCCGGAGCTGCCCGGCCCCGGCTGGGTCCGGGTCCGGCCCCGGCTGTCGGGCATCTGCGGCAGCGACCTGGCCACGCTGGACGGCACCTCGTCCCGCTACTTCGAGCCCATCGTCTCGTTCCCGTTCGTGCCCGGCCACGAGATCGTGGGCGACACCGAGGACGGGCGCCGGGTCGTGCTCGTCCCCGTGCTGGCCTGCGCCGTGCGGGGGATCGACCCGCCGTGTCCCCAGTGCGCGGCCGGCCGGATCAACCTGTGCGAGCGGGTGGCGTTCGGCCACCTGGAGCCCGGCCTGCAGTGCGGGTTCTGCGAGTCGACCGGCGGCGGGTGGTCGCAGGAGATGGTCGCCCACGCCAGCCAGCTCGTGGACGTGCCCGAGGGCCTGGCCGACGAGCAGGCCGTCCTGGTCGAGCCGACCGCCTGCGCCGTGCACGCCGCCCGCCAGGTCGACGCCGGCCGGGTGGCGGTCGTCGGCTCCGGCACGCTCGGGCTGCTGACCGTCGCCGCCCTGCGGCGCCTCGCCCCCGCGACCGAGATCGTCGCCACGGCCAAGCACCCCGACCAGCGCCACTGGGCCAAGGAGCTCGGTGCCGACGTCGTGTGCGCCCCGGGCGAGCTGGCCCGGGTGGTCCGGTCGGCCACCGGCTCGATGCGGATCGGCGACCAGCTCACCGGCGGCGTGCCCGAGGTCGTCGACTGCGTCGGCAGCGAGGCCTCGCTCACCCAGGCGCTCCAGGTGGTGGCGCCCGGCGGGACCGTGCACGCCGTCGGCATGCCGGGACGGACCACGCTGGACCTGACCCCGCTCTGGCACCGCGAGGTCCGCCTGCGGGGCGCCTACGCCTACGAGCGGGCCGACTTCGACACCGCGCTCGAGCTGGTCGCCGACCTCGATCTCGGCCGGCTCGTCTCGGCCACCTACCCCCTGGCGCGCTACGAGGACGCCGTCGCCCACGCGGCGCAGGCCGGCGCCCGTGGCGCCGTGAAGATCGCCTTCGACCTCCGCGCCGAAAGGACTCGACGCTGATGCCCCGGCCCGGTTTCGTCCTCGACGTCGACCGCTCGACGCCGCCGATCCTGTTCCACCACGGCGAGAGCTTCCGGCTCGAGAAGCTGCCCGCCGGCCGCAGCCGGGTGCTGTACCCGGCCGAGCCGCTCCGCCCCCTGCGCGACCCCGAGGGGGCGATCCGCCACGCCCTCGACAACCCGGTCGGCGACAGCCCGCCGCTGCGGGCGCTCCTGCGGCCGGGCATGAAGCTGACGATCTGCTTCGACGACATCTCGCTGCCGCTGCCGCCCATGCGGGCGCCCGACGTGCGCCAGCGGATCATCGAGGCGGTGCTCGACCTGGCCGCCGAGGCCGGCGTCGACGACGTCCACCTGATCGCGGCGCTGGCCCTGCATCGGCGCATGACCGAGGCCGAGCTCCGCCACGCCGTCGGCGACCGCGTCTACGACGCCTTCGCGCCGGCCGGGCTGCTCTACAACCACGACGCCGAGGACCCGGACAACCTCGCCTTCCTGGGCACCACCCCCCAGGGCGAGGAGGTCGAGATCAACAAGCGGGCCGCCGAGTCCGACCTCATCGTCTACGTCAACATCAACCTCGTGGCCATGGACGGCGGCCACAAGTCGACCGCCACCGGCCTGGCCAGCTACCGGAGCCTGCGCCACCACCACAACGTCCAGACCATGCGGCACAGCCGCAGCTTCATGGACCGCCACCGCTCCGAGCTGCACAGCTCGAACTGGCGGATGGGCAAGGTGATCCGCGACGCCGGCGTGAAGATCTTCCAGATCGAGACCACGCTCAACAACGACACGTTCGGCACGTCGGGCCCGCTGGCCGTGCTCCAAAAGCGCGAGTGGGAGTGGACGGCCCGCGACCGGGCCGCGTTTCTGGCCATGAAGGCCGGCCTCGACCGCCTGCCGATCAAGGCCCGGCGGAAGATCTTCCAGTCGTGGCAGGCCCCCTACGGGCTGACCTCGGTGCAGGCCGGCGAGGTCGAGGCCGTCCACGACGTCACGACCGGCAAAGTGTTCGAGCAGCAGCTCGTCCCGCTCGAGGGCCAGACCGACATCCTGACCATGGGGCTGCCCTACATCTGCCCCTACAACGTCAACTCGGTCATGAACCCGATCCTCGTCATGTGCCTGGGGCTCGGGTACTTCTTCAACATGTACCGGGGGGTGCCGCCGGTGCGCGAGGGCGGGGTGGTCATCATGAGCCACCCGACGACCTGGGAGTTCCACCCGGTCCACCACCCCAGCTACATCGACTTCTTCGAGCAGGTGCTGGCCGAGACGACCGACCCGGTCGAGATCGAGGCCCGGTTCGAGAAGTCGTTCGCGGAGGACGAGTGGTACCGGCACCTGTACCGGACCAGCTACGCCTACCACGGCGTCCACCCGTTCTACATGTGGTACTGGGGCTGCCACGGCATGGCCCACGCCGGCAAGGTCATCATCGTGGGCGGCGACCCCCGAGCCGTGCGCCGGCTCGGGTTCACGCCGGCGTCCACGCTCCAGGACGCGCTGGAGATGGCCGAGGACGTCGTCGGCCGGCAGGCCACGATCACCCACCTGCACAACCCGCCGCTGGTGATGGCGGACGTCACGGCATGAGCGGCGGCAACGGCGTGAGCGGTCTGGGCCTCGTGCGCCGGCTGGCCAAGCTGCCGTTCCCGTACTCGGCGCCGTCCGTGCCGGCCGGGGTCGAGCCGCTGGCCCGCAAGAGCCGGTCCGGCCCCGACTACGACACCGACTGGGCACGCCGCTACCCGGCCCGGCTGGTGCGGGCCGCGCTGCTGGAGGCGGTGACCCGCCCGGCCGTGGCCGCCCTCGCCGACCCCGAGCGCCGCGGGCTCGACCGGCTCGACGTCCTCGACCCCGACGACGGGCCGGTGATCTTCGCCGCCAACCACCACAGCCACCTCGACACGCCGGTGCTCGTCACGTCGATCCCCGAGCCGTGGCGGCACCGGCTGTTCGTGGTGGGCGCGGCCGACTACTTCTTCCGCACGCCCGTGACCAGCGCCCTGTCCGCGCTGGTGATCGGCGCCGTGCCCATGGAGCGCACCGGCATCGGCCGCCGCTCGGCCGACCGGGCCGCCGCGCTCATCGACCAGGGCTGGTCGATGCTCATCTTCCCGGAGGGCGGGCG
Source organism: Acidimicrobiales bacterium (assembly GCA_036563805.1). Taxonomy (GTDB): domain Bacteria; phylum Actinomycetota; class Acidimicrobiia; order Acidimicrobiales; family VFJN01; genus DATCLS01. The sequence goes on along the minus strand of DATCLS010000002.1, from coordinate 31,322 downwards.
CAGCCCCGACGGCTGGGGCCAGCCCTTCCGGGGCGGGGCCGCCTACCTGGCCGTGCGGGGCGGGGTGCCGGTCGTGCCCGTCCACCTCCTGGGAACCGGGCGCATCCTGCCCAAGGGACGCAAGGTGCCCCGGCCAGCCACCGTGAAGGTCACGTTCGGCTCGCCGCTGCGGCCGGCCGAGGGCGCGTCGACCCGGCGGTTCGCGGCCACGATCGAGCGGGCCGTGGCCGAGCTGGCCGACGAGGCCACCACCGACTGGTGGACGGCCCGGCGGCGGGCGCACAACGGCACGACGCCGCCGCTGACCGGCCCCGACGCCCCGGGCTGGCGCCGGGCCTGGGCGCTGGGCGACCCGAGCCGGAAGCGGCGTCGGCAGCGCCGCCGCTGGCCCGAGCTGTAGCGCGGCCGTGCGGGGCCGCCGCCGGCCGCCGGCCGACGCCACCGCGGACGACCCCGCCGGCGCGGCGGCCGCCGCCTCGGCTGTCAGCCGTTGGTGCCCCGGCAGCGGGCCAGGTAGGCCGCCCGCTCGGAGGCCGTCAGCCGCTCGACCTCCCGGGGCGACAGGTTGCAGTCGTCGCGCTCGGGCGGCATGGGGCCCGGGTTGGGGATCGAGGGCGGCGGGGCCAGGGTCGTCGTCGGGCCGGGGTCGGTGATCGTCGGCGGGGGCGGCGGCCCCACCGTGGACGACGGCGCGGAGCCGGAGTCGCCCGCCGTGGTCGGCGACGACCCGGTCGACTCCGTCGACTCGGTGGGCTCCGCCGACTCGCCAGTTCCCGCCTCGCCCCCGGCGTCGGCGTCGGTCACGGACGTGAGGTCGATGCGCCAGGCACCGTCCTCCCGACGGAGGGTGATCTCCACGGGCTCGGTCTCCCCGCCCGCCGTGCCCACGCCCGTGATGGTGGCGGTCGTCCCGTCGTTGCTCGCCACTTCGAGGTCGTCGATGGCGAGGTCCCGGGCGATCTCCGCCGCCTGGGCCTCGCAGGCGGCGACGGCGCCGTCCTCGGAGCCGCCGAACAGCTCGAGCGACGACTCGGTGACCAGGTCCAGGGCGGCGGCGCAGTCGCCCTCCCGCATGGCGGCGATGTACTCGTCGACCACCCGGACGGGGTCGTCGGCGGCGTCCTCCGCCGCGCCGGCCCGGTCGCCGGGCTCCGGCTGGTCGTCGCCCCCGCCGCTCAGGACCACGAAGGCGCCCACGGCGAACACGGCCAGCACCGCGGCGGCGAGCAGCACCTTCACGCCCGAGCCCGACGAGCCCGTCGGCGCCGGGGGCCCGGCCGGCGGCATCCCGGGCGGCGGCGCCGGCGACCCCGTCGGCGCGGCCGGGGCCGGCCCGGGCGGCGGGGCGGCCGCTGCCGGGCCTGGCGCGGCGGGCGGGGGCGGCGTCGCGGGCGTCGGCGGAGCAGGCGGGGCCGCGGGATCCGCCGGCGTCGGGGGCGCGGGCGGCGGCTGTTGCGACACAACCGGATCGTCACACCCGATCGGGGCCCGACAGTCAGTCGCAACCTGGCCGGCGCGTCGGACAGGTTGTCCGATACCGCCCCGGCCACCCCGCCACGCCTCCTAAGGTCCGGGGCCGTGGCGGCGGAGACCATCTCGCCTTCGGGACCGGAGCCGGAGCCCGGGTCCGCCGCAGACCCGGACCCGGCCCCGGAGCCGCCCGCCGCGCCCGGCGCCGCGGCTGGCCGGGCGGCGCCGGAGCGGGGCCGCGATCGCCTCCGCACCCGGGGGCGGGCCGCGGCCGCGCCGGCCGCCCTCGTGCTGGCCCTGGCGGTGCCGCTGGCCGTGGCGCTGGGCGTGCTGGCCGAGCCCCGCTGGTACCCGCAGCTCGACGTGGCGATGACCGAGCTGCGCATCCGCGACGTCACGACCACCCACCCGCCGCTCGTCGGCCTGCCCGGCCGCATCGAGGGCCTGGGGACCGCGGGCAGCCATCCGGGCCCGATCAGCTTCTGGGCCCTGGCGCCGTTCTACCGGGTGTACGGGGCCAGCGCCTGGGCCATGCAGGCCGCCACCGCCACGCTCAACCTGGGCGCCATGGCGGCGACGCTCTGGGTCGCCCACCGGCGGGCCGGCCGCCTCGGCCTGCTGGGGGCGGCGGTCGCGCTGGCCGTCCTGGTCCGCTACTACGAGGCCGAGCGCCTGACCGAGGCCTGGAACCCCTACCTGCCGATGACGTGGTGGGCCCTGTTCCTGCTGGCCGTGTGGTCGGTGCTGTGCGACGACCTCGCCCTGCTGCCGGTGGCCGGGCTGGCCGGCACGTTCTGCGCCCAGACCCACGTCCCCTACGCCGGCCTGGTGGCCGGTCTCGGCGCCCTCACGGTCGCCGCCGTCGGCGCCCGGCTGTGGCGGCGCCGGGCCGACCCCGTGGCCCGGCGCCGTTTGCTGCGCTGGAGCGGCGCCACCGTCGCCCTGGTCGGCGTGCTGTGGCTGCCACCGGTGGTCGAGCAGGTCCGGGGCGACCCCGGGAACCTCGCGGTGCTGGTCGACAGCCTGCGCCACCCCGACGAGCCGCCGGCCGGCCTTGCCGACGGCCTCGAGGCCTGGCTGGCCAAGCTCGACCTGCGCACGCTGGTCACCAAGTCCCAGCGGGTGGAGGGCTCGCCGGTGCCCGGCCTGCTGCTCCTGGCCGCCTGGGCGGCGGCCGCCGCCGTCGCCGTCCGGCGCCGCCGCCGGCCGGGCGGCTGGCCCCTGGTCCGGCTGCACGCGGTCGTGGCCGCGGCGCTGGCCCTGGGCGCGGTCTCGATCGTCCGCATCCCGGGCCACCTGTGGGACTACCTGGTGTTGTGGGCCACCAGCACGACGGTCCTGGCCCTGGCCGCCACCCTGGCCACGGTAGCCGTGGCCACCGCCGGCGGGGCGACCGAGGCCGGGGCCCCGCGCCGCGCCCCGTCCCGCTCCCTCGCCCCGGCTGTCCCCGCCGCCGTCCCCGCCCTCGTCGCCGCCCTGGTGGTCGTGGCCGCCTCGGCCACCTACGACGCCGCCCACGCCCAGGTGCCCCAGCCGGGCGTGTCCCGCATCGACCGCCACGTGATCCCGCCGACGATCGCGGCGCTCCGCCGCGGGGACGCCCCCGGCGGCGGCCGGGACGGCCGCTACCTGATCACCTGGGACGACGCCCTGACCCCGGGCCTGAACGGCTACGCCTTCCTGCTCGAGCTCGAGCGCCAGGGCTTCGACGCGGGCATGGAGGAGGCGTGGGAGCTGGGCGCCCGGCCCCACCGGGTCATGGCCCGCGAGGAGGCCACCGCCGTCGTCACCTACGTGGCCGGGCCCCGGGTGGCGGAGTGGCGGCGCCGGCCCGACGCCGTGGAGGTGGCGGCCTACGACCCGCCGGCCGAGGATCGGGCCGCCTTCGCCCGCCTGCGCGCCGAGGCCACCGAGCGTCTCCGCGAGCACGGCGTCGGCGAGCTGGCGGCGGGGCTGGACACCAACCTGCTGGGGACCCAGGTCGACCCCCGCATGCCGGCCGACGTCGTGCCGCTGCTGCGCCGGATGCTCGACCTCGGCGCCCCGGCGGCCGTGTTCGTCACCCCGGCCGACACCTCGCCTGACACGTCGGCCGACACCCCCGCCGTCGCACCCGCCGGCGGGCCGTGACGGCGACCGGTACCCAGGCCCGGTCCAAGCGAACCGGGCCCCGGTGGAGGAGTAGGCTCCCCCGCCATGCTCTGGTTCGAGCGCGTGGTCGCCGGCGCCCTCGTCACCAACCCCGACCCGGCCGTCCGCTCGGCCGTCGAAGCGTTCGTGGACGGCTCGCTGCGCAACATGGCCGAGCCCATCCGGGCCGGCGTGGCCGCCGAGTCGCTCGTGCTCGGCGCCTACGCCGCCGCGCTGCGGGCCGCGGGGCGGCTCGACGACGAGGAGCTGCGCCACCGGCTCGACGCCTGGGAGCGCGGGCCGATCGGCCCGCTGCGCCAGTGGGTCCGCCTGATGCGGGGGCTGGTGCTGTTCGCGGAGAACGAGCTGGCCGGCCCGGCGACGACCAAGGCCGGCACGGGCGAGAGGGCGGCCTGATGGCGACGCTCGACACCGAGGTCCTGGTCATCGGCTCGGGGGCGGGTGGGGCCGTGACAGCCGCTCGCCTGGCCGCCGCCGGCCGGGCGGTGACCGTGGTCGAGGAGGGCCCCGACCTCGACGCCGACGCCGTCGAGCCCTTCTCGCTGGAAGAGATGGTGACCAAGTACCGCCACTCGGGGCCGGCCGCCGCGCTCGGCAACCCGGCCATCGCGTACGTCGAGGGGCGGTGCGTGGGCGGCAGCACCGAGATCAACAGCGGCCTCTACCACCGCCTGCCCGACTACCTGGCCGAGGAGTGGCGGCAGACCTACGACATCGACGAGTTCACGCCCGAGGTGCTCGACCGCTACGCGGCCGAGATCGAGCGGGAGCTGGCCGTCTCGCCGCTCCCCGGGGCGCCGCCGCCGTCGTCGGCGGCGATCGAGCGAGGCGCCACCAAGCTGGGCTGGCGCAACGTCGAGTTCTCCCGCGTGTTCCGCTACGACGAGCGGGGCCGGGGCGTGAAGCAGACGATGAGCCGCACGATGCTCCCCAAGGCCAAGGCCCACGGGGCGCGGATCGTGCCCGACTGCCGGGTCGTCAAGCTGCTGCGCCAGGGCGACCGCGTGGTCGGCGCCCGGTGCCGCCGCCAGCACCCGGGCGGCGGCATCGAGCAGCTGACCATCACCGCGGACGAGGTCTTCGTGTGCGGCGGGGCGATCCAGACCCCGGCGCTGCTCCAACGCAGCGGCTTCCGGCGGGGCGTGGGCAACGGCCTCAAGCTCCATCCCACCCTCAAGATCGCCGCCCGCTTCCCCCACCCGGTCGACCACGGTGACGTGCCGATGCATCGGGTCACCGAGTTCTCGCCCAGCCTCACCATCGGCGGCTCGGCCAGCCGCCGCGGCCAGGTGGCGCTGGCCCTCGCCGATCCCGGCGTCCCGTTCGAGGACGCCTTGGCCGACTGGGAGAACGTGGCCGTCTACTACACGGCCATCCGCAGCGAGGGCAGCGGCCGCATCATCGCCGTCCCCGGCCTGCGCTCGCCGCTGGTCACCTACCGGCTCACCGACGCCGACCTCAGCCGGCTGGCCCGGGGCCTCGTGCACCTGGGTGAGCTGCTGCTGGCGGCCGGCGCCACCGAGCTGTACCCCTCGATCGTGGGTGGGCCGGTCGCCCGCCGCCTCGAGGACCTCGGCGCCTGGTGGGACCGCGTGACGCGGGCCGGGTCCAACCTCATGACCGTGCACCTGACCTCGACGGTGCGCATGGGCGAGGACCGCCGCCGCACGGTGGCCGACAGCTTCGGCCGGGTCCACGGGGTGCGGAACCTGCGGGTCAACGACGGCTCCCTGTTGCCCGACGCCCCGGGCGTCAACCCCCAGGCGGCGATCATGACGATCGCGGCCCGCAACTGCGACCGCTACCTGGCCGGGCCCTGACCGCGCCCGCCCGACCCGCCCCACGCGACGACGAACCCGACGACGAGCCCGACACGAGCCCCGATCCCGTGAGCACCCGAGACGCCGCCACGCTCGACTCCCCCGTCCCCACGGTCCCCGCCGCCCGCACGGTCGTCGTGACCGGCGCCGCCGGCTGGCTGGGCCGGAACCTCGTCCGCACGCTGGCCCAGTCGCAGGAGCGCGACCGGGTCCGCTGCCTGGTGGCGTCGCCGGACGAGGCGCCGGTGCTGGGCGTCGTGTCGCCCAAGATCGAGACCGTGGTCGGCGACGTGCGCGACCCCGCCACCGTCGACCGCCTGTTCGAGGGCGTCGGCGGGGCGGCCACCGTGTTCCACGCGGCCGCCGTCATCCACCCGCGCCGGGCCACCCGCGAGCTCTTCGACGTCAACGTGGGCGGCACCCAGATGGTGATCGACCGGGCCCGCCGGGCCGGCGCCGGCCGGTTCGTGCACGTGTCGTCGAACTCGCCGTTCGGCGTGAACGCCGGCCCCGACGAGGTGTTCACCGAGGACTCGCCGTACGACCCCTACCTGGGCTACGGGAAGTCCAAGCTCGAGGCGGAGCAGATCGTCCAGCGCACCTACGAGCGGGGCGACCTGGCCACGGTCACGATCCGGGCGCCGTGGTTCTACGGGCCCTACCAGCCGGCCCGGCAGTCGACGTTCTTCTCGGCCATCCGCCGCGGCCGGTTCCCCCTGGTGGGCGACGGCCGCCAGCGCCGGTCGATGGTCTACACCGACAACTTGGTCCAGGGCCTGCTGCGGGCCGAGGTGGCCGAGGCCGCCCCCGGCAACGCCTACTGGATCGCGGACGCCCGCCCCTACGAGCTGCGCGAGATCCTCGAGACCGTGCGGCTGGCGCTGCAGGACGAGGGGCTGACGGTGTCCGGGTCCCGGCCGCGGGTTCCGCTGGGCGTGGCCCGGCTGGCCGAGCGGATCGACGCGCTGGTCCAGGACCGGGGCCGGTACGTCCAGGCCCTGCACGTGCTGGGCGAGCTCGGCCACACGATCGCCTGCGACATCTCCAGGGCCCGGGCCGAGCTGGGCTACGAGCCCACCGTCGAGCTGCGGGAGGGGATGCGGGCCAGCATCCGCTGGTGCCTCGACCACGGGGAGCGTCTCTAGGCATGGGTAGGACCGTCCTCGTCACCGGGGGGAGCGGGTACTTCGGCTCGATCCTCGCCGGCCTCGCCCTCGACCGGGGCGACACCGTCCGCATCCTCGACCTCAACCCGCCCGGCGAGCGGGCCTCCGAGGTCGACTTCGTCCAGGGCGACGTCCGCGACCTGGCCACGCTGCGCGAGGCGTGCGCCGGCGTCGACGTCGTCCTGCACAACGTCGCCCAGGTCCCCCTGGCCAAGGACCGCGACCTGTTCTGGTCGGTCAACGTGACCGGCACCGCCAACGTGCTGCTGGCCGCCCGCGAGGCGGGCGTGGCCAAGGTGGTGCACACGTCGTCGAGCGCCATCTTCGGCATCCCCGAGTCCAACCCGGTCACGGAGGAGACGCCGGGCCGGCCGCTCGAGGCCTACGGCAAGGCCAAGCTCGAGGCCGAGCACCTGTGCCGCGACGCGGCCGACGCCGGCCTGGACGTGACCATCGTCCGGCCCCGCACGATCCTCGGCCACGGCCGGCTCGGCATCATCGCCGTGCTGTTCGAGTTCGTGGCCGAGGGCGCGCCGGTCTACGTGCTGGGCCGGGGCGACAACCGCTACCAGTTCGTCCACGCCAACGACCTGGCCGCCGCCGTGCTGCGGGCGGCCGACCGCGAGAAGCCGGCCGTCTACAACATCGGCGCCATCGAGTTCGGCACGATGCGCGAGACGCTGCAGGCGCTGTGCGACCACGCCGGCACCGGGTCGCGGGTCCGGTCGCTGCCGGCCGGGCCGGCCAAGGCCGGCATGCGGGCGCTGGCCGAGGTGGGGCTGGCGCCGTTCGCCCCCTACCACTGGCTCCTGTACGCCGAGTCGCTGTGGTTCGACACCACCCGGGCCCAGACCGAGCTCGGGTGGCGGCCCCGGCACTCGAACACCTCGGCCGTCATCGAGTCCTACGAGTGGTTCCTGGCCCACCGCGACCGCCTGGGCGTCGGGTCGGCCTCGCACCACCAGTCCCCCGTCAAGCTCGGCCTGCTCCGCCTGCTCAAGCGGGTGCCATGACCGAGGCGGTCGACGACCGGCTCGGCGTCGCCGAGGGCGTCGATCGGGAACCCCCGGCCGACGAGGCCCCGGCCGGCCGGCGGCGCCTCCACCCCGCCCTCGTGGTCGGCGGGCTGCTCGCCGTGCTGGCCGTCCCGCTGGGCGTGGCGCTCGGCGTGCTGCACGCCCCGCGCTGGTACCCGCTGCTCGACCTGGCCCAGACCGAGCTGCGGGTCCGCGACGTGGGCACCCGGCACTCGCCGCTGGTCGGGCTCGCCGGCCGCATCCAGGCCTACGGCGAGCAGGGCAGCCACCCCGGGCCCATCAGCTTCTGGGCCCTGGCGGTCTTCTACCGCCTCTACGGCGCCTCGTCGTTCGCCCTCCAGGCCGCGTCGGTCACGCTGCACCTGATCGCCATGGGCGGGATCCTGGCCGTCGGCCACCGGCGGGGCGGAGCCCGGATGGCGCTGGCGTTCGCCGCCGTGCTGGCCGTCCTCACCCACGCCTACGGCACCGCCACGCTCACCGAGGCCTGGAACCCGTACATGCCGGTGCTGTTCTGGCTGCTGTTCCTCGTCGCCGTCTGGTCGGTGCTGTGCGAGGACCTGGCGATGCTGCCGGTCGCCACCGCCGCCGGGACGTTCTGCCTCCAGACCCACGTGTCCTACCTGGGGCTGGTCGGGGGCGTCGGCGGCCTGACCGCCGCCGCGGTCGCGGTCGAGGCCGTCCGGCGGCGGCGCACCGACCCCGCCGCCGTGCGCGCCGCCCTGCGGTGGGGCGGGCTGGCCGCCGCCCTCGGCGTGATCCTGTGGATCCCGCCGCTCGTCGACCAGCTGACCAACGATCCCGGCAACGCGGCGATGATCGTCGAGAACTTCCGGCACCCGGCCGACGACCCGATCGGCATGCGGGCCGCCGGCGAGATCTTCGGCGTCCACCTGAACGTGTGGCGGCTACTGACCGCCGAGGGCGGCGTCACCGGCTCGACGCTCCCGGCGCTGGCGCTGCTGGTGGCCTGGATCGTCGCCGCGGTCGGGGCCTGGCGCCTGCGCCACGGGCCGCTGACCCGCCTCCACGCCCTGCTGGCGGTCGTGCTCGTCCTGGGGCAGATCTCGCTCAGCCGGGTGTTCGGCGAGCGCTGGTACTACCTGGCGCTCTGGGCCTGGGGCATCACCGCCCTCGTGGTGGTGGCGGTGGTGTGGACGGCGGTCGCCGCGCTGCGGGCCCGCGCCGGGGCCGACCGCCCGGTCCCCCGGCGGGCGGCGCTGGCCGGCACCGGTGCCCTGGCCGCCGTCTTCCTGGCCTGGACGGCACTGTTCACCGTCGACGCCTCGCACGCCGAGGTGCCCGCCGTCAACCTGTCCCGCCAGCTCGCCCGCCTGGCGCCGGCCACGGTCGACGCGCTCGAGTCGGGCGAGGCGCCCGGCGGTGGCCGCGACGGCCGCTACCTGGTGACCTGGACCGACCCCGTGGCCATCGGCGCCACCGGCTTCGGCCTGCTGCTCGAGCTCGAGCGGCAGGGCTTCGACGTCGGCGTGCCCGAGTTCCACGCCACCGGCGCCGTGCCCCACCGGGTGTTGGAGCTCGACGAGGCCACCGCCGAGGTCCACCTGGCGGTCGGGAGCGCCATCGACCAGTGGCGCGCCGACCCGACGGCGCTCGAGGTGGCCACCGCCGAGCTGTCGGCCGAGGAGCAGGCCCGGTACGACGCCATCCACGCGCGGATCGTCGCCGGGCTCGAGCGCGAGGGCCTCGACGACCTGGTCCCCCGCGTCGACGACGCCACGATGGCGGTCGCCATCGACCCCCGTCTCACCCCCGATCTCCAGGAGCTGATGGAGGAGCTCGGCTCCGTCGGGCAGCCGGCGGCCGTGTTCGTCGCCCCGCCGCGGGGCGCGGGTTCGTAAGTGACCCGAAAGGACGCACCGTGGTCGCCCGGCCATGAGATAGCCTGAACCGATCCTCGGATCGGGGGTCGGGCAACGGGGCCCGCATCTCCTCAACGTCGCGGTAGACGCCCCCCACCCCAGTTCCTCGCGAGTTGGACGACGCCACCGTCGGACGATCACGCTGGTGCGTGACCGCTCGGCCGGCGTCCCCGCTCGCCGCCATGGCAGGAGGTCCGCGCCCTTGCTTCCCCCCATGACACCCGAGATCGACGCCTGTGGGATCGGCTTCGTCGCTGACGCCCGAGGGCGCTCGTCCCGGGCCATAGTGACGGCAGCACTGGGCGGGCTGGCTTGCGTGAAGCACCGCGGCGCGGTGGCCGCGGACGCCCGCACGGCCGACGGTTCCGGCATCTTGCTGCCCATCCCCGCCGCCCTCTTCGGCGAGCGCACCGGGGTCGCCGTCCTGTTCGTCCGGGGCGACGACCCCCGGCCGGTGGTCGAGGCCGCGGCCCGCGAGGAGGGGCTCGTCGTGGTCGACTGGCGCGAGCCGCCGACCGACCCGTCGGCCCTCGGCGACCTGGCCCGCGAGACCGCCCCGCGGTTCCTCCAGGCGCTGTTCCGCACCGCCGACGAGTCGGCCCGCGACGACGAGCGCCGGGCGCTGCGGTTCCGCCGTCGCATCGAGGCGGCCACGACCGGCACCTACGTGGCGTCGTGCTCGTTCAACACGGTCGTCTACAAGGGCCTGTCGCCGGCCGACGCCCTCAGCGACTTCTACCTCGACCTGGCCGACGACCGGTTCGAGGCCAGCTTCGCCATCTTCCACCAGCGGTTCTCGACCAACACGCTGTCGACGTGGGAGCGGGCCCAGCCGTTCCGCACGCTGTGCCACAACGGCGAGATCAACGCCCTGTGGGGCAACGAGCGCCGCATGCGGGGCCGGGCCACCCTCGGCACCGAGGAGGCCGGCCTGGGCCCCGAGGAGCTGTTCCGCCCGGTGCTCGACGACGAGGCCTCCGACTCCGGCAAGCTCGACAACGCGGTCGAGCTGCTCACCCGCGGCGGCCGTGACATCCGTCACGTTATGGCCATGCTCCTGCCCGAGGCGTGGGAGGACGTGGCCGACATGGACGCCGAGCTCCACGGCTTCTACCGCTACCACTCGGCGCTCATGGAACCGTGGGACGGCCCGGCCGGCGTGATCTTCACCGACGGCGTCGGCGTCGGCGCCCGGCTCGACCGCAACGGGCTCCGCCCGCTGCGCTACCAGGTGTGCGAGGACGGCTTCGTGGCCGTCTGCTCCGAGGTCGGCGCCATCGACGTCAGCGGCCACGGCCAGGTGACCCGCGGCCGGCTGGGCCCCGGCCAGATGCTGTTCGTCGACCCCACCCGGGGCTTCCTCGACGACACCGCCTGCAAGGAGCGGGTGGCGGCCGCCGCCCCCTACGCCAAATGGGCGGCCGACGGCTTCTACCGCCTGTCGGCCGGCGAGCCGCTGCTCGAGGTGCCCGACGACCTGCTCAACCGGCAGGCCATGCACGGCCTGACCAAGGAAGAGCAGTCGATGGTGCTCCGACCCATGGCGAGCGACGGCTACGAGCCGACGTTCTCGATGGGTGACGACTCGCCGCTGCCCAACCTGGCCCCCCGGGCCCGGCCCGTCAGCCACTACTTGCGCCAGCGGTTCGCCCAGGTCACCAACCCGCCGATCGACCCGCTGCGCGAGCGGCTGGTCATGAGCCTGCGCACGCTGCTCGGGCCCCGGGCGCCGCTGCTGTCCGAGACGCCCGACGCCTGCCGCCTGCTCACGCTCAAGTCGTTCTTCATCTACCCCGAGGGCGTCGACAACCTGCTGCTCACCGACCGGGCGCCGTGGTCGGTCATCCCGCTCGACGCCACGTTCCCGGTGGCCGAAGGGTCGGAGGGGTTGCGGGCCGCCATCGAGCGGCTGCGCGACGAGGCCGTCACGGCCGTCGAGGGCGGGGCCGGCACGCTGGTCATCGAGTCCGGTGAGGCCGGGCCCGAGCGGGCGCCCGTTCCCTCGCTGCTGGCCGTCGGCGCCATCCACCAGGCGCTCACCGACCGGCAGCTGCGGTCGCTCACGTCGCTGGTCGTCGTCGCCGACGACGTGTTCGACGTGCACGGGTTCGCCGCGCTGCTCGGCTACGGGGCCGACGCCATCTGCCCCCGGCTGGCGCTCGCCTCGGTGGCCGCCGAGGCCGACCAGGACGACGACGAGGGCGCCACCAGCCCCGAGGCCCAGCTCTTCTACCAGGCCGCGGTCGAGGCCGGCGTGCTCAAGATCCTCTCGAAGATGGGCATCTGCACGGTCGACTCCTACCGCGGCGCCCAGATCTTCGAGGTGGTCGGGCTCGCCCCCGAGGTCGTCGACGTGTGCTTCACCGGCACGCCCAACGTCGTCGGCGGCATCGGGTGGGCGGAGCTCGGCGAGGACGTGCTCAGCCGGCACCGGTCGGCCTGGGGCGACCGGGTGGCGCTCGAGTCGCCCGGCTTCTACCGGGTCCGCAAGGGCGGCGAGCCCCACGGCAAGGACAAGGAGACGGTCCAGGCCCTCAACGACCTCACCCTGGTCCAGGAGCAGCCGGCCGACGGGCAGACCCGCGAGATGCTGGCGGCCCACCTGCTGCAGGCGGCCATCCGGTCCGAGTCGTCCGAGCGCTACGAGACGTTCGCCAAGATCGCCAACGACCGGCCGCTGCTGGAGCTCCACGACCTGCTCGAGCTGGTGCCGGGCACGCCGATCCCGCTCGACGAGGTCGAGCCGGCGTCCGAGATCGTGCGCCGCTTCTCGACGGGGGCCATGTCGCACGGTGCCCTGTCGAAGGAGGCCCACGAGACCCTGGCCCAGGCCATGAACCTGCTGGGCGCCATGTCCAACTGCGGCGAGGGCGGCGAGGACCCCTACCGCTACCGCACCCGGGGCCTGGGGCGCGACGACAAGAACTCGAAGATCAAGCAGATCGCGTCGGGCCGGTTCGGCGTCACGCCCGAGTACCTGGCCCACGCGGACGAGCTGCAGATCAAGATGGCCCAGGGCTCCAAGCCCGGCGAGGGCGGCCAGCTGCCGGGGCACAAGGTCTCGGTCGAGATCGCCCGCCTGCGCCACACCCAGCCGGGCGTGGGCCTGATCTCGCCGCCGCCCCACCACGACATCTACTCCATCGAGGACCTGGCCCAGCTGATCTACGACCTCAAGCAGGTCAACGCCGCCCAGGTGTCGGTCAAGCTCGTCGCCGAGGACGGCGTCGGCACGATCGCCGCGGGCTGCGTCAAGGCGCTGGCCGACGTCGTGCACATCAGCGGCCAGAACGGCGGGACGGGCGCCAGCCCGCTGTCGTCGATCAAGCACGCCGGCCTCCCATGGGAGCTCGGCCTGGTCGACGCCCAGCGTGCCCTCGTCGACAACGGGCTCCGCAGCCGGGTGCGGCTGCGGGTCGACGGCGGCTTCCTGACCGGCCGTCAGGTGATCATGGCGGCACTGCTCGGCGCCGACGAGTACAGCTTCGGCACCGCGGCGATGATCGCCGAGGGCTGCATCATGCTCCGGGCGTGCCACCGCGACACCTGCAAGCCGGGCGTCGCCACCCAGCGGCCCCACCTGCGGGCCAACTTCACCGGAACGCCCGAGGGCGTCGCGGCCTACTTCATGTTCATCGCCGAGGAGGTCCGGCAGTACCTGGCCCAGCTCGGCCTGCGCACGCTCGACGAGGCCATCGGCCGGGTCGACCTGCTGCGGCAGCGGACGACCGGCAACCCCCGGGCCGACGCCATGGACCTGTCCCCGCTGCTGCAGCCGCCCGCCGGCGACGGCCCCCGCCGGTTCGTCGAGCGGGTCGAGCTGCTCGACCCCCGGGCCGACCTGGGCGACCGGCTGCTGGCCGACGCCTTCCGGCCGGTGTGGGACGGCGACGACGTGGCGCTCGAGTACGAGATCACCAACGCTGACCGGGCCGTCGGCGCCGCCCTGTCCGGCGCCATCGCCCTCGAGTACGGCGAGCTGCCGCCCCGGGGCACGGCCCGGGTGCGCCTGTCCGGCACGGCCGGGCAGAGCTTCGGCGCCTTCCTCACCCACGGCGTGGAGCTCGAGCTGACCGGCGAGGCCAACGACTACGTGGGCAAGGGCATGGGCGGCGGCCTGGTGGTCATCCGTCGGCCCGCCAACGACGGCACCGACATTCCGATCCTGGCCGGCAACACCTGCCTGTACGGGGCCACCGGCGGCGAGCTGTTCATCGCCGGCGGCGTGGGCGAGCGCTTCGCCGTCCGCAACTCGGGGGCGGTCGCCGTCGTCGAGAGCGCCGGCGACCACTGCTGCGAGTACATGACCGGCGGCACCGTCGTCGTCACCGGCCCGGTGGGCGTCAACATGGGCGCCGGCATGACCGGCGGCGAGGCGTTCGTCTTCGACGACAAGTTCGAGCGCCTGATGTCTCGGCTCAACCGCGACCTGGTCGACGCCGTGCGACCCGACACCGGCGCCCTCGACACGGTCCGCTGGCTGATCGAGCGCCACGCCGAGCTGACCGGGTCCGAGCGGTCGGCCCGCCTGGTCGACGCCTGGGACGAGGCCGCCGAGCACGTGTGGCACATCCTCCCCAAGGACCAGGTGCAGCGGATCGCCGAGAGCAAGGCCGGCCGGGTCGTCAGCGTCTGACGACCCGGCCGCGGCCGACGCTCGCGTGCGTCTGACTGCGGTGCGTGGGTCGGCGGGTGCGTCAGGCATCCGTCGGCCCGCGTCTCGCCGCCGGGGGCCCAGGAAACGGCCCGGGGCGGGCGAGCGAGCGTCCGTTTCGGAGTAGATTCGGCGCCCGTCATGGGTGGCGAAACCGGCGCACCGGAGATCCCGTACTGCCGCAGTCTCTCGCTTCTGGGCGAGCGCGCCGCGGGAACTCTCTACGCCGCAGACAGCGACCGTTACGGCGGCCCTGTCACGGTGACCGTCTACCCGCGCCCGACCGACGACCGGGCCCACGAGCGCTTCGAGGCGGCGGTCGAGACGGCCCGGCGGCTGGGGGCCCACCCCCACATGCCGACGATCCACGCCAGCGGCCACACCGACGGCGGGCGCCCGTACGTCGTGAGCGACGGGCACGCCCGTACCACCGCGCAGGGCGTGCTGGCGACCAGCGGGGTGCTGGGCGTCGACTCGGCGCTGAGCATCGGCGTCGCCCTCGCCGGGGCGCTCGAGACCGCCCACCGCGCCGGGGTCATCCACCGGGGCGTCGCCCCCGAGGTGGTGCTGCTGCTGCCCGACGGCCAGCCGCTGCTGGCCGAGGCCGGGCTCGCCGACTTCGCCCGGCCCCAGGGGGCGAGCGCCGCCCTCTCGCGCTGGATCCCCTACCACGCCCCGCCCGAGGTGCTCGAGGAGACCGAGGTCTCGCCGGCCACCGACGTCTACTCGCTGGCCTCGGTCGTCTACACCCTGCTGGTCGGGCAGCCGCCCCACCCCAGCTCCGGCGCCGACGACTCGACGGCGTCGCTGTTGCTGCGCATCCTCCAGTTGCCCCTGCCGCCCATCGAGCGGTCGGACGTGCCGCCCGGGCTCGAGGACACCCTGCGCGCCGCCCTGTCCCACAGCCCGGCCAAACGGCCCCAGCACGCGCTGGAGCTGGCCTGGGCGCTGCAGGAGGCCCAGCGGCTGGCCGGACTCGAGGTGACCGAGCCGGTCGTGCTCGACTTGGCGGCGGGTGGCTCGGCTGCGGGCGGCTTGGCGGCGGGGAGCGCGGCCGCCGCTCTGAACGGCCGGCCCGGCGGCGCCGGAGGCCCGGAGGGCGCCGGCGGCCGCGACTGGTCCTGGCTCGCCGCGGTGCCCCCGGCGGCCCCCGGCGGCGGCCCCCACCCGGCGGAGTCGGGCCCGGCCGCCCTGCCGCCGGCGGCCAGCAGCGGCACCGGCGCCAGCGTGGTCACCCCGTCCGAGAACGGCGTCACCGGCCCGCAGGCCCCCGAGAACGGCGCCGGCCTGCCGTCGCCCCTCGGCCCCGGCAGCGGGCACGAGAACGGCACGCGGCCCCCGCTGGCGGCCCGCGCGCGCCCCGGCGACGGCGGCCAACCGAACGGCGCTGGTCTGCCGCTCGGCCTCCCGGCCCCCGAGGGCGACACCGGCATGCCTCGGTCGGGGCCGGGCGCCGGCGCTGCGCCGCTCGGCGCCCCCAGCAACGGCACCGGCCAGGGTCTCGACGGCGGCCCGGGTCTCGGCAACGGCCTCGACGCCGGCTTCGACAACGGCCTCCGCCCCGCCGCCGGGCACGAGAACGGCGCCCGGCCGCCGCTGGCGGCCCGCGAGCGGCCCGACCCCTTCGACCCCGGGGCGAACCGGGAGGGCGGCCGAGGCGGCAACGGCGCCCGGGGGTTCGGGCCCGGCGCGGGCGCCACCGGTGCCGGCTATCCGCCCGGCGGCGCCTACCGCACCGAGGAGGAGCGGCGGGTGGCCGGCGGCTTCCCGCCCGGTGGCGCCTACCGCGACGACGACCGACGCGTGGTCGGCGGCGGCACGAGCCCAGGGGGCACCGGCCCCGGCGGTGGGGCCACCAGCCCGTTCGCCCCGGCGGCCGACAGCCCCGGTGGCGGCAGCCCGAGCGGCGGCACCGGCGGCCCCGCGGGCGGCGACGGCCGGGCGGTCACGCCCTGGTGGGCCGGTCCCCCGCCCGGCGGCGCCGAGGCCGCGCCGCCCACCGCCCCCGGCCCGGCCGACCTCGGCCCGCTGAACCGCCCCACGATCGACCCCACCGTGCTGGCTGAAGCGCTCGCCCGGCAGAACCGCCCGGGCCCGTCCGCCCTGCCGGCCGACTCCCCGCTCCACCAGCCGCTGCCGACCGACGAGCGGCCGCCGATCGACACCCAGCGGCTCGGCGAGGCGTTCGAGCCGTCCCGCCCGGGGCCGCCCACCGCGGTGCCCGAGGCCCGCCAGTCGCCGACGCCCGCCGCCCCGCCGCAGGGGCGGCGCCGCCCGGAGCCCGCCACCGTCCCGGCGCCGCCCGACGACGCCGGCGCCGCTGGCCGCCGGTACCGGCGCAGCGAGCGCCGCCGCCCGTCCGCCGACCAACCGGTCGAGGCCCGGCCGGGTGCCCGACACGGGGCCGGGCACCAGAGCGCCGACCGGCCGGCCGCCCGGGTCGGCGCCGGCACCATCTCCGACGACCGGGCCGTGTCGGCCCTGGAGCGGGCCCGCCAAGCCCGCCTCGAGCGCCAGCGGCGCGAGCGCGAGGCCGGGTCATCCTCCGGCGGCGCCTCCCCCGCCGCCAAGCGCCCCATCGGGGCCACGCCCGACATGGCGCCCCGGCGGACCGGCCCGCCGGCGCTGCCCGTGCTGGTGCTGGTGGCGCTCGTCGTCATCCTCGGTGTGGGCGGCGCATGGATGGTCATCTCCGGCACCGACGCCGCCGACCCGGCGCCCACGACCTCGACCGGCGAGCAGGAATCCACGACGTCCACCGAGCAGGGCCAGGAGTTCTCGCCCAACCGGGCCTCCGACCTGACGGCGGTGGAGACGCCCGAGGGCGTCCAGCTCGACTGGGAGGGCCCGGTCGGCGTCGACTACCTGGTCCGGATCCTGTCGCCGACCGAGCCGCCCCGGCCCATCGGCGCAGGCCCGGCCACGGCGTTGCTGATCCCGGCCACGGCCGTCCAGCCCGGCGGCGCCTACTGCTTCGACGTCGTGGCCGCCCCCGAGGACGGCGCCCCGCCCGTGAGCGTGCCCGACGACTCCGAGCAGGCGGTCCTGCCCACGGCCTGCATCAACGGCGCCCAGCCGGACGCCGTCATCCGGCCCTGACGGCCCGCCGACCCGCCCCTGCGCCCGGCGGCTCGGGCCCGCCGCACCGGGCCGGGCGCCGCGCCGGCCTCCCCGGCGCCGACCGATAGGCTCGCCCGACGCGATGGTTGGCTCCACCTCAGCGCCGCAGCTTCCGGGCTATCGCGACCTCACTCCGCTGGGCCGGGGCGGCTACAGCGAGGTGTTCCGCGCCTACCAGGACCAGTTCGACCGCTGGGTGGCCGTCAAGGTCCTGACCTTCGCGCTGGCCGACGACCGGGCCCAGCGCCGGTTCCTGCGGGAGTGCCGGGTGGCCGGCCGGCTGTCGGCCCACCCCAACATCGTCACCGTCTACGACGCCGGGCTCAGCCCCGACGGCCGGCCCTACATCTCCATGGAGCTGTTCGACCGGGGCTCGATCGCCGATCGGCTCCGGTCCGGCGGACCGTTCGCCGTGCCCGACGTCCTGCGCATCGCCATCGGCCTGGCCGGGGCGCTGGAGACCGCCCACCGCGCCGGGGTCGTCCACCGCGACGTCAAACCCGGCAACGTGCTGCTCGCCTCGTACGGCCAGCCGGCGCTGACCGACTTCGGCCTGTCGATCCTGGCCGAGCGCCAGGAGGTGTCGGTCGGGGTCGACGCCCTCACGCCCTACCACGCGCCGCCCGAGGTGCTGGAGCGGACCACGGTCACCCCGACGTCCGACGTCTACTCGCTGGCGTCGACCACGTTCGCCATGCTCGCCGGCCGGGCGCCCCACCAGCGGGGCGGCGACCAGGACTCCATGGCCTCGCTGCTGCTGCGCATCCTGCAGTCCGACGTGCCGGCGATCGGCCGCGAGGACGTGCCCCCGTCGCTCGACACGGCCCTGCGCGCCGCACTGGCCCGCGACGCCCACGCGCGGACGCCGACCGCCCTGGCGTTCGCCCAGGCGCTCCAGCAGGTGCAGGCCGAGCTCGGGCTCGAGGTGACCCAGCCCGTCGTGATGGACGCTCCCCAGAGCACCGAGGTGCCGGCACCACCGGGGACGCTGGCCGACCCGTCGCCGGGCGTGATCACCGTGCCGACCGACTCGCCCGGGCCGACGCTCCAGCGGGAGGCGACGCTCGACTACGCCACCGCCGGGCCCGGCGAGGGTGCCCTCGGCCCGCCGCCGGCGCCGGGGCCCGCCCCGCAGGCCGGGTCCCCCGCGCCGCCGGGCCAGCTTGGTCCGGCCCCTCCCCCGGGCCCGCCGGGGCCGGTGCCCGTCGGGTCCGGTGCCGGGGCGGGCGGGGCGCCCACGGCCGGCGTCACCGGGGCCGCCTTCGTCGCCGGCGCCGCCCCGTCTCCGGACGCGTCCGCCCCACCCGGCGCACCCGACCACGCCTACGCCGCCCACGCCGCACCGCCCGGCGCCCCGGCACCGCCCGACGGCGCCTCACCTGGGACCGGCGCCCCCGGAACCCCCAGCGGCGACACCTGGGGACCACCGGGCACCGCCCCACCCGGCACCGCCGCACCCGGCACTGTCCCACCCGGCACGCCCGGTGCACCCGGCGCGCCGGCGCCGGCCGGCCCCAGCGGCGGGTTCGACGCCGGGTTCGACGGCGACGCCACCGTCCACCGTGACGTCGTCCGGCGGGCCCGAGGCCAGGAGCCCGAGCCCGAGCCGCCGTCCAAGCTCAAGAAGCGGCTCCTCATCGCCGCCGCCGTCCTCGTCCTGGCGGGCGGTGGGGTCGGGGCCTACCTGGCCCTGAGCGGCGGCGACGACGGCGAGACCGTCGAGCGCGAGCCGACGACGACCACCACCGAGGAGGAGTCCACCCCCCGGGTGCTCGAGACGCCCCAGAACCTGCGGGCGCGCGAGAGCGAGGCCGGCGTCCTGCTCGAGTGGGACGGCGACGAGGCCGCGGACTACATCGTCCTCGTCATGTCCGAGGCCGACTCCCCCGAGGTGCTGCCGCCGCAGGTGGGCGCCACCTACCTGGTCCCGTCGACCCACCTGCGCGACGACGTCGGCTACTGCTTCGCTGTGGCGCTGCTGTCCACGTTTCAGCAGGTCCCGGCCCAGGATGCCGCCCAGGCCTTCAGCGCCCCGACCTGCATCCGCGGCGCCTCGGCGGAGACGGTGCTGACGACCGACGAGGCCGACGGCGAGCGGCCCGCGGAGGAGGGCCAGCAACCAGCCGACCAGGGGGAGGCTCCCGCCGACGGCGGAACGCCCGGCTCGTCGGGCTCCGACACGCCGTAGCGGGCCGCCACCCGGCCGGCGGGCCGCCACCCGGCCGGCGGGCCGCCACCGACCAGCGAGCAGCCGCCACGGCTGCGGCCGGCCGCCACCGCCCGTGGCTGACCGCTACCCGCGGGCGAGCCGGGCGGCCGCCGAGCGCACGGCGAAGTGCTCGCGCACCCGCTGGGCCAGCGAACGCGTCCGGCGCCGCCGGGCGGCGAAGGCGTCGCTCAGCTCCCAGGCCGCGGCGGCGTCGGACTCGGCCACCCCGCGGCGGGCGAACCGCGCCCGGTTGACCAGCTCGCCGAGCGGGCCGAGCGGCTCGGCCTCGGCGGCCAGCGCCGCCCGCCCGGCCGCCACCACGTCGCGCACGGCGGCGGTGGGCGGCGTGCGGACCCCGGACCGGGCCAGCTGGTCGACCGCTTCGGCCCACGCGCCCGCCACGCGGTCGCCGGGATCGGGCGCCCGTCGGCGGCGCCGCCGGCGCCGGGCCCGCACGAGGGCGGGCGCGGTCACCAGCGCCACGACGACCGCGGCGCCCAGCGCGATCCACACGACGGCGCTGCCGCCGGCCTCGGTCGGCTCCTCCTCGACGGCTGACCCGGTCTCCGCCGCGTTCTCGTCGGGGCGGGGGATCGTGGTCGGCGTCTGCGTGTCGGGCGTTCCGCCACCCCCGGCCACGTCGGGCGGCGGCGTGTTCGTGACGTCCGGGTTGGGGACGGGGTTGAACGGCACCCACCCGATCCCCTCGAACTTGACCTCCACCCAGGCGGTGGCGTCGTGGGCGGTGACCTCGTCGCGCCCGGCGCTGCCCGACGAGGCGAAGCCGACGGCGATACGGGTCGGGAGGTCGGCGGCGCGGGCCAGCAGCGCGTAGGCGGCGACGAACTGCTCGGTCGAGCCCTGGCGCTGACAGCGCTCGGTGTCGAACAGGAAGCAGCGCAGGTGGCCGAGCGAGTGGCCGGTGGGCGGCGCCTGGACCGCCAAGCGGAACGGGACGGCCTCCGTCGACTGGGCGAGGTAGCGCTCGATGGCGGTCGCCCGCATGTAGGCCGAGCTCGACCCGGCCGTGATCGTCTCGGCCAGGTCGGTGAACTCCGGGGGCACGTTGGGCGGCAGCTCGAGGGCGCGCTCGGCCTCCTCGTCGTCGGCGGCTCGGGCGCCGGCCAGCGTGGCGGGGTCGGTCTCCGGGATGATCGACGTGGCCCGGTACGACTCGGGCAGCCGGGGCTCAGCGGTCAGGAGCACGCCGCTCTCCGTGTCGAACAGCACGTCGTCGACCGAGACCTCGACCGGCCGGCCGGCGACCGGCAGCCACAGGCCCTCGAGCCCCACGGGCTCGATCGTCTGGGTGACCCTCCGGCCGCCGCTGACCTCGTCGGCGGGCGGCTCGGGCAGCCGCCGGCCGGCCGGCTCGAACGACACCGCGCTCGACCACTGCTCGCCGTCGTAGGCGTCGAGCGTCGCCAGCCGCCACCGGTCGACG
Source organism: Acidimicrobiales bacterium (assembly GCA_036563805.1). GTDB lineage: Bacteria > Actinomycetota > Acidimicrobiia > Acidimicrobiales > VFJN01 > DATCLS01. The sequence goes on along the minus strand of DATCLS010000002.1, from coordinate 10,368 downwards.
CGCTCGGACGTCTCGGCCACGAACATCGGGTCGTCGTCCCCCTCCTGGAGGCCGGCCATGAGGACGAGCGGGTTGGCCTGCTGCTGCGGCTGGATCGGCTGCTCGAAGTGGTCGCGCAGCTCGAACCGGTCGCGCTGGCCGGCGCCCGGCAGGTGCGGGCCGACCAGGTGCCCGACGACGCCGGCCACCATGGCCACCGGGACGAGCGTCAACGCCCGTCGGGGCAGCCCGCCGCCCCGACGGCGGCGGGAGCTCCTCCCCCCGCCGTCGCCGCCGCCCTGGTCGCCGCCGGCCCCGTCGGGCCCGCCGGACCGGGCCCCGCCGCCCCGCCCGGCGGCGTTCGCGGGCGCCCGGCCGGCCCGTTGCCGGAGGCCGACCACGGCGGCGGCCAGCCCGGCCCAGGCCGCCGGCACCCACCCGGGCGGGCGGGTGCCGTCCAGGCCCAGCGTCAGGGCGCCCACCAGCGCCACCAGCGACGGCAGGACCGGCCCGGCGGCCGCCTGCGCCCGCTGGGCGGCCTCGGCCCCGAGGAAGGCAGCGGCGGCCGTGACCGCGTAGGGGACGACCAGCTCGGGGGCGTCGGCCGGCGTCGGAACCGCGGACGTGACGATCGACCGGAGCCCGTCCCGCAGGCCGGTGAGCACGTCGGCCGGGCCGCCCCGCGTGGCCGCCATCGCCAGCGGGACCAGCACGGCGAGAGCGGCCAGCGTCGCCACCGCCAGGCGCCGGCGGCCCCGGCCCGTGACGACCGCGCTGACGGCCGCCCCGCCCACCGCCCCGGCGGCCACCGGCACGGTCAGGTCGCCGGCGGCGAACGCGGACGTGAAGGCGGCGCCGGCCAGCGCGGCCAGCCCGGCGGCCGGCACGGCCGCCACCAGCGGTCCGGCCTGGGGCTCCGTCCGGCCTCGGCGGGTCCCCGTGTCCCGCTCGGTCGCCCCCGCCCGGCGCGGCCGCCCGACGCCGCGCCGCGCCCGCGGCTCCGCGGGTGGCCCGGGCGGCCCGGGCTCCGGCCCACCGGGCCCCGCCGGCACACCCGGCGCGGGCGCCGCACCCAATCCGGCGGACGCTCCGGGCCCGGGAGCGTGGCGCCGCAGTGACACCCCGGCCCCGCCGGGCGCACCGGCCACGGCGGCGTCGGTCGCGGCGGCGGAGGCCGCCGGCCACCGGCCCCGGGCGTGCGCCGGGGCCGTCACCGGGCCACCCCGCCGGGGACGGCGAGGGGCCCGCAGGGGTGGCAGGGACGGCGGGCCCCGCGGGGCTCCGCGAGCCCGACGCGCCGCCCGGTCACGCCGTCCTCCGGTTCCACAGGGCGGCGAACGCCTCGGCGTCGGGGGCGACGAGGTCGATGACGCCGTGCTCCCAGCTCACGCCCGGCTCGGCGTCGGCGCGGAACCGCACCACGGCCGTCATGTCGTAGCGCGACCGCAGGGTCTCGACGGCCAGCAGGTCGGTCGGGTCGGGGTCGCCGGTGACGATCACCAGGCTGTGGCCCCCGGGCTCGGTGGCCAGCCGGGCGGCAACGTCGGACAGCGCCCCCTCGTCGGACGGCTGCAGCGGCGTCAGGTGGTCGAGCAGCGCCGAGGCCGTGGCCCGGCTGCCCCGGCCCGTCGCCACGAGGCCGGTGCCGGTGTGCAGCCGGACCGGGAACCGGTGGGCCGTCGACGCCGTGACCAGAGAGGCGGCCGCCTCGACCGCGGCCTCGAACGTCTCGTCGTCGAACGACCGCCGTTGGGTGTCGAGCACGATCGTGGTCTGCGGCTGGCTGGGGTCGGCCTGCTGGCGGATCATCAACGTCCCGGTCCGGGCCGTCGACCGCCAGTGGATGAGCCGCAGGTCGTCGCCGACCACGTACTCGCGCAGGGCGTGGAACGTGATGCTGCCGGACGCCTGGTCGGACGTGGGCCCCTCCAGGTCGCGCCGCCGCCCGGCCGACAGCGGCGACACCGGGTAGATCTTCGGGTAGATCCACAGCGTCTCGGGGGTGCCGAAGCGGCGGGCTGCCTCCATGAGGCCGAGAGGGTCGCGGCGGATCACGCTGAGCGGCCCGACGGGCATGATACCCCGGCGCTCGGTGGGTAGCCGGTAGCCAGTGGTGCCGGTCCCGCCGGCCGGCACCCGGGGCAGCTCGACGTCGACGTCGCGGTCGCCCACCCGGTCGACGGCGGTCAGCTGCTGGAGCGCCCGGCCGGTCGGGTTGGACACCCTGAGCAGGGCGTCGGCCCGCTCGCCCCGGATGACCCGCTGGGGCGTGACCGTGCGGGCCAGCTCGAGGTGGGGCCGGGTCCAGGTCCAGGCCAGGGCCACCAGCAGGGCGACGACGCCGGCGGCGGCCACGGCGAGCACCTCGGGGTACCCCAGGCCCCACCCCACGGCGTAGAGGACGGCCGAGCCGCCGAGCACCCCCCGGCCCGCCGGCGTCAGCGTGGGCCGCCCGGCCCGCCGGTCGCGGCGGGCGGCGGCGGCCGCAGCCTCGGCGGACCCGGGGTCGGCCGAGGCGGCGCCCCCGGCGTGGGCCGCGGCGACGGCAGGCCCGGCCGCAGAGACGGCTCCCGCGGCGGTCCCCGAGCCGGCCCGAACCCCGCCCGGCGCCGCCGGCGGCGCGCCCCCGGGCGGGGGCGCGGGCGGGCCGGAGTGTGCGGGCGCCGCCACCTCGCCCACCTCAGGCCACGGCCGTGCGCGGCACCGGCGTCTCGGCCAGGACCATGTCGACGACCTGCTCGGCCGTCACGCCCCGCACCTCGGCCTCCGGGGTCAGGATGAGCCGGTGGGCCAGCACGGGCCCGACCAGCGCCCGCACGTCCTCGGGCAGCAGGTAGTTGCGGCCGTCGGCCGCGGCCGACGCCCGCCCGGCCCGGAGCAGGGCCAGGCTGCCCCGGGGGCTGGCCCCGAGACGGACCTCGGGCCGGTGCCGGGTGGCCGCCACCAGCCGCACGATGTAGTCGTGCACGGCGTCGGCCACGTGCACCTCGTTGGTGATGGCGATCATCGTCCGGACGTGGTCGTTGCCGACGACGTGCGAGATCTGGTCGACGGCGGCGCCGGCGTGGTGCGACCGCAGGATGTCGACCTCGGCCGCCTGGTCGGGGTAGCCGACCGAGATGCGGATCAGGAACCGGTCGAGCTGGGCCTCGGGCAGCTGGTAGGTGCCGTCCATGTCGACCGGGTTCTGGGTGGCGACGACCATGAACGGCCGGGGCACCGGGTGGGCCACGCCGTCGACGGTGACGTGGTGCTCCTCCATGACCTCGAGGAGCGCCGACTGGGTCTTGGGCGACGCCCGGTTGATCTCGTCGGCCAGGACGATGTTGGCGAACACCGGGCCGGGCTTGAACTCGAACGTCCCCGAGTGCTGGTTGTAGATCGTCACGCCGGTGACGTCGGACGGCAGCAGGTCGGGCGTGAACTGGATGCGGTGCCAGCTCGCCCCGATCGACGAGGCCAGCGAACGGGCCAGCGACGTCTTGCCGACTCCGGGCACGTCCTCGACCAGCAGGTGACCCTCGGCGAGGAGGCACACGAGCGCCAGCCGCACGACGTCGGCCTTGCCGTGGATGACCAGCTCGACGTTCTCCTGGATGGCCCGGAACGACCGGGCGAACCACGCGAACGGATCGTTGTTGTCGTGGCTTGGGATGCTCATGAGCACCTCGGGAGGTTCGCCTCGGGGTTGGAGCTCCAGTTCGAGAAGTACATGGCGTTCATCCAGCCCTGCTCGACCCGGATCCAGACGGTCGAGGCGTTCAAGTGGTCGTCCCGCACGCTCTCGCCGTTCTGCCAGCACTGGGCCCGGACCGCGGTGCCGTGCCGCAGGTAGCCGGCCGGGCCGGGCGACTCGGCGGGACAGGTGTGGTTGGGCGACGAGAAGTAGGGCCGAGTGTTCGGCTGGCCGTCGAACCAGGTGCAGGCGCCGTCCCAGCGCTCGCGGTTGGCGTCCACCGTCAGCGGCTTGCCGGCGGAGCGGCCGGAGGCCGTGCCCGTGCCCTCGCCCATCTCGTTCGCGGCCGTGACCGTGAACGTGTACTGGGTGTTGAACTGCGGCACGTCGAGCGTCGCCGAGCCCGAGCCGCCGGACAGGTCGCACGCCACCGACCCGCCGCCCCCGCGGCTGACCGTGCACGAGTCGATCGGGCGGCCGCCGTCGTCGACGTCGAACGTGACCCGGAACCGTCGGTCCCCGGTGCGCTCGGCCGCCACGTTGCGCAGCTGGGGGTGCGACCCCGGCGTGGCCTGCACCTGCTGGGGCGGGCCGTCGCCCCGCTCGTTGCGGGCCACGATCGTGAACGTGTAGCTCGTGCCGTTGGTCAGACCCTCGAACCGGTGCCAGGTGTCGGTCACCGTCACCGGGTCGCCCACCGACGGGGTGGCCGTGATCACGTAGCTGATCGGCTCCCGGCCGGTCGCCGGCTCCCAGTCCAGCGCGACCGCGTTGGCCTCCTCCGTCTTGGTCACGCTCGGCACCTGGCTCGGCGGCCCCCAGGGCGTGACCTCGTTGGAGGGCGGCGACGGCTCGCTCTGGACGTCGAGGTCGTTCACGGCCCGGACCGTGAACGTGTAGGGCGTCTCGTTGGTCAGCCCGGTGACCTCGGCCGACGTGTCGTCGCCGGACACCCGCAGCGGCGGCACCGTGGCCGGCGACGCCTCGATCACGTAGGCGGTGATGTCGTTGCCCCGCCCGTCGGCCCCCGACCAGCGCACGACGGCCGACGCGTCGCCGTCCTCGGCGACGACCCGGGTGGGGGCGCCGGGCACCTCGTCGTTCGGGACGACCTCGTTGGACGGGACCCGCGGGCTCTCGCCGTGCTCGTTGGACGCCCACACCTCGAACACGTACGTGTCGCCGTTGGTCAGGCCGTCGACCGTGACGCTGACCTGGCCGGCCGGCACGTCGACCGTGCCGCCGCCCTCGTAGGCGACGTGGTAGCTGGTGGCCGCGCCCCCGCCGCCGGGCTGCCACGACACGGTGGCCGAGCCGTTGCCGGGCGTGGCGGTGACGGTGGCCGGCGCGGCCGGCGGCTCGGGCGGCGGCGGGGCCGGGGCCTGGGGCGCGGCCGGCGCCTGGGTCGCCGGCGCCGGGTCGGGGTCGGCCGCCGGACTGGATGGGGCGGCCACGCCCTCGTCGCTGTACTTGTCGACCCGGATGTACTCGTCGCCGTCGATGACGATGGCCAGCTTGCTGTTGGGGTCGTTGACGAACACCGTGTCGCCCTCGACCAGCAGCTCGACCTGGCTGGGGTCGGGCACCTCCAACGGCTCGCGGTGCACGACCTCGTGGGTGGTGGCGTCGACGGCCACGATCTCGCCTGCGGTCCGGTCGACGAGGTAGACCCGCTCGCCGGCCACGACCGGGGCCGTGAGCTGGTGGCGGGCGTCGGCCACCGGGACCGTGACCGTCGGATCCTCACCGTCGAGGTGGACGCCGGCCAGCTCGCCGGACCGGGTGGCGGTGACCCACAGGTGGCCGGGCGTCAGCTCGGTGGGGACGAGCAGCTCGCCGGTCGGCAGCTCGACCTCCACGGGGTCCCGGGCGTCGCCGTCGGCGGCGTCGAGCTCGCGGACGGTCCGCTGCGTCTGGTTGAGCACGGCCACCGTGTCGCCCATCCGGGTCACGCGCACCGCGTCGTTCTCCTCGCCCGCCTCGATCGCGGCGGTGACGTCGTCGCCGTCGACCACCCGCACGGTGCCGTCGTCGACGGGCACGACCAGCCGGCCCTCGGCGACGACGCTGGGCGCGATCGGCGCGGCCTCGAGGTCGACCTCGCCGATGGTCTCGAGCGTGGATGGGTCGAGCTCGCGGACCTCGCCGTCCTGCGAGACCATGAACGCGGCGCCGTCGCCGACGACGACGCCCGTGCCGGCGTGGAGGTCGGTCGCCGCGCCCCAGTCGAGGTTGGCGAGGTCGATGCTGCGCACCTCGTTGCCGAAGCTGACCAGCACGGCGCCGTCGCCCTGGTCGACGAGCAGCTCGCCGGCGATCTGACCCAGGTCCAGGCGGGCGTCGACCCGCCCGGTCTCGCCGTTGACCCGCACGACGTTGCCGGCCGCCTCGCTGGCCAGCCAAACCGTGCCGTCGAGCATGTCGACCCGGGCGGAGGTCTCGCTGTTGCCGAGGACGACCGGCAGGACCACGGATGCGGCCGAGACGGCCACGCCCGCAGCCAGCGAGCGGCTGCCGGCTATGTCGAACAGGTTCACTCCGCTGGACCTCTCTGTCCCGTCGCTCCGTCCCGGTGGGCGATCCCGTCGCTGGAGCGGCGGCCAGCCGGCTCGGGGGTGGGCGTGGCCCCAGCTCCGCCTACGACGGCTGGCGAGTGTAGGTCATCACCGGCGCCGAAAGGCATCGCGCCCCCGCCCGGACCTGGCCGTTCTCGCGACCACGGCGCCACTCGGCGCGGCGGCCGGCCGGGCGGTCCGCCCACGGCGCGGCGGACCGCGACCGCCGGCCGACCCGGACGACGCCAGGCGCCCGGCGGCCACTACCGTTGGCTCGCGTGCAGATCGTCTTTGTCGACGGCGACGATCGCCGCGAGCTGGACGTCCGGGTGAACAACCCGGCGGCCACCGTCGGCGACCTCGTGGAGGCGCTCGACCCGGCCGCGGCGGCGGCCGCCGCGGCGGGCGCCGAGCCCCCACGGGCGCTGCTCGTCGGCGATCGCCTGGTGGATCCCGAGTTCGAGCTGGCCGAGGCCGGGCTGCACGAGGGGGCGGTGGTCAGCATCGCCCCGGCGACGGCCGACCCCTGGGCGTCGCCCGGTCCGACGGCGGGCCAGGTCCCGGGGGTCGCCGGCGTCCCGGGCCCCCTGCCGGGGCACGTGCCCACTCCGATGCCGGGTCAGCCCGGCGTGCCCGCCCCGGCGCCCGTGCCCGGCCAGGCCCCGATGCCGGGGCAGATGCCCGGCGCCGGGCCGGCCGCCCTACCCGGCCAGATTCCGGGCCAGGTCCCCGGCGTGCCCGGCGTCCCGGGGGCGGTGCCCGGCGCGCCTCCCGCGCCGGGAGCGCCGCCCGCCGTGCCGGGCGTCCCCGGCCTGGCCCAGAACCTCGAGCTGGCGGTGGTCAACGGCCTCGACGCCGGCCGCCGGTTCCCCGTGGCGCCGGGCTCGCTCACGATCGGGCGGGCCGCCGGCAACGACATCGTCCTCCACGACCGCACGGTGTCGCGCCGCCACGCCCGGCTCGACATCGCCGCCACCGGCGAGGCGACGATCTGCGACCTGGGCTCCCACAACGGCACGTGGGTCGACGGCCAGCCGGCGGCCCAGCCGACGCCGATCCACGAGGGGGCGCTGGTCGAGGTCGGCTCGCTGCACGTCGAGCTGCGGCCGGTGAACGAGAGCGACCGGCCGTTCGCCGTCGACCCCCTGCGCCACACCAACGCGGCGGGGACGATGCCGTTCAACCGCCCGCCCCGCCCGGCCCCCGACCCGCCGCCGGCCGAGGTGGTGCCGCCCAAGCCGCCGGACGTCAACCAGGGCAAGACGCCCCTGTCGATCATCTCGGTCGTCGCGCCGCTGATCTTCGCCGGCGCCATGTTCGCCATCCTCAAGCAGCCGACGTTCCTGCTGTTCGCCGGCCTGTCGCCGGTGATGGCCATCGGCCAGTGGCTCGACGGCCGGCGCCGGGGCAAGAAGACCGAGCGCAGCGAGCGCGAGCGTTTCCGGCGGGAGCTGGCCGAGTTCCGCGCCGCCCTGGCCGAGCGGGCCGACGAGGAGCGGCGGCGCCGGGCGCTCGCCTACCCCGACCCCAGCGAGGTCGTCCGGCGGGTGACGCTGCCCAGCACGTCGCTGTGGCAGCGCCGGCCCACCCACCCCGACTTCCTCCTGCTGCGGGCCGGCATCGGCGATGTGCCGTGGAAGCCACCGGTCCCCGACACCAGCGGCAGCTACGGGACGAACGCCCCGCCCGAGGAGCTGACCCAGGTGCTGTCCGAGGCGTCGGTGCTTCACGGCAGCCCCGTCCCCCTCGAGCTCCAGCAGGGCGGGGTGGTCGGCATCGTGGGCGACCGCAACGCGGCGCTGGCGGTGGCCCGGTCGCTGGTCTGCCAGGCGGCCACGCTCCACGGCCCGGCCGACATGCCGATCATGGTGCTGGCCAGCTTCGAGAACGCCTCGGCGTGGGACTGGGCCAAGTGGCTGCCCCACACCCGCGACGCCACCGGCACGCAGCGGCTGCTGTCCTACAACCCCGAGCAGTCGACCCGCCTGGTCGAGGCCCAGCTCAAGGCGTCCCCCAAGGACAAGAAGCCGCTGCGACCGGGCGAGCGCCAGGTCGGCCCGACGACGCTGGTCGTCGTCGACGACGAGTCGCTGACCGAGGGCCGGCGGGCGCCGACCCGCAACCTGCTGCGGGGCGACGGCGGCCTCGTCGCCGGCATCGTGATCGCCTCGACGCCCGACCGGCTCCCGGCCGTGTGCACGTCGATCATCCAGCTGACCGACCCCGACGGCCAGGCCGACCTGTTCCTGCCCCAGCAGGGCCTGCGCATCGCCGACTTCCTGGCCACCGGCATGTCCGACGACGTGGCCCGCGAGTGCGCCCGGGCCATGGCCCGGTTCGAGGACCCCGAGCTCGACATCCCGGGCGCCGGCCTACCGGCGTCCATCCGGCTGCTGCCGCTGCTCGAGCTGGAGGAGTGCACGCCCGAGGCGATCCTGGCCCGGTGGAAGGCCGGCGGCGTCGACCCCCGCCCGGCGGCCCCGATCGGCGTGTCCGAGAACGGGACGTTCGAGATCGACTTCGTGGCCGACGGACCGCACGGCCTGGTCGGCGGCACGACCGGCGCCGGCAAGTCCGAGCTGCTGCGGACGCTGGTCGCCGGCCTGGCCGCCAGCGTCGACCCCGACCACCTCACGTTCGTGCTCATCGACTTCAAGGGGGGCAGCGCCTTCGACGAGTGCGCCCGCCTCCCGCACACGGTCGGGCTGGTCACCGACCTCGACGAGCACCTGGCCGAGCGGGCGCTGCGCTGCCTCGAGGCCGAGCTGAAGCACCGCGAGCGGGTCCTGCGCGAGTGCGGCGCCATCGACCTGCCCGACTACCTGCGCAACAACCGGGGCACCGAGCCGATGCCCCGCCTGCTCGTCATCATCGACGAGTTCGCCACCCTCAAGGCCGAGCTGCCCGACTTCATCGACGCCCTGGTCGGCGTCGCCCAGCGGGGCCGCAGCCTCGGCGTGCACATGCTGCTCGCCACCCAGCGACCCCAGGGGGCGATCAGCGACAACATCAAGGCCAACACCAACCTCCGCATCGCCCTGCGGATGCAGGACAAGAACGACTCGACCGACGTCATCGACGTCGACGACGCGGCCGCCATCCCCCGCACCGCCCCTGGCCGGGCCTACGTGCGGCTCGGCCCCGGCGAGGTGGTGGCCATCCAGTCGGCGCTGTCGACCGGGTCGCGCAACGAGTCGTCGCTGGCGCACGTCGACGTGGCCCCGTTCACGTACGGGCCGCTGCCCCGCTACGAGCCCCCGCCCCTGGAGCCCGAGCCGGCGGGCGAGCCCGAGGGGGGCCAGGAGGAGACCGACCTGCTGGTGCTGGTCGACGCCATCAACGCCGCGTTCGAGCGGACCGGCCGGCCGGCGCCGCGCCGCCCCTGGCCCGACCCGCTGCCGCCCGAGATCGACCTCGACGGCCTGATCGACGCCGCCATCGAGAACGCCGGCGGCCAGCGCCCGCCGTTCGTGCCGCTGGCGCTGGCCGACGACCCCGACGCCCAGACGCAGTACCCGGTCGGGTGGGTGCCGGGCGAGGGCAACCTCGTCGCCTACGGGCTGGCGGGCAACGGCACCACGACGACGCTCGTCAGCGTGGTGCTGTCGCTGGCCCGGCTGTCGTCGCCCGACGACGTGCACGTGTACGCCCTCGACTTCGGGGCCGGCGAGCTGAGCGTCCTCGAGCCGCTGCCGCACGTGGGCGCCGTGATCCTGGCCAGCGAGCGGGAGCGCCAGACCCGCCTCATCCGCCACCTGCGCACCGAGCTCGACCGCCGCCGCGACCTGGGCGCCGCCGCGCTCCGGCAGGAGCCGATGATCGTGACGCTGGTCGACGGCTGGAGCCCGTTCGCCGCCGAGTACAACGACCTGGCCGGCAGCGCGGTGTACGACACGTTCACCCGGGTCTTCGCCGACGGCCCCGAGCTGGGCATGTACACGCTCGTGGCCGCCGACCGGGCCAACGCCATGCCCGGCGCCCTCACGTCGCTGGTGCGGCAGCGCCTCGCCCTCCGGCTGGCCGACCGCAACGACTACATGAACTTCGGCCTCCGGGCCTCCCAGGTGCCCGACATGCCGCCCGGGCGGGCCATCGTGGCCGGGTCCGGCCAGCTGATCCACGTGGGCCGGCCGGCCGACGGCGTGGAGGCGGCCGTCC